>UQGG01000037.1 GCA_900540475.1 uncultured Robinsoniella sp. | reverse complement strand
CTGAAAACATATCAAAATCTTTTTCAAAAAGTTCTTGACATATCACCAGAATGCTATAGCGTGTAGGATTTCGAAACCCCAACAGCCAGTTGGGTTCTATCCCTCTCATTTTATGGTTAGTGGTTTTGGAAACGGTCATGAAGACATGACTAATATCAATATCATAACCTACAAACCTTAAACTAAGTTTTATTTTATCTTAATTAACCTTATTTTATGGAGGTGTAAGCGGGATATTTCTGAGGTAAACAAAAGATATACAAATAAGAGGTATAATTTTCCGTATTATACCCCTTAATCTCCCTGCCCATCTGCGATTTTTATACTGCTTAGATAAACTACAAGAACCGTATTTTTGCTGCTTCTTTCTGTGCCGTGCGGTGATAAGTGACAGCCGGATATCCCAGAACCAGCGTTTCAACAACTTTGTTTTTCCGTTTTAAACCAAGTGCCCTGCGCAGTGATAGTGACATGTTTGCAGCCATAGTAAAAAAGCCGCTGTATAGCACTCCTAATCCGTTTGCCTCTGCCATAAGCGCCATATTAGAAGCGGCAAGTGCTCCGTTTATTTTATCCTTCGCCACAATCATAATTACAACCGGTGCCTCATGAAAGAAAAAGTGATCATCAATCTCTTTATTTTTAGCCATGGGATTCACCAGCCGGGCAAATGGCAGCAGTCTTTTAAATAAACGGACCGCCATTTTTTCAAATCGCTCCATGTTGTCCTTTAACACGAAATAAGAAACATCCTGGGCATTTTCCCCGCTGGGGGTCAGGCGCCCGGCCTCGATAATCTGCGCCGTCACTTCCTGCGCTACCGATTTGTTTTTAAACTGCCTGATGCTCCTTCTGGTTCTGATAGCATCCATTAATTGCTGCGGATCTAATATGACAGGCTTTTTAATTTCCACCGGCGGTTCCTCAAACCCGGTCATAGAGACAGCCCCTTTGGGACAGACAGCAACGCAATGCCCGCATTTGATACACTCTTGAGATTTGATTACCGCTTTTTTATCCGTTATTGAAATATTGTCAGCAGGACAATCTCTCCTGCACATACCGCATCCGATACACTTTGCAAGATCTACCTGAATCCTATGCTCTTTCATTATATACTTCCTTTCATTCAAATGTTTAAGGTACTTTTACCAGATTATTCTTCCATAATGTAATGACGGTGACGACCTTTTGAAGACTTCTTATATTCAATAGCCTCTGCCGGACATCCTGCGATACATGCCATGCAGTGAGTACAGTTTCCTTTCCAACGAGGCTTGCCGTTCACCATAACGATATCGTTTAAAGGACATCTCCTGGCACATTTTCCGCAGGAAATACATGCGCTGGATGCGTTGAAGCCCCTGTCATGTACCAGAAGGGGATAATACACGCCATTAATCGGTCCGCTTAATATTTTGTCGCGAAGGGATATAATGGGGTCCGGAAATTTCTCCACCTTTTGAATCTGTACGGCAAGTTTCGCAATTGCCGGTTTCGCAGCCTCTACGATATTTTTACACTCCTGTTCATCCGGCGTTTGGAACATCGCCACATAGTTCTCCGGCATTGGGATGGAGGCAATCCCATTGAACTGCAACTTCTTTTCTTTGCAGATCTTCTTAACATAAGACATGGCATTTCCGCTTCTTCCATCGCAGGTAAGTACAAAATATGCCTTTCCATTGCCTGAAAATTCCGTTTTGCGAATCCATTCTTCTACCACTTTTGGCATACGCCAGGCATAAGTTGGCGTTACAAACACAAGTGGCATTCTTGATTTGAAAGTATTTTCTTTGCCCTTTTTCAGGCAATCGTTAATAGAAATCATTTCATCGCCGGTAGTTTCCGCAATGATCTTAGCCGCTAATTGGCTGTTTCCCGTCCCGCTAAAATAAAAAATCATATGCTCCTCCTCTTGACTTCTCTTCAAAATTTAAATATGATATAGATTGTATCACATTCATCCTTCCTGTCAACTGGCTAACCTGATACAAATTAAGGAGAAATGTTTCATGGACAAGAGAAAAATAGCAAATCAGTTAGTAAAAGACCGGCTTCTGTCCGCATTGGTTGCCCTCATGCAGTACAAAGACTGGTCCAAAATTACAGTTACCGAACTAATTAACGACTCTGGAGTTGCCCGGGCATCTTTTTACCGTAATTTTAAATCCATTGAAGAACTTGTTGAATACGGCCTCCAGCAAATGACCCTGAGCTACCACCAGGGAAGTCCATCCCCTGTGGAGGATTTCCACAATTGGGAGCTGATGCGGTACAAGTTCCGGTTTTACGGAGAACATGCGGCACTCATCCTGGCATTCCACCGGGCAAAATCTTGCATTTCTCTCCTCGATGTAGTCACCGACTGTGTGATCGACGCACATGGCGACATGCCCGCAAGTTCCATCTCCAAGTATGCACTTTATTATCATGCCGGAGCATTTTACAACATGGTATTGTGCTGGCTGGAGGGTGGCGCGAAAGAAACTCCGGAAGCAATGGCTGATGAATTTTTACGCATCACGAAAAATGGCTGAGAATGCTAATCTCTATCAAAAACAGCCAGCGCAACCTTCTGCGCTGACTATTTTGAACACATAGAAACCCCTTCAAATGAAAGTGTGATAATCGTACGATAAATATTCTCTTCGTAAGAGGTCTGCATGACACCATCGTATTTTAAAACAGCTGATTCAATATTTTTCAACCCGTACCCATGCAATGTTTTGTTTTCTTTTGCTGTATTCAGTTCCCCGCTGCTGTTGTAGTCCGGCTGGGGGCTGCTGTTTTCCAATTTTATGATCAGAATATTCTGTATTCGTCTGATCGCCAGGAAAATAGAAGGAGAATCCGGCGCAGCCACTTCTGTCATCCGCTCGCATGCCTCGATTGCATTGTCTAACAGGTTTGAAAGAATCGTGCACAGGTCATTGGACCGGATATTGGTATTATGAGGAAATTCGATATTCATTTCCATCCGGATTCCTTTTTCTTTTGCTCTGGAATATCTGCTGTTTATAATATAATCTACCGTTTCATCTCCGATCCATATAACGGAAGCGATTTCTTTTAGCGGTTCACTTAGATTTTCAATGTATTCTGCCATATCTGTGTCTCTGCTTTTATTAGCCATTTGCAACATGATTTCTAAATGTCTGTGAAAGTCATGAAACAATTTTGCATTGACAGAATACGCCTGATTAAGGGCAGAATAGTTCTTTTCAAGCAGTTCTTTCTGCATATGAATCGTTGCTATATATTCCTTTTCTTTTTGATATCTGATATGGCTGTACGCCAGGGATATCCGTAAATAAAGCACCGCAAGTAATATTCCCCATATAATAAACACGGCAGACTTTTCTTCTATGGAAAAAGTCCGGAAGCTTAAAAATGCAATGCCCATAAAACCAACAACCGGCGTTCCCCAGATAGAATTATAGTACGGTTTTATTTCTTTTAATATGCGCTTAATGCCCGGAAACACCAGCATCCAGATAAGAAACGGAACTTTTACGCAAATCCAGATGCCTACACACACTACGGGTGATAAATGCAAAAGTTCTAATACTAACAGCCAGACCATCGTATCAAACAAATAAATTATACTGAGGCAAAAACAAGTGGATGAGACCAGCAGTTTCAGATTTGCCGATAAAAAATATTTCCCTATCCCAGCAACTGCAATAACAAGGATGACTTGCTCAACTGCATAAACCTGAAATATTTTTCCAAAAATGCATAAGCACGCCGAAAGCCCTGCACTAACTGCACATTTTTGAAAAGAAATAACCCTCTTTCTTTCCTCCGAAAGCAGAACCTCATTCCAACTGAGACACAGCACTATATTTATAAATAAAATCAGAAACTTTAGTAAGAAACTAATCATATACGTTTCCCCCAATATGAATTCAGCGCAACTTTCACCCCCTGCAAATGGGATCTGCTGATCGGTAATTCAATTTGATTTTTTAGATAAATCATACTGTTTTTTATTTGCGTTACCTGTATGAGGTTCACGATACATCCCCGTTCTATAAATATAAATTCTTCCGCATCCAGTTCTTCCAGGACATTCTGAAGACTTTTCCTCACCTTTATCACTCCGTGAAAAGTAGTGATCGCAGAGTTTTTCCCATCTCTCTGAATGTACAAAATATCCTGAAAACTGACTTTCTCCATCCTATTCGCTGTGACTACCAGATAATTTTTATGATTCTCCAGCATAATTAATTTCAGAGCATCCGATACCGCATAGGTCAAACGTTTCACCAGATCATCTTTGGGAACATAACGGAAGATTGACAGTTCAAAACTGTCTATGGCATATTTTATGTGGGAGGTTATGAAGATTACCCGCACATTTGGCAGCCTGGGTTTTATTGACTGGACAATATCCATTCCGCTGATATTGGGCATTTCAATATCCAGCAGGATCAGGTCATAGAAAAAATTATCTTCCAGTATATCCGATAACAGCATCTCTCCATTGGTATACGTAATCATATCTGCAATGCATTTCATCCTGCCGGTACATGCCTGCAAAATCTCCTTGTTTCTAAGGATAGAATCAGGCTCATCATCGCAAATGGCTATTCGAATCAATCTTTTCACCTCCGGCTAATTCCCCCTGCACAATATGTCCAATCCTGACAGCAGCCTTGTCTGCAGATGCCGTTCCGTTGATTATGATATCAGCTTTCCACTTCGTAGGTTCTACATATTCATTATGGCGGTACCGGACCAGATCCAGATAAACTTCTGAGATCTCTTCAAATGTCCTGCCCCATGACATGTTCCTTTTCAGTCTGCGTATGATTCTTTCGTCAGCCGGACAATCCACATAGAGTTTCAGATCAAGGATCTCATATATATTTTTTTCCCATAACGTCAGAAGACCTTCTACTATAATTACATCACATTGACCGGAATCTATATAGCTTCGTATATCTGAATATACCTTCTTTAAATCCATCTTATCATCTATATATTCTTTACCGCTGACCGGTGCTTCAGAAACCGGGCGTTCATCCACCGGTTTAAAATAATCATCCAAATGTATTTCTGCTGTGTTTAATCCCTGACATTCCAGCAATTTCGCAAGCTGCTCACAAAAAGTGGACTTTCCACCGGCAGTCCCCCCTGCTATGCCAATTACATAACAAGTATCCATCCTCACATTTTCCTCCATTTCAAACAGTTCATCTCAAAAACTTGGCATATTATGAACAGCTCATAATATGCCAAGCATTTGTTTTCTTCAGTATATTTCATTTTTAATGATAATTCCAGCACTATTTTTAATTTCCAGAATCTTCAGGATATCATTTAAATTGCTGATCGGATTACTGGTTGCATTACTGATTGAGTTACTGTTGAATTTCCACCACCTGTAGAAAAAACGCCCATGTTAACCTTTGTTGCTTGCAGCAACGGTACCTTTTAAGTTAAAATAATACAGGAAAGAGAGGTATTCATCTATGTTTAGTGAAAATTTAAAAACAGCCAGAACCATAAAAGGACTAACACAAGCGGAACTTGCTGTCCGGCTGAATGTGGTTCGTCAGACAATCTCCAAATGGGAAAAAGGACTTTCTGTTCCGGATGCAGATATGCTGATCCGTATAGCCGACCTTTTTGAGATTCCGGTAAGTGAATTATTAGGCGCAAAAATTCAAAAAGAGTCTGACGAAAATGATATTGCCGAACAACTGTCCAGAATCAATGAGCAGCTTGCCATAAAAAACCGTCGTTCAAAACTACTGTTTAAAATTGTACTGGGTATCATTATCGGATTTGTTGTAATAAACATCCTCTTGATAATGGTAAGTGTCATTTCTTTTAACATCTATAAAAGCGAAGGAAAAATTAACGTGACATCTATATCTGAGCATGCTGAATCTGAGCTGGTAATTCCAGGTGAGTAAATTGGAAATACTGGGACTATTGCTGTGCATTCACCACATTTACGATACTAAGCTTCTCAATCTTCCTGGATGGTGAAATCACCGCAATGAATGTTGTAATGGCAGAAGCTGCAATAGTAACCGCCAATACCAGTAACGGAGGCTGCCATTCTACTCCCCAGTTTTCCGTGACCATCATGGTAAACACCATTTTGTGGCATAACAGCCCCAAAACACAGCCTGCGATGCTTCCTACTACAGCATAGGAGGCTGCTTCTGCCCAAACCATCCGCTTTAGTTGTCTGGCGCTCATCCCTACGGCCCGCATCATTCCATATTGATTCATCCGGCTGGAAACACTGCCATTTACGGTATTTACTATGTTCAGCAGCGCTACGAAAGCGATTACCATTAAGAAACCATACACAAACACCGACATTGACAGATATGCTGCCTGCACATCCCGGTTTGCAATTCGTTTATCCAGCAGTGAAATCTGGTTTCCGGCTAATTCTCGAATTTTCTCATCCAGATCAGAGGGTGCATTTGCATTTACCTGTATATCAATAATGGTGTAATTGTCAGTTCCGATCAGTGCGGTAAAGGTTTTTTCTGAACAGATTACAGCCTGTTCCCCTGCTGCTCTGTCATATGGTGCATCTGCTAAGATGCCAGCCACACGCAATGAAGTTTCTCCCTTTGGCAGATTTACCAAAATTTTGTCCCCAACATGCCAGTCCTGTTCTTCTGAGTAGATAACCAGAACTCCGTCTCCATCCCTGGCATCTTCTATATTTCCCTCAATCAGCTGGTCCTCTACCCAATCGAACTGATATTGCTCATGAGAAATCAGCATAGCGGTATTGACCTGGTCCCTGCCAGAAACCGGAATATTATATGCAAACATACGGCCATATGTCTTCTTAACGCCAGTCAGTTCACTGATTTTTCCGGCAAGGTCATGCTTTATTGTAGGAGCATTTTCTTCAGCCAGAACACTGATATCCGGGGCATAGGGCCGAAGAGGATTCAGTGCATGATTCATAAACGTGATCAGCACCGTAAAACACAAAAATAAAACAATGCTGATAGCAAATGATCCGGAAAGTAAAAATGTATTCTTACCGCTTTGAAATGCATGGTTTACCCCCATCCCGGTTTCCACGTGAAAAATACGGGTATTTGCAGCTTTTCCTACTGTTTTCATCCCCCTTAGACTCCCTGTGAGAGCCGCCTGGGGCGAAACTCCCGCTGCTTTTTTACACGGAGCATTGGATGCCAGCATAACAGTCAGGAAACCAACTCCTGCCCCTGCAAGAAGTGCGGGCACACTGATCTGGAACAGCGGCATTTCTGCAAAAAATGCGGAATTGAAAAACTTAAGATAAGCTGCAGCCGCCCACATCATCAGTGTTCCCGCCAGTAAACCAATGGGAATTCCAACTACACACAGACGAAGCCCTTCCAGTCTCACATAACGTCTAACCTGCTTTTTCGTTGCTCCCAGACAGCGCATCATTCCAAAAAACTGCACCCGCTCTGTCACCCGCATCGTAAAGCTGCTTGAAATCATAAATGTACCTGCACAGAGAATCAGCACAAACAAAATACCTGCCACAAGATAAAGCTGGTACATCCCACTGTCATTTCCCTGGCCTAATAACCCAAGCAGTACCCGGTTGGTACCTACCTGTTCTTTGGAAAGCCCATAATCTGTCTTTATTTCCTCTATCGCCTGACGTATGTTGGCACTCTTTTTGAACTGGATGTAATAAGCGCTATACACATTTTCAGAAGGAAGATTCTGAATTCCAACCGTAGAAAAATAAACGCCATGCCGGTCAAAAGACTTCAGAGATACGAAATCACTGCTGATTCCCGTAATCTTATACTTTCCCGCTGATCCATCTGCAAGAGTAATATCTACCGTATCTCCCACTGCATAGCCCAGCTTCTGCATGGCTGACTTGTCCATCATAATTTCATCCAAAGCCTCAGGAAACCGCCCTTCGACTGCCTCCATATTCATCTCTCTGGACATAGCCTTATCCCCACCGGAAATCCGTACCTCCAAATCTCCTGTTCTCCCGCTTTCAATTTCGTATACCCAGCCGGAAACTGCCACATCCGGCCTGCTCCCGATCTGCTCAGCAATTTTGGGGTCCGGATTTGATACAGCCGCATGGTAATTTCCATATGTTTTTATCTGTTCATTCATCTGCGTTTTTATGCTCATTTCGGCCATGCCGAAAACCGCTACAACCAGCAATACGGATACAGCAATACAGGTGATTGTTAAGCGATTTTTCTTTTTATGAACCTTTGCATATTCAGAAATCAATCCAAGATAGCTCTTCACTCTGCATACCCCCCCAAATCAGTAAGTATCCCATCCGAAACCCTTAGAACCCGGTCCGCCGTAGAAGCTATGCTGCGGTTATGGGTAATCATCAGAATCGTCTGGCTGTATCGCCTGGATGCCGACTTCAGCAGGGAAATAACCTCACTGCTGTTTTGCGTATCCAGATTTCCCGTGGGTTCATCCGCCAGAATCAGCATCGGCCGGGTAATAAGTGCCCGTCCAATTGCAACACGCTGCTGCTGCCCCCCTGATAACTGGCTTGGCAAATGATTCCGCCTTTCATTCAGAGACAAAACCGTCAGCAGCTCTTCCACATAAGCCTGGTCCGGCTTTTTATAATCCAAAAGCAGAGGAAATATCATATTTTGTTCTACCGTCAACTCCGGAATCAGGTTAAACGCCTGAAAAATAAATCCGATATTCCGCCGCCGGAAAATAGTAAGCTTTTCATCATCCATTTCCAGAATTTCTCTGCCGTCAATCTGAATACAACCAGAGGTAGGCGTGTCCAGCGCACCAATCATATTCAGCAGCGTACTTTTCCCTGAGCCGGACTCGCCCACAACCGCAACAAACTGGCCCTTCGGAACGGAAAAAGACACATTTTTCAGCGCTTCCACAGCCGTCTCACCGCTTCCATAGGTTTTGTATAATTCTTTTACTTCTAATAAGTTCATTTAAATCCACCTTTCCAAAGCATGTTAAACAGGCTTTCATTCGATGGGTATAGCATAACATGATTAGCTTGCATATAGGTGACATTTAGATTACACATTTGTAAGATTCCCTAATTAATATATCTTCATGTATGTTTAAAAAAATTGAGAATGCTCCTGCGAAGGAGATACCTTTGATTTTGATCAGGATGGTTTTGATCCAAGTGGAAAATATACAAACCCATTTCGCTTAGGAAAACATTACAAAATTATTATTAAAGATGGTATTACCAGTATTGGAGATTATCTATTTGACAATATTAATCCTATCGGAGGAGTCTACAATATACCTAACGGCGTGGAATAAACTTCAAAGACAATGGCAGCTATGCTGTTCCATACCCATCTCAGGAATATATCTCAGGCAGTTTCAGATATAAAGTCCTGACATCAGATACAAACGGTGGTACAGTCCAGGTAATCGCACCCGTCAACAACCAAAAAACGAAACTCACGATTCCTGACACAATAAAACTCAATACCTACGTCTTTACGGTAACAAGTATCGTGAATAATGCCTTTAAATCAAATAAGAAACTTAAGACCATAAACATGTTAAATATGTTACATCCATCGGAGACAGAGCATTCTACAACTGTTCAGCACTCACAAGTGTAAACTTCGGCAGTAAAGTTAATGAAATCGGAAAAGCCGCATTCCGTGGCTGCTCCAATCTTAAAAAAGTGAAGTTGCCGACTAAAATTACTTCTATTAAAGAGGAACTGTTTTACGGTTGTAAAAATCTGAAGACAATGACATTTGGTAATTATACAACTACTGTCGGAAATAGTGTTTTCTCAGGATGTACCAGATTAAAGAGTATTACTCTTCCATCGCGTATTAAAACGCTGGGAAGCAAGGCATTCTATAATTGTAAGAATTTGAAAAAAATCACGATTAAAGGAACTGCACTGATAAAAGTTGGCAGTTCTGCGCTGAAGATGATAAACAGTCAGGCTATGATAAAGGTTCCTAAAAGTAAAGTAAAGAAATACACCACACTATTTAAAGGTAAGGGACAGAGCAAGACGGTTAAGGTTAGTAAATAGGTAAATATGATGCCATAAATATAAGTCTGATATAACGACTAAATTGAAAGGCGGAAAGGTAGGCTCAATATAACTTGGATTTGCTGGTGGTAGTATGGAATCCCTGTTGAATGATATTCTATAAGAAGATCGCATCTTACAGATAAAGATTCTAAAATTTACAAAAGAATATTGGCACCTATATTTGCACCAATATATTACTGAAGCGCTTAACATTTAATTTTATATTTGCTATAATAAAATACGGATATATTCTGCCAAATTATAGTATCTATAGTTTAATAAGTGATGCTATATATCAACCAGTATTTACTATATCTTATGCCAAAAACTTGCTATTCATAGTAGTCTCTTCTATAATAAAATAAAAAAGGAGTTGATATTATGACCAAGCTTCCCTATTCAAAATTTGAGAAACTTTTAAGTATAGTTAGCTTTACAATAATCTGCCTTGCTTATTTTTTACTATTTACAGGAATTTTCACCAAAGAAGATCATATATTTATGATTGGTTTTCTAACATTCCTATACATTTTTCTATTGTTATTTGAATACTACCCACAAACTACGAATCTCGTCACCTCAAGAAAATACAACTCTAGCAATGAAGAAGACAAGCACAGTATGGAACATAATATTCGATTAGGCGTTTCTGCATTACGTTGTATACTTGCAATCAGCCATATTTTTTTATTATAATATATTTTACAAATTTGAATTTGGTGAAGGAAAATCTTGAAGAAAATAGTATTTTTTGTACCTGCGATAATATATGCACTCTTTTATGGATTTATTATAATTGGTGTAGGACTTTTAATTTCTCCTTTGGTATATGCGTGGATTTGTTTTTTCTTAATCAGCGGTTTTTTACTATATAAAGGTAAATTTGGGGGAGGTTTTATAGGTATGTTGCCTGGTATACATTTTATTTATATGAGTACCCAGGACACTGGACAAGTATTACCTGTTGAGCGACCATCTGGTATCATTATTATTGCGTTTTATTTACTATGCAGTTGTTTTATTTTTTACCGCAAAAAATGTTCAAAAAGAAATAATAACGAGAAGGTCTAAAGAAACAATCAATAAATCCCCGCGGGTAGTGGTCCATACGCCAAGAAAAAATCCACATACAGGCACAACATCTGCACATACTCTTACTATTGGAAGCTATATTCCTAAAGCAAAGATTTGTGTTCCCGATTTTGTAAAAGCTGAAAGACTTTAAGCAAACAAATATTAATCATACTTACGTAGAATAAGGTATTATATGCATTGGATTATGAAAGAAGAAGCAGTAAAATGGTGTTAACCAATAAGCCCCTAAAAGTATTGGCAAAAGAAATGTATATGGGAAAAGTGAATAATAAAAGACAAGTGACAGATATATTTCATTATGATACAATTAAGTAAATTAAAACTTTTCAGGAGGGGATCGTTACATTTGAAAGAATACAAATCACTTTCTAAAATTATCATAATTGTATGTTATTGCTTAATTGTTGTTACCGTAATTAATTTCTTTACAGGCTTTGTAAATCCTAGAATTCAGGGTGTCAGCAGCGTACTTTGCATTTTGGGATTTTCAGCATCTATTAAGGTAACGATAAAATTAGAATCGGAAAGAATTGCAAAAACCAACAAAAAAGATCACTTGAACTAATTTTTATTATTTTATCAGTCACTATATAAAAATAATATACCTGTAGTTTAGGGGGGACTTTGGTACTGCTCTTTTTTAATGTAAAGGAAATAATGGCTTATACAAGAACATAATACAGCGATCACGTAAATAAAAGCTCTTTGAGCGAATTCTTATGTTATAAATTATTCGATAAAAATGTCTTCTAATCTGTACTAGATTGAATGGTAAACATACCTGTGCCATAGGATCAACAGCTGAGAATTTACCCTCACCACTCCATATGTCAGGAATTGGCGGAATCTAATATTGTTAACGATTCGGAAATCAAACCAGAATTAGGAGAAAAGCTGCAAGCAGATATCTTAGAAGTCATATAATCTCAGGCAGTGACAAATGCTGCTCTGCAGAAGCTAATACTCAATACTATGGGTGGTGAGGTATAATGGCATACTTTTATTATGTAGGATCATAAATGGTTATTTGGTTTATGCCAATGTGCCTGATCGCTTAAAGGATGGCGTAAGAACAGCATTGATAAATGCTGGACGGGAAGACTTAATTGTAACTTAAATGTCTGGTGGCACTTTTATGGGTGTCACCTTTTTTAATTGGAGGATACCAGTATGGCAACTAATTTTAAAATAATAGAAATGTTTATGAATGCTTCACCTTGTTACACGAACAGTAAACGTATTACACCAACAGGAGTAGAATATAATGGTCAGTGGGAACGCATGGGAAATTATAATCCAAGCTCACCTGAAAATGTTTCGTATTTCAACAACGTTTATGAAAAAGCGGTATGGCTGAGCGCTTATCTTTGCAAAAAGTATAGATGGACACCCGATAAAAGCCATGTTTTATGCCATTACGAAGTATATCAGCGTGGAGAAGGCACCTGTCATATCGATGTAACTCATTGGTTCCCTAAGCATGGAAAATCAATGGATATATTTAGAAATGATGTTAAGCAGATGATGGAAACAGGAAATTTCAACTCTGCTCAAACTCCTGCTTTGTCATATTACAGAGTAGGAACAGACTGGCAGAATGGAAAATGTATAAATCAGGCTGGTGCCTATACTTCCAAAGAAAATGCCATTAAAGCATGTGGAACTGGATACAGAGTGTTTGACGAGAAGGGGAAAGTTGTTTACACTGCTCCAACATCAAAGGGAACACAGCCATCAGCTTTTGCAGGGCTATCTGAATCTCAGGCAGCTACCAAAATATTAGCGCTCGCAAAGGCAGACTATCAGAAAACCGGCATACTTGCTTCTATAACTGCTGCTCAAATGATACTGGAATCTGGATATGTGAAAACCGATTTAGCTGTTGGTGCATGTAACTGCTTTGGAATGAAGACAACGCTCTCTAATAATAGTTGGGCAAACAGTACATGGGACGGAAAATCTAAATATACAAAAATCACTAACGAAGAATATACGCCGGGAATAATATCAAAGGTTACCGCTGATTTCCGTAAATATCCCTGTATTGAAGATAGCATCAGGGATCATTCTGCTTATTTGTTGGGAGCAAAAAAAGGGGATAAGCTTAGATATGCTGGACTAAAAGAAGCTAAAGATTATAAGGAAGGCATCACTATTATTAAAAATGGTGGATATTCAACAGATTCTGAATACATAGATAAGATCTGCAAGATTGTCAAACGTTTTGAGTTAGATAAATACGATGGTAATTGCAATGCAGCACCATCTCCTACTCCAGATAAGGAGCTGAAATATAAAGTGGGACAATATGTTAATTGTAGTTCTTACTACAACAAAGCAGCTGATCCCGTATCTAAAGCCGTGATTAAACTATTTAGTGGAACCATTACAGCTACAAAACCAAAGAAGGCTAATCCATATCAGATTGACGGTAAATACTGGTGTAATGACGGTGATATCCGGTCTGTAGGTAAGGCATTTGAGCCATATAATGTCAACATAAGTTCTGATGATGTATATATCAGATCTGATGCGGGAACTAATTACGCATCTAAAGATTTTACTGGAATTGGTACATTCGGGATTGTAGAGGAAAAAAAAGATTCTCAGGGTAGGACTTTGGGATTGCTTAAGGCATATCAGAAGAATAAAGATGGATGGGTTGCCCTTTGGTTGGATTGCGTGACAAAAGTTTAATTGAATTATTACAGGAGAATAGATTAAATTCTGTTCTCCTATTTTTTTATTAGTGCCTATTTACATCTAAATAGTTCAAGCTTTGTACGGTAACTTTAAAATTTATCTTGACATAAGCTTTATCTCATGTTATTATGAAATAGTATTTTAAATGAGATCTGGATTTCACATATTTTTGTAAATCATTATTTCTTAAACTAATGATTTACAAAAGTGTGTGATTTTTTTATTTTATTATAGAGTATAATAAAAATTAGGAGGTATCTTTCATGAATAAAGGTACAGTAAAATGGTTTAACTCACAAAAAGGATTTGGTTTTATCACAAACGATGAAGGAGGAGAAGATATATTTGTACATTTCTCCGGAATTGCATCAGATGGTTTCAAATCTTTAGAAGACGGACAGGCTGTAACATTTGATATTACTGCTGGAAACCGTGGAGCACAAGCTGTTAACGTTTATGTAGCATAAGCTTAAAAGAGTGTTGAAAGTAGGAGAACAGATTAATTTCTGCTCTCCTATTTTTTTACCTTTATTCGTAGTCATCTAAAAAATCTGGTACTATTCTGCAGAACGCAAAAAGTTCTTCATCAGTCAGAAAATACAGCAAAATAGAGTCTTCTACTTGTCAAGATATCTGTACTTTCCATCTTCGCCTGCTTCATATACTTCTTCGAAATCTTTCTGTTCTCCCAAATTAGTAAAGATCATTTTCATTTTAGGAGGCAGTGGATTAAATAATATACACCTTTTCAGTGTATACATATTTTTTATAGTAACTTCCGATTGTTGGTATACTGGCTGAATATAATACTTTACAATTGCACCACTTGGTAATTCATGCATGCTCAACCCATCAGCTGCATTAATCTGATATATTGATTTAAGCGAAAGCGATGAGATAATGTATGATGGGATATTTTTGTTTTTAGAATCATCGTAGGTGTATTCTCCAATTGGGAAAGCCGACTCTCCATCTTCCTTAATAGTAATATCTCTTTGGAATTCCCAATCTCCATAGGTTATTGATAGGGTTTCTATTTTTGCCACTTTCCAAAATAATCCACTAATCATTATCAATAAAATTGCCACTATTACTATTATAATTATTAATACAGTCTTTTTTTTCAATGTTTTCACGTCCCTAAATTCTATTATTTAGAATATGTAAAATGGAAATCTGGCTCTACCGCCTCATAAGCATACACAGTTTTTGTTTTTCCTGTGTCCTTTTGACGTATTACTTGACCATTTTTATATGTTTTCTTAACTTCCTTTAAAGTAACCAGAGTTTTTTCATAACATTTTTTATAATATCTTGTCGCTGATTGCCCTTTTTTTAATGGTTTGCTCGATGCACCTACAAAAAAAGCGCTATGTTTTGTAAAAGTGTAACCCAATTTTTTCTCGTCGTACACTATCCACCTACTTTCCTTTTAATGTATATTAGCTTAACTTTGTTTAGTAATATCATATTTATATCACAAAAGTATGTTATATACAATATCATTTGCTTGACTGGTCATAATTATTGACTATCTGGTAGTAATATCCATTTATTCTGAACATAAATTGAATCAAAAAATAGCGACATACAAATATGTAACTGTACGCCTCTACTCTTTTATCTACATTTTATTCACATATAAGTTATAATTAATCCTTTATCATCATAATAATATCTTCAATCGTTTTTCGGCTTTCCTGGATCATATCATATAGCTACACCAAAGCTTCTTCTCTTTTCTTCTGCTCCAATCCCCTTTTCTCTCTTCCATTAAAGTGTCCACTTTATCCTGTACTTTTGTAATTGCTCAGCCAAAACTGCGATCTGATCATCAATAGATCTTCTTTGTTCTCTTGCCATAATTAATTCATCCAAAAAGTACATTTAATGATATTATTTCCAAATTTATTAACTATTTTCCTAAGATCTATTCAAGTATTTTATAAAAGTAATTCTTTTAACTTTTCTAAAAAGGCTTTTCTAAAATGATCTATATTACATAGCATATTGTTTAAAAATATGTTATCATTAAATCAGATTTAAAAATAGCATTAAGGGGGAATGACTTATGAATAGCAAATCCAATGAACATGTATTCAAAGTTTTATACTGTATTTTTCTTGCATCTATTATAATACTTGACATTTCAACCATTGTTCCTTTATTTACCGAGTCTTGGAAGGTTTTAAGTATAGCCTATAAGATTACACTTCCACTAAGTATTATCCTTTTAGTAATCTTCGGACTTATTTTTGCACGAAAGAAATTCAATAGAGATTTTATAAAAGAATGGAAAATATATTTTAAAAGCAATCGATTATATTTTAATATAGTAATTCTTATTTATTTGGTTCTCAATATAGTTACGTGTTTTATAAGAATGGGTCGGTTAGAGGCATAATTTATTTATCATAATTTGTTGAACGATATTGTTTGTTTTAATATGTGGGAGTATTTTATTAAAAGCTCCAGTGCCATTCCATTGGAGCTTTTTCATTTAAACTTCATATTCTACTATCAGACCTTCTATTTCTAATTTGCCAATTCATACCCAATGCTTCTAATTTTACACGTCTGTATTCACTTAATTTGCTTTTATGATAGCATTTTCTTTGATAAATAATCCATTCTCCCAATGCTGCCTGATTGTATGTAAATCCTTTTGGTATATCAATATTACCTTTTTCCACATAATATTCTTCACAGTATTCATACCAAATCTCCCACTTTCTTCTGATCCCGAGAGACCATATCATTCCAATCTGATTGAGCAAATAAATCCTTCTGGCATCAATTTTATAATTATTTTTCTGATGATATGCAGTTCTCTGCCTTTCAATCCATCTTCCTAAAAGAAACCCTTCTGCTGTTTTATAATAATTGGGAACCTTTAGATGATGATTAGATATATAGAAATCTTTTGCTAACATATACCACTCATCCCAGGATAAGCGTGTATAATTTCGCTTTTTAACAGTCGTAGAATCATTCATCCTCTTACCCCCACATCTTTACACTTTAGGGCAGTCATTTTTAACAACAACAATATACTTTTTCTTATGAATAATAAAAGTAGACATTTTTTTACGCATAGTATATAATGAAAAACAAAGGAAAAACTGTATTTTTTTGCAATTTTTAGGGTGTCAAAAAAGGTCTACCTTAATTTACAAATAATGCCAAAAATTACCAATAATACTATTTACCCTCTTATTCTAACCACAAAAAGAACCGTTAAATGGCTCTTCTTAATTTATCTAAATCACAGTACAACTATATTGCCTTATTTGATTATGTGAATTTAATATATATAATTACTTCTGAATAAGCTTACTAAGCTCAGTATGAAATTCTTCTTGATAAACGTCTGGATCATTACATTCTTTGGGTTCCATCATTCTGATATCTCTTAAAATTTGTATATTCCCCACCTGTTTTTGTTACCGCAACATTGTAGACGTTGCACTTCCAGTCAAAATATCATGAATATTGAAACTGCTTGTCCTACAGTTAGTGTCTGCGTCTGCCCCTTAAAATCTATGGATGGACAGCTGCTTTATACCTGACGATACATTAACCATGTGTTTTCATTTTTGTATGTAGTCTTAATAATTCGTCCGCTTTAACGTCTAACATTAGTATTTTTATTCTTTATCAAACAGAAACATTGTTCGATATCAAGTCTGGAATTTTTATCCTAATTAAAAAATGTCCTAAGATAATAGCCTGAAAATAATGTATATATATTTAAAAATAGCAATATTTATACATCCAAATAAATGATTAAGGACAATTTAAACCAGTAGTTATAAGTAATTTTTATCTATCAGCAAGAATAACATGTGGTAACTACGCAGATGAATTTGCATTGAGGGATTTGTATATGGATTTGTATATGGATTTGTATCTCAACTTGTAAATTAATTTTTATATGAATTTGTATATAAATTTGTATAAGAATTTATACAAGATAATATCAGCAATATTAATAGTTTCCCATAAACTTTCGTAGATATATTATTTTAGGTCAACAAAATTATTATAATAGACAAGATATTTCACCATATGCTATTATTAAATAAAAAGAATTTAGTAAAAAACAGGAGGTATAGTATGAAAGTATCCGTACAGTATTCAACAATGATTGTAAAGAGCCTTGAGGAATCAGTTGGATTCTACAAAGATGTACTTGGATTCAGCGAAGGCTACCATGTGGACTTTCCCGTTGGAGGCATCACGATTATGAAAAGCCCGGAAGGAGCCTGTGTAGAATTGATAGAGTCACCCCAGTTTGAAATAGGTCTTTATTCTATTGGAACAGATGTAGATAATCTGGATGAAACAATTGAGCATCTTAAAAGCAAAGGTTATGATATAGTTGGAGAAATTGCACCTACAACCGTTGGACGTCAGGCATTTGTAATGGATCCAAACGGTGTCAGAATATGTCTCATAGAGCATACGCAGGAATATAAAGCAAAATATATGTAGATGTATCCATATGGAAATCGCATGTGATTTTGTAACAAATATATTCCTCCAAACTCTGCTGGATCACATGAGAAGCATACCCGTACAGCCCCTGGAGCTTAACTTTTGTTATTTACTTAATCGAAATAGCCCAGCATAAATATTATAATACAATCTACGAAAGAGGATGCGTTTATGAAAAGAGTGATAATCGGTACATCTTTGCTAATATCTTCATCTATCGTTATCGCAGGAATTACAATTTCTGCCGCAATAAGGGCTGTGGAGATCACAGAATGGTATACATATCAAGGAAAGATCTGGACAGCCATCATTGAGAATAAATTATTAATGCCGTTCCTATTTTCAACTGGATTATTTATGATAGGATTAATTATTCTAATAAAAGAATTCTTTAATAAAAATGAAAAAAACTGAAACCAATCATTTGAAAGGGTATCGTGATATGATGAAATTTCAAGGAAAAATAGCAATATGGTTTTACGCAATCGCTATTATCGCAAATATAATGTTCGTGAAAGAACTTTTATTTACAAAGGATGATACTATTGCATTAATAATTGGTATAGTAACAATAAACATTATTTTTATTCCCATTATAGTAAGAAACTATATACTGCTAAATAACGAATCAATTACAGTGTTTTTTGGTTTCGGTAAAGATTCGATGAAGATTAATGAAATTCTGGAAGTATATCAAACGCATAATCCTATTGCATCAAGTGCGGCATCTTTAAACCGTATAGTTATAAAAAGCAAAAGAAGTGAAATAATGTGTTCAGTCGTAGAAAAAGATAAACTATTTCTGGAACTCAAAAAAATAAACCAAGATATATTTTTTCGGTAGATACCAAGTATACAATACATTTTGAATTTTTCAGATAACTGAAATTAAATCCAGATTTTTGCTCAACAAAATAGATAAGGAGAACAGATTTCGTCTGCTCTCCTATCTTTTAACCCTCAGTCTCCGGTTCCTTAAAACTATTTTCATAAACATAAAAGAACTCTTGTATTTTTGTTAACTGTGGCTGGATCTCTTCATCTGCATCTTCATATATATAACCAGAATACGTTGCATACCAATCCCAAAAAAATATGGAAAGATTTCTTCCCAGCTTGCGTTCCTTTTTTATATATTTAATACCTTCCGGACAATCTTTTTTCAGCTGCGCCAACGCTTTAAACTTATCCTTAAAAACCGGGCGGTCTTCGGCATTTAAACCCATTGCATAAGCTTCATTATCGCCAAATAATTCTACCTGCTTATCCTTATCATATTCTTTTACAATTTTACTCAATTCTGAGCCAAAAAGATGATGTTTAGAATACGAAGGAAAGCTTAATGCAAAAATAATGAGAAAAAAAGCAAAAACAACACCGATAAAACCAAATACTACTTTTTTAGATATTGGATTATTCATAAACTCACCATTCCCTTCATAAAACTTATTTTCAGTAACTATTCTGTATCCTCGTGCCTCTCGACAAATATACACCGGCACTAGTTAATGCCCCACAAAATTTATTATAACATGCATGCTGCGCAATAGCTTATAGTTCAGAAATTATTAATAATTTTAATGAATGGTTTTGTTCCTTGAATAAAATGAGCTAATGGTAATATATATAGTGATACTGAAAAAACGGATAACTTCATACTATATCATATCAAATTACTCGCTATGTAATTATAAGAAGAGATGCGAATTGAATGTAAGTGATTCAGACAGAAATTAGATAGTAAAGCAATACTGAACAAAGTTGATACATTAGACGTAAAAGCTGCTTTCCATATATTAGAAGAGACTAAACAATCCAACGGTGCGGCGGTGAATAGGTAACAGCCTTTTCCAAACCACTGAAAGCCCAAAAATAACAAGCAAAAAAGGAGATACCTATTCCGATATCTCCCCCAAATACCTATCATATCAAAGCTTTTTTCCAAATGGTGTAAAAGTGGTGTAAATTAATGGAAATACAGGTTGCAAACCCCTGTATTTATAAGGAATCTCCTATCTTTCTCAGATTACACATTTGTAAGATTCAGAAAGCTCAGCGTAAATTTACACCCTTTCCCCAACTCACTATCTACCAATATATCCCCTTCATGAGCATCCACAATGGATTTAGCAAGAGGCAGTCCAAGACCCGCCCCCTGGGAATCCTTTGAAAAGCGGCTGCGGTAGAATCTTTTAAATATATGGTGGATATCGTCGGAATGGATGCCGCTCCCGTTGTCTTCTACGATGATCTGCTTCACTGCCGGGAGGTGCTTCCAGCATATATGAATCTCATCTCCGGCTTTTGTATGATCCAGTGCATTTTTCACAATATTGCTCACAGCCTCCAGGATCCAGTCACGGTCACACAGCAGTACCTGGTCAGTATTTCCGGACAGGGCCAGCAGCTTTTCTTCCCGGTTTGTGCGGGTTTCAAAACGCTGTTTAATTTCAGTCATTAATTCTGATATGTTTTCTGTCTTTTTGTTCATGATCACTGCGCCTGCATCCAATCTGGTAATTTTCAACAGATTCAGGATCAGCATTTCCATACGGTCCAGCTCCCTCTGAGTCTTAACCATAAAGCTTTTGACAGTGCTACTATCTTCGGGATTTTCCTGTATGATTTCAGTATACATATTGAGAGCTGCAAGGGGGGTCTTCAGCTGATGGGAAATATCGGATATGGTATCTTTTAAGAAATCTTTTGTGTTCCTCTGCCTGGCTGCCTGGGCTTCCAGCACGGTGGCCATACGGTTAACCGCATGATATAATTTTGAAAAACTGCCCTCTCTGTCATCTTCCAGCCTCGCTTTACTGTCACCATCGATGAAGGAATGAATGGTTTGAATGGAATGCTCAACCTCCGTCAGTTCTTTCCGAAAATACCCATACACAATGAACAATATGATGATCCCCGGCAGCAGCGTTGAGAATAGAATGACCAGCCGTGGTGTCTGGCGAGCCAGACCGCCGGCTGCGAACTGCCCCATGACAACGGCTGTAAATATAATGCCTGCTATCGCCATAATTACTTTTTTCATTTCTCTCTGACGTAATACAATCATGCCATTCACCTGACTTTCCACTGATACCCAACACCCCGTACCGTTAAGATTTTGGAAGGATGGTCTGGATTATCTTCTATTTTATTCCTCAGCCTCCGCACATAAACGGATAAGGTATTATCATCCACAAAGTTTCCTTTGTCATCCCAGAGCCGGTCCAATATCATTTGCCGGGAAAGAACAATATTGGGGTTCTGCATAAAAAGACTGAGCAGTTTATACTCATTACCGATCAGTTCCAGCGTTTCGCCATTGCAGATAACCTGGTTTTCCAGATATTTAATTGTAATTCCATTGGACTGGAGCACAGAGCCGCTGTCTTGTGTGCTCATGCCTGCACGTCTTAGGAGCGCTTTTATTCTGGATATTAATTCGTTCAGTTTAAAGGGTTTGGTGATATAATCGTCTCCCCCTATATCCAGGCCTTTGACAATATTGACTTCTTCATCAGAAGCAGTAAGGAAAATAACAGGAACGGATGAACGTTCCCGCACATAGGTACAGACCTGGAAGCCTAAGCCGTCGGGAAGGGTCAGATCCAGCAATATTAAATCATAAGATCCAGCTGCATACAGTGTGATTGCCTCTCTTACCGTTCTTGCAACCGTAACTTTGAAGTGATTCTTCTCCAGGGAATAGATCAGCCCGTCCAACAGGCTCAAATCATCTTCCACAAGCAATATATTAAATGTTTTCTCCATTTTAACTCTCCTGACATTTGGTTCATTTGGCAGCTGCCAAATATGATAAGCAGTATTCTAACATTATATATGCTGTCACGGATAACATCAATGAATTTTCTGCTCTCTGGTAATTTTTTCTATTTAGATAATTTTCTAAATAGAGTTGACATTTGCTCCCATTTGTAATAGAATCTATTTAGAAATATTTCTAAATAGCCAGGAGGTGATGAATTGGGATTTGCAGAAACATTTAAGGCACTTTCCGATCCGGTCAGACGTGATATTCTCGTTATGCTGAAAGAGGGGAAAATGTCTGCCGGAGAAATTGCTAAGAATTTTAAAATGACTGGTGCTACCGTTTCTTATCATTTATCACAGCTGAAAAAAGCGGGGCTTGTCTATGAAAGCAAGTATAAAAACTATATTTATTACGAGCTGAATGTATCCGTTTTTGAAGAAATAATGCTGTGGATATCACAATTTAATGGAGGTAATAAAAATGAATAACAGATTAGAGAAAAAAGATAAGATCATTATGTGGATCACATCCATCATTTGTATACTGCCAATAATTTTGTCTGCAGTAATTTATCAGGATTTGCCGGACCAGATTGCAGTCCATTGGAATAATGCCGGGACTGTGGACGGATATCTTCCTAAGTCCATTGCCGCAATAGGACTGCCGATCCTCTTTCTGGCAGTGAACCTGTATTCAAAAATACGTTTATTCGGTGATCCCAAAAGAGCCGCACATTCCGAAGCGCTGAAACTATTAAGCATATGGCTGATTCCTCTGCTGGCTCTTATCATCGTTCCGGCTACCCTGTTTATCAGCATGGGACTAAATATTCCCATCGCATTAATTTCACTGGTCACAGCCGGCGACCTTATGATTATCTGCGGCAATTATATTCCAAAGTGCAGACGCAATTACACTATGGGTCTGAAATTGCCCTGGACTTTACACAGTGATGACAACTGGAATAAAACACACCGTATGGCAGGAATCCTATGGATATTAGGCGGCGTCATTATAATTATTTCCGCATTTTTGCTCTCGAATAATCTGATTTATGGAGTGTCGCTTACTGTTACAGTTGCTATTGTTCTTGCTGTCGCCCCCGTGTTGTATTCTTTCATTTTATATAAGGGACATGATAAATAAAATACCACCTTTCACGGATGTAAACGGAGTCATTTAATTGGAATAACTCTGTTTACATCCTATAGCTTTATAACTTTTAATTTTATTCTGTCATCAGGCTTCGATTCCGATAATCCACGTAAAATCAGCGAATCCCCGCCGCCCTATATCAGATTTCTTTTTGTGCCAGCCGCACCAGCCCATCCCGAAAATGACCGATCATTTCCGTTAAGTCTGCCTCGTCACCTTCCGGCTCCATCCCCATCAGGTATAATAGCTGCTTTCCCACCATCCATGCCTCTTTTTTACTAATCATGCCCCAGATAAGCTGATCCAGCAGGTGGGCATAAAGAGAAGTATAGGTAACCATCTTATCATCCCTGCATAGTACATGCAGCCGATGTGTATACTCCGCCCTGCTTAATTTATCCGGTATATTCATGTTATCATAAAGCTCCCATATCATATCTTCCGTAATCCCGAACCGGTCCATCCGGCAGATGATATGGTGCTGGGATTCCTGATTCATACCGCTTTGTAAAAACAGCGCCTCCCTGACTGCATCCATCACCACTTTTCCAATATACTCTCCCAGCTTACAGTGCTTGCCGGCGTTGGTTAGGTGGGTTTCAGACTCAGCATTGCACACGATAATGGTTCCATCTGTCCCTGATCCTGTGGCTATTCCCATTGAATATCGGCTGGGCGCCAGCAGTTCCTGCAAAACAGCCGTTTTTGCCTCTGTACAGGTAACCAGCGCCCTGGCAATTGCATCCGTGGAAAGGTCGGCATCAATAAATAATATAATATTAATCGTTCCCGGTTTTACTTCATAAGAAACCCCGGACTTTTCATGCCACGTTGCAGGATCTCCCACCCGTCCACCATTTACACGGATACCCGCTGTCACAAACGCCGTAACCGTAAAGTCTTCAAATGTCATTGACTTGATGGAAAGATTCTCCATATTTGCTGCGGTATTCAATCCGGTAGCCTTTTTAGGGTCGATTCCCAGATCCTCTTTCGCTATAATATGCATATGCTCTTCATAGGTAGGTGCACGCAATGTGGATGCCATTCCGGCTCCCGGATTTCCGTCGTTGTTAAATACCGCGGTAAGGTCTGTTCGGTAACCGCCGTTGTTTGGTCCGGTACTCAATACCTTGCGTTTTCCTTTAAAACATATCACAACCGATTTTTTATAGCGGTATACATCATCTTGTGAGGAAAGTTTATATATTTTCATTCCATACCCCAATTCTCAATACATGTGGCTGCACCTTAGAACTTATTACATAATTGCTTTCTGACAGCTGTACAACACACTGTTTATATGTTTCTGCAGACCCGGCACATAATACTGTTTCATGGCAATTGGCAATACCTCCCGCAATGATAATTCCCAAATACGCTAATGTATCCAGATTCGGTATCTATCTCCACATTTTATTGAGTACGTCCTATAATTATGATAAATAATATGATTGGCCTGGAAAATCTTTCTTGCCCATGCATATAAATCATGCTATGCTAAGATGATTTATGATTTATATTTTTATTTTTCAACAGAAAATAGATAGAAATCTTTTTTTTACCAAAAAATACTTATTAATCTGATATTTTCCAGCAGGAGGTGCCATAATGAAGATTTATATTGTTGATTCTTTTGCCAATGAATTATTTAAAGGTAATCAGGCAGGAGTAGTAATATTAGAAGAAAAAGAAAGTTTTCCAAGTGACGAATTTATGACAAACCTGGCAGCAGAATTGAAACATTCGGAGACGGCCTTTGTCAAAAGAAAAAACCATGAATTGTTTGAGATAAAATATTTTACTCCGGCAGGGGAAGTGGATTTATGCGGACATGCCACGATTTCTTTATTTACTGTTTTGCGAGAGCAAAATGATATACAAACCGGAAACTATTGGGCTGATACCCTTGCCGGAAAATTAAAAATCTGCGTGAAAGATGACATGATATGGATGGATATCGGCAAAGCAGAACCACAATACATATTTAAACCAGAAGAATGGAGTGCTTTATATGATGCATTTGGTCTTCCGTTAGCATCCAAAGGAGATTCTTTACAGCCGAAAATTATGAAGGCCGGGCTACGTGACATCATACTGCCCGTTGAGAATATCGAGATATTAAATGGTGCAAAAATGGATTCCCAAAAAGTCCGTCTGCTCTCTAAAAAATATGACGTAATCGGAGTCCATATGTTCTGCATGAGTACGATTGAAGGAATAACCGCTCACTGCAGAAATTTTGCACCGTTGTATAGCATTGAAGAAGAAGCTGCTACAGGCACCTCAAACAGCGGCTTAACCTCTTACCTGAAACAGTATGACTTGATTACCGAAAATGTGGTCAATACTTTTATCCAGGGTGAATCCATGAATAAGAAATCCTATATTTATACCAGGATTAATAATGAACAAATCCAGGTTGGCGGCTATGCCCGGATCGCACTGGAATGTCAGTTTGCCTGACAATACCACGGATCATTCCAGTGCTTATGGGGGCTGGTAAAATTTTAAAGCATGGTTTCATCTTTTAATGCATCCACGATATCCGCCCTGCAAATTTTCCTGCCTGATATATAATACGCCACTCCAACTGTCACTATAATAAACATTGCCATTACGAAAAGAGGCATAACAGGCATAATTTTCAAAAAATCCCCGTATTTTAAATAAACAGAAAATATCACAAACAAAATGTTCAGGGGCAGACAGATAAGCAGCGGCTTCATACTGATAATCAGGGCTTCCATAAATAAAATTTTCTTTACTCCCCCAGGCGTAAGACCGATAGATATATACCGGGCAAATTCACGTTTGCGCTGATAGATACTTCCCAGTGTATTGGCAAATACGTTGGCTAATCCTATAAATGCCAGCATCCCGCACAAAATCCCCATTATAATATTCAATCCTTTTCTGGACATAGTATTATAAGCTTCTTCTGATTTACGGTTTTCCAGCGTATAATCATACCCGCCTTTATCTAAAATTGTCGTAAGCTTACGTTCAATTTGCTCAATTTCCTTATCTGAGTCAGCCAGGATCCGAAAATATCCCTCATTTTCCGCAAAGTTATCGGAAAATGTCTGATAGAATTCGGCTGACATTATCTGCAAAAGAGAAAAATAATGATATTCTTCTCGGAGATTTGGAACCTGGTCCGTATAGGTCCCTATTTTCATAGATAGGGTTTTCATTTCCTTTTTTGTTTGTAACTTGTTTCCTTTATTTGTGTCTTTATTTATGTCTTTATTTATGTCTTTATTTGTATCTTTATTTGTATCTATATTTGTATCTCTATATGATACTTTTTCCGGCAGCAGTTCCAGAATCCGCCCATTCGTTTCTTTTATAAAAGGCAGAAACTCTCTGTTACGGAAATCACTGTGAATGTTGTCCCAGATTCTGTTTACGGTAACAGCTCCGCTTTCCATGGCCTGCGTATTCCCGATTCCATTTTCTTTGCAGTATAACTGAAAACTTTTATCATCCAGTATCACAATGGGAACGGGTACCAGGTACTTTTCTCCATCTTTTATAATCCCCACATCCCCCAGTACATCAATACCCCCTATCGCATTCAGTTCAGCAGACAGCATTTTTTTATCTATCCAGGTATACGCTTGCGCCTTTCCATACGCTGCACAATCTGAGACTTTCGGAATATTTCTGATCTCATTTAGCAGGAGATTCTCCTGTTCTTCTGCACCTTTATCTGTGCTATTTAGCGTAATCATCAGATCCCAGGCATCCTTATACCTTTCAAAATAGGACTGCTGAGTACTCATATCAGACAGAGTCATAAAGTTTAAGAAAAAGCTGAACATCAATATGGACAGGGTAAGGGAGATACTGGCCGTGCGAAAAGCTTTTCTTCTGGTATACAGCGATTTTCTCGCCAGTTCGCCTTCTATCCCAAACAGTGCAGAAAGCAAACGATATTTTTTTACTTTCTTGACCGGGGGTTCTGCTCCTCCGCAAATGGCTTCCAAAGGCATTACTTTACTTAATTTCTTCGCTGCCCTTGCAGATGCCGCATAAACAGTCAGCACACATACTGCAAATGTAACCAGTAATACCAATGGATGATAACTGAACTTGGCATCTGTCCGGTTGTTTATATCTCCAATGACATTGGCAAATTTAATGAAACCACAGTCTATCGCGATTCCCAAAGCAATACCGGATAATATTGGCAGCAGGCTTAAGGCAAACGATTCCTGCATCAATGCAGTACGTATCTGTTTTGGTGTCGCACCCACACTCTGCAGGATGCCAAGCTGATGCAATCTGGAATTCATGGTAATTCCAAATGCATTATAAATAATCATTGCCAGAGAAAAACAGGTAACGATCATAACAAATATGTAAAAAGTCATCAGTAATGGCGGATCCTTTTTTTCCTCTGGTGAATATATATAATATTGGGTGAGAAGCATATTGTTGTATTGCAAATCAATATCCTCCCCCTCATCCATTTCCATCTGCTTTGCAAGTTCCGGTAATTCCTGATAAACATTTTTGGGATTTTTTAAATATATTTCTGCGTAGGCTTCCCCCTTTATATCCTGATGGAAAACTACTTTGTCTACATTGGGACTATTTTCTATTGTATTTATTTCCGCTGATGTTAGATTCCCTATAATTTTTCCATGCCATGCCCCGTCCTTAGCCACAAGGCGGTCAATGTTATCCGTCCACATATTATAGAAGATTGCACAGATTGCCGATATAAACACGGAGGAGATCAGGACAGCTACCATAATGGAAATGCTTGCCGCCCTGTTATTTTTAATATAATTCTTAGAGTATACTTTCCACATTTCTTCGTCCCCCTGATTTATCGCAAGCTTTCCACCGGTTCATCTGACAGGATTTTTCCATCCCCGATTGTTATAATGCGGTCTGCCTCAAGTGCCACTTCCCGGTCATGTGTAATGATTAGTATCGTCTGATCAAAGTTACGGTTGGAAAATTTTAATAATTCCATAATCTCTTCTGAATTCTTTTGATCCAGATTACCGGTTGGTTCATCAGCCAGCAAAATAGCAGGGCGATACAATAAAGAACGGGCAATCGCCACTCTCTGCTGCTGTCCGCCGGATAACTTTCCCGGTAAAAATTTCATTTTGTCTTCAAGCCCAAGCGCCTCAACAATCTGATGAAAATAATTCATATCCGGTTTTTTCTTGTCCAGAAGTATGGGCAGCAGAATATTTTTCTCCACTGTCAGCGTAGGAATCAGATTAAAAAACTGATAAATAAGCCCCACTTTTGTTCTTCTAAGAACTGCTGCCTTTGCCGCATCCAATGAACTTATATCATCCCCATCTATCTGAATCTTTCCTTTCGTAGGCCGGTCAACTGCACCGATCAGATGCAGCAGAGTGGATTTGCCGGATCCTGACGAACCAACCACTGCAACAAATTCTCCTTTTTCTACGGTTAAATTAACATCTTTCAGCGCTGTAACCTGATTACTGTCCGAGCCATAAATTTTCGTCACTCCAACACATTTCACTATATCCATTTATCAAACCTCCTGTTACGAACTGCTTGATCATCGCAAGTTCCTTAGTTTACCACCTTATCCGTCCTAACTTTACCATCACAGATTTCAATCAAATGCCCAGCCTGTAAGGCGATACTTTCATCATGGGTAATCACAATAAGCGTTTGTTTATAATACTTATTAGAGTATTTCAGCAGTTCTACTATTTCCTGTCGGGTTACGCTGTCCAGATTTCCGGTTGGTTCATCTGCCAGAAGAAATGCAGGGGCATGGATCAGGGCACGTCCAATGGCTGCCTTTTGCTGCTGGCCCCCTGATAACTGCCGGGGCATTTGCTTTGCCGCTTTACTCAGCCCCAGAATTTCCAGAAGACCAGATAAATGTTCTTGGTTTACCCTGCGTCCATCCAGCTGCAGAGGCAGTGTAATATTTTGTTCAACATTAAGAGTCGGGATCAGGTTATAAAACTGATAGACCAGACCAATCTGGCGCCGTCGGTAGATTGCCATTTCCCCAACCGTTTTCAAAAAGATATCTCTTCCATCCACGAAGATACTGCCCGATGTAGGTGTATCCACTCCCCCAAGTAAATGAAGCAATGTAGATTTCCCGGAACCGGACGGTCCGGTTATCGCCACAAATTCTCCTTTCTCTACCCGAAATGAAACGTCTCGCAACGCATGAACCTGATTATTTCCACTGCCATATATTTTGTTTAAATTTTCCACCCTTAAAATTTCCATGCTGCACCTCTTCCTGTGATTATTATAGCAAAAATAAGTGACTGTGCCGTGACTCTAAGATTACAAAACCGTCATATTCAACTGCCTTTCATTATACAATACCTCCGGGTTACAGGCAAAAAAAGAAGGCTTTAAACAGCCCCCTTATAAAAACAGATATGAAATTCCGCTCCGCCATTTTTCTTATTCTGAACATTAACCGTCCCATTCTGCCTGCTGATAATCATTTGTGTCAATGCAAGACCAATTCCAATACTCCCCTTTCCTGCTCCTTTTCCTTTATAAAACCGTTCAAAAAGATGGGGCAGATCTTCCGGCGCAATCCCTCCTCCGCTGTCAGAAATTACGATCTGAGTATATATGGGATTTTCCTCCGCTGATATATGCAGACTTCCGCCAAAAGGAGTATATTCCATACAGTTTTTTATGATATTGCCTACTGCCTCCACACTCCACAAGAAATCCCCCCTGTAACTGATCTCATCCGGGATATCCAAAACTATTTTCTGTTCCTTTAACTCCAGCGGAATCTCCAGCGGTTCCATTGCCTTTTTCATCAGTTCCCCAACGTGAACAGATTCCAAATGAAAATGAACAGTACCGGATTCCAGCTGGGAAATCTTCAATAGTGAAGCAATCAGCCAATCAACACGGGATAACAGGCTGTTCACTTCCTGCACCATCCGCATCCGTTCTTCCGGCAAAATGCCTTCCCGCTGAAGGCGTGGTGTAATCATACGAATGGATGTAAGAGGTGTTCGAAGCTGATGTGAGATATCCGCAATAGAGTTACTGAGATAAACCTTGTCTTTTTCCAGCATCTCCGCCTGTTCTCTTAATCTTATGGTCATCTTAACGATCTCAGTGCTTAAAATCGCCAGTTCGCCTTCCTGATCCTTCATAAAATTCATTGTATAATCCCCATGAAGTATCTGGTCCAGCCCCTCATTCATGACTGCGATTTTTTGATACCTCCTGCGGGTAAAAAAATAACAGGCAATACCGCCGGTTACACAGATGATTCCGGTGTAAACACCGCCAGGAACAGATATCGCCAAACCTCCAAGAACAGCCAGAACGGTGAATATGGCGTATCGGATAAAATAACTTTTCACTTCCGGATTTCTCAGTAACTTCATTTCCATACTCCTTGCTGCTTATCTAAAATTTAGCTGAAATGCTGATGCCTCCACTCAAATTTAGCTGCAGTCCAAATATCCCTTTTCAAATTTGGCTGCCCTACAAGGTCTGCTCAGTCTCCAATTTTGTAGCCCTGTCCTCTGATCGTCCTGATGATCACAGGTTTTGCCGGATCATCCTCCACCTTTTCCCGCAGCCGCTTGATATAAACCGTAAGCGTATTGTCATTTACAAAATCTCCGGCTATATCCCAGATCTCTTCCAACAGCCGGTTTCTCGTCAGAACCTCTCCCTGATGGCTCAAAAAAACAAGTAAAAGCCTGTACTCTAAAGCAGAAAGGCTGATTTCCTTCCCCTCCTTCGAGACATATGCTTTTACTGTATCCACGCTTAAGTTTGAAATCCGAAACACGGACTGTGACTTCCCGCTGCGCCGCAGTACATTTTTAACCCGTGATATTAATTCCAGGGGCCGGAATGGTTTCGCAATATAATCATCCGCACCCTGGTCAAATCCCGTGACCACACTTGCTTCATCCCCCAATGCAGTCAAAATAATTACAGGCAGTTCCCATTCCTGCTTTATGTATCTGCAAATAGAATAGCCACTTCCATCCGGCAGCATCAAGTCTAATAAGACCAAATCAAACTGCTCCCGTTCCAGGACTTCCATAGCGTCTCTTCTAGTTCTGACAGAAACAGGGAGAAATCTTTCTTCTTTTAATAGTTCTGAGAGGTGTTTTATAATATCCTCATCGTCTTCAATTAGTAGTATCCTGATCATGTATACCTCATTTCCATAAATAGATGACATTAACTGCAGACCTGCAGCCTGTACTTTTGTCCTGCCCCAGCCCCTCCATCAAACATTCCTGGTAATCCGAACCTTACGTACCTTCCCCTTTATTGGTTTCTCCTGAAGAACTTCCAGAACCGCTTTTCCTTTCCCATTTAAAATCTCTACATAAGTCAAGCTGTCCCGTACATCAATAATTCCAATATCTTCCGCAGTTATTCCCTGGATATTGCAGATTGCTCCTACCACATCCACTGCACGCATTTTTGATTTCTTTCCGCCTCCAACAGACAGCCTTGTAATTGATTTATTCAAAGCAGCACCTTTTTTCGGTTTCAGTACCACCTTTTTTTTAAGATATGCCCAAAATCTTTTCTCATCTTCAGCATTGCGTTCCGGCAGTTCTGCTATGGGCAATTTCTCGCCTGTATACGTCTCTACCATCTGTTTCATTTTCTGATCAGATTCACTGACCAGACTGATGGCGGTTCCTTCTTTTCCGTTTCTTCCGGTTCTGCCCACACGATGTACGTAGGTCTCCCTTCCCGTAGGAAAATCATAATTGATTACATGGGTTATGTTCTCAAAATCAACTCCTCTTGCCGCAACGTCCGTAGCAATAAGATAATGAAAACGCCCTTCCCGGAATCCATCAATCATCCTCAACCGCTCTCTCTGCTCCAGTTCTCCATGTATCATTCCACATGGAATCCTGTCCCTTCCCAGTTTGTGGCAGAGTACATTTACCATTTCCCGGGTTCCACAAAAGATCATGCAGTCTGCCGGGTTTTCTTTCATCAATATCCGAAGCAGTGCCTGATATTTTTCTTCCTGATCCACTTCGTATACGGTCTGCCGGATGCCGGCAACGGTTTCTGTTTCTGATTCCAGGATTATGGATACAGCATTATTCATGTAACCTTCGATCAGCTGCTTGACTCCTTCATCTAAGGTTGCAGAAAACAAAAGGATCTGTCTTCCCCTGGGAAGCATGGAAATAATTTCTTTTACCTCATCCAAAAATCCCATATCCAGCATTAAATCCGCCTCATCTATAACCAAATATTGAATCCTGTCCAGTTTTAAGGTTTCTCTGCGTACATGATCCATGACCCGCCCTGGCGTACCCGTAACAATATGTGATTTTTGTTTTAACGTCTGTATTTGTTTATCAATGGGAAATCCACCGAAAACCGCCGGAACCTTCAATCGTTTTTTTCTGCCGATATGAAAGATCTCCATTCCAACCTGTACCGCCAATTCTCTGGTTGGCTCCAAAACCAGTGCCTGGGGTAAATTCTCATCCCAGGTTACTTTCTGGCATAAAGGTATTGCAAATGCTGCTGTTTTCCCTGTTCCTGTCTGGGATTTTGCAACGATATCCTTTCCCTGTAATGCGATGGGAATTACTTCTTTTTGTATTTCTGTTGGTTTGAGATATCCAAGTCCGGTAAGTGCCTCAAGAATATCACCGGACAGATTATATTCTTCAAATAGATTGTTTTCTGTTATCATTGGGTTTCACCTTATCTTTCATTTTTTTATACTCACTCTTGCACTTCTCTACTGGTTGAAAATTCTAAATAACTGCCGCAATTCCTTGAATCTACTTGCAACTCCTTGCAATTCTTTCATCTGGCATTACCAGCCATATTTCTTCATTATCCTTGACACCCCTGAATCACCAATGTTATACTTGCCCTAAAAAGAATCAGGAGGATGGATAACTTATGCTTAATCCGATCGTTATGACTGCATAGCAAAGGCTGATGCAGTGAAGAGAATCACAAAAATCTCATTATAATAGCCTTTGCTATTCCTATTTCATTATAAAATAAATTAGGAGTGCATGATGAGCTATATAAAAGCAACACATATCTTACCGCCGGAATTAGTGGAGCAAATCCAGGAGTATATCGACGGTGAATGTATTTATATTCCAAGAATGTCAGGCAAAAAAAGAGCCTGGGGTGAAAAAACATATATCCGGGAAGAATTGGATTCAAGAAACCTGCAAATTTATCAGGATTTTCAATCTGGAACTGAGCAGGATGTTCTGGCACAGAAATATTTTCTTTCGCTGAAAAGTATTCAGCGGATCATCCGGCAGTACCGTAAAAACAAATTACCGGAATAACAGATAACTGTATTTTACAATATTGCGATGGGAATTTTTCCTGTCGCTTTTTTATTCTGTTGTCATCACTCATCAAATTGATTTTGCTCAACCTGTTTGCAAAGATGATATAATGCAGATATGCTTCGCATCCGTGCTCTGTTCAGTGCCGTGAGATAATGTTCTATACCAGCGACAATGGATGAAATACGATTATAATCATCAAATTCAAATTTATAGATTTCTTTTCGCATTTGCTCAATTGTGTACTTTTCCTCCCGGGCAGCCATAGACAGCTTGAGCGCATGTATCATTAATATTTCATCAATATGCCGCTGGGTAAACATCCGATAATTATTTTCCATACACCGATTAGCCGATATCAGCCCAATTTTGTCCCAATATCTTATTGTAGAAGACGCGATTCCCGTAGCTTTGCTCACATCATCTATTGAAAACTCTTTAGATTGGTCACCATTTTGCTTCTGTAAAAATCTCTGTTTGATCTGTTCGCAGGTACATTTATCCTGTTGAATTACCGTCAGGGCTTTATTTACCTTCCAAAAAGCCTCATCAATCCGATCTGACATCACCAGTTTCAAAATTCCTGCGATCTCCGAAATATGAAATCCATGCAGCATTTCCCGAATACAGATAAAATATGCCAGATGAACCTCTGTATAAATTCTGTAACCATTTGGCGAACGAAGGACTTTCGGAATCATTCCCAGATCTTCATATTTTCTAAGTGTGGAAGTACTTACTTTCAATCTTCTGGCTATATCTGCAGGCCGCATTAACATTTCTTCTCAGTCCTCCCTTTTCAAACATTCTAACATAGGTGTAAGCTTCTTACAATCATTAAAGTACTTATGACACAAATTCTTCCTTTATTGCTTTCATGTTGTATAATTAAGGTAACAAGAAAAAGTGATAGGAGGAATTTATGCACAGTATCAAAATTGAAAACGCAAATGAAGGTAATCTGAAAAATGTTTCCCTGGAAATCCCCAAAAACAAGCTTGTGGTATTTACAGGTGTATCCGGTTCCGGAAAGTCTACTTTGCTCATTGATGTTCTATTTAATGAATGTCAGCGCCAGTACCTGGAAGCCCTGTCTCTGCAAGGTATACACAAACCCAAAGTAGATCGTATACGTGGCGTTTCCCCCGCCATTGTGATTTCCCAGACAGATACTAATAAAAATCCCCGCTCCACGGTAGGTACTGTTTCCAACATTTACACAGACTTACGGATGATATATGAAAAGCTTGGGACCAGAACCTGCCCCCATTGCGGGAAAATAATTATGGCAGCAGACTGCAAAGAAGAAACAGAAAAAATAGGGAACGATTTCTATGTTTACATGTATTGCTGTGAATGCGGTAAACGTATGGATAAAATTACCCGCACACATTTCTCGTTTAACACAAAAGAGGGTGCCTGCCCGGTATGTGAAGGTCTGGGAAAAATTCATACCATCCGCAGAGATCAGGCAGTAAATGAGCAGCTTTCTCTGGAAGATGGCGCGGTAACTTACTGGGAAAAAAAATATGGAGAATACCAGATTTCTGTACTATATGCCGCATTTAAACATTATGGTATCCCAGTTCCTGCAAATACTCCTGTGCAGCAGTTTAGTAAAATGCAAAAAGCGATTTTTTATGATGGTATAGACAGTGAGCTTGTAAAAAAAGCTTTTCCGAACCTTACCCCTCCTAAAACAGTAGCACTGGGTAAGTATGAAGGTGCCTTACCTATATTATGGCGCAGATTCACGGAAAAAAACGGAGATGTAAAGCAGTTCGCCCCCTATTTTACCACTGTAGAATGTCCGGAGTGCAAAGGAGAACGTCTTGCCGAATCGGGCAGAAACGTAACCGTAAATGGAATGCGGCTGCCACAGCTGTCTCTATTTTCATTAGAAGAACTGTTTCAGTGGATTCAGGAACTTGGAGATGTCGTTACCGGGCAGCAGGAAAACTTTGTAGAGGCATATCTGCTGGACATCCGGACAAAGCTCAGCCGTTTTATCAATGTTGGACTTGGCTATCTGTCACTTGACCGCCAGACTGTAACCCTATCAGGAGGCGAATTGCAAAGATTACGGCTTGCGGCAGTCCTAGACTCCGATCTTTCCGGCGTAATTTATATTCTGGATGAACCAACCATAGGCCTTCATCCCAAAGATACCGCCGGCCTTATAAAAATACTTCAAAAATTGCGTGATCAGGATAATACCGTTCTGGTAATTGAACATGATGTGGATACGATGAAAAAAGCAGACTATATCATAGATATTGGTCCCGGCTCCGGAAATTATGGGGGCAGGATTGTTGCAGCAGGAACATTTGATGAATTAAAAAAACTGGAAAACTCAGTGACCGGCAGCTATCTCAAGAATCCCCCCGCTGGAAAAGCATCTTTCAGAAAACCGATGAAAGAAGCTATTCAGATCAGAAATGCTGATAAATACAATTTACAAAATATCGATGTGGATATTCCTTTGAAATGTCTGACAGCTATAACCGGACCTTCCGGTTCGGGAAAATCAACTTTGATATTTGAGGTGCTTACAAAAGGACTTGCACACGATAAGACAAATCAGGTGTCAGGACTTGAGCAGTTTGATAGCCTGGTTGAAATTGACCAGGCGGCAATCACAAAGATGAAGCGTTCCAATGTGGCAACTTATTCCGAAGTTTATTCGGAAATCAGAACGTTATTTTCAAAAACAGATGCTGCAAAAAAAGCTGGATTCACTGCAAAACACTTCTCCTTTAACACGCCCGGCGGCAGGTGTGAAAATTGTGAAGGACTGGGTTATGTGGACAGCAATATGTTGTTTTTTTCTGATATTCAGGTGGTATGCCCTGTCTGCAATGGGAATCAGTTCCATTACAATGTATTGAATGTTAAATACAAAGGCCTGTCCATAAAAGATGTTTTGAATCTCTCTGTGGAAGAAGCAGCCAATTTCTTTTTAGGTCATACCAAGATCACAAAAATCCTGAATCTGCTTCTGGATGTGGGTCTGGGATATCTGGAGCTTGGACAAACCCTGACCACCTTATCCGGCGGGGAAGGACAGCGTCTTAAGCTCGCAAAGGAACTGATCGGATGCAGCGCAGGCAAGCATAATCTTTATCTGCTGGATGAACCTACAACCGGTTTGCATCCAAAAGACGTGGAACATTTTCTCGTTCTGCTGAATCGTATGGTGGACGCTGGAAATACCGTGGTAGTGGTAGAACATAATACCCAGATTGTCAGAAACTGCGATTGGGTCATTGATCTTGGACCGGAGGGCGGGACAAAGGGAGGTAAAATAATATTTACCGGGACACCGATAGAAATGAAAGAGAAAAGTGTGAGTATAACGGGGAAATATTTGTAGACTGTTTAGGTAGTTTTAGAATATGAATTGGGGTTTTGCTGAGGAAGGGACGCTTTGCAGATGGAGGTAGTGTGCAGAAAGATGAGCGTGTGAAACTGGCATGGACTCCGTCAGCTGGCCGCAAAACTGGTTTTCTCAGCATGGCGAGACCCCTGGGTTGTGGCTGGCTGTTCTTTATTGAATGCAGATCAGTTGCTTTACGCCAATCGCGTTCAGCATGCCCCCCCCCTAAGCAGAGCTGCATGATTATAATTTTTCCTCAAGATATTCCTCAAATGTAAGATCGTGCTTTTTAATGTAAGCAGCTGCTTCCTTACCTACATAACGATAATGCCAGGACTCATAATCAATCCCGGTAATATCTGTTTTGTCTTTTGGATAGCGGAGAATAAAGCCGTATTTATAGCAGTTTTCCTGAAGCCATTGGGTCTCGGGTGTACTTTCCTGGCTGTCATCCAGAAGTTGATTGCTGAGCGCCACGATATCCACCGCCAAACCGGTTTCATGCTCGCTGTAACCTGCCGGCATTACCGTTCTGGTAGCCTGTTCATAGGCTTCCTCTTCTGTCATTCCATTATTAGTCAGTTTCTTAATATCCTGATCCAGAATTTCCTGCTGGCGCTGGGAACTGCGGTAGGCAGAAGCAATACAGAACCGAAGTCCCTCACTGGTCCCATCCTCCAGCATTTTTTGCAGATCCTCACTGATAATTTCCGCAACCACCTTGTCGCTGTTGTCCAGTGTCTTCATTTTGATATTATAATCCTTGCTCAACGGATGATCTTTGTTCACCAGTACGAGAAGATCCGATTGTTCACTGTTAATCTTTTCTGTTTTCTTTTTATCTGACTTTTTATCTGGCTTTTTATCTGCTTCATCATCTGCCATTTCTCTGCTCTCAACAGGCAGATTTTCCAGTCTCTTGTATTTTTGATTTGTGCTGTCCGATATCTCATTCTTTTGAGCCCGGTTTTCCTGCTCAAACTCAACATATAACGAATCTGATGATTTCACGCTTACCTGTTTCATACCCACAGGACTTAAAACCTTTGCCGTTTCATTCCTGGGAATGCTGTCATTACTTTTAAATCCAACTACTCCGGTCATAAGCGCCAGTGACAGAACCGATACCCCTAATACTTTTTTTACCAGCCGTTTTTCCCTAAAATGGATGATCGGCTTTTTCTTTTGTCTACTCATCGTAAATATAATCTCCTGTAAATTCTGACAGGCTGTCTGCCGTCAGATCAAACCGCTATTCATAGTTGCACAATTCAACTAGTGCCGCTCCGGATCCCTAAGGTAAACAAATTTCATTTCCCCTGAAACTCCATGACGCAAGACAACGCCCAGCTCAACTTCCAGCCCATGTTCTTAATAGAAAATATAAATCAATGTCTGTTCTTCTTATAATAGTATAACGCATTTATATTTATCAAACAACATGTAATTTTATAATTTACCCTACCGATAAATTATGATATTTCTCCATTATAGGCTTAATTACTCCATTTATGCTTAACGTCTATCCTGGAAAAGATTATCAATACCCCCGCACCCCCAGTATATGCAAATACCTTACCCGATCATAGACATAAGTATCCAGGGGTCTTAAGTATGCGTCAAATGTATGTGCCGCCACAAAAATATTCTGGTCTGTCACTTTTACAATGACAGGACTGTGATAAAAGAAACCGTCGGATGTTCCCAGCTGTAAGATGTCTCCCGGCACTGCCTCATCTGCTTTCACTTCTTCTGCATAAGGGCCCACCCCTTTATTTTTTGTGAGAAAATTATAGAGGTATTGTACTCCTGTCCAGGAAGGAGTACGGTTGCTGCTGCTGTAATAATACCATCCATATAATTTCGTAGGATTCATGACCTGGCTGCCTGCATAAATGCATTGGGACGCAAAGTTTGTACAATCTCCACCCAGCTTCTCAAAATCGAGGTAGGCAGGATTTCTCCCAAAAGCCCACTTTTTTGCATAGTCTAAAACTTTATTTCTCTGATATTCTAACTCTCTCATAATTGGCATCACCTATATCGCCGGCAGGCCTGCGATTTAGAGCGAAATTTAAAATTGCGCTCAAGAGCGTGTTTTATATAATTTATGTCTGCTGACTGAAATGGTGACTGGAAAAATCCGTATCACAAAGCATACTAAGTATACGCCTCTGATACGGATTTCCCATTTATACCTGAATTTTAAATCTGATATCCTTTTGCCGGAGAAAGCTTACCATAAACTTTCTGGTTATTAACTATCCGGTAACTTCTTACTTTAAAGTAATATTTTTTATTCTTTTTAAGCCCTTTTTTGGTGTATGATACCGTCTTGCCTTTTGCAATAGTTTTTATTTTTTTGTAACCACTGCTTTTTTTACCAGACATCCAAACTTCATATCCACTTACCTTGCTCTGCTTTTTCCAGGTGACTGTAACTTTTGAGGATTTACCTGTTAGTTTAGTAATTACTGCGGTATTGGGCTTCGTTGCGGTTTTCAGGACTGCTCCGTCCGCATATACTTTTTTGCCGTCAATTATTTTATAAGCCTGCACTTTGAATTTGTAAATGTATCCGGGTGATAATCTGGAACCGCTTTTGCCTTTCAGGCGGCTGACTTTGTAAGTATTTTTAGTGCCTTTTACATCTGCCGCTGTTACATATTTTTTCTTGCTGCTGTCATAACGCAGGATTTTATAGCCGTCTGCTTTTGCTGATTTGTTCCATTTCAGTTCTATACTGTTTGCGGTGCGGCTCTTTACTTTTAAGGAAGATACCTTTGCCGGTTTTACGGTAATGGTACACTGTGCTGACTGGCTGCTTCCATCCTGTGCCGTTACTTTTATTACAGCCTTTCCAGCTGATTTTGCTGTTACTTTTCCTGTATTTCCATCTACTGCAGCAATTTGGGAATCACTGGAGGAGTAAACAACCTTTTTATTTGACGCATTTTCCGGGTAAATGCCTGTGGACAACTGAACTGTTTTTCCTATATCCAGCGTCTTAGCACTGATATTTAATGTGACTTTGCTTACGGGAACTGCTCTCTCCGTTACTTTTACGGTAAAAGAAGCTGTCATTCCCTGGTAAGATAAGGTAATGGTCTGGGTTCCCGGCTTTGTTTTATCATAACCGCTTATGGTGTAACCGGTAATCCTGCCTGTTGTGCCGTCTGCATAGGCCGCACTTACCTCAAGTCCGGTTAAATCCAGATCTTCTCCGGCTGTATAAGACGTTTTTACCGGGTTTTTAGTAATTGTAATTGCATTGAGTTCTTTCCGGGTAAATCCGATGGTAACAGGGCCTTCCAGTCCGGTGTCCACCAGTGCATCATTATAGCGGTTATATTTTCTGGGAGTAACCGTAATCTGGATTTTATTTTCCCCTGTTTTTAACAAATGGGAAATATCCAGGGTATAGGGAGCATAAAGTACGTTTCCGGCTTCTTTGCCATTGACGGTTACCTTTGCCGCTGTATATACATTGCCAAGGTCCAGCACTGCTTTTTTGCCGCTTAGATCCCCATTCAAGGTGTACGTTGCCTGATATACGCCGTCATCCGAAACTTTCTGCAGTTCACCCCCCTGGAATTGGGGATCATTCCATTTTCCCAGAACTTCGCCGGTATAAGTCACCGTTTTCGAATCACCATTTTCCTGTCCAATATTATCAGCGGTTACCGTAAGTTTTTCTACAGAAACTTCTTCTGTATAATCTGCTGCTGCAGTGTCTAAGGTATCCGGGATTCCTTTGCTTAACACCTCCTGGTCAAATTCTGCACCTGCAGGTTCACACAGCAGTACGACCGCCATGCTTCTGGTGGAAGACAGTGTATCTGTGCCGGCTTTCATCGTCATTGTAATGGTATGATCTGCATTTTCCTGTGCCTCATATATGTTTCCGTTATTTAAATCCATCCAGTAGTAATTCTGATAATCCCCATTGATCAAAAGGGTAACTTCATTCTGGTTTTCTCCAATATTTCTGATATATACCAGTTCACCGCCATCTTCTAAAGTACGCCTGTTAAATCTCAAGCTTGTATTTGTGGCATAGGACACTTTCGGAGCGGAGACGTTAGCCAGAACAGCTGCCAGCTCCTCTATGGAATTAGCCAGGACACCGGTCTGGTTCTCCAGCATGGCTGCGGCTGTGTCGGCTACTTTCTGATCCTCAGCCGCATAGTTGCCATCGGCATATCCCGGCTGTGCATTTGGCATATTGCCATAAAATATAATATCTGCTCCGGCTTCAGCCAGTTCCGAGAGTTTCATCATGGTATCCACAGGCAGCTTGGAGGTCTCTACTATAATGGCATCGTAAGCCATATTTCCGCCATTTACCAGGATCTTTCCGTCCGTATATTGGGTATCTGCTGAAACGATGCTGTCATCATTTACTGCATCCCAGGTGTATCCGTTATAGTTCATAGCTTTTACCGCATCTGTTTCTGAGAGGCTCCCGTTAAATGGCATATACAGAGCTACGTCTTTGCTGGCTTTACCCTGCTGCATCAGGTAATTGGCGCGGGATGCATAAGCATTCATCTGGCTGAAATAAGGAGACAGGGTATTGCTCTGGGTAACGTTGATACCTGTAGTCGGCATAGGCGACCAACCCTCTTCTCCGTACTGGTCAGATCCGGTACCATAGCGGTAATTAAATCCATGATAGAAAAAGTTGTTCACACCGCTGGTTGCCATGATGTCATAACCCACTTTTACCTGTTCCAGTGTGTTTTTAAAAGGCGTGCAGCCAAGTGTGTACTGCTCACAGGTAACCAGATTTCTGCCATACAGATGTGCACCGGAGGCAACTCTTATTAAAGAAAATTCGTTTGCCTGCTCCGCTTCCGGTATATCCACATATTTTGCTGCGCCAATGGTATCGATTGGAGGATTATAAGCTTCCTGGCGGTACAAAAGCCCATAGCTGTTAGCAGAAGATTCAAAAGCAGCCAGGCCTTCCTGGAACTTCTGATTTACCAGCGTATTATAGTCATATGTAATCCTGCTTTTTTCATTGGCATCAAGGGAATACGTTAAGAAACTGTCCTTAGTGCCAAGTCCCATATAGAAAGGAGCGGCACTGTACTGCTTGTATACAGTCGGCAGATATTTTGTAAAATCATATCCCAGTCCGTTCGTAATGCTGTCTTTTGCCAGGGTGTACAGGTCTTTCGTGTAATACATATCCGAATAAAATTCATAGCTGTCATTAAATACGGCTCTGATATTCTGATGGTTCTGAAGGATCTGATTTAAATTTCCCTCACCCAGCCATTCGTTGATGTAGTCCGTAACTTTGGCACTGTCCATATGATCAACCACAAACCAGTCATTGGCACAGTCGATTGCCTTTCCGCCAGAAGGAAGATAGTAAAGTGCAATCACTTCATAATTTTTTTCTGTATCAATTTTATCCAGAATTTCCTGGCTGAGCACCACTTGCCCGTCCTGAATCATTTCATCTTCGGCATCGATAAAGTAACTGTTATCCATATTCAGTTCCAGCTGGTTGCTGTAAGTCTTTGTAACGGTTTCTCCACTGGAATCTTTTGTCTGAAATTCATTATATGCTGGCGTAGGTCCCATAAATGAAGTACCGGGAACAAATTCCATGCCCTGATTCCCCGTAAGTTCCCCAATCAGTACACCCTGAAGTTCCACCAGGCTTTCATCTAAAGTCCCTTTTGGATTATTCTCGGTATAGAACAGACTTTGTTCCAATTCCGGAAGGTCAATTGCATTTGCAGATTTCTCCTGGGAAAGCGCCCCATTTCCCTTTTCCTGAAGTTCCTGTCCGCTGATTGTGACCCTTCCAAGTGCCATATTTCCCATGGAATCTTCCAATGTGACGTTCTGGCTGTTGGCATTCCATCCGGAGCCCATATTCAGATCTACCACAATATCTTTTTCTTCTGCCATGGTAATTGCTTTATCCAGCAGTTCATAGAACTGCGGCGTATAGATGGACTTGATCTGGTCTTCATCTTTGTTTACCGCCTCAACTTTACCAAAAGGATTTATTTCCACATAACCAAATCCATTGGCAACCAGATAGTCGATCTCTGTCTGGAGTTCCGTTTCATCCACGGCTCCTCCAGGCCACCACCAGCGCACGCCCGGTCTGTAATCCATTCCCGGCTGCTTAAATTCCTCACTGCTGATTGCACTTCCTGATGCTGCTTTTACATTTAATACTTCCAGTCCAGGCACAGACCACAGTCCTGCTGCCATGGATGCCGCCAGTAAAGCGGCTATTACCTTTTTTCTTTTTTTCATTTTCAGCCCTCCTGATTCTTCTTTGGTACTCGGAGCAGCTATTTAGTATGCTCCGGTAACATTATCCATATTTTAGCACTTTTATTTTTTCATTCATTGTATATATCTCTCTTTTTCATTGTATTTTTATGACTTTTTGCTATTTACTCTTCCATCTTTTCCGTTTTTGCTGTACAATAATACTCATATAAGGAAAATATGATTTAAAAAGTTTATGATGATTCGTCATTTCAACCTCAAAAGAAAGGTTTCGTCGTAAATTATGGAAAATCCTGTATTAAGTATCATACAAACGATCGAAGAGAAATTAATGGAATTTAACCCTTTGGAAATTGTGTGCCGGGATATGTACCGGATGAAGCACGGGTTAGATCATTGCTCCCAACCGGAGCGGAGACGGCGAATAGAAAAGTACCGTGAGCTTTTCCCTGAGATTTCCAGCGGAACAGAACAAATATCACATGTACTTACAGAAGAGATGTTTCAAATGGAATCCAGTATCGTGGTAATCAAACACTGCCGCTTCCTGCCTCCCCGCCTTCATACCCATGCTTTCTTTGAATTATTTTACATTGCGAAAGGAGAATGCATCCACACCTGCCATTCCCATGATTACCACCTGAAGGAAGGAGATTTCTGCTTATGGGAATATAATTCTCCACACAAGATTTGTTCCTACTCGGATGATTTTATCGGAATTAATGTTTTAATACGGCAGAATTCATTTGATTCTATTTTTTTTGAATTATTATCGGAACAGAGTATTCTGTCTAATTATTTTAAGAGTATTTTGTATGGTAATACTGACCATCCGATGATTATTTTCAGAACCGGCAGCGATGTTCTGATCCGGTATTACATATACCGGATTTACGATGAGTTCCGTGAGAAGGAGCCTTACCACCAGAATATGATCAGCAATTATCTGAATACCGTACTGATTATTCTTCTGCGGGAACATATCCGCAATGTAATTACAGCACAAAAACCTTCCTGTGATCAGCGGCTGCTGGGCATTCTGGAATACATACAGAAGAATTACAATACGGTTACTTTTTCAGACGTCTGCCGCCACTTTAATTATTCCTCTTCGTATTTAAGCCGTTTAATCAAAAAATCCTTCGGACTGTCCTTTTCTCAGATCGTTCAGCATAAGCGTATGGAAAAAGCGAGCTGGCTTCTAAAAGAAACGGATATGACAGTTTCTGAAATTGCAGCGGAAATCAACTGTTCGGATGCCAGCCATTTTTGCCGGATCTTTGCAAAGGAATACCACATGCCGCCTGTGAAATTCAGAGAAATGCAGACTGAACCGCTGCAGCAATCCAGTAACGTGATATAGAAAAGGTTCACTTTCTTAAAATAATATGGGGAAACGAAAAGCCCTGACAGTTTTGCAGATTCTGTTCTGCATCTAAACTGTCAGGGTTTTATTTGTATATTTTTGAATATTAACATGAAATTTTTGGGATTATTCCTATCTGCTTTTCAAAAGTATTGCCACCGCTTTAAAGTTTTCTGCGGGCCGGTAATACAACGTCTGTTCTTTCAGCGTAACTTCTACCGGTGTATCCGAATATAAGTCAGCAAGCTCCCACCCACTGCTATCCGGCAGCGGGATCTGAATCATCTCCGGCAATTCACCTGAAAATGTATGCAAAACCACATAGGCATCATGCTCTTCTCCCATGCGGACCAGTCCCTGCCATCCCTCCGGATTGCGCACGCTGTTGATATCCGGTCCAAAGCGGAAGGATTTTCCATACTTAATGATTCCGGCAATTTTTTTATAAAATGCGATTCCGGCATCTATCAGCCCCCATTGCTGAGTATTTAATTCCGTCACATCACCGGAAATGCACATCCTGCCCAGAAACGTATTGGCAATGGAATAAGCGATCCTTTTTAAGGAATCTTCTTTGCGGATCACAGCCCAGATCTGGCTCTGTCTCGGTAAAATGCAGCGGTGGAGATTGGCTGCTATAATGGGGATCTCCACACATTCATGCGCATCCGAGAATGATGCCATACTGGTTGCCTGCATAAAGCCCGGCTCCAGACGGTGTCCTCCCGAAGCACAGTTTTCCAGCACAATCCCGGGAACTTCTTCCTTTACTTTCTCCAGGAATTTCATGGTTGCTTCTATTTTCTGGCGCAGTGCTTCTCCCAGGGATTCCGCTCCGTCGCAACCGATTCCAATCGTATCATTATAATCTATCTTCATATATGTAAAGCCGTATTTTTTCAAAGTGCCGATTACCCGGTCTGTGAGATAAGCCTCTACCCAGGGATCCTGCATATCCCAGAATCTTCTCATATCTGTGGTCAGCACTTTTCCATCCCGTTTCAGTAAATGTTCCGTCATCTGATATGCCTTGGATGCACGGCCCGTATTTTCAATTTCAAACCAGATTCCAGGCTCTAAACCTGCTGCTTTAATTGCTTCTACCGTCTTCGCCAGCCCCTCCGGGAACAGGTCTTTCGATACCTCATAATCTCCCATGCTGATATCCCAGGGCACTCCTTCTTCTTTATACCATCCGCAGTCAATTACAAAATAGGTAAATCCTTTTCCCCGGACTGCTTCCAAAATGCTGCTGATATTCTTGTGGGACGGACATCCCCAGGTGGTACAATATTCATTGAATACGATTGGCAGCTCCTGTTCTGTCTCCGGAGCCTGATCTGCGCCTTCCTCTCCTGACTTGGTAAGCCGGTATGAAATGTCATCTATATCCCTGCATTTTCCAACACTTAAAATCGCCTGTGGTGTCTGAAAGCCGGCACCTGGTTCTACCTTTTTCATCCAGTGCCCAAACTCCCGGTCCGCCAGTCCGCCGCTCATTGCAATTCCTTCATCTTTTCTGTATATTTCCATCTGCCAGGATGCCCCATGGGCAATCTGTGCGCCCCAGAAAATATGGTTTTTCTGATCCTCCAGAACCAGATATGGAAAAAACTTATTCACAGGCATAGATCCGGCCTGGCCAAACCGTTCACAGCGTACCGCATGATCCGCCCATGCCGGCTCTAACTCCAGACGTTCAATGGGCATGGATTCCAGGCGGCCTTCCTGACTCCATCGGCTGCGCAGCCTGTGGACTATAATCTGATCGTGGCAGTCACCTTCCACATACGGAGAAATTCCTCCCAGGGAAAAGCTTTCGAACATCTCCAGTTGTGCAGCATCGCTGCTGTTATTTTCAAATTCGCAAAAGCTTCGGCAAAAAAGGTCACCATTCGTCCATGTAAGAAAATGGCGGACAACATACCCCCGCTCATCCTTCAGGCTGGTTATGATTGTCTGCTTTTTTCCTTCCTGCAAAATATCCTGTTTCCAAAACTTCAGCAGCTGTACCGTCTGGGAATTGCGCAGGGTACTTCCCTGTGAATAAGCGCCTCCATAGGCATCTCCCGCTATCTTGATCTGAACCAGAGAGTCCGGTTCCTGTTTTTTCGAAATATCCGCGGGTGCCGGTTCACATGCAGGAAGCAGTATGAGTCCAACCTTTTCTTTTTTCTGATCTGTTACATATCTGGCTGTCATATCACCAAATAAATATTCTTCTAAAATCTGAATCATATTCATACTCCTTTATATTTTCATTCGACTTTGAAATCTTTTAAGCAACCGGCAGTTTATAAATTTTAAACGCATTTAGCCTTTCACTGCTCCAACTGTCATTCCTTTTATAAAATACTTCTGCAGGCAGATAAACAATATGGCTATGGGAAGAACGGAGATCACAATCGCCGCCATGGCAGTGGTATAATCACTGGACTGTGCAGAAAACAGAGACTGTATGGCTACCGTCAGCGTTTTTAACTGTTTTTTGCTCACATACAGGCTTGCCAGCAGATAATCATTCCAGATCTGGAACGACTGCATGATCACCAGCGTAGCCATAGCCGGTTTCAGCAGCGGCAGTACGATTTTATAATATGTTTTAAATACGGAGCAGCCGTCAATGCGTGCGGATTCTTCCAGTTCTACCGGAACAGTTGACATGAAACTGTTCATCAGAAAGACCCCGAAGGAAACTCCAGTGGCTATATACATAAATATAATTCCGATTCTGGTATTCGTCAAATGCATATTGAAGCCAATAATGTAAATTGGTAAAAACAATGCCTGGTATGGAATCAGGATTCCAATTATAAAGTAGATATAGCAGAATTTAAAAAATTTGTGATTGCATCTGGCAATTGCCCAGGCAGTTGTCCCACACAGCAGTGCCAATATTAATACACTGATTGCGGTATAGAGAAACGTATTGCCAAAAGTAGTTACCAGATTCAATTTTTTAAATGCCTGTACATAGTTGTCCAGACTGAAACTTTCAGGAAGTGCAATGGGACTGCTTAGATAAAGCTCCTTTTTTGTTTTAAAGGAATAATTCAAAATCATGAATATCGGTGCCATAAAAGCAATTGCGCACAGACTCATTACGATCTGAATGAGAAAGGTGCTTTTTGTATATGGCTGGGAAGGTGTATCTTCTTTTTCTTTTTTTCTTCCAAACATTATGCCTGCACCTCCTTTTTCTTTAATCCTTTCACCTGTATCAGCGCTACCAGAAATAATACCAGGACTAGCGTGACGGACATTGCTGATCCATAACCGTACTGACGCCCGTTAATTGCCGTTGTGTAAGTCTGATAAATAATGGATGTAGATGCCCTTCCGGGACCTCCCTTTGTAGATGAAACCAGTAAATCATACACTTTTAAGGAACCTGTCGTGATACCTACCACACAGATCGTAATTGCAGGTGCCAGCATTGGAATTGTTACATTAAAAAATCTTTTTATGGCGCCTGCTCCATCCACTTTGGCTGCTTCATAAAGTTCTGACGGGATTGACTGCAGCCCAGCCAGATAAATTAACATCCAATAACCGATCCACTGCCAGTTATTCGCAATTAAAAGTCCTGACAATACTGTCTTGCCATCTCCAAACAACATAAAGTTGATGTTGGTTCCCAAGGCATCATTAATTGCCGGAAGTACATTAGAGTACATTTTCAGCCATACAAAACCTACGATGACCGCACTGATCAGACAAGGCACAAAGAATGCAGTACGGTAAATTTTCTGGCCTTTTATCCCACTGTCCAGCGCTACTGCAAATAAAAGTGCAACGATATTCTGGATAACGGTATTGCCGATGGTAAATAAAATAGTAAACCACCATGCAGATCTGAAATCAGAATCCTGAAACAGATCCATATAATTTTTTAATCCCACAAATGGCTTTACCGCAGACATACCGTCCCAGCTGGTGAGCGAATACCGAAATGCCATTAACATGGGAATAATAAGCCCGATTGTAAAAATAATAAAACCTGGCAGAACCAGTATCAAATATTGGCGGAACAGTTTTTTATCCATGCCCTTTTTTTTCAATTTTGTCATTTTTATACCTCCTGCGTACCGCAGACAAGTCTGCGGTACTGCATTAATTAAGTAGTTTGAAAGTTCCTTTCAAACTTGATGCCATGAATACCACAAGCTGGCTTGGAGTACTAATTTGCTGAGCTGGCATCTACCCTTGCATCGGATGCTTTCAGGCAGTCTTCAAAAGTCTCATCACCCTGAAGCCATGCTGCGATATCTTTTGCATTTTCTTCCTGGAATCCGCCCCATACCAGCTGGTTATTTCCAAGGGTTACGTCTACGATCATTCCATCAGCTGCATATTTATCAATATCTTCCTGGCTTGGATTTGTAAATGTTGGGGATACATCTTTTAACATGGATGCCGTCTTGGTATAGTCATAGATTTCCACTGCAAGCTCCTGGTCAGATGTAAGCACATCCAATACACAGTTGATTGCATTCTGGTTTTCGCTTTTAGCACTTGTCATAACTGTGATGTTTGGTTCGAATATTAATTTGGAATCACCGGTCTGATTCGGGAACGGGAAAATACCAAAGTCAAAGTTCTCATCGATATCCAGGAAATTCTGAATGGACCAGGAACCGGATACTTTCATTGCTGCTTCCCCTAATACCATCTTTGCGTCACAATCCGTCTGTTCCATTGAGAATGTATTTTCAAAAGTATTATCAAATATTAACTTGTTGTTCTGATATGCTGCCTGCATTTCTGTGCTGTCACTGAAGGTTACTTCTTTGGCTCTGAATTTGTCTCCCCACTCAGGATCTTTGTTGAACACATCATTCATTGCAAACTGCATAGTTACATTTCCGATAGACCAGGTGTCAACCATATGGCTTGCAAATGGAGTGATATTTTTAGCTTTACAGTCATCAATGATTTTCTGCAGGTCATCCATGGTTTTGGGAACCTCCCAGCCATTGTCTTTGAACATGGTCTTGTTATAATAAACGCCCTGATACAGTGCATTGTATACCATTCCGTATGTCTTGCCATCGATAGTTACATTTTCTCTGGCTGCATCCAGCCCTCTGTCCAGGTAAGTGCTGTCGATTTCGCCGAGCACTCCCTGGGGTGCATAAGTGGCAACATCCTGAGCCTTGCCAATCATAATATCCGGCAGTCCTGACTGCATGTACTGCTGCATTTTCGGCTGGAAATCATTTCCCCAGTCCACACATTCCCATTCCAGTTTTACATTGGGATATTTTTCTGCTAAAGCTTCATCGATCATATCTTCAATACCCGCATCTGTGGTAGACTGCCCTGCTAATACGGATAAGGTTACTTCTTCTTCGGGATTGACTGCTGCTGCACTGCCCTCTGCTTTCGCCTGGGTTTCCCCTTCTGTCTGAGCGTCTGTCTTTTCTTCCGTCACGGCTTCTGACTTTGCTTCTGTTTTGGCTTCTGTTTTCGCTTCTGTCTGACTCTCTGTCTTTGCCTCACTTTTTGCTTCTGTTTCTTTCGCTCCGCCTCCGCAGCCTGCCAGCATGCCGGCCGTCATAGATGTAATTAACATAAAACTGATCACTGTTTTCTTCTTCATTTTAAATTCCTCCTTAGGACTTGTCTTTGTTATGTCTAAATTATACTGATTTTTATAGGTTGGGAGGTAGGACAAATCGGAAAAAATAAGTTGTACATTTTTGAAAATTTCTTCTGGAAAATTCTGATAAATAAAAGGAGCCATTCTTGGCTTTATCCGGATATGGGTTCTGATTGTAATTGGAATCAATCGCCGTTTTTTTAGGCTGATAAGTTGTACATGGGAAATACATATGCTATACTGGAGCATATTCTTCATCTTTACAGAAAGAGTATTCATCTGAACAGCTGCCAATTCAGAAAACACCTTGAAGCTTTTAAAGTATTTACCGGGTCATATGGCGGCGAAAATATAAAAGGAGGACGAAGATTAAATGAATGAAAATATTTTAATCGTTGATGATGAAAAAGAAATTGCGGATTTAATTGAAGTCTGTCTAAAAAATGACGGTTATACCGTACATAAATTTTACAATGGCATAGATGCTTTAAAATGTATAGAATCCACAAGGCTTGATTTGGCAATTTTAGATATTATGCTTCCTGATATCAGCGGACTTCATCTTTGCCAGAAAATCAGGGAAAACCATTACTTTCCTATTATTATGCTGACAGCAAAAGTTGATGATTCCGATAAGATTATGGGGCTGACCATTGGGGCTGACGATTACATTACGAAGCCGTTTAACCCCTTAGAAGTAATCGCCAGAGTCAAAACCCAGTTAAGAAGGTATGTGCGGTATAACAGCCTATGCGGACAGGTACAGTCCCCGGCAAATGAATACGATATCAAGGGGCTGCTGATCAATAAAGAAAACCACAAATGCATTTTATACGAAAAAGAAATTGCTTTGACACCCATTGAATTCTCTGTTCTGTGGTATCTCTGTGAACATCAGGGCAAAGTGATCTCTTCTGAAGAACTATTTGAAGCAGTCTGGGGCGAAAAATTTATAGACAACAATAACACCGTTATGGCTCACATTGGGAGACTGCGCGAGAAGCTATTAGAACCTGCTAAAAATCCGAAATTTATCAAAACCGTATGGGGAGTTGGATATACTATTGAAAAATAAATTATTTAAAGACAATGACGATTACAGTCAATTAAAAAATAAGATATATGTAAAAACCTTAGTTATGCTGTTTTCTGCACTGATCATAATCTTTATCTCTTATGAATTAATCTTTCGGGGATATTTCGCAAACTGGATGGTAGGCATTTTTCAAAATATCATGCACCTGGAATATGAGACAGCCTATAACCTCTATCAGCAGACATTTCGAAATTATCTGGAAATCTTCCTATTAATTGCAATTATCGTTTTCTTTTTGATATTCTTTCGGTTATATCTGAACTGGTTTACGAAGTATTTCACAGAGATAAACTATGGGATTGATTCTTTAATAAAAGAAGATACCGATAATATCGTGTTATGTCCGGAATTATCCGCTACTGAAAAAAAGATTAATACCATCAAGCACACATTAGAAAAGCAAAGGCTGGATACCCAGCTTGCAGAACAAAGGAAAAATGACCTTGTCGTATATCTGGCACACGACCTGAAAACACCGCTCACATCCGTAATTGGTTACCTTACCCTGCTTCGGGATGAAAATCAGATATCGGAAGAATTACGGGACAAGTATTTGTCAATCTCTCTGGATAAAGCGGAACGTCTGGAAGAACTAATTAATGAATTCTTTGAAATCACCAGATTTAACCTTTCGAATATTACACTTGATTACAGCAGAGTAAATCTGACCCGTATGCTGGAGCAGCTGGTATATGAATTCAAACCCATCCTGACTGAAAAGAATCTGGTCTGTTCTCTGGATGCACCGTCTAATCTGAAGATCAAATGTGACGCAAATAAAATGCTGCGCGTGTTTGACAATCTGCTGCGCAACGCCGTTAATTACAGTTTTAATAATACGGAAATAAACATTTATGTACAGCAAAAAGATCCGTATATCACATTGACCGTTACTAACCACGGCAACACCATTCCGGAAGAAAAACTCGAAAAAATCTTCCAACAATTCTACAGGCTCGATACTGCCCGCAGTTCCAACAGCGGCGGAGCAGGACTTGGACTCGCTATTGCCAAAGAAATTGTAGCATTGCATCATGGTACTATATCCGCACAGAGTGCAAATGAATTGACCAGCATAAAAGTTACAATACCGGCTCATCATGAGTTTGAATGATCTATGAGATCCGTAAAAACGAAATCGGCACTGCAATCACTCCTCCGTAGGAATTTTGTAAGAATTTCAATAGAAAAAAAGAGAAAATCCTTTATCGAAAACAGATAAAGAGCACTCTTGTTCCTGATACAATTATTGTGTCAGAGCGAGAGTGCTTTTTCTAATAAATCTTATACAAACGAGGAGAAAAATATGAATCATAATATGAACAAAAAAACGATTGGTATTCTATTTGGCGGCAATTCAACAGAGTATGATGTATCATTACAATCCGCTTTTTCTGTATTGGAGAATTTAAATCACGAAAAATACAATCCAATCCCTATTGGTATATCAAGAGACGGGAACTGGTATCACTATCTCGGTAACTATGAAAATGTTAAGAACAACAACTGGATCCGTGACAAAGATAATCTGGTACCTGTGGTAGTATCACAAAACCGCATTTCACACGGAATCCTAAAAATTACCGGGAATAAACTGCTTCTTATTCCGTTGGATCTGGTGTTCCCGGTATTACATGGAAAAAATGGTGAAGACGGCACATTACAGGGTTTGTTTGAATTAGCAGGGATTCCGGTTGTGGGCTGTAATACTCTTTCATCAGCCCTATGTATGGATAAGAACAGGGCACACAAACTGGTACAGGCAGCCGGAATCAGCGTTCCAAAATCAGTTCTTATAAAATCATTTGAAAAAGGAACTGCTGTGGAGCTGTCAAAGAATCTGACATATCCCTTGTTTGTAAAGCCTGTCCGCTCAGGTTCCTCTATTGGCATTACGCAAATCTATCGTGAAAGAGAACTGATGCCTGCAGTTGAACTGGCATTTAAACACGATAATGAAATCGTAATTGAAGAGACCATACAAGGATTTGAAGTGGGCTGTGCAATCCTGGGAACTGAGGAACTGATTACTGGCAGAGTGGACGAAATCGAATTATCGGTTGGATTTTTTGATTTTACCGAAAAATATACCTTTCAGTCATCTCAGATACATATGCCAGCCAGAATTGATCCTTCCTGTGAGAAAAGAATACAGGATACAGCTAAGACTATCTATCACACACTTGGCTGCACCGATTTTGCCAGAGTGGATATGTTCCTTACTCCATCCGGAGAAATTGTATTTAACGAAGTGAACACCATTCCTGGATTTACATCTCACAGCCGGTATCCGAATATGATGAAAGGTATCGGTATGTCCTTTGATATCATTCTGGACAAACTGATTGGGTTTCACTGCAAATGATAAAACAAGTTACCATAAATGAAACTAACATCTATCGCGGAAATCTGCTTCTGGTCAATGCAGACTATCCTTTGAAGACTTCTGATAAACAGGAACTCATATCGGCAGATGACAGCTTTCCCGGTATTCTGCTAAAGCGGGAAGCAGCAAATGTGCTCCGGCAGATTTTCAAAAATATAGGCAAAGGGGATGAAATTATTCCGGTAAGCGGATACCGTTCATCAAAAGAACAGACTGCCATATACAAAAACACCTTAAGAGAAAGTGGCGAAACCTTTACCCGGAAATTTGTTGCTCTCCCGGATCACAGTGAACATCAGACAGGTCTTGCCATTGACCTGGGTCTGAAAAAGGATGAAATAGATTTCAAAATAGATTTCATTTGTCCGGAGTTTCCCTATGAAGGCATTAGCAATAAGTTTCGCAAGGCCGCACCCCACTATGGTTTTATAGAACGTTATCAGCAAAAGAAAGAAAAAATCACAGGAATCGCTCATGAACCATGGCATTTTCGGTATGTAGGATATCCCCATTCTGCAATTATAAGTAAAAAAGAGCTGTCTCTTGAAGAATATATAGAATTTATCAAAGGATTCGGTTATCAGGATCAACATTTTCAAGTTCGTTATCAAAATAAAACCGTAGAAATATTCTATGTGCCTGTTGAAATGGAAAAACAGGTTACAATCTGCATACCTGATCAGACATTTTATCAGATATCAGGAAATAATACGGATGGAGTGATTGTAACTCTTTGGAGAAATGATAATGAATAGGAACAAATCCTGTACCGGGATTGATTATTTTCGCTTTGCAGCGGCATTTCTGGTGATCGCTATACATATATCCCCATTATCCTCCTACAGCGGGAGAGGAGATTTTATACTGACCCGCATTGCTGCACGCATCGCCGTTCCATTTTTTCTAATGACTTCTGGCTTTTTCCTGATTACAAGATACAATTATAATTCTGATAAGCTGATAACCTTTATAAAAAAGACCTTGAAGATATACCTTCTATCAATATTGATATATTTACCTGTCAATCTTTATATGGGTTACTTTCAAATGAGCAATCTCTTGCCCAACATGATAAAAGACTTTATATTTGACGGTACAATGTACCACTTGTGGTATCTTCCGGCCTCGATTATCGGGGCAGTAATATCCTGGTTTGCCATAAAAAAACTGGGATATGAAAAAGCCTTTACTATCACTTTCATCCTCTATATAACAGGAGCATTTGGTGACAGCTATTATGGACTTTCTAAAAACATACCATTTTTAAAAGGGTTGTATGATGATCTATTTCAAATATCTGACTATACACGCAATGGGATTTTTTATGCTCCTGTATTTTTTGTACTGGGGGGTATGGCAGCGCATCAATCCGGTAAATCCATTCAGATTTCACTAAAAGGGTGCGTCACCGGATTTGTGGTATCATTTATAACTATGATTGCCGAAGGGCTGGTGCTCCACCATTTCAAATTACAGCGCCATGACAGCATGTATATTACACTGCTGCCATGTATGTATTTTTTATTTACGGCATTGACGTTTTTTAAAGGACATAGATCCATATTGCTGAGAAATACGGCGCTGATTATTTATATCATTCACCCCATGATGATCCTGGCAGTTCGAAGCTTCGCGAAAATGTTCGGCATGGAGAAGCTGCTCATAGCGAATAGCCTGCTCCATTATATTTCAGTCTGTATAGCGACTTTAGTATTCTCTGCCCCTTTCATAGTTGTATTTAGAAATATATCAAAGAAGAACAGGAAGCTTAACAAGAACGAGAAAGAACGGTCCTGGATCGAAATTAGTTATCATAATTTAAAGCATAATGTACAGCTATTAAAAAAAAATATGCCTGATGGCTGCGAGCTGATGGCTGTTGTAAAAGCAAATGCCTATGGACATGGATCTTTTGAAATCACCACATATCTGAATGGGATTGGCGTTCGGGCATTTGCTGTTGCCACAATTGATGAGGGGATTCAATTACGCAGTTATGGCATTTCCGGTGAAATACTCATCCTGGGTTATACAAATCCAGCCAGGGCAAGGGAGCTGCATAAATACAATCTTTCCCAAACGGTTATTGATTTGGATTATGGGGAAGAGTTAAACAGACAAAAGACCTCCGTAAAGGTTCATATTAAAATTGACACAGGAATGCACCGGCTCGGCTTAGATGCCGGGAATACAAATGGCGTTTTTCAGATATCTCGATTAAAATATTTAAACATACGCGGAATATACACCCATTTATGCGTTTCTGACAGCCTGAAAACAGCGGATATAAGTTTTACGAAAAAGCAGGTCAGCAGTTTCTCTCAGCTTCTCCAAACACTGGAGCAGAAAGGCATGAGCCTTCCAAAAATACACATACAGAGCAGCTATGGACTTTTGAACTATCCGGAGCTTAAATGTAATTATGTAAGAGCCGGAATCGCCCTATATGGTGTTACCAGCTCTCCCAATGATAAAACCAGGCTGCAGCTGGATTTACGTCCCGTACTGTCTCTAAAGTCACGGATTATTCTTCTGCGTCAGATAAAAAAAGGAGATACCGCCGGCTATGGAAGGGCCTTCACGGCAGACAGAGACAGTTTCATTGCGGTCCTTCCCATGGGCTACGCGGACGGTTTCCCCAGAAATCTGTCCGGCAATCAGGGGAACGTGACCATTCATGGATACCCGGCTCCCATTATAGGAAGGATCTGCATGGATCAGCTCCTTGTTGATGTAACTGATATTCCTGAAGTGTCCGTTGGGGATATTGCAACGCTAATAGACAATCACAGTGGATTATCTGCACCGGAAGTCGCAGATCATTCAGGCAGCATTTCCAATGAGCTGCTCAGCAGGATGGGCGGCAGACTGAAGATAGCAGCTAAATACAAAACCTCTTAATCAGCAAAGTCCCAGTTAGAACAACTGATGAAACACTTCCCAATCTGTGCTAAGATATAATATAAACTAATAGTAGAGTTGGCAGAAATATACATTTTTTGTTAACTCTACCACTGGTAGGTGTTAATTGGCAGCTAAAGTATTTAAAATTGGACTTAGAGCGTATTAGAAAAATGCTCTAATGCCGCCGGGCGGCACTAGTAAAGCAGAGAGAAGGAGGGTATGAAAATTGGACCAGGAAAAAATAGGTCAATTCATTTCCAAATGCCGTAAAAATAAAAATATTACACAAATGCAATTATCAGAAAAACTGGGTATTACTGACAAGGCAATATCAAAATGGGAACGGGGTAAATCTATGCCTGACCCCTCTTTATTTATGCCCCTTTGCAGTTTGTTAGATATCACCTTAAATGAATTACTTCTGGGTGAATACATACCAGATGATAAAATAAAGGAAAAATCTAATCAACTGCTTATGGAGGTCATAACAAATTGGATTGGTAAAGATCATTTAGAATTTGAAAATCAAAATCTGAAAGCTCCTTGCATATTAAGGCTGAAAAATGTCAGAAAGATTTATAAAACAGCAAGTTCATCTACTACTGCTGTAAATAACATTAGTTTTAATGTTTCAAAAGGACGATTTGTCGGCATTATGGGGGCATCCGGTTCCGGAAAGTCGACCCTATTAAATATCATCGCAACCGTCGACAAAGCAACTGCCGGAATTATTGAACTCAACGGACAAAACATAGCTGAAATCTCGGACAAAGAATTAGCTCATTTTCGCAGAAATCATTTAGGCTTCGTTTTTCAAGAGTATAATTTATTGGAGACTTTAACAATTTACGAAAACATAGCACTTGCCTTAACAATTAAAGAAGAAGCAAAGGAAAAAATCAAGGACACTATTTTAAGTGTTGCTAAAACATTGGATATTATAGAAATTTTACAAAAATATCCCTATGAAGTATCCGGTGGTCAGCGGCAGCGATGTGCCTGTGCCAGGGCAATAGCCATTAATCCGAGCTTAATTTTAGCCGATGAGCCAACTGGTGCATTAGATTCCCATTCTACCAGACAGCTGTTGGAAACATTTCTGTTAATGCGGAAAGAATATGGTGCAACTATTTTAATGGCTACACATGATGCACTATCCGCCAGTTACTGCGACGAAATAATGTTTTTACAAGATGGCATGATAAAGGTAAAACTAGAACGGGGGCAGAAAACAAAGCAATCTTTTTTTACTGATATTTTAGATACGATTGCTCAAATTGAGGAGGCAGAGAATTATGTATTTTAAATTAGCCTTGAGAAATGCGAAACGCTCTCTTTTTGACTATCTGCTATTTATAACCACAACAGTGCTCCTTCTTTTGTTTATGTTTATATCCAATTATATTGCTCTTATTGCTGATGTAGAAGCGGGGTTTCAGAGCATGTCTTTACCATTGTTGATTTCAATTATTTTAATCATTCTAATCTCTTATATTCATAAATTCATGTTAAAACAACGCGCAAAAGAGTTTGCCAATTATATCCTTTTAGGAATGGAAAAAAAGAAACTGGTAAATATGTTTTTATGTGAATTTTGTATCATTGGATTTTTGTGTTTTATAGTCTGCAGTCTTTTAAGCTTTATGATTTGTTATATCATATCTGAAGTTTTATTATCAGCAGGCAGCGGCGGGCTTAATTTATCAATTTATTTTCAGTGCTTTGGATACACTTTCGCATATTTCTGTGTCATAGAGCTGTTCTCAATGTATCGTATAAAAAGAAGAATCTGCGAGCTTGAGATTTCTGAGTTAATGGTTGAAAAAAAACGAAACCAACATTTGGGAGGGAGAAGGCCGTGTCGGGTATGGGGTATTATTTTTTTAATTAATATGCTGATACTCTTGTTGATCTTCAGTGGATTCGTGTTCTTATCGAACGATATTATTATGGCGATTATGTCATTTGCTTTCCTTCCAATTATTTTGGCAGTTTTTTCGTTCTATCAATGGATCTATCATTATTTATCTTTTGTGAGACAAAAACAACCAATAAGTTTATTTCATAAAGAGAGACTTTATATGATTGCAAAAATGACTTGTGGTGCAAATACAAATTCCACTTTAAATGGGATATATTGTATGTGCTTATTTTTATCTTCTATGTCATTCGTGTTCGGCACATTTATGTTTCAATCAAAATTTTATCTTTTTGATGAAAATAATCAGCTTTGGATGGGTTTTCTGCAAATAATTATCAGCATGATATTTATCGTGATATATTTTTCTATCTTATCCTTGCAGCAGATCATTGCGATTCAACTTCAGGTGAGAGAATTTAGAATATTACATTATTTAGGAAAAAGTAAAGAGCAGCTAAAAAGAATAATTATAAAACAAATATTAGTCAATTTATTTTTTCCTACCGGTATGTGTTTTGTTATATTGGGGATAAGCGTGCCTTTTATAAACTATAAACTCAATCATATACTACCTTGGGAATTGAATAATTTTTGTATAAAAACGATTGGAATTTTTTTCTTGTGCTTTACAGTCTTATATCTTTTGTATTTTATTATTGTGTATATTTTGAGTAAGAATATTGCTGAAATACCAACAGATGAAAATTAATTTTTATAATTTTTAGGAGCGGACAGGAAACGAAGAAAAACCACAGAATATATATCATTCACTCATTGGTGAAGAAATATATTCTGCGGTTCTTACTACTCTTAAATAACTTGTACGTTTCTTATCACGTGATATCAAAGTTCTTTAATCTGGTAATATACTTACCTCTTATTTCAATTTCATGCTCTTCACAGCCGACCAGCTGCCATTCACCTTTTTCCCTTTTACCATTCGGTATCCACGCATTCTTACATAGTATGTCTTACCTTTTTTCAGATTTTTGCTGGTATATCTGGTGTTGTTCTTATTTACCGTTACCGTTTGATATCCCGATCCTTTTTTTGTGGAATACGCAATCTGGTAGCCGTCAGCTCCGCTGACTTTTTTCCAGGATATGCGCAGGCTGGTGGAGGATGCTTTCTTCAGAGTTAATGCAGGGGCTGCCACTTTGGTTTTCACACTTACAATATTGGAATATTGGGAGTATAATGTCTTGCTCTCTGCTTTTTTATAAGCTTTTACCTTATAATAGTAGGTGCGGTTAAATACACGTTTTTTGTCTTTAACCGTTAATACTGACCCTGTAGTTATGGTTTTTATTTTGTTATATTTGCCTTTTTTAGATGTGGAACGGTAAATTACATAGCCATCTGCATCATTTACTTGATTCCATTTCACCTGGATGCTGTTATATCCGGCAGACTGCGCTTTAACCTTTGGTGCCTGTGGTGCCTTTACCGGAGTCGTTACTGGCGGTACGGATTTTTCCTGAATAAACAAGTCGGCTTTTGCCGTGAAGCCCTGATATACAATGGTCAGCGTAATTGTTCCGCCTTTCTGGGAATTAAAACCGGTCACCGTATAGTCAGATACCGTTTTTGTGGAACCATCACTGTAAAGGGCAGTTACCCATAGTGAGGACTTGTCAAATGCTTCACCAGCAATATAGATTGTTTTATTGACCCAGGCTGTAATATTTCTTAATTCAGGATCCGGCACAGGAGCAACGGTGACTTCTACGGTAAATGACGCTGTTTTACCCATATAGGTTACTTTGATTTCTTTCGTTCCGGCAGTGCCAAAATCATATCCACTTAAGGTGTACTCCTCCTGAGTGAGTACTTTTTTATTCCCTTTTGTGTCTTCTGCAGTGACAATAAGTCCCGAAGGATCAAATCCATCTCCTACATAATAAGACATACGATCCGGCGTTTTGGTTATTTCAATACCTGCAATTGCCACAAGTTTTTTCGATGCATTTTGAAGACGGCTCTGTACTGCTTCCACACTCTCCTGACGCACCTGGTCTCTTTCCAGGATAAATGCTGCATTTTCGCAGGCAATCAAAAACTCGTTCCAATCCACATCGGATGTGATACCCTGTCCTGTCTCCTCTGCATAATTCTTATATTGATCATATAAATTTTTCAATTCATCCTTATGGACTGCTTTTTCTAATTTTTCAGCTGCTAATTCTAAATCGTAGAGTGCATCATACATATCTGACATGGTGATATCTTCAGAACCAATGATTCCCTCAGCATATTCATAAGCTTTTGCAAATTCTGCCCAGGTATCCTGAGTATAAACATTTTCTTCAAGATCCTTGTATTTATTCACTACATCCTGCAATTTGGTAAAATCAACCTGATTCATAATATTGATGTAACTGATCACGGGTCCCCATACTGCATTTGCTGCACAGGATGTCTGGATTACCAGCTGCCCATTTTCATCCGGGGATGCCTTTGCCTTAATTACATAAGGATTGTTGGAATCGTTGGAAGCCGTAAATCCGTCTTCTATTACTTCATCATTAAATGTCAGTTTCATCGTTCTGGGGTTCCCTGCATTTGTCCAGGATCCGGGCACATAATACCCTAATTCCACATCATATGTCACTCCTGCATCCAGGTCAAACTGATAAGCCACTCCTATATCGTCCACTTTCTGATCCTTCGCATAACGGAATGATTTGGATTTAGGAGATGCATCGGTTGCATTATCATTTTCACAGGGCCATGTTTTTGCGCCTGTCAGCCAATTGGGATAACGGTCATTATACACATAGGTATCCACTACGCCCCAGCTATAACCGCTTGCGGGATCTTCCCCATAGAACTGGTCAGTTACCGTATTTCTGGCACCAAAGCTGTCTCCCGGACTGACGGTAGCCGGATCCACGTCTCCTGCATTTACGGAATATACATACTCCACCTGTTTCTTCTGCGCCGAATAATCTTTCACTTCGTAATATGCTTCTACTTCCATATCCTGCTGCACATCCAGGATTCGTACAATACCTCCATCTGACGTTAACTGATCCATGATACTTACGCCGCCTGCAAATGCTTCTGTAAGGGAGCATCCCTGATCCGCTGCAAATGTCAGTAAAACAGCTTCCCCTTTTTCCACATTGGTTTTGTCAGCCTTCACCTTCCCTCCATCTGTGGACTTGGTGATAACTTTATAGGTACTGCTTTCTTCCACATCTGTATCACTGGTAACTTTGTAGAATTCAAACTTGTCAAAATTCGGGGTATAGTTCGTTAATACGCCATAATCTATGTTTTCCGGTCGGTGTTCCCACTTGCCGCTCTTTAACACCCCATTGGTTACAACCTTGGAATTGTCATTGTAAATGCGAATTGTATTGTCTCCTGCACTTAAAGTTAAATCCACAACCTGGGCACGGAATGTTTCATCACTATAAGTATTTCGGAACACAGTTTTAACCGGTTCACTTCCGTTAACTGAGAAGGATGCATAGCGCTCTGTCATCTGTGCATTGTAGTCATGTTTTCCAAACAGCTCTCCGCTGGATTGGTAAACTGCCATTTTATAGGAACCTTCTTCCGGCACGTTTACATGAATGACTAAACTGTTTTGATCGATATCTTCGCCCAGATCCTTTACTCGTCCCAATCCCAGGATTGTAAAATCAGGATCATCTTCCGGGATTAATTCCACGCTGTTTGCTGCTTTTATACCGCTTACATACCCGCTGCCTGAAGCAAATGCCTGTACATTTTGGCTTCCGCCTACAGATGCTTCTCCTGTCAGTTCTCCGGATTCAGCTTCCACTACGGATACCGGCTGGCTGTCCTTCCCAAGACTGACGCTCATGTAATCCAGCTTCACGTTACCATCGCAGTCAATATCCACAATGTTAATTCCTTTTTCCAGGAATACGGTCTGATATGCTTTCGACCAGTTCTCTCCCGTTGCAGGAAGTGCTATGGAAGCACGGAGGTTGTCCAGATTCACTGCGTCATTACCAATATAAAGATTTGCTGCTGCCTCCTGCTCTGCTTTATAATTCAGGGCAACAGTATACATGCCGTTATCCGGTACTACTACGTTAAAGCGAACCCCTCCGCCCTCTGTAACTTTGCGGTCACCCAAACCTGTGATATATCCTGTCACGCCTTCTTTTACCGTTGTGAGGGTTGTTGCTGCTCCCAGAAGCTCATTGAACTCGCCAAGCTCTGCTTCATAAGTTGTATGATAATCCGTATCTTCTTCTTCTGTTCCCTCGTAAGTCAGATAAACACAATCCGGTGTAGCTTTACCCTGACTGTCTGTTCCTGCAATTTTCAGCGTGTGGGAACCGGCTGTCAGTTTCAGATACGTGCTGTACATACCTCCCATCGACCAGTGAAGGGTATTGGGAAGCTCCATGGTAATTGGCTCGTTTCCGTCAACAGTAAGCGTCTGGATTGCTGTATATGGTGTGTTCTTATCGGGATTTCCTGTATTTACTCCTGTTGCCGCACAATAAACCATATCGTATTTATAGTAACCATCTTTTGGAACGGTAACATTTAAAGTGACGCTGTCGCTTGCCGTATCTACGTAATCCACTTTCTTTCTGTTGGAGCAGGCATAAAATTGATCTGCATTTCCCACCTTGGCATTTCCGCCCAGGCTTCCATCTTCTGCCTCATGCAAAGCTTTCCAGGTACTTCCAAGAAGGCCTGCCGTTTCTTCATCCCCTGCCTGGGTTACGGTAATGCGGTAACCGCTCATAGAATTCATGTCGCTCATGGGAACTGTAACCTTCCCGTTTTCTACGGTCAGAGCTCCTTCTTTTATGATACGGGGCTCATCTGCAACACCATGAAAGCCAGTGTAATCCGTAGCTTCCACTTTTACATGAACCTTCGATGCTTCTCCAAAGGTCTGGGTAGTGTCTAATTGATCCAGAACAATGTTGGCATTTCCGCTTTTGCCGCCGAAAATAACATTTGCACTTTTCTTGTTTTCATCAATGGATGCCGCACCATAAAAATCTGATTTTTCTGCATTTGTTGTATTGACAGTCAGATAGCTGCCGGACATATCTCCATACCATTTATACAGCCACCATGCCCCGCTGCCTTCGTTATTATCCGCTGCAAGACCATTCAGGTTATTGGAGAAATGCCAGAAGGGAAGGCATCCCGCTACATCATAATCTTCGAAAAGCCCAATCCACCGAACCAGATTTCCAGGCGACGCACACTCATAGCGGTCTGCATATTCATTGATTACGATTTCCCTGGGAGTGATATCCACGCCGTATTTTTCCTGGTTTTCCTGTGTCAGGTACTTTGCTTCTAAACTGCGGTAATGGTTAAATTCATTGCCAAAGCTATTAAACTGCCAGGTGGATAAATCATGCCAGGAAATAATCTCCGGCATACAGTTGTGCTCTACACAGAACTTTATATAACTGTCCATAATCGAATTATTATATGCTGCAAGGTTCAGACCCGCTGTCTTTGGTTCCGTTTCAATGCCATTGTCCCGGTATACTTCTCTTAACGCATCTACCATGTCTTTCCAGAACCAAAACATGCTGTTCCATCCGGTTACTTTATTCCCTTTATCATCCTGGTACTCGCCCACCCAGTTTTCCGAGGGTTCATTATACAATACATAAACTGCTTCATCCTGAATTCCCGCGTCAATACAAGCCTGCGCCTGCATTTTCAGAATCTTCATATAGTATTCAGTTCCGGTAAATTCATATCCCCAGAGTGCATAATAATCCGGTACATAGATCTGGATATGCTTACCGCCGGAATCCAGAAATGTCTTTGCCGTATCCAGAACATCACCATTTGGATGCTGCATTCCGTAAGGTGCTTTCTGCACAGCCGTGTTCGCCTTTAGCGGAGTGATCATATTGGATGTTGGAACCTCATCGTCTCCCTGTCCATAGAGCCAGCCCGTTGCACCATGCTTCAGCGCCCGCCCTGACGACGACATATCCACCGTCAGCGTGGGACTGTTTTCATTTCCTGCCGCCTGCGCCGTTAACGGACCCATGGGTACACCCGATGTTACAACCATAGCTGCTGCCAAAACTGCCGACAATAGTTTTTTTAATGCTTTCCTCTTCATTTTCTTCCTCCTTACAATTTGATAGCCTTATTTTATCAGCTGGAAAGAACGAAAATGTAGGACAAAATTGAAAAATGTACTTGTACTTTCTTGTGAATATTTGGAAAAACCAGTGGAACACTATACAGGAACAGGAGGTGTCAGCATGACAGACACAGAATTAATACAGGCGTTTGAAAGCATAGTCAAACCCCTGAAGGAAAATATCGAAACGATAAAAGAACAGCTAACATCCATTGAGCGAACAGAAGAGCATTCAAAGGAGAGTATTGCAGGGCTGTCAGCGCATGTTTTAGAAATGCAGCAAAAATTGAATGAAAGTTACCATCAGGCGTAGAACGTGTTTGAAAAATGCTTTTTGACAGCTGTGGGTTCCCGTTTGTGGGATGGATGTGCCAAATTTAGAAAGCGTAGTGGGCTGCGTGGACTGGATTTGGCACGTTCAGTATTCTGGCTAATTTATATCAACTGAATCTGACGCATTTACTAGTACATCATTGCTCAAATAATCAAGTAATACACACAGGAAATTCGTATCAGGGGAGCCAAACCATTCTGCAGGTGTAGTGTTCCTGGTGCGGATAGCCGAAGTGTATTACTTTATTATTTATGCAATGATGTACTAGCCGTAAGAACGCCGGAATTGTTTTCAGGAATCATTTACCAGAGCAAAAACTTTCATGAAGAAAGCTATGTCTGGAAAAATGTATGAATTTTCTCCATTTAAACAGTTGACAATCCTTATGCTTCATTTTTAAAATATACATTAAGTCATTTACTAAAATGGAATCCTGCGATAAACCTCACACAAAAAAGCAAGATTGATTAAAAATATACTTTTCATTTTTGGTATAATCTTAAATTATTGCAGCAGCAGAAAGGAGGAACTTCACATGCAGAATAAAAGTATTGATAAAATTATATCTGCGATTGATTACATCGAAACACACCTGTCCGAAAAGATAGACCTGGATGTGGTTGCTAATGCCGTCCATTATTCAAAATATTATTTACACCGCACATTCACCAGCACTGTAGGAATTACCATACACGATTATATCCAGCGGAGAAAATTAACAGAAGCAGGGAAATTATTGGTCTTCTCTGATAAATCTATTCTGGAAATTGCATTGATTGCAGGTTACGAGAGCCAGCAGGCATTTACCAATATTTTTACGGCGATGTACAAACAGCCTCCTAACAAATTTCGGGAAAATGAAAAATTTTATCCGCTGCAATTAAAATTTGAATTCAAAGGGAGGTATCGCATGCTTCAAAATGATAAAAAACCGGCCTGGGAAGTTACATTCGCATCGGATAAGGATATTCCCTGCTGGATGGATCTGGTCCGGCTTGTGATTGATGGTTTTCCCCATCTGAATGAGGAAGAATATATTCAGGTTCTAAAACACCGCATAGCAACAAAACAGGCATTGATTTTAAAAGACGGAACATTGGCTACCGGGATTATGATTTTTTCTTATCAGAACGGAAGCATTGATTTTATGGGAACACATCCTCTTTATCGCAAAAAAGGAATCCCAAGAGCATTCCTGGATAAAGTTATGCGCGAACTGCTTAAGGGAAAAGACATTAGCATTACCACTTACCGGGAAGGCGATAAAGCAGATACCGGACACCGCAGGGAAATTATGGAATTAGGTTTTGCAGAAGCAGAGTTATTGGTCGAATACGGCTATCCGACACAACGTTTTATCATGCCGGGGGAGGTTCGAAATGAAGAAGGATTTAATTAATGAAATTCCTTTTCCGGATGAAGTCACCCACCTGTCAGAAATCAACCGCAAACTGGATGCTGCTTTACAGGAAGCCGACTTAAAAGTAAACATGCTTGACAAGGACTATATGGATGCCAAACGCTACATGGCGGAAAACCGGGGCGAAATCGATCCCCATGAAATGTTCCAGAACGAACTTGCATTAAAACAGATTGATCACATTGGCGCCTTTGCAGTGGGTATACGGGATAAAATTGTAAAGCTGAAAGAATCGCCTTATTTTGCCCGCATAGACTTTTGCCCTGAGGGAGACTCAAAAGCAGATAAGTACTACATAGGACGATTTACATTCAGCCATGTAAATAAACTGCTTGTTTTTGACTGGCGCGCTCCTATTGCCAGCATGTTCTACGACTATGAAGTAGGTCCCGCGGGATTTGATGCACCATCCGGAAGAATCCAGGGAAATTTGAGCCGTAAACGGCAGTTCAAAATCAAAAACGGCTTGATGGAATACGCCCTTGAAACCTCCGTCAATATTCAGGATGATGTCTTACAGCGGGAACTCAGCCATACCTCCGATGAAAAGATGAAATCCATCATTTCCACAATACAAAAAGAACAAAATCAGATCATCCGAAATGATAATTCCGGAACACTGATCATACAGGGAGTGGCAGGCTCCGGAAAAACATCCATTGCTCTGCACCGGATAGCTTTTTTACTCTACCGCTTCAAAGACCGGCTGACAGCCAAAAATATTACCATCTTATCTCCTAATAAAGTTTTCGGGGATTATATTTCAAGCGTCTTGCCGGAGCTTGGGGAGGAACCAATTTATGAATCCGGTTTTGCAGAGATTGCAGAAATCCAGCTGGAAAAAGTTATCGGCTTTGAACCCGACAGAGATCCTCTGGCAGCAAATGACCCGGGATGGACGAAAAGAGTTCATTTTAAGTCAACCCTTGGATTTGTCAGACTTATGGACCAGTATATTCAACAGATGCATGACAGGATCTTCCAGCCCTCCGATTATACCTTTGGACCTTTTACAGCTGCAGCCCATTGGATAAAAGCCCGGAACAATGCCTATGGAAACATCCCTGTCAGAAAACGTCTTAAAATGATCGCCGAAGATATTCATGACCGCTTTGATACCGATAATATCATGGAACATGACCTGCCAAAAGTCAGCTCCATCCTGAAAAGCCTTAACTCAATGCTGAAGATAAAGAATACATTTACTCTATATCAGTCTTTTTACAAACAGCTGGAGATTCCGGACATGTTTGTGTTGGCAGGGAAAAAAACTTTAGAATGGGCAGATGTATATCCTTTTTTATATCTCCACGCAGCATTTGAGGGCTTACTGGAAAGTAAAATAATCAAACACCTGGTTATAGATGAAATGCAGGATTACACACCTATACAATATGCTGTCATAAACATGTTATTTCAGTGTCAGAAAACGATTCTGGGAGACTTTGGACAGTCCGTAAACCCAAATCATATGCATTCTTTAGAGGATCTGGGAAAGTTATATGAGGATGCCGAACTAATCGAACTAAATAAAAGTTACCGGTCTACATATGAAATTATAACCTTTGCCAAACGCATACAGCATGTGACATCCCTGGAACCTATGGAACGCCACGGTGATGTCCCCGGAATGATACCATGCAGCAGCAGTTCAAATGAAATCAAACGAATCCAAATGGAAATTGAACAGTTTCTGAAACGTGGGAATGCCTCTCTTGGAATCATAACCAAGACAAATCAGGCAGCAAAAGTTCTCTATGACCAGCTTGCAGCAACTTGCCCTTGCCATATACATCTGATTACACCGGAAAGTACTAATTTTATTAACGGGGTATCCATCACCTCTATCCAAATGTCAAAAGGTCTGGAATTTGATGAAGTCATCATCCCTGAGGCAGACAGGAAAACCTATACTACTGCATATGACAGAAACCTGCTTTATATTGCCTGCACGCGGGCGATGCACCGTTTGACGCTGATGTTTGTGGGGGAGTTGACGGAATTGATTGGAAAAGTGGATGATTAGCGTAAAATTTTATTCGCTTTGATGGAAAATATAAACAGAAGAGAACACTACTTTGTGTTAAAATGTATTAGGCGACCAAACCAAATACATACAAAGGAAGTGTTCTCAATGATTAACAGTATAATATATTTTGAAGAAAAATGCATCCATAGATTTGAAAAACAAGAAAAAGCCTGGAAAAAGAAATTATCTATTTTTCTTAATCTAACTCATAAACACTCCCATAAGATACTTTATATAATAGGGTATTAGTTTTAAAATTTTTATTTTTAGATAAAATTTTATTGACCATCTTATCCTGATTCAATGAGTCACTTACATAAACCTGCATTTTATCATATCCTGTTATATCTATATTCTCTAGTTTCTTTAGATTCTTCTTCGATATATAAATTATAGATTCATTATAAGAAAATTCAAAATAACTTCCCATTAGCTTCCACTGCTTCCCATCATAAATGCAAATCATTGGTTCACCTTTGTTTTGTCTTGCGATATCAATTATATTCTCTTCCTCCCGAAATAAATAAGACATTCCTTGTTTATAACTGGAATAAAAAGATAACAGACATATAAGACTGACCACGGTCAAAACTATAGTATTTGCCCTGCCTCTGAATATGATTATCATACTCCGAAATAAAATGACGGTAAGTCCGATTATTATAAATGGATAAATACAGAATATATAACGAGGTGTCTGGAATGGAGATATTTTAATAACCAATATTGTATATGCCAAAACAGTAAAAATAACCATCATCACTTTGCCTTTAAAAAAACCTACAACATTGATCTTCTTAAAGTTTTTTATATTCATAAAAATAGCTATTCCCGCTAATATTATTATTATGAATGCAAAAATTCCAAACTTATTTCCAAAGAAACTACTTTTGAATATCTCCAAATATTTATCAACGCGCTCAAAAAAATCTCCTCCTTTAGCCAGGTTTTCAAATGGCTGCTCTCCCCTGTAACCATCTCCAAAGATTTGATTCAGCATCGCTGGAAATACTGCTATGGATATGATCCCTGCCGCTGCAAGGGTTAAAATATAGCCAACTGCATCCTTCCATCTTTTTTTTATCAATAGATTCATTCCAAAATAAAGACAAAGAAAAAACAAAAATATAAGAAAATAGTATTGTGTCAATGTCCCCAAAACTGTAATACCCAATAAAGCCACAAAAAAAAGTTTATCCAGCTTCTTCTTATCATAGTACAATAAGAATAGCCATACCACCGCTAGTATCCAAATATTTAAAAGAATATACATTCGTAAAAACATAATGCTGTTAATGACTGCCGGACATATTGAAAAAAGAACTGTAGACAAAAAAACTGCTTTTTTATCTTTTATAAGTTCTTTTGACACAAAATAAACTAATATTGTCACAACTATAGAAAAAAATATATTAACTCCTAATCCAATCCATTTTGTAAATACCCCAGGAAGAAAGGAAGAAATAGTGTGTATAAAAAAATAGTATAATGGTGGATGGACATCTTCGGCCTGGTTCCTCCAAACCATCTCATAATCAAATCTGTTATCTTGATTAGTTGTATAATGTTCTGTAAGTGGACTGCCACCTGAATAGATTCTGCCATCCTCTATGAAATCATTGGCACGTTCCTGACCGTTAGATAATGCATAAGTATAAAATTCATCTATGTGAAATCCTACTTTTTGATTTCCAAAATAAATATAAATTAGGCTTTGCAAAATAAGAACTATTAATATGCCTACAATTATTTTACCATGTTTTTTCATTTCCATCGATATTTACTCCGTAATTATTATTTTCATATCCATCAATACCTAAAAATCCCCTCTGGAATTTGATATCAGTTTCATCCTGTTCATTTCCCAGTAATACTATCACAAATTTTTTTAAAAGTCTATATTACAACTCATTGAGTTTCCTACTTATTACAATTGCTTTCCCTTTTATCTGCCTCATCACTAACGCTGCTCAGTGACACTGGCTTGATTCCATACACACAAAAGGTAGAATTTTCGCAATCAAATAGCAGTAACCCACTTTACAAGCAAGCAAATTACTGCTATAATGTAGATAGCAGGTATCATAAGTAAAACTTATGTTTGCCCTCGGTGGAAATGATTATCCTAACCTTTGGGACGGTAGAGGATAATCATTTTTTATTGCTCAATTTTATCAACTGAACAATAAGAGTGATTAATGCTACAACAAATGTACCAAATAAAACCATTAAGGTCAATGCTTCGGATACTGTCATCAGGCTCACTCCCCTTTCCTATTTTTTATAGTTATGGAAGTTCACCTCCTCCTATGTATGAAGTAAGAGGGCAAACACTCGTAATTATCCTACGAATCTGTTATCTTAGATTATTTTATCATATTGTAATAATTTTGTCGATACGAAATGTAGTACGAATATTTATTTTTACATAGATCACATATCATTTATAATCTTGACGCTATTTTTTGACTCTCACCAGACAATTCTTTTTACAAAATGCAATTCCATATTTCATAATATTCTCATACCCTTCCTCAATTAATTCATCATCATAATGTTTTACTTCAATTTGATTCAGGGCTTCTTTGCACTTATCTTCCATTTTCCTTGGAATGGCAGTGCACTTTAATTCTATGATCACAGCTTTTTCATTAAAATCCGGATGACGAATGATAATATCACTGCGTCCATCTCCACTTTCCCTGTTTGACTTGACATAATAATCACTCATTCCGGAAAGGCATCCTAACAGAAATCCATGATAAAAATTTTCATTATAATCTTCGTAGCTGATTGTATCCCTCAACAGCTGTTTTAATTCCTGTTCAACCTCTGCCTCGTCTGAGCTGAGAATCGCCAAATATAAATCCTGTAAATTTCTGGATTGGATCATTTCCTGAAACCATCCCATTATCTTATGGCGGAAAATATAAGCTACTTCTTTATTTGGTATTTTCAATGTTATGAAATGATCGCCGTTATCGTCAAATCTTTCATTTACCTTTTTCAGATAACCTGTAAAAAACATAAAATTCCAGAGGTTATCCATACTGTTGTAGATTTCATCATAAGTGACGTCTTCATGCACGGGCTTCTCTATTTCATCTCCCTGCATTAACATTTCCAGATCGCTCTTTGTCTGGAGATCATTTGCCTTTTCTACCATTGTACGGACTATTGAATTGGAGCTGGTTGTTCCCCAGTAGGAAATGGGAAATCCATGCGATCCATAATAGCTGTCCTTTACATAACGCACGATACTCCAGGGATTATAGACTTCTGTGTTTCCAAACAGGTAACCGTCATACCAGTCTTTTATCGCTTCCTTCTTTTCTTCCAAACCGTAGTACTTTAACATATCATCAGTCTCTTCTTCTGTAAAACCAAAATGCTCTGAGTAATGCACACTTAGTATAGAAATAATTTCCAGATTATTTAAGCCGGTAAAAATGCTTTCTTTTGAGATACGGAGACAGCCCGTCATTACGGCAAATTCCAGATATTTATTAGTTTTTAACGCCGATTCAAATAAGGATCGAACAAAAGAAACCATTTCATCGTAAAATCCTCTGAAATATGCATTTTCCAAAGGAACATCATATTCATCGATCAGTATGATTACCGGCGTCTGGTAATACTCATACAGACACTTGGATAAAAGCTGTATGGAATCCAGATAAACACCTGCATCACCTTCTACGTCTAAAATCTTCAGAACACGGTCTTTTTCTGCTTCATATTTGAGTACTTCTTTTCTGTGCCTTTGAAATTCACTTGAAATCGCTCTCTTAATGCTCAAAATAGCATACTCAAAGTTAGCTTGTTTTGCACCCTTTAATGTAAGATTAATGACGGGATATTTTCCTTGATATTTCATGTATTGTTCACCGGCAAGGACGATTTTTAAATCAGAAAATATTTCTTTATTATTTTCTTCCGATATTTCGAAGAAATATTGTAACATGCTCATATTCAGGGTTTTACCGAATCTTCTTGGCCTTGTGAATAAGTTTACTTCACCTTTTAAGTCTATAAGTTCTTTAATAAGCAATGTTTTATCTACATAATAATATTCCTGTAAAATCATTTTTTTAAAGTCATCAATTCCAACCGGTAATTTTTTAAGTTCCAAATACCCACCTCATTTCTATCTAGCATTTTTATTTACAGTCATTTTTATTTACAGTCATTGTCATTATGACTTTTTTTAAGTGTCATATTCTTCTTAACATATGTTGCACTATTTTATTAATTATAAACATTATACCATTCTCTAATCAATCTGAAAAGGGAGACATCTGATTCTAATTTAAGCTATCATTCAACCTATAATCTAGAGCGTGTTTGAAAATTCATTCCTGTCATCTGCACGCCCCACTTTGCGGCATATTTGCCCCGAATTCAGGTTACATAGCCC
>UQGG01000036.1 GCA_900540475.1 uncultured Robinsoniella sp. | reverse complement strand
TTCATTTAAAAAGCTGAAAAAAAAAAAAACAGAGGCTACAGCTGCCGCCACCACCGGGGAGACCCAGGCAAATGAAACGAAAGCGGCTGACGGCAATACAGCCGGTGAAAAAAAGAAATTAAAGATTGGTGTATCGATTATGGAACTGACAGCGTACACCTGGTATCAGGGAGTAATCGATGGCTGTAAGCAGTGGCTGGCGGAGAATGGGGAAAAGAATAACGTAGATATAGATTTTTCCTTTGAAGATTCCAGGTCCGATGTACAGACGATGCTGACAAATGTTGAAAATATGGTCGCATCAAAATGTGATGGCATCATTTTGTTCCCGGCAGACGCATCTTCCGCAATTCCTACGATGAAGCAGTATGTGGGTGAGGGGATTCCTTTTATCGTAGGTGATTATGCACAGGAAGTAAAGTCTGACAGCGATGTGGTCTGGTCTACGTTTGTAGGGCATGATATGAAAGCCCTGGGAGAAAAAGCCGGGCAGGAAGCGGTAAAGTATTTAGATACGCTGGGAAAAAAGGATCCCACATGCCTGTTTATCTCACGTCCAACTTCCGGACAGGTTTCACAGGATCGTTTTGAAGGATTTAAATCAGCAGTTCTTGCAGCATACCCGGATGCAAATGTAATTGAAGAAGGGGATACCGGAGCCGGGAACCGTGATTCGGCACAGACCCTTATGGAAAACGTTCTGCAAAGAGAGGCATCCATAGATGTGGTCTGCGGCCATAACGACGCAGAAGTAGTCGGAGCATATAATGCAGCTGTGGCACAGGGCAGGGAAGAAATTAAGTTTATCGGTATTGCGGGGGATATTGATGTACTTGGATGGATAGAAAAAGGCAATGACAAATGGCTGGCTGAGGTGCTTCAGGATCCCGTTGTTCTGGGGTATCAGGCAACAGATGCCATGTACCGGGTGCTTGTAAATAATGAAAAGCTGCCGGAAAAATATGAACTTCCGGAACCGGATGCCATTACAAAGGATAATATTGGGGATTATGAATGGAAAAACTGGTCCTGGCTGGGATAGAGCATAAAAGCCTGTTTGAACCATTCATTGTATAGGAAGAAATAGGAAGAAAAATGAATGGCGGGGCAACAGCCGCCATTCATGGCATAAGACGAGGAGGTTTAAGAATATGATTCATTTACTGCCGGAACCCAGGCAATTGGTTGAACTGGAAGGAACTACGGATGAGTTTACCAGTATACGTTTATGGCACAGACAAGACAGTGAGCCTGCAGCAGATGTATTGGAGATTGCCGGATTAAGATTCTGGAACTATCCGGAAATCTGTATTTTTCAGGGAGAGAGTGTGAAAGAAGGAGAGATCAGTATCTGTCTGATTCCCACGCTGGAAGAATTTGAGGTGGATGACAAGGACAGAGAGTTGTTCCTTACCCAGGGTTATGTATTGGAAATCAGACAGGACGGCATCTTTTTACACTATGAAAATAAGGAAGGATTTATCCATGGCATCACTTCGGTGAAGCAGTTGATAGCTGGGGGCGTAAAGGATGGATTTCTGCTCCCATGCTGCCGCATTATGGATTATCCCCTGATTCCGGTCCGGGCAGTTGCCCAGACATTTTCCTGGTATGCCGGTTACGGGAGGATTGGATTTGACAGCCAGTTATGGGGGTATGAAGAGTGGGTTCAGTACCTGAATATCTGTCTGGATAATAAAATTAACCAGCTAAATCTGGTGCTGTATGGATATTGGCCCTTTGATCTGCCGGGTTATGAAGAGACGGTGTTCCAGAATATACCGGTGAAGATATGGAATGCTGAAAACAGGAGATGGCTGACCATCCGTTATTCCCATCCAAATCTGGAAGAACCTTTCCTGGAGCGTTTTACGGCGCTGGCGCATAAATTGGGGGTAAAAATATTTGCCTATGCAGGGCTGAATTCTTACAATGGCGCCTACACCATCAAGCATCCACAGGCGAGGATGAAACCGCCGGAAACCGGAGAATTTTTAAATGATTTTGATTCTCTGTGCTTAAGTTATCCGGGGACGGTGGACTATATCCTGGAATCAATGAGGCAGATAGCCAGGATCGGATTTGATGGATTTACCCTGGAGGAAAGTGAGGAAGGGTTTTGGTTCTGTGAATGTGAAACATGTAAAAAGAGATGGCATGAGGGAACCGCTTCACCGGGAGAGGCAAAACATAAGGCGAATATGTGGCTTCTGAATCAGATCTATACAGCCGTGCGGGAAATCAACCCCAATGCAGTGATTGGAATCCGGGCATTCAGACAGCCTCCGCTGGAAAAGGATCCAGAATTCTTAAAGGCCTGTGCCGGGTCCATGCCCGAAGATATTATGCTGTTCTGGGCGCCGGGGCTGTATGTGCCCGAAGGTGAATTTACCAAATGGTGTGAAGTCTTTGGCAGGGATCGTATCTGGGGGCGGGATACGGAAGCAAACTCCATTACCTCTACCATGGGGCGTCTGTACCGTACCTTTAAATCCAATATAATCCGGTATGAGGATGAGGCAAATGTGCAGGTAATCGAGACGGACATCCGGCAGCACCGGGGCAGTGCAAAAATGAGGGTACACGGTATTAACGGATTTATGTTTGAATGGTATGGCCTGTGCATGCATTTGTTTGCCCACGGCAATTATGGCTGGGGCTCCCAGATGGAGGAAGAAGAATTTTATAAACTGGCGTGTGAAATTAATTTTGGAGATTTGGGGGATACCGTTCTCTATGTGATGAAAAATATGGTGACGATTCATGAGAGCCAGATTCCCCTCTATACCACCCCATTTCCATTCCAGAAAAATAAAATGACTCAGTCCGATATTCCGGCGATTCTGGCGGCTAAAGAGAACCATGAAAATCTCCTGAGAAAGATCAGGTATCTACAGGAACAGGCGAGACAGAATTCGAAATTGCGCTGCTGGCTGCCCCATTTTGACAAGTGGGAAAATGCACAGCGCCGGAACGCGGTGATCATAGAGATGGTTCTAAAAGCGCTTGCTTATGAAGAAGAGGAACAGCCCGCTAAAAGGGATATACTGCTGGATGAAATCTTATATCTGGGTGAACTGGATTTTGATATTGCAAAAGAGTTGTTCTTTGATGTGAATCCGGTAGGCGAAACAGGGGTTAAAAGCTGTATGTTCCCCTATCACGAGTTAAAAAGGCTGATACATAATATCAGACATCCCGAAGCACCGGACGCAGACATCATCTGCTCGGGGGTGGAAGCGCTTGGATGGCTGTGGCTGTAGAGTGTGTAAAGGAGTAAGTTGAATGACGGATAAAAAAACAGAGACAACACCACTGATTCAAATAAAAAATTGTACCATGGAGTTTCCGGGAGTTAAGGCTTTGTCTGAGGTGGATTTTACACTGATGCCGGGGGAGTGCCATGCGCTGGTCGGGGAAAACGGCGCAGGAAAATCTACCCTGTCAAAATGCATTACCGGTGAGAACCGGATGACTAAGGGAGAACTTTTTGTGAAAGGGGAGCAGATTAAGATCCCCTCTTACAGCGTAAAGGAATCGCAGAGCAGAGGAATTGCCATCGTACACCAGGAATTTACCCTGATGGAAGATATGAATGGGGTAGAAAATATCTTTGTGGGGCGGTATAAGAGGAAACACGGGTTCATTGACTGGAAAGCCTTGGAGGAACGTGCGAAGGAATTAATGGATTTTCTGCAATGCGAGGTAGATCTCCATGTGCCGGTCAGAAGGCTTCGGACGGCACAGCAGCAGATTATCCAGCTGGCAAAGGCAATACTTGAAAATCCACAGATTATCGTTTTTGATGAACTGACTGCGGTACTGCAGGAAAAAGATATTCAGAATATTTTCAGAATTATTGATATTTTAAAGAGCAGGGGAATCGGAATTATTTATATTTCCCACCGCCTGGATGAGGTCTTTGCCTGCTGTGATTCTTATACGGTCTTATGTGACGGGCGCTTCATCCATGCGGGAAAGGTAGCGGATATTGACAATTCCAAGCTGGTAAAAATGATTATCGGCAGGGAGCTGACCAATGTCTATCCAAAACTAAATGACGATCTGGGTGAGGTGATTCTGGAAGTGAAGGACCTGTCATCACCAAAGGCATTTAAAAATATCAATATGGAAGTCCGTGCCGGGGAGGTAGTAGGGCTGGCGGGACTTCTGGGTGCCGGTAAAACGGAATTGGTACAGGCAATTTTCGGAAGCCACCCGGTGACAAAGGGTGAGGTACTGATTAAGGGAAAGCCTGTGAAAATCAGGAACCCGCTTCAGGCTATGAAACTGGGAATGGGGCTGGTGCCGGATGAGAGGCGGACCCTGGGTCTGAACATGAAATTCAATATCAAAGATAATACCACGTTAGCTTCTATGCAATTATATAAAAAAATGAAAATCTTCCAAAATCATGAAGAAGAGCTGAAAGCATCCTATGAAATAAATGAAAAAATGAATCTGAACTATTATTCCTTATGGCAGAATGTAAAAAAACTGTCCGGTGGAAATCAGCAGAAAATCGTCATAGCCAAATGGCTCCTTCGGGATACGGAAATCTTCCTTTTGGATGAACCCACCAGAGGAATTGATATCGGTGCAAAATTTGAGATATACCAGCTGATTCATGAACTCACCAGGCAGAATAAGGCAGTTATTCTGGTATCGCCTGAAATGGAAGAACTCCTGGGACTTTGTAACAGGATCTATATCATGTATGAAGGGGAAATGAAAGACATGGTGGAAGGCGGGCGTAAGACGCAGGAAGTGATTATCAATAATTTGTTAGGAGTGAAAACGGATGAATGATTATAAAGTTAAATCAAAGAGATATACCAAAGGAATGAAAACACTGCTGAATGACTGGATGATTGCATTTTTATTTGTTGCACTGTTTGCCCTGTGCTGTTTAAACAGTGATTTTCGTACCACGACAAATATCATGAATGTGCTTCGTCAGGCATCCTTTGTAGCTATTATAGCCATGGGAGAGTTCTTTGTAATATTGATCGGTGAAATGGATATGTCCATTTCATCTACCATTGGTATGGTATCCATATTCTTTGCCGGATTTACGGTGAATATGGGACTTCCGATCTGGCTTTCATTTTTGCTGGTCATTCTCATAGCCGTGGTGATAGGCATTGTTAACGGGTGCCTGGTTGTATACGGGAAAATGCCTTCGTTTATTGCCACTCTGGTTATTATGAATATGTTAAAAGGAATCAATTATATCTATTCCGACGGGCTGCCCATATCCGGATTGTCTGAAGAATTTGGTCAGATGGCACTGGGGAAACTGGGAATTGTACCCTATGCAGTCATTCTTATGGTTGTGGTTGCAGTCATTTTATATGTATTTACCACCAATACCGCTGTGGGGCGGAGCTTCTTCGCAGTGGGCGGCAACAAGGAAGCATCCAGACTTAGCGGGTTAAACGTAAACTTTATTGCGATTCTGGCATTTGTTATGTGCGCAATATTGACAACAATCGGAGCACTGGGGTTGACATCCAAGACCCTGTCGGGCAATGTTACACTGGGGGATAACCTGCTGTTTGATGTTATGACGATTTGTGTGCTGGGCGGAACTTCACTTACCGGAGGGCGGGGAAGAGTCTTCGGCATTGTGATCGGTGCCCTGTTCTTACAGGTTATTTCTAACATTATGGTTCTCATGGGGATCAATACATATTGGCAGTGGGTAGTAAAAGGAATCATCCTGGTTGTTGTAGTACTGATTGACTCTTTCTCGAAAAAGGAATAGTGCGCTTAAACTTTATGGACTAGAAGTGCTGCCCGGCGCAAATACGCCGTGAGGCACTAGTGGGGATATAAAATGAAGATATTTGGACAAATTGGACGGTTGAAAAGAGATAAAATCACGGAGTACCAGTCACTGCACGCAAATGTCTGGAAAGAAGTCATCCAGGTAATCCGGGCGTGTAAGATAGAGAATTATTCCATCTTTATTCAGGATGATCTGGTGTTTTCCTATTTTGAATATACGGGCTGTGATTATGAAAAAGATATGGCGTTAATGGAAGCAGATGAAATGACACAGAAGTGGTGGACCTATACCAGGCCCTGTTTTGAAAAATGCGCATTCTCTGCTGACAGTGAATTTTATCATGATATGAAACAGATATTTTATCTGGGAAAGGAGAGTGGGAAATGAATTATGGAAAAAAGGTCTGGGTCTTCCCGGATGCAGAGCTTCCGCCAGAGGGGTTAAACACGATTCCGGGACATGAATCGATCATTATAACGAATACCGGGCAGACGGATGCCCACATTGCAATTACGCTGTTATACACGGACAGCCCTCCGGTAAAGGACATTCAGGTAACGGTAGAGGCTCAGAGAGTACGGTGTCTCCGGACAAATGAATCAAAGGATTTTGGAACGCATACCGCCCGTTTTGACCAGCAGTATGCCATCCTGCTGGAAAGCGATGTACCTATAGTGGCACAGTACGGAAGGGCAGAACCGCGGCAGGTGAGTTTTTATACCACACCGGGATATTGCTGTGATTAAAAGATATTATAGGAAACGAAACAAAACATATAGAAGTATAAATAAAATATATTGATTCAGAAACTATAATGATTGAGAAACTATATTGATACATAAAAGATAAGAAAGAAATAAATATAATACAGAAAATGGAGGATATAAAATGAACAGACATGGAGCAATCTGTATTCCCAATCAGGAATACAAAGAAAGAGCACTAAAAGCAGGAAAGATTATCAGCAGAGAGGGACTGGATGTACTGATTGTGAATTCTAATGAGGCTGACTATGCTAACGGAAGATATTTTTCAGGCTTCTGGCCGCTGTTTGAGCGCTGCGGCGTAGCGATAACCCCTGACGGGGATGCCGCACTGATGGTAGGACCGGAGAGCCGTCATTTTGCCGCAGACCGTTCTAGAATTGACAAGATTTTTGTATTAAAAGAATACCGGGAAGGTGCAGACCCGGCATATCCGGAACTGCAGGCGGATACTTACCAGGATGTATTTGCGGCTCTAAAGATTACCGGAAAGAAACTGCGTATCGGTGTGGCAAGCTATCTGGACACTTCTGTTATTATAATGGAAGGAATCAAAACAGCATTTCCCGAGGCGGAGATTGTGCGGGCAGATCATATCATGGTAGAGCTGCGTTCTATCAAGTCCATAAATGAGATAAACTGCCTGCGGGAAGGTTATCGGATCGCAGAACTGGCAACGCAGCAGGTAATTAAGGAAATCAAGCCCGGTATGACCGAACTGCAGATGGTGGGAGTAGCTCAGCGTGTCGTATATGAACATGGAGCGGAGTACGAAGGGCTGCCCATGTATGTATTCTCAGAAGCATCCACCCGCCATGCAATTTCACGTTCCTCTTACCGGCAGTTTGAAAAAGGAGATATCGTACAGCTGAATTTATCGGCAAAGATTGACGGATATTCTGCTGCAATCGGTTACCCCATTGTCCTTGGGAAATTAGAAGGCCGCAGAAAAGAAGTGGTGATGTTTGGATTAGAAGCCCATAGATGGACCATTCAGCAAGTAAAAGCAGGTGTGACAGCATCCGATATTGCCAAGAATTTTTATCAGTATTATGCAGATAACGGTTATAAAGATAACTTTGTATATGGTCCGCTGCATGGTACCGGGATGATAGAGGTAGAGGCACCGTGGGTAGAGACTATATCAGACTACGCATTGCAGCCGAATATGACCTTCCAGGCGGATACCTTTATCTCCACAGATACTTTCGGGGTGCGCTGGGAAAAGGGTATTGCCGTTACGGAAAATGGCTGTGATATTCTGTCACCGGAGATTGGAAAGCTGTATGAACTAGAGCGTGTTTGATAATTGCTTTCTGGCAGCTGTGCGTCACACTTTGTGGGAGATTTGTCCCGGATGAAGGGCGCGTAGCGGGCTACGTAACCTGAATTCGGGGCAAATATACCGCAAAGTGGGGCGTGCAGATGGCGGGAATGAATTTTTAAACACGCTCCAGTATAGTAACCAGTTGAGAATCATATAACTCCCGGCATATAACCAAATGTTTCACAGGCAGGCAAAATCAATTGCCGGAGGCGATATAGAAGGAGTGATAATACTATGCAAATGGTTGATTTAATGTTTCAGGAACTTCAGGATGCAAAAGAAAGAAAGGTGCCGTTTATCATCCCAATCGGTACCATCGAGTACCATGGTTTACATGCCAGCAACGGTACCGATACTATGGTAATCAATGGTGTGATGCGGGAACTGGAAAAGAAGAAGGAGATTGTGGTATGCCCGCCAATCTGGTATGGGGTGGCAAGCTGGGCAGTAGCCGGTCCCGAAAGCGGAACGATTCATGTAGACGTGGATGTCTATGAGAACTACATTTATTGTATTTTAAAATCAATGATCTGGGGCGGCGTTAAAAATATTTATTGTGTGGCACACCATCAGACGGAAGAAGCAGGGCTGATGCCTATGACTCTGGCATGCCATAAAGCCGCGAAAAAAGTCATTATGGAATATATGGAGGAGACCAGGGGAAAAGGCTGGTGGGGAAGCAACGACTATGCCGGATATTATGAGGCTCTTGGTTCCGGGGATGATCCATTTTCCTATATTAAAGTCATTCCTCTTCTGAGTGCCGAGGCGCAGAAGAAGTGCGGAGGATTTGATCATGCCGGCAAATATGAATCCAGTCTGATGTACGCCTTATATCCGGATCACGTGGATCTGGAAAAGACCAAAGAAAATACGGAGTGGTTCGCACTGAATTCCGTGGAAACCAGTAAGGAACTGGGGGATCATATGGTGCGGTGTGCGCTGGAAACGCTGGAGGAAATAATCAGATAAAAAAACATGCTCTGGGAGGAATGTATGACAGAAAGAGAAAAAGCGGCAGCAGGTATTTTATACGATGCTCAGTATGATGAAGAAGTAACCGCCAACCGGGTAAAATGCCAGAACCTCTGTTATGAATATAATCAGATTCCCCACGGTGATATTCAGGCAAGGGAAGCATTGATTCCGAAAATTGTAAAGAAAATCGGGAAAGACTTTGTAATCGAACAGCCTTTCCGGTGTGATATGGGATTCAATGTCGAGATCGGGGATCATTTCCTGGCAAATTATAATCTTATCATACTGGACGGTGCCAAAGTGGAAATCGGAGACCATGTAATGATTGCGCCTAATTGCGGCATTTATGCTGCAGGTCACCCTTTTGATGCACAGCTGCGGGCAAACGGGCTGGAGTATGCCTGGCCTGTAAAAATAGAAGATCATGTCTGGATAGGCGGGCATGTGTGCATTATGGGAGGGGTTACGATCGGGGAAGGAAGTGTAATCGCTGCCGGAAGTGTTGTAACAAAAGATATCCCGGCGCATGTGCTGGCGGGAGGAAATCCCTGCCGGGTGATACGGGAAATAACACCTGCAGACGATGACAAGTACAGAGGCTGACGGAAGTCGTTTGCTGCTTCATAGTACTTAAAGTCTGGTGCAAAGTTGGGGCAGGTAAAGTTGAAACAGGATTCGTGAATATGGAAATGCCGTCTGGATGATGAGTTCCGGGCGGCATTTTTTGACAATATAATACCAATTTTTACCATTATTGATAAGGTTTATCAATAAAAACAGAAAGTGTTGACTTCAACTTAAAGACTGGTAAAATAACAAATAAAAAGGATAAGAGCCTGTTAAAATGACTGCGTCAAACCGGAACTGCTTCCTGATGCAGGTTATTTTAAACATGCTTCAAAATGGTGAGCAGAATGAAACAACACAAGTTTTGGGCAGGAGCCATGGTTTTCTGTTTGATCATGGTTTTTTACACAGGTCATAAGCACAAATAAAATTTAGGAGATGATGTGAAATGGATGTAAACTGGAAAAAAATTGCAACATTTGCAGGCGGTGTACTTTTTGGGACAGCCGGAGTTAAGGTATTGGCAAGTAAAGATGCCAGAAAAGTCTATACAAATTGTACGGCGGCAGTTCTGAGAGCCAAAGACTGCGTCATGAAAACTACCACAAAGGTACAGGAAAATGCAGAAGATATTCTGGCAGAGGCAAAGGAAATCAATCGTGTTCGTGATGAAGAGGCAGACTGTTGTGAATGCGAAGATAATGGTCCCAGTGAGGAAAGTTCAAAAAATCAGGAATGTGAATAAGCGAAAGCCTGCGGTGAAATATTTCGCAGGCTTTTGTTATAGGCAGACTGGAACGCACGCTGTCAGAAAGCAATTTACAAACACGCTCCAGAAATATACAGGAAATGAGGAATAAATAATGAATTTTGTGATCAAACATGAAATTACCGGCAGGATGCGTATTCATATAAAGCAGAATATCATGACGCTGCGGGAAGCAGACCTGTTGCTGTACTACCTCTCTTCCCTGCCCCAGGTAAAGGAAGCTAAGGTATATAACCGCACGGCAGATGCAGTGATCTGCTATGAGGGGAAGCGCGGGGATCTGATAAAAGCCGTGGGCGTTTTCCGGTATGACAGGGAAGAGGTGCAGGCATTGGTTCCGGAACATACCGGACGGGCACTGAACCAGAAATACCAGGAAAAGCTGATTAATAAAGTGGCGATTCGGGCAGTAACCCAGATTTTTCTGCCGGCGCCGTTAAAAGTCATCTATACTGCTGTGATGTCTGTGAAATATATCATAAAAGGTGTGAAATGCCTCTGGAGAAGAAAACTGAAAGTGGAAGTTCTGGATGCGGCAGCCATAGCAGTATCGGTGTTGAGGAGAGACTTTGGGACAGCCGGTTCCGTAATGTTCCTGCTGGGGATTGGAGAAATTCTAGAAGAATGGACAAGAAAAAAATCCCTGGACGATCTCGCCAGAAGTATGTCGCTGAATATTGAAAAGGTCTGGTTAAAACAGGGGGAAACAGAAGTGCTGGTACCCATTTCCCAGATCCGGGAAGGTGATCTGGTGACCGTCCATATGGGGAATCTGATCCCTCTGGACGGTACGGTTGCATCCGGAGAATCCATGGTCAATCAGGCATCCCTGACCGGAGAGTCCATGCCTGTGAAAAAAGAAAGTGGATCAACCGTCTATGCGGGCACAGTTGTGGAAGAAGGAGAAATCACAATCCAGGTCAGACAGGCAGCAGGGGCTACCAGATATGAGAAGATCGTGACTATGATTGAAGAGTCCGAGAAACTGAAATCTTCCGTGGAAGGGAAAGCATCCAATCTGGCAAATGTTCTGGTTCCATACAGTCTGGGCGGAACACTGCTCACTTATCTGCTTACCCGGAATGTCCAGAAGGCACTGTCCATTCTGATGGTGGATTTTTCCTGTGCCTTAAAGCTGGCAATGCCCGTATCGGTACTGTCTGCCATGAGAGAAGCAGGCAATCACCATATAACGGTAAAGGGCGGGAAATACCTGGAAGCAGCGGCTGAGGCAGATACCATTGTTTTTGATAAAACAGGAACTTTGACAAAGGCGAAACCGGTAGTTGCGGATATTATTACATTTAGCGGACGGGATCAGAATGAGATGCTGCGAATTGCAGCATGTCTGGAAGAGCATTTTCCACATTCCATGGCAAATGCCGTGATACAGGAAGCCAGGAAAAGGAATCTGACCCATGAAGAAATGCACACAAAAGTGGAATATATTGTGGCGCATGGGATCGCTTCTTATATTAATGGAGAAAAGGTTCTGATCGGCAGCAGTCATTTTGTCTTTGAAGATGAAAAAAGCTTGATACCTCCAGAGGAAATGGACAAATTTGAAGGCAGGCCGGATCAATATTCACACTTGTATCTGGCAATTGCTGGACAGCTGGCGGCAATCATCTGTATCGCAGATCCCCTTCGGGAGGAAGCAAAAGAGGTTGTTTCTGCTTTGAGAAACTGCGGATTTAAAAGAATTGTAATGATGACCGGAGACAGTGACTGGACGGCAAATGCCATTGCCAGGTCGGTTGGAATCGAAGAATATTATTCTGAGGTACTGCCGGAGGATAAAGCAGATTTTATACAGAAGGTGAAAGCCAATGGACATAAAGTGGTAATGATTGGAGATGGAATCAACGATTCCCCGGCTCTCTCGGCAGCAGATGTGGGAATTGCGGTCAGTGAAGGGGCTGCGCTTGCAAGAGAGATCGCAGATATTACTATTTCCGCAGATGACCTGACAGAACTGGTGACACTTAAAAGGATCAGCATGGGTTTAATGAAAAGAATCAATTGGAATTACCGGAGTGTAATCGGTTTTAATCTGGGGTTAATTGTACTGGGCGTTACCGGAGTTTTGGCTCCCGCCACGTCAGCACTACTGCACAATACTTCTACGCTGGTGATCAGCTTAAAAAGTATGACAAATGTGCTGTGACGCACAGCTGTCAGAAAGCAGATTTTATACAGGCTCTAAAAAAGAATTCTTACAGGTTTCATCTTGTAAGGGTTCTTTTTTGATTGCAATTAATTGGTGATATGGTTATGATGAAGTGACATACTGCATCTATCTAAAAAGTGCCTTTTAACAACAAACCTAAAAAATCTTGTAACGAACAACTCATTGGTGAGTCATATCAGTGAAGAGGGAGGTGAAAGCGTGATTAATATAGAGACAATTTATCATCTTTATTTCCGGGATGTGTACCGGTATCTGCTGAGTCTGTGCCATGATGAGGCAATCGCGGAAGAAATTACCCAGGAGACTTTTTTCAAAGCCATGCAGAATATTCACCGCTTTAAAGGAGAGTGCAAGATTCAGGTCTGGCTCTGTCAGATTGGGAAGAATACCTACTTTTCCCATCAAAAGAAGCAGAGCCGGTATGTGGACGGGGATATTTCCTTATTGGAGAGCCAGGAAGAATTTGAGTCTGTATTGGCGGAAAAGGAACAGGCAATGGAGGTACATAAGGTGCTTCATATTCTGGATGAGCCTTATAAAGAAGTTTTTACGCTGCGGGTATTCGGAGAGTTGTCTTTTGCACAGATTGCAGAATTATTTCAAAAAACAGAGAGCTGGGCACGTGTCACATTTCACCGCGCCAGACTGAAAATAATCCAACAGGTAAAGGAGGAAAAATAAATGCCAAAATTATCATGTGATGTTATCAATGACCTGCTCCCTTTATATTATGACGGGGTATGTACGCAGGAAAGCCGAAAACTGGTAGAGGAGCATTTAGAAGAATGTCCATCGTGCAGGGCAATGTTAAAAGCATTAGAGTCAGACTATCCGGGAGCAGAGGAAGCGGCTCTTGAAAATGATAAAGAGGGTGCCCTGATCCAGAATATATCACATACCTGGAAGCAGACCGTAATGAAAGCATTTATAAAGGGAGTACTGATTGCAGCAGCAGTATTCTTCATTGGGTGCCTTGGTTACTACGGATTGTTTCGATATCCCCTGATTATAATGGAGAATGATGAGCTTACCGTAAGCGGATATGATACCGAGGATGGGGACATCGGTGTTGAAATCAGGCAGACGGGGAACTATTACGCCTCGAATGCCAGTTATAAAGAGGATGACAGCGGCAATCTCTATATTCTTATTAAGCGGCCGGTATTTGGATCCAAAAGGGAAGCGGGAGAAGAGCCGGGCAGGTATAGGCTGGGATTTGATACAAACAAATACCAGAAGATCTATGTGGGAGAATCGCAGCAGGATCGTGAACTGGTATGGGAAAAAGGGATGGAGCTGCCCGAAGCACCGTCTGATTTTTGGAAAAACTGAACATGTTATTGAAATAGTCGGAGTGGCAGGCATAGGCTTGCTGTTCCGATTTTTTTGTATGTTTGGGTTTAATTCCAGTTGCCGCTACAAAGCTGGCTTTCTCAGCAGGTAGGCCCCCCTGGGCTGCTGCTGGCTGAGTCCGCTGTAGTACTATAATTTCCTATGTACAAAATGCTGAAAAATAACCCGTTTTTTACCAAATCAGAGATAAAATAAACAAATGTTTTTGAAAAAAGCCAACGTTTATCACAGAAAATGGGTTTGTTCATAATTCACAAATATAAAATTTGGAAAAATACAATATCGCAATTTAATAGATTGGATTTATTGACAAAAACAAATATAAATGGTAATATGAAAAAAAACAAACAAATAAGTTGCGATAAGTATAAAAACGCAATATTTAAGGAGGTATGTATGAATTCTTATGAAAGAGCAGTAACAGTCCTGAATGGAGGAATACCTGACAGAGTGCCGACTTTTGAGCTGATGATAGACCCGAAAGTAATCAGGGGCATTATTGGCACCGATGATTACATGCAGCTGTGTGAGGAACTGGATATTGACATTGTGATTTCCCAGACACCATCCAGATTGTACCGGGAAGAAGTGGTGGATGCTGAAAAGAAGATCGTAAGGAATGAGTGGGGAATGCTGAGACAGTATAACAGTGAGCTGGTTTCCCTTCCGCTGCACGGACCGATTGAGACGCTGGAGGATGCCCTTCATTATAAGGCACCTGATCCAAATGAAGATTTCCGCTTTGATTACCTGAGGGAGCTGGTAAGAAGGTTTAAGGGTAAGCGGCTGATCGGGTTTCATCTCCATGACGGATTTAACTACAGTTATTATCTGAGCAGCATGGAAGACATGATGTGCAATTTGTTTGAGGAACCGGAGCTTATACATAAGCTGGTGGAGATATCCATTGAGCATAATTTGAAGCTTGCCGAAAAGGCAATTGATCTGGGAGCAGATTTTATTTTAACGGGAGATGATTACGGGACAAAAACGAGTCTGCTCCTATCTAAAGATCATTTCAACGAATTCTTTTTGCCGGGGCTTAAGAAGATCTGTGACCTGACCCTGGATAAAGGAGCTTTTATGCTCAAACATTGCTGCGGAAACATCAATTCACTGATTGGGGATTTTACAGATTTTGGAATCAAAGGACTGCATCCTCTGGATGAAAATTCGGGTATCAGCCAGGTTGAAGTCAAAAAGAAATATCCGGGATTAACGGTGATGGGCGGGATTGACTGCGATGAACCTCTGACCAATTATACACCGGAGAAAATGGAAGACTATGTGAAGGAAATACTGAAGACACATGCGCCGGGGGGAAGATACGTATGTGCCAGCAGCAACAGCGTACACTCATCTGCAAAGCCTGAGAATTTTGTAGCAATGCAGAGAGCCGTACATAAGTATGGCCGTTATTTGCCAAACGGCGAATTAGATTTGTGATAAAAGAAAAAACAGGAGGTAGAAGGTATGAGAGGTTACAAAAAGGTATTTCCCGATGAAATCAAGGCAGACTGGAACCATATCGGAGATGGCAAAGAGATCACAATCTATGGCTCACATCTGGGACCGTACTGCTATGTACCCGTGATCAAAGGGATTCTGGATGGAAGCATTCCCACTCAGGGGCTGATTTCCCACAAATATAAACTGGATGACTGGAAAGAGGCATTTGAAACAGCGGAAAAGGATCCCAATGCCTATAAAGTAATGCTGGAGCCGTAATTTAGCCCGGCAGCCTATTAAAATATCGATTAAGGAGGCAGACGTGTTAGTAAATTTAAAAGAAGTTTTAGAAATTGCAGAAGAGCACCGGTATGCAGCAGGAGCCTTCAATACTCCCAATCTGGAAAGCGTAATGGCGGTGATTCAGGCGGCTGAGAATCTGGGGATACCGGTTGTGATCCAGCATGCAGAGGTGCATGAAAAAGTCATTCCCATATCGGTAATCGGACCGATTATGGTAGACTTTGCAAGGAAGGCAGCGGTGCCTGTCTGTGTCCAGCTGGATCATGGAGAGAGCTTTGCATATATAGAGAAAGCGCTTGAGATCGGGTTTACCGGAATCATGTATGACGGTTCTTCTTATCCATTTGAAGAAAATGTGAAGAATACCAGGCATGTGGTGGAAATGGCACGGGCAAAAGGAGCTTCGGTGGAAGGCGAGCTGGGAGACATGGGGAAGCGCAACACGGTATACGCAGATGCGAAAAACAACAATGAGCTTGGAAAAGTATATACCAATCCAGAAGAGGCAAAAAGCTTTGTGGAGCTCACCGGCGTATCGGCGCTTGCTTGCTCCTTTGGTACAACTCATGGATTTTATCTGTCGGAACCGGATCTCAGAACGGATATTATCCGGGAGGTACATGAGAAAGCTAAGATTCCCGTTGTAATGCATGGCGGTTCGGGAGTAAGTGAAAAAGACTTTTATGCTTCCATCCGGGCGGGAGTAAGAAAAGTAAATTACTATACCTACATGGCGAAGGCGGGAGCGGATTATATTGAAGAAAAGCTGGGAGCAGTAACCACACCCATTTATTTTCATGAAATATCCAACTGGGGTATGGAAGGAACGAGGATAGATGTAGAACGTGCAATGAAAGTATTTGCAAGGCTGGAAGAAACGAAGGAGTGAGGGCATGGCAGTTACGAGATACCTTATGGGGCTGGATATCGGTACGAGCGGTTGTAAAGCAACGGTTTTTAATGAACTGGGAGAATTTTGCTGCAGTTCCTATCGGGAGTATCCGGCGGAAAATTACGACGGACGGATAGATGCCGGATTAGTTTGGGAAAAGGTAAAAGAGGTAATGGCAGAGTGTGCTGCGTGTTATTCCGAAATAGACGCAGTCTGTACGACTTCTTTTGGAGAGACGGTAGTTGCAGTGGACAGGAGTGGGAAGGTGCTGGCACCGGCAATTCTGTATACCGATGACAATGCGGCGCAGGAACTGTCAGAAATAGAATCCCAGGTGGGGAAAAAAAGGATTGCAGAAATTACCGGTCTGATTGCCCACCCCATGTATACCATCAGCCGTCTCTGCAGGATGAAACGGTGCCAGCCCGAAGTGTATGAAAATACATACAAATTCTTATTTATGGCAAGTTTTATAGAGCTGTGTATGGGTGCCGGATTTATCGCAGAGGACACGCTGGCATCCAGAAGCATGGCATATGATATCAGAAAAGGGGAATGGTGGGCAGAGATCCTGGAGAAAACGGGTATCTCAATGGATAAGATGCCAAAGGTGGTAAAAGCCGGAGATGTGATTGGGAAAATGCCGGATGCGATCTGCCGGGAATTAAATCTGAAGAACCACCCCCTTATCATTGCGGGAGGGCATGACCAGCCCTGCGTGGCACTGGGTATGGGGGCCATAGCGGGAGGCGATGGGGCTTACGGCATGGGAACGGTGGAATGTTTTACCCTGGTTATGGATGATTACCGCCAAACCGAAAAAATGGAGAAATGCCACCTGGTCTGCGCCCCTCATGTGGTGCCCAGAAAGTATCTGACCTACGGGGTTCTTCTGACAGGTGGTGTGGTACTTAAGGACTTGAGAAGCAAGCTGTTTCAAAAAGAAATGTGGGATTATAACGTGACCGGCAGGGATGTCTATGACATTATGATGGAGGAAATGCCAGATGAATCCTCAGGGCTTCTCTATTTACCCCATCTGGCTGGAAGCGGAACCCCATATATGGATACCCGTGACAGAGGAGGCATCTATGGGATGACGTTAAAGACCACCCGGGGTGAGCTTGTCCGGGCTGCACTGGAGGGAATTGCCTTTGACATCCGATTGAATCTTGAAAATATGGCAGCCTGCGGACTTCCGGTCCGGCAGATTATGGCTGGCGGAGGAGGAGTGAAATCGGACAGGGGATTGCAGTTACGTGCCGATATTTTACAGCGGGAAATTCATGCGGCGCGGGATATTCAGGCGGGGACGAGAGGGGCCTTCTATATTGCAGCCAAAGCAATTGGAATCATAGAGAATTATGATGTGAGTGCATCCTGGTTTGAAAAACGTGACATAGAACCGGATTGTAAGAAAGCAGAAAGTATGGAAAGACAATATTACAGATATCTGAAATTCCACCGGATAGTCAGAGATCTTGAAGTATAGTGCCTGTATGGGAGGGAATAAGATGAAATCATTAGCGGTTACAGAGGAACACAAATTAAAAATAGTAGAGTTGCCCATCCCCGAGATCGGGGAGGACTGGGTACTGACGCAGACCATAGCCAGCGGCATATGTAATGGGACAGATACTAAGATTTTACATGGGGACTTTAAGGGGATCGATGAATATCCCTGCCTGCTGGGGCATGAGGCAGTGGGCAGAGTAATCAAAACGGGCAGCCGGGTGAAGCGGTTTAAAGTGGGGGATCATGTATTGGTGCCATTTCTGAACCAGGATGAAAAGAATCAGTACAATGGCTATTATTCCTTCTGGGGAGGTTATTCCCAGTATACTGCAGCCCGGGATTATCAGGCGATGGAAGAAGCGGGAATCCGGGAGGGGCATCCTGAATTCTGGGATGCACATTATACACAGCAGGTTCTGCCAAAGGATATTGACCCGGTGGATGGCGTAATGGTGATTACTTTCTGTGAGGTACTGGCTGCAATACGGAATTTTGGTTTCCGCAAGGGAAGCAGCGTAACCGTATTCGGCGCAGGTCCGGTAGGTCTTACTTTTATAAAACTGATGAAACTTTCCGGAGTAGGAACCGTAATAGCTGTGGATATCAAGGATGATAAGAAGACGGAGGCATTGCAGGCTGGGGCGGACTATTTTATATCTACGGGAAATGAACAAGACGGAGACGCCTGCAGTTCAATTTGGCGTCTGCCCCAGGGGTCAGATATTCCGGTGCCGGCGACAGACTGTGTAATTTCCAATAGCCAGGGGGATCTGACCTGGGAAGTACGGGGAATTTTACCCGAAGGCTGTGATTATGTGCTGGACGCCGTGGGGATCAATCAGATAATCAATCAGGCGATGCCCCTTCTGAAAGAAAACGGACAGATCTGCGTGTATGGGATTTCACCAAAAATGAACATGGATTTATCCTGGGAGGCAGCACCCTATAACTGGAGCCTTAACTTCCTGCACATGCCGGTAAAAGAGCAGCAGGCGGCTGCCCTGGAACAGATTATTGCATGGATTCGGGAAGGTGAAATCCGGTTAGGAGATTACATTTCCCACCGGATACCTTTTGATAAAATTCTGGATGCTTTTCAGATGGTGGAGGACAAAGTATCCACAAAGAAAATAGTCATTACCTATTGACTTTGGAAATCAGAACGAACGTGGAATTGGAAGTTGAAAGTATATTTGTTTTCCAGTATAATAATACCAGAGATCATACAAAAGCTGGCTATGGAACCCACATTCGGGGCAAATATGCCGCAAAGTGGGGCGCGCAGATGGCGGGAATGAATTTACAAACAGACTTGGAGCGTGCTTTAAAGGGAGGAGTTAAACGAACATGAAAAACAGAGGAAAAGCCGTATCGCTGGCGAATCGAAGAGAGCAGATAGCAAAAATACTTCTGGTGGAAGGAAAATCCAAAGTGGGTGATCTGGCACGCCGTTTTGAGGTCAGCACCGAAACCATCAGAAAAGACCTGATGGCGCTGGACGCAAGCGGAATCATTAAAAAGAATAACGGTTCTGCAGAAGTATTAAACGAATCCAGCGCCAGCAATTATACGGAAAAATCAAAAAAGGCAATCAATGAAAAGGTGGCAATAGCCCAGTGTGCCGTAAAATTAATCCCGGATAAAAGTGTGGTGTTCCTGGATACCGGCAGCACAGTATACCAATTGGCGAGACAGCTGATTCTGAGAAAAGATATTACCGTTGTGACAAACTTTACGCCCATAGCGGAGCTGATGAATGCCCATGGCATTAAAGTGATTATGATTGGCGGGGAATTAAATAAAACCAGCGGCGCTGCCACAGGACCCATTGCCTCTTACTGGCTGAGCAGGCTTAGTGCGGACATTGCTTTTGTAGGTGCCAGCGGGTTACAGGGGGAAAACGGACCTTATGTGGAGAATTTCCCGGAAGCAGAGATCAAGCATCAGATGATCAGGAATGCAGAGCAGGCATATGTGATTACGGACAGCAGCAAGGTACGGGTAAAAGCCCTGGTAAAATACGCTGAGTGGAGAGAGCTGGACGGGCTTATTGTAGACGATGGCCTGGATGAAAAAACGAAGGAATGGCTGGGGGCCCAGGTAGATGTCATTGAGGCGCCTGTAGAAGGAGAGAGATGGTATGATTTACACAGTGACCTTTAATCCCGCATTGGATTATATAATGCATATCCAGAATATGAATGCAGGAGAAATCAACAGGAGCAGCTCTGAATACCAGTTTTGCGGTGGAAAGGGAATTAATGTTTCCATTGTGCTCCGGCACCTGGGAAAAGAAAGTGTGGCGATGGGATTCCAGGCGGGTTTTACAGGAAAGGAAATCGTCAGACAGTTGGAAAGCCAGGGAATACATACAGATTTTGTGACTTTGTCCCAGGGCAATTCCAGAATTAATGTGAAAGTAAAAGGAGAAAAAGAAACGGATCTTAACAGTAACGGACCGGATATTACAGAGGATGAATTCTGCGAGCTGCTGAATAAAATCTCCGTTTTGAACGGGAATGATACGCTCGTTCTCGCAGGGAGTATTCCCTCCTGCCTGTCTTCCGACGCTTATCAGAAAATTATGGAACAGCTGGCGGACAGGGAGGTAAAAGTTGTGGTAGACGCGGAGCGGGAACTGCTGGTTAAAACACTGCCGTACCATCCGTTTTTGATCAAGCCGAACCATCACGAGTTAGGCGGCGTGTTCGGTATTTCCTGTACAAATGAAGCAGAAATCATCCGCTGTATCAGAGAAATCCAGAAGATGGGTGCCAGGAATGTTCTGGTTTCCAGGGCGGGAGAAGGTGCCATATTCGGTGATGAGGATGGCAGTGTATATAGGGTACAGGCACCAGCCGGAACCGTGAAAAATTCAGTGGGAGCCGGTGATTCCATGGTTGCAGGGTTCCTGAAAGGATATGACGCTTCTGTTCTTCAGGCGCTTAAATATGCGGCTGCTGCGGGAAGTGCCACTGCTTTTGCAGATGACCTGGCAGAGGAAGATGATATTCTAAAGCTGCTGCCCAAAATAGTGGTGAAACAGATTTAACAGGGGGCTGAAATACCCCCTGTTACACGATTCAATCACTCAAGTTACGCGATTCAATCACCCAAGTTACACGAATCAAACCATCTGTTACATTATTCAACCCCCATAAGAAGATTCATAACATACATTTCCAGCCCTTCAAAGTCTCTGCTTTCCACGCACTTTTTCTGGAAGCCGTAATCGAAGCGGGCTGCTTTGTCTTCCAGCGCTTGTACAATTTTCAGACTGTTTTCCAGGTGTTTGTAGCTGTCTTCGTCTGTCGTGGTTCTCATGGCCTTTACATCCAGCCCCACATATTCCCCGTTGGAACCGTAATTATTTTCCATCAGAACTTTTATCTGGTTAAATGCCTGGCGGAGATTTTCCACGCCAAAGGATTTATCCTGGTCAAATTTAATGCCGTTCTGGTCGTTTAGATGTACGGTCCACAATTTATTCATTGCCAGTGCAAAGCCAATTTCGTGGGAAGGGTCAAGGCCGGCTAAAATTGCATGGGCACTTTCCAGGTTGCCTCCAACTCTGGAAGGGTCAATAGTTGCTGCGGAGATCGCCATTACATGGCCCATGGTGCCGCAGATACTCCGGTCAATCGGCTCGTTTGGCTTGGGTTCAATTACTACACGGATGTTGGAATCGTAGCGCAGCATTTCGTTGATGGCTTCGATTAACTGCCTGGTTGCCCACACCGGGCTTTTGGATTCGGCACAGAGGGTTCCTTCACGTGCCAGCCAGATCACCAGCATATCGGTGCCCAGTTCATTGGCGATATCGATGGACCTTTTTGCTCTCCACATAGCGAAATCCCTGTCTTCTTTGGAAGTGGACATGAATCCGCCGTCAATAGTATGGGGATCCATCCAGAGTCTGGGTGCCACAAATTCAGCAGCCATATTGTATTTGTCCAGCAGCTTTTTCAATTTTCTGGCTTCTTCCCTTATCTCTTCTTCGGTTAATTCATTCAGGTTTGGCACTGCATCGTCATCATGGAACTGGATTGCGGAAAAGCCCATTTCTGAAAATTTCTTTACCTTTTCTTCAAAAGGAATATCCTTTCTGGTTGCCGGGCCATAGGAATCTGCTCCGGTATGTACGTTCCAGGGTCCTACGGAAAATTTAAATCTTGACATATTGTATCCTCCTTATGTGTTAGTACTTCATACGGCTTGAAACATTTCTGGCAGGATGAAGTAGTAGTGAATCTCGGCATAAATACGCCGAAACTGGTGTAAGGCGTTTCTTTGCCTGCTATCATGTTTGATAATTCCATTATACTGAAATTGGAATAATTAACTTTCATTTATATGTTGAATTTATATGACTAATTTGCTTTTTCTGCTTTTCATTCCCAGGACATTCAGGTATACTGTAGGTAGACGGAGGTGGCATATGAATAATGAATACGAATTTGTAGAACATAATTTTCTAAATGATATTAAAATATTTATTGTGGAGCTTTCCCACAGAAAGCCTCATTTTCATAAAGAGTTTGAGATTTGTATGGTCCTCTCTGGAATGGTGGAGGTTTTTTGCAATAAACAGACCTATTTATTTTCAGATGGTTCCGTATTTCTCTTTAATCCAAGGCGGCCTCATGAGCTGCATACGGCAAAAGGCAGCACGGTTATCCTGTCATTGCAGATTTCCTCAGGATTTTGTTCCCGATTTTTTCCGGATATATACAATCTGGAATTTGATTCTGTAGATATTGGAAAATATTTTTCCCAGAAAATAAAATTTATGGTACAAAGAGAAATACAGGAATGTGCCTACCTGTATTTTTTGCGAAATGCCAATTATGAGTTTAAATGTATGTCTCTGCTCTGTGATATTTTTTACAGGCTGTTATATTACTGCCCGTACCACCGGATTACGGAATTGGAGAGACGCTCCAGGAATGCCCATTTGGAGAGGCTGTCCCGGATCACTAAATTTATAGATGAGAATTATACCTCTAAGATACTGCTTTCGGATTTGGTAGAAGCGGAAGGCCTATCCCTGTCCTATCTTTCCCATTTTTTCAAAGACAATTTCAATATGTCCTTTCAGGAATATGTTACCCTGCTGCGTTTTGAGAAAGCCAGATATCTGATTGCACAGACGGACTTGAGCCTGACCGATATCTGTGTCACCTGCGGGTTTTCCGATTATCGTTATCTAAGCCAGATCTTTGTGAAAAAAACAGGCATGACGCCAAAGGAATTCCGAAAAACGGGGCAGGCAGGGAATCATTATCAGGAAGCAGAGGAACGGGAAGCTGCAACTGCCCAGATGTTTCTTGGAGATGCAGAGAGCCTGCGCATATTAGAAAAGCGGCTGTAAAAACAGCCGCTGAATCTCTATACTTTTTCCCATCCCTGATCCATCTTTTTCTTCAGTTCTTCGAAACTTTTCAGACCGCTTAAGGAATCGTATGCAGTGACACAGGATGCACCCGTAGCCGTAGCATATTTCATACAGTCTGCCCAGCTGTAGTTATTTAAGATCGCATACAGAAAAGCTGCGATACTGGTATCTCCGGCTCCGGTACCGGAGAGAACTTTATCCGGTTTAAAGCTTGGTTCAAAATGCCTGATGCCCGTCCAGCTGCCGGCATCAAATTCCAGGCGTTCCCCGATTTTCTCCAGGGTATCACGATCAGAAGATGCCAGGAACAGACCCGGAACGCCGCATTTTAACAATACAATTTTACAGCCCATTGCAAGGAGCTTTTCCGCAAGGGGAACGATATCTGCCTCTACCGACAGGATACTGGTTACATCCCTGCCGGCTGCTCTGGCAATCCATTCCCGGTATCTGGGGCGGTCAATCATATAAGCCAGTTCTTCGATGCTTGGAACAAAAAAGTCTACATAAGGCAGAACTTTTTCCAGAATTGCTTCCCAATCCACCTTTCCAGCTTCGTCATTTTCGTCAATGGCTGCCATGTCCAGAGAAGTGGCAACGCCCAGAGATTTTACCCTCTGCAGGATTTTCAGCAATTCACTTCCACCGTCGGCATACAGGCTTTTCATCAGAGGCGGATAGCCCAGATGGAAGAGGCGGGCGTCTTTGATGATGTCAAAATCCAGATCCTGCTCATAAAAATAATTATTTGCACCGGAATGGTGCAGGAAAATCCGGTCAATGCCTCTTGGTGCGATTACAACAGAATAAGAAGTATCTTCTTCTTCGGAGATACTCATGTTGTTAATGGCATTGTGGGAATTGATCTGGTCGGATACGATACTGCCAAAATCATCATTTCCGATCTTACCCATGAGGCTTACGTTTGCCCCCAGGATTTTCAGTGCCAGACCGGTATTGGATACGCATCCGCCAATATGTACATCTACTGCTCCCATTTGGATCAGCCGTCCCGGAACCAGCATATCATCTACTTTATCAATTTTAATGTTGGGAAAGTCCGGTGTAATATCAAGACAAATATGTCCTGCCACCACAACACTTGCTTTTTCTTCAGCCATAATTTACCTCCTGGTCTGCTTAATGCAGTTTCTGTAATACTTCTTTTACGATCCGTTCTAAAAATGCGGGATTCATTTCAAGCTCTTTTGCCAGATCGATATTCCGCCCTTTTCCATTGGAACCAAAGAGTTCAATTTTCTTTATTACTTCCTGTTTGGTAGCTTCTACCGCTGCCGGAATTAGATCTATAATGCCTTTATTCATGGAGTGGAAGTCCCGAAAAGCTGCCTCCACGGCTGCCACATTAATATCCGTAAAAATGTTTACCTTACTGATTCCTTCCCGGATAGCCATTTTAAAATCCTGATCCGTCAGACCGGACCCGCCATGAAGTACCAGAGGAACCGATATGGTGTTAGCGATGGTGCGGATACGCTCAAAATCCAGTTTTGGAGGAAGCTTGTAGGCTCCATGGGCAGTACCAACTGCAATTGCCAGCGCGTCCACACCGGTTTTTTCAACAAAGTCTTTTGCCTGGGCAGGATCTGTATAAAATCTGGAAGGATCATTTGTGTGGGAGTCACCTTCGAAAGAACCTTCATTATCCCCCACATGCCCTAATTCCCCTTCAATAGTTGCCCCGTAGGAATGTGCAATTTCCGCCATCTCTCTGACTTTCCGCACGTTCTCATCATAGGTGTCGGTAGAGCAGTCATACATGATAGAACTAAAGCCAAGTTCCAGTGCTTTGATGCAGGTTTCTTTTTTCAAACCATGGTCCAGATGGATTACAATGGGAACATTTGCTTTCTTCGCCATGGGAATCAGATAATAAGATAATTCTTCCAGGGGCCCGTAAGGGAAGAGTACTTCTGCAGTTCCCATAATCACAGGAGAACCGGTACTTTCCGCAGCGGCGATAATTCCTCTTGCCAGTTCCAGGTTCACGGCATTAAATAAACCAATGGCATACTTTCCTTTTTTGGCGGGTATCAGTACATCGTTCATATTTACCAGCATTTTATTTACCTCCATAAGTATTGATAAATTTATGTTAAACGGAAACCTTACTTTTGTGTTGTTAAATTGGCTATTTTTAGTAGACTAATTTGCTGTAAATGAAAATAAACGGGGATTTTGACGAACTATATTGGGAAATACCCTGTCTGTTTGAGAACTTTGATCAAAATCGGTATAGGATTCATCAATTCCCATACTTTTATTTTGTAGGATTTATGAGAAAATAAGATTATCAATATTGCGTGATATGAGTGAACTAAAAGGAGGTATTATTATCGAAACTTTTAACAATCTGATGAACACCCTGAATCAAATCGTATGGAATAATGGCTTAGTGGTGTTGTGTTTGGGGGCAGGGCTTTATTTTTCCATACGAATGGGTTTTCCCCAGATCCGGTATTTTAAAGATATGGTAAAACTTCTGCTGCATCAGGAAGCTTCCAGTGAAAGCGGTATTTCACCATTTCAGGCTTTTGCCACTACAATTGGATCGAGAGTAGGGATGGGGGTTTACCAATAATGAGACCGTAAATCATATCCTGGAATATATTCATCACCATTATGATGAAAAAATAGAACTGGAAGATCTGGCAGGAGAAACCTACTGCACAGAGAGCCATATTGCAAGATTATTTAAAAAATATATGGATATGACCATCTTGAATTATATACATAAAGTACGTATAGAAAATGCAGTCCGGTTCCTAAAGAATGAGAGGTTATCCATTCAGGAAGCATCCCTGAAAACAGGATATCAGAATCTAAATAATTTTTATAAATATTTTAAGATATTTATGGGTGAAACGCCTGCTGCCTTCCTCCATAAAAATGGAGACAGTAAAGAAATATAAAAGATAGGTAAGAAGAGGTAAATAGAATATGAAAATATATAAAACGGCTGATCTGATCAGTAATACTCCGGTGCTGGCTTCTGTAATTGAAGAAAAGGAAACTGTCTGGATAAATCCTGACTTGCTTCCATTTCATCTTGCCGAGAAAGACTTAGAACTTTCCATGAAGGACATTGACGAGGCCGAGGAACGCCTGAATCGTTTTGCTCCCTTTATCGCAGAATGTTTTCCGGAGACCAGAGCCCAGGGAGGAATCATTGAATCCGTACTGACTCCCATTCCTAAAATGCAGGAATATATCAATGAAAAATACCAGAGCGCCCTTATGGGAAAGCTATTATTAAAACAGGACAGCCATCTTGCAATTGCAGGCTCCATAAAGGCAAGGGGAGGGATCTATGAAGTCCTTAAGCATACGGAGGATCTGGCGCTTAAACATGGATTGCTTTCCCCACAGGATTCCTATAAAGTCCTGGCATCGGAAAATAACCGCTCTTTTTTTCGTGGGTATACCATACAGGTTGGCTCTACCGGTAATCTGGGTATGAGCATAGGCATCATGAGTGCGGCAATTGGTTACAATGTAATTGTACATATGTCGGCAGATGCAAAGCAGTGGAAAAAAGATCTGCTGAGAAGCCATGGTGTCAGGGTTGTGGAATATGAATCTGACTATAGTGAAGCCGTATTAAATGGCAGAAAACTATCGGATGAGAATCCGAAAAGTTATTTTGTAGACGATGAAAATTCCCGGAATTTATTCCTGGGCTATGCAGTTGCGGCAAAGAGGCTTTTGGTGCAGCTAAAAGACCAGGGAATCAATGTAGATGCCGATCATCCGCTGTTTGTGTACATTCCCTGCGGAGTCGGTGGTGCCCCGGGCGGCGTCAGCTTTGGATTAAAACAGTTATTCCATGACAGTGTCCACTGCTTTTTTGCGGAACCGGCAAAAGCGCCGTGTATGCTTGTGGGAATGGCAACGGGACTGCATCAGAACATCTGCGTACAGGATATGGGCTTATCCGGGCAGACTCATGCAGACGGGCTGGCTGTAGGGCGGCCATCCGGCTTTGTGGGCGGCATCATGGCACCTTTGTTAAGCGTTATCTTTACAATCCGGGATGGAAATTTATATGAATATATGCGTGGTTTATTAGATCAGGAGGGGATATTTTTGGAGCCAAGTGCCTGCGCGGCATTTGCCGGACCAATCCATCTGAACCATTATCCGGAGACGAAAAAATATCTTATAGAGAATCATCTGTGCGGCAAGATGAAGCAGGCAGTGCACATCGCCTGGGCAACAGGGGGAAGCCTTGTTCCGGAAGCGGTACGTAAGGCATATAGGGAGACGTATTTGGAGGAGTGATAGTGGGATTGGTTGCAATCCCTCATTGACTTCCCCAACTATTCAGAGTATAATAAACTGAACAACGTTCTGAATAATGTTTTAGATAATGATTTAAATTCCGTTCAAAAAAAGGAGCACGACTATGAAAAAATCCGCAGAGGTCAAGGAAAAGATCATTGAGGCAGCCATTGCGCTCATTCAGGAAGGCAATGGTAATTCTGATGAAATCACGACGCGTGCAATTGCCGAAAAGGCATCGGTTGGCATCGGACTTATCAATTATCATTTCCAAACAAAGGAAAACCTTATTACCATTTGTGTACAGCGTATTATCGGGCAGGTAATTTCCGATTTTAAACCAAATGATACGGACTTTAAGACCGAGCTGGAGAGGCTGACGAATACCGCAGCAGAAGTGTTTGAATTTCTGTTTGAAAATCCATCTATTTCCCGGATTTCCATACTCAGTGACTTTACTGTTCCAACGATTACCGGCAATACAACACTGAGTCAAAAAGGGATCAGGCTTGCTATGGGTGAAAATATGGGTGAAGAAGATGGAAGGCTTATTTCTTTTGTTCTGATATCGGCTATGCAGACAGCATTTTTAAATAGTACAATCATGAAAGAGAGTATGGGTTTCAGTCTGGACAGCCCGGATGAACGAAGAGCTTATATTTCACGGCTGGTTGAACTGCTTTATCGCGGGATTAAGCAGTGTGGAGGAACGGATGAAAGACATAAATAAAAAAATAGGGATGTACAGCTCGGCAGTTAATGTTGTGGCAGTGGCTGGTTTTGCTTTGTGCATGCTGCTTGGAAAGAGTTACGCAAGCTATTTCATATGTATGTTTATTGCTTTTAGTTTTGTTCCCATGATCGCGGCTTACTGCTTTTACAGCAGTGAAGCAAGAAAAACAGCAGGGTTTACCGCAATGCTTTTTGCAGCTGCTTATATGGTTATTATTCTTGTAGTTTACTTTGCACAGCTGACAGCTGTTGCGGATGGCGGATTGAATGATCAGGCGCTTGGGATCATTGATTTTCAGAGTATGGGATTATTTTTCAGTTATGATCTTCTGGGCTATGGACTTATGGCGCTGGCGACATTTTTCGCTGGTCTAACCATGGAAGCAACAACAAAATCGGATAAATGGTTAAAACGGCTGCTTCTGATTCATGGGATTTTCTTTATTAGCTGTTTGCTGATCCCAATGTCAGGTGTGTTTCAAAAGGATATGCCTGGCGGTGATTTTGCAGGTGTTGCAGTGCTGGAATTTTGGTGCATGTACTTCATTCCGGTTGGAGTTTTATCCTATCTTCATTTTAGACGAAAGTAAATATTAATTAATATCTGAAGGTGGCAAAAAGATAACGGAAGATAACAGAAGCGATCTATATACTTGGGGACGGAATCAGGAATAACGGAAAGGCGGAAGTAATACATGGATGGAACAGTAAGAAAGAATATAAAAATTGGTGCGGCTGTTTTGGTTGTGCAGAAACAGGATCAGCGAACCGGAAAACTTACGGAAGGCGTGGTGCAGCGCATCTTGACAAATTCACAGAATCATCCAAGAGGCATTAAAGTGATGCTGGAAGGTGGAATCGTTGGCAGAGTACAGGATATTGTTGAAAGGGATAATTAAAATGAATATACAAATATTTGGTACAACGAAATGTTTCGATACGAAAAAGGCACAACGGTATTTCAAAGAACGGGGCGTTTCTTTTCAGTTTATTGATCTGAAAGAAAAAGGAATGAGCAAAGGAGAATTCACAAAGGTAAAGCAGGCAGTGGGCGGGCTTGACAATATGCTGGATGAAAAGTGCAGGGACAAGGATGCACTGGCACTGGTCAGGTACATTGCGGAGGAAGATAAGGCAGAAAAGATACTGGAGAATCAGCAGATTTTAAAGACACCGATTGTGAGAAATGGAACATCTGCCACAGTGGGATTTCAGCCGGATGTCTGGAAGATGTGGAAGTAAGAGAAATTTAAAATAAAGTGAGTAAGTCGAAAAGACTTACTCATTTTTACTTTGTGCCCTGCTCCAGGCACCCATGCCAATAATGAATATAAGAAGAATCCCCCTGATGGCTGTCTGATAGTAGGAAAATACGCCTAATAAATCAAGCGCATTTGTAATGACACTGAATATCAGGATTCCAACGATACTTTTCCCAATGCTTCCGACTCCGCCAATCAGGCTGGTACCTCCGATTACGACTCCGGTGATGACTGAGAGCGCTGCGTTGTCTCCTTGCAGGGCAGAGGCAGTATTTAGCTTTGAAGAATTTAGAATCCCTGCTATACCTGCTGCAAATCCACTTAAAATAAATACCGATATTTTATAAAATTCAACATGAATGCCGCTGTTGTGTGCAACTTCTGCATTTCCACCCATAGTATAGATATTTCTTCCAAAGCGGGTAGAGGTTAAAATATACCAGGTTGCCAGAACCAGAGCGATCAGAATTAAAATCAGGAAAGGAATGCCAAAAAGTTTTCCATTTCCAATGAGTGCATACCAGCTATTTTGACTGCTGATGGGATTGCCATCCGATATTTTTAGTGCAACTCCTTTTATAATATAAGAAGTTCCGATTGTAGCGATAAAGGAACTGATATGGCATTTTGCAATTAAAAATCCATTCAGGAGACCCAGGAGGCAGGCTGTGAGAATACCCAAAATAATGGAAAAAACCTGCCCGGTATAAGGTTCTGCAAGTACGCTGATTAAGCCGGACAAAGCCATAATAGAACCAACGGATAAATCAAAATCCCCTCCGATTATTGCAAAAGTCATACCGCATGCCATAATTCCGTAAATGGATGCCTGAATTAAGATATTCGTAATATTATCGATGGTAAAGAAAAATGACGAAGCAAAACTCATTACAATTATAATAGCCAGGAGTACAATAAAAGGTTTCTGCTCACTAATGATTTTCCTGAAGTTTAACATTTTTTGTCCTCCTGTTTTGCATATTTTGCTTGCGGTTCCAGACCTCAAAGGCGATAGCCAGAATTAATACAAGACCTTTTACAATATTCTGGTCAAACGTCTGAAATCCCAGCAAGTTCATTGCATTTCCCAGGACACCTAAAGTGAGAACCCCAACAAAGGCTTTGCCGATACTTCCAACACCGCCTGAAAGGCTGATTCCGCCTAAAACGGCAGCCACAATGGCATCCATTTCATATCCGGTTCCGGCTGTAGGCGTTGCGCCCAGGGTACGGGAGGTTAGAACAATTGCTGCCGCACCAGCCATGAGACCTGATATTCCATAGCATATTAACTTTACAAGTCCAGTCTGTATCCCCGATAAATGACTGCATACGGTGTTAAAACCTGTGATGTGCACTTTTCGTCCAAAAGCTGTGCGGCTCTCGATAATCGATAATATAACAGAGAAAAGGATAAAGAGGATGACCGGTACAGGTAGATATTTTCCGATACTTCCGGTTCCGATTGCATTATAGAAGCCGGAAGTGCTTCCTTCCAGGGAAAAGCCCTGTGTGTATAACAGGCTGAATGCGGAAAAGAGTAACTGGGTTCCAAAGGTGATCATAAGGGATTCTCCGGAGTTGGCATGGGTGAGGACAACAATGAGCCCATTTACCAAGCCACATAGGATTCCCACAAAAAGTGCAGATAGTATAGCGGGAACAGCAGGCATTTTTGAACTGAAAGAAATGGCGATGATACCGGTAAATGTCATGATGCTTCCAATAGAGAGATCCATATGCCCGCAGATTAATACAAAGGACATACCTATGGTTAAAAGTCCAAGAATGCAGCATTGCCGGATTACATTAATTAAGTTTTGAACGGTTAAAAAATGATCTGCTGTGAATGATGCAATCAGGATAAAAATAAGCAGCAAGATTAAATTAGAAAATTGAAACAGTTTTTCTCTCATTTTTCCTCCTTTAAGATTGCAGTTTTCATAATATTCTCAGGGGTCTTTTCCGCTCCGCATAATTCCCCTTTTAGCTTTCCTTCATGAATTACCAGGAGCCGGTCACTCATATTAATTATTTCCGGTAATTCTGATGAAATAATCAGGATGGATTTCCCAGCGTCTGCCAATTGATTTATCAGCTGGTAAAGTTCGTACTTGGCACCTACGTCGATTCCTCTTGTGGGTTCGTCTAATATAATAATCTGTGCATCCGTAAAAAGCCATTTTGCCAGAACGACTTTTTGCTGATTGCCTCCACTTAAACTCAATGCGGAAGTTTCCGTACCGGATGTTTTGGTATGAAGTTTTTTAATATAGGAAAGTGCAGCTTTCTTTTCAAGAGATTTGTTTACGAACCCCAAGGATGTAACTTTTTGTAAGGCAGCCAGACTGGTGTTGACACTCAGAGACTCTTCCAGGATCAGCCCCTGGTTTTTCCTGTCTTCGGTAACAAAGGCAATACCCATATCAATGGCATTTCTGGGAGAATTTATATGAACTGAATTTCCGTTTAAGGTTATTGTTCCGGAAGTCAACTGATCAGCGCCGAAGATGCAGCGGACAATTTCTGTTCGTCCTGAACCGACCAGTCCTGCAATGCCAAGCCGTTCACCTTTATGCAACTGAAAGGAAATATTTTTGAAAGCGTTATCCCGCGTAAGATTTTTTGCTTCTAATACAACCTCTGACTGGTAAGTTCCTTCTCGTGGGGGATATTCCTGGTCCATGTTTCTTCCCACCATTTTAGATATGATGGTTTCTTTTGTCAGTTCCTGAATTGGTTTGGTATCAATAAGAGCACCATCCCGCATTATGGTTACGCGGTCACAGAGGCGGAAAATTTCATCTAAGCGATGGGAGATGTAGATAATGGTAATACCGGATGCTTTTAGCTGATCGATAATCCCAAATAGATTGTCTAATTCCTTAGATGTCAAGGTTGCGGAAGGTTCATCCATAATAATAATTTTAGAGTGAAAGGATAAAGCCTTTGCGATTTCAGTCATCTGTTTGCGGGCAACGCTTAAGTTCTCCACTTTTTCTTTCGGATCTATGGACAGACCTACATTTTGAAGGAGAATGGCGGCTTCTTCATAAATATTTTTCCAATCAATGCCTCGAAGCCCCCTTTTTTTTAGTCTTCCTACAAAAATATTTTCTGCTATGCTAAGGGAATTAACCAGATTAAATTCTTGAAATATGATACTCAGTCCAAGCTTCTGGGCTTCCAGAGGGGAAGAGATCCGTACTTCCCTCTGGTCAATTTCTATGGTGCCGGAGTCTTTTGGAATTACGCCGGTAAGCACCTTCATAAGTGTAGATTTACCGGCTCCATTTTCTCCCACAAGCCCAAGTATTTCGCCTCGTCTGACCTTTAAAGAGATATCATTTAAGGCTGTTACCCCTGGAAATGTTTTGATAATATGGTTTAAGTTTAAGATGTAGTCATCTGCTGTTGGCTTCATAAATACCCTCATTTCGTATTGATTCATTTACCAGAGAAGGGCTGGGTCGTAATCATTTACGTTTGTGGAGTCTAAGAGATCTATCTTATCTTTATACCAGCTTTCAACTTTTTCACCGTTAATTGCTTTTACAAGAACGTCAATAGAGGTACGTCCTTCCTCAACAAGTGGCTGTACGGATGTAGCGATAATTTCACCGGATTTAACCATGTCTGCACCTGCTTTACTTCCGTTATAACTAACAACTGCAACATCTTTCCCTGTTACGCCCATAGATTTCATAGCCTGTACAACGCCCACGCACATCGTATCATCGTGTACCCAGATACCAGCAATATCAGGATATTTGGTAAGAATGTCTTCTGTAACAGTCATTGCTTTTGCTTTATCATAGTCTCCGGCCAGTTTCGTTACGATTTCAATATTGCTTCCGGCAACTGCTTCTTCAAAACCTTTTGTTCTCAGGATTTGTGCGGAGGTTCCGGCGGTACCTTCAACAATGGCAACTTTGCCGCCCTTTTCGCCCAGGGCTTTTTTCAGCATCTCACCTGCAGATTTTCCCACATCCTGATCATCAGCTCCTACGAATGAAGTAACGTATTCGCTGGCGCTCTCATCAATATTCATAGCACCCATGACAACCGGAATTCCGGCTTCATGTGCAGCTTTTACGGCAGGAATGATGGATGTTCCATCAACCGGGTTTAAAACAATGCCATCCACTTTCTGTGATACCAGAGAGTTGATCTGATCCGTTTGTTTTGTGGGGTCCCAGCCTCCGTCCAGTTCAATCAGTTCGATTCCAAGTTCCTTTGCTTTTTCCTGTATACCCTGTGCGAAAACTTTTACAGCCGGTGCACTGAGCAGACAGTAGGTGACACCTATTTTTAAATTAGATGTGGTTTTAGCTTCATCCGAAGCTTTCGATGCTTCAGATGCCTTCGTATCAGCGGTAGTGGAAGCGGTCTCCGTAGATTTCCCGGCAGTATCCTTCGATGCTGAAGCACAGCCAGTCAAAAGTCCGGTGACCATTGTTGTACACAGTAGAACAGTTAATAATTTCGTTTTCATAATTCATTCTCCTTTTTCTTAAATAGATATTTATTTATAAAGTTTCTTGAAACCATTTGGAAATGTCTTCAAAAACAATATAACGATTTGGATCCATAGGGATATTATGTTCAATACCCTCATAGCTTTTTATTTTTTTAACAGAAGATGCTGCCGCATGGTACATCTGCATGGATTCCTCAAAGGGTACCAGTTCATCCTTATCACCATGGGCAAAGAAGATAGGATGATGAATAGAGCCGCATTTTTCAATCGGTCTGTAACTCATCATATTGCGAAGTGATGACAGTGAGACGAATGCGTTGATGTCATTATTCAGGAAGCTGTCCAGTTGGAGATCCTTTTTTTCTTTTTCGCTGGAATGATACATATCCAGCGTATGAATCAGCTGGGATTTACCCGTAGCAGCTGATATCTCATCGTCTTTTTCTAAGATTTTTAAGAAATATTGAAAGTCTCCTTCATTCCTGTTCCAGACACCTTTCATCCATTCATAGCAATTTCCGATTCCGGACATGGAGACGGTACTTTTAATCCGAGGATCAATGCCGCTGACATATACTGCAGTGGAGGCTCCCATACTGATTCCGGCTACCCCGATCCGCTTTTTATCCACACAGGGGAGGGTAGAGACATAAGAGATAGCGCTCATAAGATCTTCCGGCCATTGAGTAGCACAGTATAATTCATATCGGTCAGAGTCTAGTGAACTGCATCCTCTAAAATCAAATCTCGCAGTACAAAATCCATTTTTGACTAAGTTATCTGACAAAATATCAAGTCCGTCATTCTTATGTCTGGAGTGTCCGTGACAGAGTATAATAATGGGAGATTTTTGATCAAAAGATAGTTCATCGATATTGATAACTATAGATTTTTTAACGCCACGGCTGTAAAAAAATTTATTGAATTCCATTAGCGATTTGTCCTTTCTTTTTAATAGATTGAGTATAACATAGTAAAAAAGCTGATTCAATTCCATATCACCATCAATTAGTAAAACGTTTAACTCAATTATTAACTTGCATTTATTTATCTGCTTAAGTATACTTAGTTAATATTGAAATATGGTAGTCTATTATGTAAAAGGAGATCTTCAGGATGGCAAATATCAAAGATGTAGCCAGGCAGTCAGGTGTCTCAATCGCTACTGTCTCTAATTATATTAACAATAAAAAAAAGGTGGGAGAAGATACAGCAGCCCGAATTGACGCAGCAATCAGTAACCTGAATTATATAGTTCATAATTCAGGAAGAGAGCTTCGAATGCAGAAAAATAATGATATAGGTATTGTATTTCCCAATATTTCTGATCCATATTTAGAAAAAATCATAAGCAGTATCAAAGGGTATTTCTCCCAATATAATCAAAATTTTGTGCTTGGTTTAACGGATAATAACACAGAAAAAGAGACGAAAACGGTGCTGCATCTCATCGGAAGAAAGGTCTCCGGCCTTATCCTGTATTCCTGTCAGCCTGATAATTTTTCCATATTTGAAAAACTGGAGCGTTCCAGAATTCCTTACGTTTTAATTGATCACAGACCGGAGGAACTGGAATGTAATTTTATATCTGTAGACCTCTTAGATTTATTTTATCAGCTTACCAATGATGTACTGAATAAAGGATTTCGTAAAATAGCTATGATACTGGGTCCCAGTGAATTTGCAGAAAACAAAATGGCTTTAAAGGGGTATCAGGAGGCATTTCAAGGGAAGGGCATCTCTTATGAGGAAAATATAATTATTTTTACGACAGCCATTAGAGAGTGTGGATTCCGTGCAGGAATTCAGTTATTCGAAAATGCACAGATGATACCAGATATCATTTTTACTACTTCTTACCGGTTGGCAGAAGGTATTAAATATGCAATGAAAATATATCATATAGATGAATGGAAACATATATCGATTGTTACCACAGGGGATGCAGTAGATGATGTATTCTATCACGATTCAACAATCATTAAAACATCCCGTTCCGCTTATAATATGGGAGAGGCAGCGGGGAACCTGCTGTTAAAAAATATTAAATCTCCAATCGTATTCGAAAAAAAAGAATTAAGCTTTCAGGATAGTTTTAATTTCAAAGAGATTAAGAACTACCGGGTATCTACTGAAGAAAATAAGAAACTGGTATTTCAGGATGAGATATGTGTTCTTTTATTAGATGATGAGAGTTCCGTCTGTGGTTTATCCAAACTGCTGATTGATTTTTATGCTAAAGAGAAAATAAATGTGCGGATAGAAAGGGTGCTTCCCGAAAATGCTTTTGAATATATTTGTGATTATTTCCAGAGCGGCAGAGATGACATAGATGTTATTTTATTTGATTTGCCATGGCTTTCTTATTTTGCGGATAAAGGATATTTGCTGTGTCTGGATGAGATGATGCAGGATTCTGATTTTCATACCGAATATTATCTTACAGGTACATTGAATAATTATAGTATGTTTAAAGACCGGCATTATGCTCTGCCTTATATGGCATGTACACAGCTTTTATTTTACAGAAAGAGTTTATTTCAGAGTGAAAGTCTTGCCAGGGACTTGGACAAAAGATTCATGGTACCGCTGAAAATTCCTCGTACCTGGTTTCAGTTTAATACTTTGGCTAAATTTTTCACAAGATCTTATAATCCTGATTCCCCGGTGCCATACGGGCATGCCATGTCTATTTCGTACCCGGAACAGCTGGTCTGCGAATTAATGCCCAGGATATGGGACTATGATGGTGATTTATATAACAGTCAAAATGGTATTGTTATGAAAACCCATGCTATTAAAAAGGGGGTATGTAATTTATTGGAAGCGGTGCGGTATTCTACACCGGATTTTTTAAGTGACAGGCCATGTGATACCGTACAGCATTTTATAGCAGGAGAAACAGCAATGGTATGTACCTTTTATAATTACGCAACAGATATTGTTGAGCGTTCTAATTCATCTATTATTAATGATTTTGACTATACAACGCTTCCAGGCACTTCGGTTATGGCGGGGTGGTGTCTGGGAATCACAAATACTTCCAAAAAGGCTGAACATGCATTTAAATTTATCAAATGGGCGTCGGGATCGGAGATTGCTATCCCTCACACTATATTAGGAGGTCAGTCTCCGAATATGTCCGTATATCGCAATTACGATATGGTTTCTTTATATCCGTGGCTTCCGAAGGCATTGCGGGAATTTGAAAAGTCAAAGAAAAGGCTGAGTCCGACTTCAGCGGATGGGAAGATTATCAGCGAAAAATCGGTGGAAGATAATATATATAAGTATCTGCTGCCAATGCTTAAAAAATTAGAAAAAGGCGGTATGCCTGATAAAGATGAAATTCAGGATATGATTAGCAGAATGCAGCGGGAGATGAATAGGTTGTTTGTATAGTATTTGGGTTTCGCTGATAAAAGACGCTTTGTATACAGAGGGAGTGCAGGTCAAGAGAAGGGGGCGGACCTGGTCCGCCCCCTTCTCTTTCCGGGATGCAATTTATTGATACAAAGCTGGTTTTCTCAGCATGTTGGAACCCTGGGGTTGTGGCATGCTGGACGCAATTGGCGTAAAACAACTGATGTATAGCAACTGATCTTGAGACTGGGATTTGTTTTTTGTTCTGTGATCAGAAAAAGGAATAAACCTTCATCTCCTTTTATGCATAAACAGCCATCCGTCAGCAGGATAAAGTAGCCGCATTGGAAAAACAATTTCTTTCTACAAAAACTGAGCAATAAAAGCTTCCGGAAGCATGGTCTTTTCTGCGATTTGCGCAACAGGCAATCCAAGTGTTAGATAGCGCTTCACAACACTTTCCATACTTTCAGCAGCTTCAATAATATGCTGTTCATAATCATAAAACCGCATGACTCTCTGCCCCCATGGATATTCTTTTATGCCATGCAGAAACTCGATTTCCGGAAGGAGTTTGATTTTATCATACCATTTTTCAAGATCATCCGTTTCGAAGTACAATTGAAAATTGTTCTCTTTACAAAGGGGAACCAGTTCGGTACCTACTAATTCTCCATAATTGCTCTGTAAAGATAAACCGCCTTCAAATGATACATGAGCACCTAAATCCATCGTAACTTTTTGTTCCATTACGGTTTCATAAAAATATCTTGCTTTTTCCATATCCTTAACCGCTATAAGCGTTCCACCATATTTCATTTCTTTTCACCTCCTTTGTATGGTACATTATACAATCAATACTTAGATATTTCGTTGTAATAATCGGACATGTTTTCCAGATATTGAGCAGGTGTTACGCCGCAGATAGATTTAAAGTCCCGTGTAAAGTGGGAATGGTCATAAAACCCCATTTGATCAGCCACATGAGAAATCGTGGAAGGGTGATTCGGATTCTGGAATAATTGAACGGCTCTATTGGCTCTGACTATCCGGGCAAAGGTTTTCGTACCGGTTCCGATGTATTGATTGAAAATCCTGTTCAGGTGACGTTCACTGTAATGAGCATAATTGGCAAGGTCTCCGGAGGAAATTAATCCATTTTCCTGTATGATGTGATGAGCAGCCATTTTTAATGCAAGGTTATCCTGATACCGCCCGTTTTTATCATATTTATTCAGATAATTGAGAAAAAGCTCGTCCAATTCCGAAAAAAGGAAATCAATACTCCAGGATTTTTCGATAATCTCTAAAATAAGATTCTCTAACTGTTTATTCACAAAGTTCAGAGAGTATGTTTTGTCAGCCAGTTCGGACTGGTTTTCTTTAATAAATGGAAATAATCCCCATGGCTGGAATTCGATAATCAGGATCCAGACGGAGCGATTTGCCTTTTTTCCAACGGTGTTTGCTTTGGTTGCAGCTCCAAATAAATCTCCATATATCTGATTACCGTCAAAGTGAAAAACTATCGTAGAACTGCCATGGGGAATGACTGTGTATTGGTCAGTCATCAGGTTTTCTTTAGGAAAAGTCAGGGTATAATTGGAAATATAAGGTATTAATGCTTTGCTAGGGAGTACATATAAATAATCATCTGCTTTTAGCAGTATGCGCCTGGTATCGTTGTAATTTCTGATCACTGATTTATGTATCATTTTTATCACCACCTCCATGCTATTATAGGAAGATATGAGAACAGATGTCAAGAAACACTACCGGCAGTTTTAACTAAACTTTTAATATTCTGTATAAATAGTTCTGGCATAATGTATTGGCGGGTGATAAAATAAAAAACATATGTGTGGGAAGTATCCCATAAAGTGTGACGCACAGCGGTCAGAAAGCAGTTTCAAACACGCATTTGAGCCTGTTTGGATATATGGAGGAAAATTGATATGAAGACAAATGAAATTAATATTCGGGATCCTTTTGTTTTGTTAGATGGAGATACTTATTATATGTACGGCACCAGAGGTCCCCGTTGCTGGGGCAATGATGACGGACTGGACTGCTATTACAGCAGGGATCTGGAAGAGTGGACAGGACCGGTTGAAGTCTTTCATAAACCGGAGGGTTTTTGGGCAGATCAGAACTACTGGGCACCGGAGTGTCATAGATATCAGGAAAAATACTATATTTTTGCATCCTTTAAATCAGATGGTGTCTGCAGGGGTACCCAGATTCTAAAAGCTGATCATCCCCTGGGACCATTTCAGATTCACAGTGAAACTCCCGTTACACCAAAAGAGTGGGAGTGTCTGGATGGTACGTTGTATATTGATTCCGGTCAGGTTCCTTACATTGTTTTTTGCCATGAGTGGGTACAGATCGGGGACGGAGAAGTCTGCGCAATGATGTTGTCCCAGGATTTAAAAACTTCCGTTGGTGAACCCAAGGTATTATTCCGTGCATCAGAGGCACCCTGGATTAAAAAGCTGGATACAGACCGACTTGGAAAGGATGTGGAGTGTTACTGTACCGACGGACCTTTTATGTATCGCTGCCAGGACGGATCCCTGCTTATGCTGTGGTCAAGCTTCGGAGAAGAAGGTTATACGGAAGCAATTGCCAAAAGCGGGAATGGGGATATTACGGGAAAATGGGAGCAGGAACCCAAATTGCTGTTTAAGAAAGACGGCGGACACGGGATGCTTTTTAAAACTAAAGAGGGTGCGCTGATGTTATCCCTTCATTCTCCCAATGAAACACTTAAGGAACGTCCGGTATTTTATAAGATACAGGAAGAGGACGGAAAATTATTCAAAGGGGAGCAAGATGAGCAGTATACTGATAATTGAAGATGATGAAGCATTAAATACAGGATTGAGCTTTGATCTGGAAGCAGAGAATTACCAAATGCAATCCGCTTTTTCCCTGGAGGAAGGCAAAAATATTCTGAAAGAACAAACATTTGACCTGATCATCCTGGATGTAAACCTCCCCGATGGCAATGGGTTTCAGTTTATACAGGAACTGAAAAAGACCAGGGACACGCCGGTTATTTTCCTCACAGCCTGCGATATGGAAAGCGATGCTGTCAGGGGATTTGACCTTGGGGCAGATGACTATATTACAAAGCCGTTCAGTATGGTGCTGCTTCGCAAAAGGGTTGCGGCGGTTTTAAAGCGATGTACGAAATCAGATAATTCCAGCCAGTACCGGGATTCCTATCTGGAGATTAATTTTGATAAACTGGAAGCCAGAATAAAAAATCAGGAACAGGCACTGACGCCCACAGAATATAAAATGCTGAAACTTTTAACGACCCATCCGGGTCAGCTGTTAACCCATCAGGTGATGTTAGAACATTTGTATGACAGTGATGGGAATTTTGTGGACAAACATGCGCTTGCAGTAAATGTAAACCGTCTTCGTTCCAAGATTGAAGATGATAATCATAAATATATTAAAACCATTTATGGTATGGGCTATCAATGGGCAGGTGAGAATCATGGGTGCTAAGTTCCTGACAGTATGGATCTATAAAATTTTTACCGGTGCAGCCGTTGTGATGCTGGCAATTTTCAGTGTTCTGGTGTGGCATGTAACAGATCGTATGCTGATGCGTTTGCTTTTAATCGGATTTGGACTTGGGTTTTTAGGAATTGGTGCAGCGGTAATAGCAGTAATGCGCAGGCAGATAACGGGCTTTGCAGATTCTATGAGTGCCTGCCTGGATGAGATGCTGGATGAAAAGGTGAATATCCTATTTGATGAAATCAATGAGACGCTTTTGTCGAAGCTGCAGTCTAAGCTGAGGAAATTATATGAGATTTTACAGCGCCATAATCAAAAGAGCCGGGATGAAAAGATGGCATTGCAGAGTCTGGTATCGGATATTTCCCACCAGACCAAGACGCCAGTTGCAAATATAAAAATGTATGCAGGCATTTTGCAGGACCGGAATGTGGACAGGGAGAAGCAGAAGGAATTTCTGCAATCCATTACGGATCAGGTAAATAAACTGGATTTTCTCATTCAGGCGATGATTAAGATGTCCAGGCTGGAGACCGGAATATTCGAGATGCAGAAAAAAAGAGCTTCTGTATATGAAACGCTTGGCTTGTCATTGAACAGTATTTTTCCAAAAGCTGAGGAGAAGCAGATCGATATTTCGGTTAACTGTCCGGAAGATCTGTTCCTTAGCCACGATGTAAAATGGACGGCGGAAGCGATTTCAAATATTCTGGACAATGCAGTTAAATATACACCCTGCGGCGGTAAAATTACTGTCTCAGCAGAACGGATGGAATTATACTCCAGGATCAGAATACGGGATACCGGAAGAGGAATACCAGAAAAAAACCAGGCATCCATATTTAAACGTTTTTACCGGGAAAAAGAAGTACATGACCAGGAGGGAGTGGGAATTGGTTTATATCTTACAAGGGAAATCATAACTTTGCAGGGAGGTTATGTGGAAGTGAGATCCCAGCCTGGGGAAGGGGCAGAATTTATGATTTTTCTTCCTAATTAAGAGTGGATTATAAGGAGCATAGGGTCAGAGGTATGGCCTTGCTCTGATTAAGGACGCTTTGTATGCAGAGGTAGTGTACGGAAAGAGAAGGGGGCGAACCAGGACCGGTGTTTGGAAGGCTTAACGCAGAACTGGCATTTTCTAACCTTGCCGAAGTGTTTTTTGGCGGCACGCGGACATTCGCTCCGAAATCCTGATGCATTTCGCAGCTCACTGCCCGCTTAGTATCCGATGGGAGCCAGTCGAATACTATCCGCCAAAAAACACTCCGGCAAGGTAAGTAAATGCACAGATCTGCTATACGCCTTCCAAACACCTCTCCTGGTCCGCCCCCTTCTCTTTCCGAGATAGCATTCGTTGATACAAAGCTGGTTTTCTCAGCATGTTGGAACCCTGGGGTTGTAGCATGCTGGACGACATTGGCGTAAAACAACTGATGTAAAGCAACTGATCTTGAGCCATCTCCTTTTACACACAAACAGCCGAAATATACTACGCTGCATCCAATAAAGAACAGCCAGACACAACCCAGGGGTCCCACCATGCCAGTTTCCCACGCCCATCTTTTCGTACACTACCTATCATTTACAAAGCGTCCCTTCCTCAACAAAACCCCAATATAATGCGTAATAATAGAGCACATATAAAGTGTTCGCTGAAGCATGAGTTGCAGATTATCACAGTTTCGAGATAATTACCCATTGAGATAAGTTTGAGATAATTGGATGATAAGATAGTGTTATAAAAAGAAAGGGGAACAATTTACATGAGTTATATATTAGAAACCAGAGATTTAAAAAAATATTATGGGATGAATCCAAATATCACAAAAGCTTTGGATGGTGTAAATATATCGATCGGACAGGGAGAGTTTGTGGCGGTTGTGGGGACTTCGGGAAGCGGTAAATCCACACTGCTCAATATGATGGGAGGTCTGGATATACCCACATCGGGAAGTGTCCGGATCAGAGATAAGGAAATTGCAAAAATGAATGATGAACAGCTGACCATTTTCAGACGCCGGAATATCGGATTCATTTTTCAGAATTATAATCTGGTACCAATCTTAAATGCATATGAGAATATTGTTCTTCCGGTGGAATTGGATGGAGGAACGATTGATAAAGATTTTCTGCAGGATGTGGCGGGAATGCTCACCTTAGAGGATAAACTTTCTAACATGCCCAATAACCTTTCCGGAGGGCAGCAGCAGCGTGTGGCGATTGCACGGGCATTGATTACAAAACCGGCTATTATTCTTGCAGATGAACCCACCGGGAATCTGGACAGCAAAACCAGTGCAGATGTATTGGGATTACTGAAAATGACAAGCGAAAGATTTCATCAGACGATCGTTATGATAACCCACAACAATGAAATAGCGCAGCTTGCAGACCGGATTATAAGGATCGAAGACGGAAGGATTGCCAATTAGGAGGGGAAACAGATGCTGGAAAATAATAATAAGAAGATAGTGGGAAAGCTGGCAAAGCGCAGTTTTTTCAAAAATAAACTTAGGAATATTGCAGCAGTGACAGCAATTGCTCTTACAGCACTTTTGTTCACTTCCATCATTACGATTGGAATTGGTGCGTCCCAGTCAATGACTCTGACCAGCCAGAAACAAAAAGGAAGTAAGGCGGATGCAGACCTGCGCTACATGACTGAGGAACAGTTTCAGAAGTTAAAGGAAAGTGATATGGCTGAAATTGTGGGAGAGAGGCGTCCAATCGGTTTTCTGTCAAATACCAATCACCATAATGTGGAACTGGACTATATGGACGCTGCAGAACAGGAGCTGACATTTAGTGTACCTGCCCACGGCAAAGCACCCCAGGCGGCTAATGAAATTTCAACAACCGATAAGGCAATGGAAGACCTGGGTATTACACCGGAGATAGGTGCTGAGATTCCGATAGAATTTGAACTGCGGGGAAAGACATATCATTTTGATATGATTGTATCCGGCTGGTGGGAAGCTGGGGGCATGCCCGTCAGTATGATGATTGTTTCGGAAGCATTTATGAAGGAAAATGAAGCGTTATTTCCGTATACTTACCGCCAGGATCTGGAAATGGCGGGGACTTATTTCTCAGATATTGTTTTAAAAAGTAATATAAAAATCCAGGATCAGCTATATTCATTTATCCGGTCGGTGGGCGGAGAACCGGAGGACAGAGAAGCCTCCAATTATATTTTAAGTGCCGTAAATCAAATGACGAATCCCCCTTTGAATACGAATCTGGTATTTGGAATCGCAGGCTTTGCAGTCCTGTTCATCGTATGCGGCTATTTATTGATCTACAATATCTTTGATATTTCGGTAGCTCAGGATATCAGGCATTACGGGCTTTTGCGCACGGTTGGCTCTTCAAAAAGACAGATCAGACAGATGGTGAACCGGCAGGCAGTCTGGTTATCCTTCATCGGAATCCCAATCGGATTGATTATTGGATTTTTTCTTGGGAAAAGTGTACTGCCTGCAGTTATGGAAATGTTTGCAAATACAAACAAAGGAATGATGGTAGAAGTATCACCAAATCCGGTAATTTTTATAGGGGCAGCACTTTTTGCCGGAATTACAGTGTTCTTAAGTGTCAGAAAGCCAGCAAAAAAAGCATCCGGAATCTCTTCGCTGGAAGCCTCTAAATATGTGGGTGACGGTTTAGATAGTAAGAAGAAAACCAGCAAATGTAAAAACGGGTCCAGGATTACACATATGGCATGGGCGAATTTAGGACGAAATAAGACCAGAACGGCATTTATTATGATTTCTCTGCTGCTGTGTACCGTACTGCTCAATTCTGTGTTTGTTATAGCAGGAAGCTTCGATACCGATAAATGGATTAAATCCATGAGTAAAACAGATTTTATAATTGCAAGTTCCAGTACGTTTAATAATATGAAGGGATTTGTCCATCATGATGATGCACTGGATGAAAATATGGTAAAGGCAGTGGAAGAACAACCCGGTGTGAAAGAAGGGGGACGCCTTTATAAAAATACGCTGGATGACAGAAATGTAAGCTTTGAGTATGGATGCCGGATCGCAGATACAGAGGAGCGGGACGGGTACAGTTATGGAATTACGGAGGAGGGAGAATCCTTTACCCTTGCAGATGATAAACGGCCACTGTGTAATGCATTTGGAATGTCCGACGCTGTTTTATCCAGAATGACCATTGTAAATGGAGAAAAAGATTTGAACGTTTTACGGGAAAAACTTGCGAAAGGGAACTATATAATCGAAGGTGTCAGCTCTGTGCGGGGTAATGGAAATGTTTCCATGAAAGAATTTACCAGTGAAATAGGACAGAACATAGATGTTTATGTAGACGGTAAAAAAGCAAAAACTTTTATCGTTGTGGCACAGGCGATTCTGAATGATGTTGAATATGAGGTACCATCTATTAATACGGGAGTGGTTCAGGTTGGAAATGACAGCCCTTATTTCTATATGACTCAGAAGGATTTCGAAACAATTTATCAAAACCCTACGCTGTTAAGTTATTCTTTTGACATTGATCCGGAATATGAATTACAGATGGAGGAATTCCTGGATAACTATATTCAGAATGAAAATCCTAATGCAAGCTATAATTCCGTTCGGCTGTTAAAAGAAGACGTATGGAAAACCCAGCAGGTAGTATACGTTATTGGCGGTATCATCGGGACTGTCATGGGAATAGCCGGCATGATTAATTTTATCAATATGGTGATCACAAGCATCCTCACACGGCGCCATGAATTTGCTGCAATGCAGAGTATTGGTATGACGAAAAAACAGTTAAACAAAATGATGACGCTGGAGGGTATTTACTATGCATTGGGCGCAGGCATCCTGGGAATTATAACGTCAGGAATACTGGGTGTGACACTGGTGCGGATGATCAGTTCCAATATCTGGTTTATGACTTTCCGGCTGACAATCCTTCCTTCCGTGATAATATGTGGTATCTTCCTGGGAATTGCAGTTGTGGTTCCCTCATTATCCCTGAAAATATTTCATAAAGGAAGTATAGTTGAGCAGCTAAGAGAAACGGAATAAATGGATGGGGTTGTATATGAATTACGCGTTAGGAAAGAGATAGTATGACGGAAAGATGGGAGTGGGTAAATTACCTGGATGGCGGAAGCGTTAGCTGACAGAGTCCATACAATTTACCTACTCCCATCTTTTTAAAATTCACGTTATTGCATAAATCGGCTTTATCTCAGCAGGGAAAATCTCTTTGCTGTGGTGGGATATATTTTGTATCTAACGTCTACAAAGCATCGCATCTCCCCAGGGAAACCTAAAACAGAGTTTTTAAATTTCCGCAACGATTGCAACAACTAAAAATATTATATGTAACTTTTATAAAAAATGTGTTGCAATATATATTCTAATGTGGTATTATTACCTTGTAAAAAACATTCTAATCGCTGGCAGTTCTGCCAGACAAATTCCAATTGACATAACAAAATAAAATAAGGTGTTGCTATGCTTGCTGTAAGCCGATATTATATAATTATCTAAAGTATATTTAACTCTTCTTGCGCTGCAAAGAAACTGCCTTAAAGTAAGAGGAGGACTGACAAACAATGGATAATTCGCCCAAAACAAATGCCATTCAGAACGAAAATGAGAAAACAGAACCATTTATCATGCTGCCTACGGTAGATTTTTGTTTCAAGGAGCTGATGTGCAGTGAGAAAGTAAGAAAGGGATTAATTGCTGCATTTTTAAAAGATACCGATGCATGGTATTCCTGCTTCCATCTAAGGGAAGACCAGCGGGGAAGTTTATATTCTGATAAACTGGAGCTACATGTGCTGGAGCTGCCCAAGCTGGTCGGTCAGGAGGAACCGGAAAACGAACTGCTGCAATGGGCGAAATTCCTGAACGGAAAACGGGAGGAGGATTTCAGAGAAATGGCTGAGAAAAATGAATACATAAACGAAGCATATCAGATCATAAAACATATCAGTGAAGATGAGCGGAAAAGGTACGAATACGAATCCAGGGAAAAGGCAATCCGGGATCATAACCACATTTTATATATGGCGAAAAAAGAGGTGAAAGAGGCAAAAGAAAAAGCTGAAGAGGAAAGAAAAAAAGCATTGGCTGAAGGTTTAGCAGATGGATTAGAAGAAAGCATTAAATTATTTATACACTACAATTTGTCGGAAGGTTATCTTCATGAACGTATTGTTGAAAATCTGAAGAAGTGTTTCAACCTGGATCATGATTCGGCTGAAGAATACTATGATAAATATAAGTAACTGAATTAGAGCTGTTGCAGAAAGGCAGATAATGCCATTTCCTGCAGCAGCTCTTTTATGAATCTGACTTTGCAGGGAAAATAGGTTTACATTAAAAATCAAAGAAGAAAATTGTTAAAAATCAAAGGAAAGATAAGATTTTGTAGTTGAGGTCATGAAAGAGTTTTTATAAAGTAGAATTATATACTTTGCTGTTAACTGCGGGTATAAAAAATAGAAATGGAGAAATACGATAATGAAAGAATTACATATGATTTGCAACGCACATCTGGATCCGGTATGGCTGTGGGACTGGGAGGAAGGAATTGCAGCAGCATTGTCCACTTTTCGGATTGCAGCCAGATTCTGCAGAGAATATGATGGATTTATATTTAATCATAATGAAGCATTACTGTATCAATGGGTAGAAGAATATGAACCGGATTTATTTCAAACAATTCAGGAACTGGTGAAAGAAGGGAAATGGCATATCATGGGTGGATGGTTTTTACAGCCTGACTGTAATATGCCTTCGGGAGAGTCTTTTATCCGTCAGATAGAAACGGGAAGAGAGTATTTTTTTGAAAAATTTGGTGTTCTTCCGAAAACGGCTGTGAATTTTGATCCTTTTGGACACTCCAGGGGAATGGTACAGATTCTCCAGAAGGCAGGGTATGATTCCTATATCTTCTGCCGTCCATGCCAGGAGGACTGCTGTCTGCCGGATGATGACTTTTTCTGGATTGGATTTGACGGCTCCCGGATAAGAGGACATCGCTCCAGTGAACATTATAATTCTCTGATGGGAGAAGCGGGGAAGAAAATTACAGAGTTTCTGGAAAGCCACCGGGAGCAGGAAACGGGATTGCTCCTGTGGGGAGTAGGAAATCACGGAGGAGGACCGTCCCATGTGGATATGGGGCAGATTCAGGAAAAAAGAAAAGAAAATCCACTGTGTGAACTAAAGCATTCCATTCCGGAGTCATACTTTAATAGACTGGAAGAAGAGAATACAAAGTTGCCTGAATTCCAGCGTGACTTGAATCCCTGGGCAGTAGGCTGTTATACTGCCCAGATTAGAATCAAACAGATGCACAGGAAACTGGAAGGATTGCTCTATATGACCGAAAAAATGGTGTCGGCAGCAGTGTTCCGGAAAAAAATAAATTATCCGGAGGAAGAACTAAAAGAAGCAGAAAAAGCATTGCTTACAGCGGAGTTTCATGATATTTTACCTGGTTCAGCGGTGAAATCGGTGGAAGAGTCGGGCATACGGATTATGAACTATGGTATGGAGCTACTGGAGAAACAGAAAAAAAGAGCATTTTTTGCCCTGGCTGAAGGTGAGCAGCCGGCTAAGGAGGGAGAATATCCTATTTTAATTTATAATCCCCATCCCTATCCGGTAAAAGGAGTTGTGACCTGTGAATTTCAGATGCAGAATCAAAACTGGGATACTAGTTTTGGAATGCCAACGGTATTTCATAAGGGAGCAGCGGTCCCATGCCAGGTTGAAAAAGAAGCCTGCAACATGAATCTGGACTGGAGAAAGAAAGTGGCATTTTATGCAGAACTAAAGCCTATGCAGATGAACCGGTACGACTGCACCATAACATTTATGGATAAACAGCCAACTTGGGACGAGAAGGAAGAAAGTGCAAAGATTTGTTTTACCGGGGAACATATAGAAGCCGTAATCAGTAAAAGAACCGGCTTGATGGATTCTCTGAAAATTGATGGCACAGAATATCTGAAGGAAGGAGCATTCGGACTTTCAGTGCGGGACAGCGGATTTGACCCCTGGGCAATGAATGTACAGAGTTTTCCGAAAGAGGAAGGCAGGTTTATTCTCATGGAAAATGAAGAAGGGGCTGATTTCTCCGGTGTGGATGCGCAGCTGGAAAGTGTGCGTATTATTGAAAACGGGCAGGTGAGAACCATTGTGGAGGCTTTGTTCCGATATCATAATTCAAGGGCAGTGATGCATTATATATTACCGAAAAAGGGGTGGGATGTGGATCTGGAACTCACTGTGGAATGGATGGAAAAAGGTAAATTACTGAAACTGGAAATTCCGACCTGCCTTCAGGGACAAAATCTCTGTGAAACGGCTTATGGCGTGCAGACTTATGAATCAAGTGAAAGAGAAAGAGTTATGCAGAGATGGTGTGGTATTTTTGAGGAAGAAAGAGATATGGCAGTGACCTGTTTGAATGACGGATGCTATGGCGGAGATTTCCGTGATGGAACTATGGGAATATCACTGATCCATTCCGCTGCTTACTCGGCACATCCCATTGAGGACAGGATCTTGCTGGATCAAGACAGACGTATATCCTGCATGGATCAGGGAGAGAGAAGCTTTTGCTTCCGACTGCGCGGAGGAAGCTATAAGAAGCGCATGGAAGACGTAACATCGGAAGCGGTGGTTTTCCAGGAAAAGCCCCTGGCTGTTGCTTTTTTTCCAACTGAAAAAGCTGCAGTAAAAGAGAAACGGATCACGATATCAGATCCAGGCTGCATACTTTCAGCATTGAAAAAGATAAGGGGTAAAGATACGTACCTGATCCGGTTGTTTGAAAGTACCGGAATGGCTAGGGAAGTTACCGTTTGCTTCTGGGATGAAGTAAATATAAAGGTATGGCTTGGTCCCTTTGAGATTAAAACGCTGGAACTGGATCCGGAAACATGTCGTGTAACAAAATGTCCTATGCTTCCCTCGATTAGCGGGTTAACAAAAGAGGAGTGAGATATATCCATCAGGCTTGCTGCCGGTGGGAACAAAAAATGGAGGAAATAAAATGGAATATCAGATTGTATTCAAACAGTTTCATGAAAGTACACCGGTTTTGGAAGAACAATGGAAACCGGACAGGTCAATAAAAGAGCAGTGGAAGAATATGGATCAAATTCCTTGCCGAATTCAGTGTATTCGTAGTGATGAAGAAAATGAACAGCGTTTTCTATTGCGTACTGAGATGATACATGCATCGGAAAAGCCAATTTCCATCTCTTTGGAATTTATAAATGAGGAATGGACGGGAAGAGAATATGTATTTATGCCTGCAGCTGTATATGACGGCAATCGGATGGAAAGTAAGCGGATTTCCTATCCGCCTTTTCATGCAGGCAGGAGGTCAGAGGGATGGGACCGGGTAATTACAGACATTCCCCATCTTAATAAGGAAGGAAAAAAATCCGGTATCTCGATGCGATCCGGAGATATGAGTACTCCTGCTATGGGATATTTTATGGAGGATCAGAGAGAAGGAGTTTTGATCCTGGCCAATCATATAGTGCATGGGAGATACACCGGATTTACAGTTTCAGAAATGGAGAATCAGGCTGTCTTTGGGGTTTCCTGTCCGGCTGTCAGGGAAGAGATGAAATATTTTTTCGGGGAACTTCCTGATGGATCCGGCTTTTACCCTACTTGTGAGGCACCTTCAGATGATGTGGGAATGATGCTGAGAGAAGGGGAACGAGTGGAAATGGAGATCCGGTATTTCCGTTTTCCGGCAGAGAATCTGAATCAGTATTTTACAAAATTTAATGAATTGCGTGAAGAAATGGAAAAGGGGCAGGAGTTTTGCAGCATACCATTTTCCAAGGCTTATGATGCTATCAAAGAAAAATATATACATATGAATTTTACAGACGAGGGATATTACCGGGTTGGGACAGAGAATGATGTTCCGCCTTCTTACTGGCAGTCTGGCTGGGTGGGGGGAGGAATGAACTCCTATGCATTTCTTCTGGAAGACAATGGTCTGGCGCGCAGTCAGTCCGTATCCAGCCTGAAGTTCATTACGGAACACCTGCAGATGGAAAATGGATGGTTTATCCCTATGTACGCCAACGGTCAGAGATATGGGGATGATTTTCTGAATAAAGACAGTCCGGTACTGCTGGTGAGAAAAGATGCTGATCTCTTATATTTTCTGATAAAACAGGCTTTTTATCTGAAAAGCCAAGGAGAATTGCCGGAACAGATGGAAAGCAGTATTACCCGTCAGGCAGATGCATTTGTGCGGTTTTATCAAAAAAACAGACAGCTTGGACAATTTATTAATATGCAGCAGGAGACGATTTTGCAGGGGGATACGGCAAGTGCAGCCATCGCAAGTGCGGCGCTGGCTTTGGTATATGAGTATTTTAAGAGGCCGGAATATCTGGAAACGGCAGAAGCACTGGGAGTTCTCTACTGGGAGGAATATTTAAAGAAGGGGATGCTAAACGGTGGACCCGGAGAAATCTGCCAGGCACCGGACAGTGAATCTGCATTTGGTTTTCTGGAATCCTGTGTGCAGCTTTATGAGACAACGGGAAAAGAAAAATGGCTGCAGGCGTCCAGGGAAGCTTTTGAACTGGCGGTTACCTGGGTAATGAGTTATGATTTCCATTTACCAGAGAGAAGTACGGCGGCAAAAATGAAAGCGCACACCAGAGGAACTGTATTTGCAAATGCACAGAATAAACATTCTGCACCAGGGATCTGCACGCTGTCAGGAAATTCTATGCTGAAACTTTACCGTTTTACCGGAGATCAAAAATATTTAAATTGGATGAGCCGGATCAGCCATTCCCTGTCACAGTTTGTATCCCTGCAGGAAAGACCCATCGATACACTGGCCGGGCGTGCACTTCCCGCCGGATATATCAATGAAAGAGTGCAGACCAGTGATTGGGAGGGAAAGGAAACCATAGGAGAATTTCTGTATGGTTCCAACTGGCCCGAAGTGACAATGCTGCTGACCTATGTGGAAATTCCAGGAATATATCTGGATCTGGATCGAAAAGTCCTGCAGTGTTCTGACCATATAATTGCTGAGATCGTAAAGGATGATGAGAGAGAAATGCTGATAAAAATCTGTAATCCTACCCCCTACGATGCAGTAGTAACGCTGATGACTGATCACAGTCTGGATCCGGTATCTATTGGACATCCGTATTTTGAAGATATGCAGAAAATAGAAATTAGTGCCGGAATGGTGATAAATGCTGCAATTAGCGTGGGTGAATAATCACTTAAGTTCAAAAATGATGAAAGAGAGGTAGAAATATGACACCCAGAGAACTGGTATATGCAACATTGGAATTCAGAAATCATACCGGAATAGTACCGCGGCAGATGTGGACTCTTCCTTGGAGTAAGTGGAATCACGGTGAAATGGTTGAAAAAATTCACAGAGATTTTCCCGATGATATAACAGGTGCCTTGTGCAGTTTTAAAGAGAAGACGATTGAGGAAGGAGAACCCTACAGATATGGAGTCAGCCGGGATGCCTGGGGATGTATCGTAACTAATATTCATGAAGGAGTAATCGGCGAAGTGCGAGATCCTCTGGTGCAGGATGATGACTGGGAAGATGTGGAGAAAATTCACATCCCAAGGGAGTGGCTTAGCTTTGACCGGGACCAGGTAAATCAGTTCTGCAGAAACACAGACCGTTTTGTAACGGGCGGATGCTGTCCCAGACCCTTTGAACAGCTGCAGTTTATCAGAACGACAGAAAACCTCTATATGGATCTCATGGATATTCCGTACCGGATGAAAAACTGGATGGAAAAAATGCATGGTTTCTACTGTGAATTATTGGAGGAATGGGCAAAAACAGAAGTTGATGCCATCAATTTTATGGATGACTGGGGAAGCCAGAGCAGCCTGCTGATTAATCCCAGGATCTGGCGTGAGATTTTCAAACCAATGTATCAGGATTATATTGCAATTGCCAAAAGACATCATAAAAAAATATTTATGCACTCTGACGGATATATTCTGGATATCTTACCGGATTTAGCAGAAATGGGACTGGATGCTGTCAATTCCCAGATCTTCTGTATGGGTGTCAAGAATCTGGAACCTCTGGCTGGGAGGATAACGTTTTGGGGTGAAATGGACCGGCAGCATCTTCTGGTTGAAGGAAGCCCCGCCGATATCCGGGAAGCAGTGGAAGAAGTGAGGGAAACTCTGTGGAAACGCGGCGGATGCATTGCCCAGTGCGAATTTGGTCCCGGAGCAAAACCGGAAAATGTATACGAGGTTTTCCGGGCATGGGCAGGCAAAAAGGAAGAAACAAACCAAAATATTGCCCAGATGACAAAAAAGGAACGTGTCTGGGCGGCAATACGTCATATGGAAAGTGACAGAGTCCCAAAAGGAGAATTATATATCCAGCCCCAGATCGCCAATAAACTTCTGGGAGAGGAGTATCCTCTGGATTACCAGCATTTTGAAAGAGACCGGAAAGTACGGGAATTACTGCACATGGATTTGGTTAACGTGGGTGACTGGCCGGAATGGGAAATAGGGAAGACGGATGATGGCAAAAAAGTACTTCAGAGTGTGTATGGACAGACGTTTCTATTGGGGGAGGAGAGCAAGTGTCTTTTGAAGCCCCCGGTGGACATTGAAGATGCCGCAGAATATCAGGAGCCGGATATTAATAAAGTTACCGGTGATCTGGTGGCAAAATATGCAGAAGAGACGGATTTTTTCGTGTTTGCCCAGGTGGGTGGACCAATCTCTATGTTGAACGAGATGTATCCCATGGAAGATTATATGGTAAATTGCATTACCTATCCGGAAGAAACCCATATGTTATCGGAAAAAGTGATTGCTTTTGAGATTAAGAAAGCTAAATTATTCCTGGATAGAGGGGCAGATGCCATTTTGATTGCGGATGATATGGCATTTAATACAGGTGTGTTTCTGCCGCCTTATGTAATGGAGGAAAATGTATATCCATTTTATAAGCAGATGATTCAGGAAATCAAGGCATATAAAAATGTTCCTGTATTTCTCCACAGTGATGGGAACCTGAACAGCGTCATGAACCATCTGGTGGAATGCGGATTTGACGGGATTCAGTCCATCCAGCCTTCCGCCGGTATGGATATCCGCAGTATCAAGGAAAGATATGGAGACAGGCTGTGTCTGTGGGGAAATATTGATCTGGACTATATAATGTGTTTTGGGTCAACAGAAGAAGTTCAGGCAGATGTCCGAAATACAATAGAGGCTGCAGGAACAGACGGCGGATTTATTCTCTCTACCTGTAATACGATGGTGGATATCATACCGCCGGAAAATATATTTGCAATGATCAGAGAAGCTGACAGGTCTTAAACTCATTACCCCCTTGGCATATCCCGCTTTACAGGATATGCCAAGGGGGTATATTTTTAAAAGTACAGAATTATAAGTCCGTTTTCTCTATAAAACGAAGTAATAGCAGGATTTAAAAGTTGTAAAAAGGAAAGAAATGCGTAAGAATGTCCTCATAGCTTAGCTGAAAATGCTGAGAGCGGTGTTGAGATCAGAAAAACAAAACCGCGGAAAAAATGGAAAGGGGAAGAGGTTTGAAAGAAAATTATGAAATAGAAAGGAAGCCACGGTGTGTTTCTTTCAACCTGTTTTATAGTGGCAGTATTGCAGGCGGGCCTGCAATAAGCGATGGGTATAAAGATGAAGGAAAAACGTAACAGAGGACGCGTTTCCAGGAAAAAGAATACCACATTAACTATAATGGCTCTTCCGGCCGCCGTAATTCTTTTCCTGTTTTCTTATGTTCCTATTGCAGGACTGATTATTGCTTTCAAAGATTTTCGGTACGACAAAGGATTTTTAGGAAGCGACTGGATCGGATTTAAAAATTTCGAATTTTTCTTTAAATCCAATGATGCGTGGGTAGTACTTAGGAATACCATTGGTCTGAATGTACTTTTTATCGGCATAACCCTGGTGGTTTCTGTTGGGATTGCTTTGATGATGAATGAAGTTCGAAGCAGAAAAATGATTAAGGTAACACAGACGATCATGTTTTTTCCATATTTTATGTCGTGGGTGGTGGTAGGATATCTTTTATATGCGTATTTGCATCACGACTATGGCATCATTAACCAGCTGCTGCAATTTTTGGGACTGCACAGTATCTCGTGGTATGCACGGTCGGAATACTGGCCGGTGATACTGACATTTATGTATGCATGGAAGATGGCAGGCTACTACAGTGTTATCTATTATGCAGGGCTGATGGGAATTGATGATACTTATTATGAAGCAGCGGCTCTGGATGGGGCAAGCAGATGGCAGATGGTCTGGAAGATTACACTTCCAATGCTGAAAGGAATTATTATAGTAATGGTAATTCTCCAGGTAGGAAGGATTATGTATGCGGATTTCGGTCTGTTTTTTAATCTGACAAGAGACCAGGGTGCACTTTATGCAACGACAGATGTACTGGATACATACATATACCGGGCATTAAGGGTAACCGGAGATATTGGAATCGGTTCCGCTGTGGGATGTTTCCAGGCAGTGATAGGGTTTCTGCTGATTATGGGATCCAATCTGGTTGTTCGCAAACTGGACAAAGACAGTGCATTATTTTAGCAGGGAGGAATGAAAATGAAGAAAGATTTATCATTAGGCCCTAAAATTATTATTTATGCATTTCTGGGTCTGTGTTGTTTACTATGCATAATTCCGATTATCACGGTGGTATCCATCTCCTTTTCCAGCGATATAAGGATTATGAAAGAAGGCTATGGAATTTTTCCAAAAGGCGTGACGTTGGACGCTTATAAATTCGTATTTAAAGATGCGGCAGCAATTCTCAGATCTTACGGTGTGACAATTTTAGTCACTGCCCTGGGACTTGGAATCGGTCTTACACTGAATTCCATGATTGCATATGTCCTTTCCAGAAAAGATTATGCATGGCGCAAGGCGCTGACCGTATTTCTGATTATTCCCATGGTATTAAACGGCGGTATGGTTCCTACCTATATCTGGCTGACAAAATATCTGCATTTAAAAAATACAATCTGGGCAATGCTGCTTCCAATGCTGATCGTACCATGGTTTATCATCTTGATGCGTACATTTTTCACCCAGCTGCCAGCTTCCCTTATGGAAGCCGCAACCGTGGATGGTGCGGGAGAGCTGACCATATTTACGAAAATTGTATTGCCCCTGGCAAAACCCGCACTGGCAACGGTTGGGATGTTTATCACATTAAATTACTGGAATGACTGGTTCCAGCCGCTTATGTATATTGACAACAGAGAGCTTTATAACCTCCAGTATCGGCTGTATGTACTCATGAGGGATGTGCAGGAAATGATAAAGAATTCGGCTATATCCGGTATGGGAATCAGCATGGCTGACATGCCCACGGAATCTATGCGAATGGCGATGTGTGTCATTGCAGCCGGACCGATGCTGGCAATATTCCCATTTTTTCAGAAATATTTTGTAAAGGGACTGACAGTCGGAGGCGTAAAGGGCTGATTAGAGAATGTAATTTGCTATGTCAATTACTATAAATTAATTAAAGGAGGAATAAAGGATGAGAAGGAAGAAATTTATTGCCCTTGGAGTGGCAGCAGTAATGGTAATGGGTACACTGGCTGGGTGCAGTGGTAACGGTAAGACAGATAAAAGCGGGGATACCGGCACAAAAGCGGAAAGCGGCGGAGAGACCGGCGGAAAAAGTGAAGGATCTGAAGAAGCTGACGCAGGGGCGGAAAAAAATGAGAATAAGGAAGTTGTCAATCTAAAAATCCATACACCGGTACCGGAACAGACAGACGGAAAAGCAGTGATGAAGGCATTGAATGAGTATACGAAAGAAAAGATTGGAGTAACCGTAGATTATGTATTCCATGGAGGTGCTTACGGTGATAAAATCCAGACCATTATTGCATCCGGTGAAGAGTATGACGCCTGCTTTACGTCAAACTGGCTGAATCCTTACAATACGAATGTGGTAAAAGGAGCATTTATCGATATTAAAGAGCTGCTGCCCAAAGCATCACCGGAACTAAAGAAGGCCATTCCGGACTATATATGGACAGCTGCTACGGTAAAAGGAGGCATATACGCAGTCCCAAACCAGCAGATAGTTGCTCGACAGATCGGTGCGCTGATGCCAAAAGACTATGTGGATGGGACAGGAGCAGATATTAATGCAATTAAAAACCTCACTGATTTAGGGGACTATGCGCAGAAAGCATTTGACCAGTTCGGAGCTAAAGTAGGAGGGGTGAACCGTGCCCAGGCAGCAGATTACTGCGGATACGAATATATCAGTGACTATATGGCCGCCGGAGCGATTAAGATGGATGATACAAACGCAAAAGTTGTGAATTTCTATGCAACGGATGAATGGAAAAATATGCTGAATGAATTGGTCGGCCTGAATGAAAAAGGGCTTCTGGACGGTGAATGCGGTTATATGGATGAATACGGCGAGAGCCAGCGTGTTGCAAAAAAGACATCTGCTTTTTACTCCGGAACCTATAAACCGGGAGTGGAGGCAGAAGAATCAGCCAGAGCAGGATATGACTGTGTCATGGCAACTGCGGCTACGGATCCCTATATTTCTACTAACAGTGTAATTGCAACCATGTATGGAATTTCTACCACATCCAAACATCCGGAAGAAACACTGAAATATCTGGAACTGATCAACACAGATCCATATGCCATGAATCTGATTTCCTACGGTATCGAAGGAACACACTACAAGAAGACCGGGGATAATACAATTGAGCTGATTGCAGACAGCGGTTATTCCCATGGCCAGTCATGGGCATTGGGAAATGTATTTAACACCTATGCACTTGCCGGACAGCCGGAAGATATCTGGGAGCAGACCAGGGCATTGAATGACAGTGCGAAGACATCCCCGATTCTTGGTTTTTCCTTTGATCCTGAGGCAGTTAAAATGGAAGTGACAAATGTGTCTAAAGTTGTAAAAGAATATGAAAGCCTCGTAGGCGGCGAGCTGCCTGTAGAGGAAACCAATGCTGAATTTCTGGAAAAATTAAACGTGGCTGGAATTGATAAAGTAATGGCTGAAATGCAGAAGCAGATTGATGAATTTCTCGCTTCAAAATAAAAAAGGATACCGATAAATTCGTAACGCCGTGGGCAGATGAGCTTTCGCCCACGGTGTTTTCACGGTAAAAGAAGAAAGTGGTAAAAAAAGAAGTCTTTGCCAGAATTAGTAGTTGCAAAAAGATGGTTTCTGTTAGAAGATGATAATATCCTGTGTGTTAACCGTAGATTCAAACAATATGGACTACTGGGTGATTGGGGGATAGAAAGATTTTTATATAAATTGTCTGACAGGGGGAAGTTATATGAAATTGATGGAATGCTGCAGGGGGTATCTTGTTAATAAGCATAAAGACCAGAAGCAGATGGAGAATCGAAAAATATTTGGCAGAATTTTTCTTGGAATTTCGGTGAGTATGCTGGTGGTGATTCTGGCGGGGTCGGGCTGGATGTACCGCATGATGAAAAAGGTCATCATCGACCAGAATATCAGAATGTCCATGCAGGCTTTTTCTCAGGTGCAGACAGATTTTGAGGAAGCCAATGGTACCGCCAATATGATTGCAACCCAGGTAATGCTTGATGATGTCTGTTCCGAACTGTTGACGGCTGTTTCGGGCCAGAAGCTGAACAGCATCACCCTGAGCAAGGTCCGCAACCAGCTTTCCCTGTATCAGAATACGAATCCCGAAGTGGAATCCATCTATATTTATAATGACGATTTGGATCTTTTTATCACCTCAGGCAGCAGGTTTGGGGCGGTGGGAAAAGAGGAATATTCCGATCAGAATATTGTCGGTATTTTAGAAAATCCGGAAAAGTATTATACACAAAATCTAATCCGGAGAGAGATGACAACAATATATCCCAATCAAACGGAGAAAAAGGAAGTTGTCTATTCCTATCTCTTATACGCTTCGGAGCAGAAGAAAACAGGAAGTGTTGTCATTGTCAATATGAAGTTTGATAAAATGCTCCAGGAAATTCTGGATATGGAGATTCTGAAAGACAGCCGGATGCTGATTATCGATGAAAAGAATGAAAGGCTGGTGGATTTACAGACTTATCCGGTTAACGAGACCGCTAAGATGAGGGAAACCGTACTTCAGATGGCGGAGAAAGGAAGTAAGTATCAGGAATCTGTGGTGGATGGCGAAAAATATTTTTTCTCCTATTTGTATGCAAGTAAAAGCGAATGGAATTATGTAAAAATTACCAGATGGAATTCCATGTTCCATGTTCTGCAGGAACTGCGGGGCTGGATTGTGGGAATTACACTGACCATTGTACTTGCGGTGGTAGTGATTGCTCTGGCGAATTCCGTTTCCATTCTAAAAATACATAGAAAACTGGAAAAAAAATATGCGCTGTCCACAAAGCGTTCGGATCTATATCTGCTTCGGGAGGGGTTTCTCAGCGATTTTCTCCACAACAGAAAACTCTTTGGCAAAAATCAACTTCGGCAGCAGATGGAGAACTTTGGTTTTTCTCCAGTTGAAAATAAAAAGTATGCTGTTCTGATTTTACAGTTGGAAGAGTATAAAGAGTTCAGGGAAATCTATGGTAAAACAGGTACCTACGATATCAAATATGGTTTTCAGAATATATTTGAAGAGACTTATGGGAAATATTTTCAGGTGATGGGACTGATTAACCGGGATCACACCCTGACGTTCCTGCTGGAAACACCCCAGGAAGATGGAACGCAGGAGAAAATCAGAGAATGCTTCCAGGAGTTCTGTAAAAATGTGAAAGTTTTTATTAAATGGGATTTCTCCCTCACGGGATCGGAACAAAATGTAAATCTGGAAAAAATCCCGGAAGTGAACAGTAATTTGAAAATGGTTATGCAGGAAAGCTTTTTTTATCCGCCGAATACGTATCTTACATATGAACAGATTCAGAGGGAACATGGAGAACAGGCGGAGTTCCAACAGCTGGAGGCAGGCAGTCTTCCAAGGGCAGTTCGTTCCGGACAGGATGTTTGGGAGGTATACCAGAACTTTACTGATAAACTAAAAAAATGCAGTATGATGGAATACATGAACGCTATCATCTGGCTGGGAATAACCGTTGTCCGCAGTGTGAATGAATTTTCTTTTTATGAAAACGATGCAAATGAGTTTTTAGTCCGGCTGGCAGCGTGTGAAAAGGCTGCTGAAGTGGATGACCTGTTTTTAGAACTTTTTGAAAAGATACGTGAAAAACAGGAAAAAGCCGCAATCAAAAAAGGGGTGATGGGAAAGCTGGATGAGGTGAAAAAATATATAGAAGAAAACTTTACAGATCCAAATCTTACGCTGGAACAGCTGGGCGATGAATTCAGTGTTTCTCCTAACTATCTTGGAAGGCTCTTTAAAAAAGATGTGGGCATGTCGGTGGCGGATTATATTAATGGAGCGCGCCTGAAGTGGGTATTAAAGGAATTGGAGGATACGGAGCGTGCAGCAAAAGATCTTGCAGAAAAATGCGGATTTGTAAGTACCAACTATTTTTATACATATTTTCGAAAAAAAATCGGTGTAACTCCCCAGGCATACCGGGAACAATGCAGGGAACAAAAGGAAAATGCTGCGGTATTCAGAGAGGAATAGAGAGAAAAAGGAAGACAGAGAGAAAGAAGACAGAGAGGTATCAATATGACACATCGAGAACGTTTTATAAAGACTTTACAGTGCGAAGAGATCGGGGGAAGGGTTCCCCATTTTGAACTGGTATTTTTCCTTACCATGGAGGCACTTGGCAAGGTACATCCAAGCCATAGGTTCTATGAACAGTGGAATCAGATGAGTTACACGGAGCAGAAACTTCATATTCAGGAGATTGCGGATATTTATATCGACACAGCAAAGAGATATGACCACAGTGCTATCTTTGTACACTCCAATCCGGGGGGCTTCGATAATATCCAGTGGATACTGGAAACGATACGGGAAAAGTCAGGAGATGAATATTATCTGATGATGCATGGAGATCCTACCTGGGCAATACCGGATGGGGATACCATGACAGATTTTGCAGTGCAGATGCTGGAGGAGCCGGAAAAACTAAATGAAATATCGAAAAGAAGAGTAGAGGAACAGGCTGCTTTTGCAGATAAGCTGGATCGAAAGGGACATCTACTGGATGGTTTTACCCTTTGTTCGGATTATTGTTTTAATACCAATCCCTTTTTTGCTCCGGAACAGTTTGATGAGCTGATCGTTCCTTATTTAAAAGAAATCATCAGCGAATACAGGAAAATGGGGTATTATTCCATCAAACATACAGACGGAAATGTAATGCCCATTTTAAAACAGATTGCCAGCTGCAAGCCAAATGCGATTCATTCCCTGGATCCCCAGGGGGGCGTAAACCTGGCAGAAGCCAGAAAGATCGTGGGAGACGGCATCGCGCTTATTGGAAATGTAAACTGTGGTCTGCTGCAGACGGGAACGGATGAGGAATGCGGTGCTGAAGTACGAAGATCACTGAGGGAGGGAATGGAGGCAGGCAGAGGCTACATCTTCTCCACCTCTAACTGCGTGTATACAGGCATGGCATTAGAGCGGTATGAAAGAATGTGGGACATCTGGCAGAAATACGGGATTTATCCCGGTCGTACTGCTCAGACCACAATTGATGAATATTCCCAGCCAAGTAAATGTGGAGATGGCGGAAATGAATTTTAAAATACAATAGAGACGATAAGTGAAAGGGTACAGCATGGAGATATTAAACAAAGAGGACGTGTTAAGCGTAATTGAGGGAAGAGGGGCAGCGAAAAGAGTTCCGCTCCTATATGATATCTGGATCTATGATAATGTATTTCAAAATGATGCCGGAAAACGCAGGGACTGGCTGGAACAATTTCCCTGTGATGTGGATGAAGTTTTTTTACAGATGCCGGGCATGACAGAGGGGCCAAAAGAAGATCCCAATTTTTACTGGGCGGCACCGGGAATACAGTGTATGGAGGGAAAAGGGCTGGATGCCCAGTGCCTGATTGAGGACTGGGAGAATGCCAAAGAATTCTATGATACTTTTCCGAATCCGGAATCACCGGCTCTGATTGTAGAGAAAAAAGAAAAGGATGGGCGTTATCTGCTGGGAAGATGGTGGTACTGCTTTTTTGAACGGCTCTGGTCCTTGCGGGGAATGGAAAATGCCCTTACCGATTTTTATCTGTATCCGGAAGAAATTCACCGTTTATTTACCAGACTGACGGAATTTTATATACGGATTATGGAACGGACAAAAGAGGAGCTGGATGTAGATGGCTTTTTTGTATCCGATGACATTGGCACACAGACGGCACCGTTCTTTTCTCTGGAAATTTTCAGGGAGTTTTTCAAGCCCTATTATAAAAAGCTCATTGACAAGGCACATGAGCTTGGAACTCATTTCTGGCTGCACAGCTGCGGCAATATTGAGCTGTTTCTGCCGGAATTGATTGAAATCGGACTGGATGTGATTCATCCCATTCAGAAGAATACTATGAAAGAGCAGGAGATTGCAGAAAAATTTGGCGGACAGATTTGTATTTTAGCCGGAGTGGATGTACAGTATCTGATGGCTTTTGGTTCTGCAGGAGAGGTAAAGGAAGAGATTGCTTTTCTCATGAAAACATATGGCAGGCCGGACGGGCGCTTGATGATGACTATGGGGAACGGGTCAACCCCGGACTGGAAGATTCCCAACCTGGAAGCACTATATGAAGCCTCCCTGAATACTGTGACGGAAGGGAGTGGCAAAGATGAATCCGTTGATTTACAGAAAAGGAGTCCTGGACAGCAGGATAAGGGCATTTTAGAGGATGCATTCGCTGTGGTTCCGACGGAAACAGATGAATAAAAGAATAACAAAATAATTATATAATAAATTATAGTAAAAAAGACTGTCTCCGGGATGATATGCCCCCGGGACAGTCTTTCTTTTGTTATTCCTCACTCCGCATGTGAGTATTCATGCGGTATTCCCCCAGAGATACCTTAAAGTACTTCTTAAATCGGGTATAAAAGTAATTGTTTTTCTCCATGCCGATTTTATCCAGGATCTTATTTAATGGAAGCTTTGTCTCATTCAGATAGTGGGCAAGCATTTCCATGCGAAGGTCCGTGATATACTGGGCAACGGATTTCTGCATGGCGGATTTAAAAATCTGCCCGATATAGTTGGGGGAAAGCCCAATCTCTTCCGATATGGAACTCAGGCATAAGGAGGGATTGGAAAATTCCCGGTCTACGATCTGGCATATGCGCTGGGTGACGATATCGGTATTCTGGCTGAATGGATTATCATGGAGAAACTCTATTTTGCTGCAAAGGGACTGGAGCAGAGTATCCATGAGCCGGCTGATATCAGAAGCAATTTCTACATTTTTCAGGTCAACCAGACAGTCCTTTAATAGGGTCATGCAGTCTTCCTTCAAAACAGGATATTTATCGGATATCTGAAAATATAAGTCATAAATGAGCCGTATGCTGGAAGACATGATTTCATTATAGTCATAGGAAAAGAGCTGTTGGGAAATTTTCTGGTAGGTTTCCAAAGCCTGTTCTGTCTTTCCATTTAATACAGCGGAAGATAAGCGTTCCGATAATTGCTTTGGAAAAAAGAAAATATCGGAATTCAGGTCATCCATCATTTGCGGGCTGATAATACTGGAGTGTCCGTAACGAATTTTCTGCAGCAGGGAGTTCTCCATATTGATATACATGCTGGGCAAATGTTCCAGCCCCTTAAACAGGGTGCTGTATGCCACGGTTAATGACAGGTTCAGGTACTGATCCACGTTTTTTTGAATGGAAAGGAAGATATTCTGCAGCTTCTGGTGGAATGCTTCATTGGGAAGCTCCTTTCCACAATTGATTAATATTACGAACTTGTCATTTTCCCGGCTGAAAAGGTTGCAGGAGAAGGACTGTCTGACAATCTCCTCAGCGATGTTGGCGATGGAGAAGCGGAATACCCATAATTCATTCGGTGCGTTGGCATTTAAAAAGTCCTGGTAGTTATCAATTTTCAGAACAGCCATGCAAATCGGCTGATCTGTAAGATAGGTAAGGTTCTGTGATTCCAGGGCATGAAGTGTGTTGTTGATTGGCTCAGTGCTGTTCCCTGTGATCAGGCTGTTCAGGAAAGATTCTTTATAGCTTTGGGCATTCTTTTTCTTTAACGCATTTAATTTTTGATTGTTCTGATGCAAAGATTCAAATACCGTCAGTATATGTTGAAACTCAGTTGGAACCTGGAGTTTAACATTGGAATCGCCATATGCCTGGTCTTCCAGTAAGTGGGTTACTTTCTGTATCGGTGTGTTCAGCCTCTTGGCAAAGAATAAGCACAGGAGGATGCAGAACAGGAAAACAGATATCATAATGGCGGAACTGATTACCACAGCTGAAATAATGTCTTTAAAAATGATACTGGAGGGAACCAGGCTGATCAGGTACCAGTCATTCACGTTATCACGGGTAAAGGAATAAAAGTAGCGGGTTTTATCAATGGTAAAAAAACCGTTGCCGTAACGTTTAGAGTCTGCAAATTTTTCCTTAAAGGATGAAAATGTGTCATCATTTTCCATAAGCTTTGGAGTCAGTACGGAACTTAAAACGGTCATGTCAGAATCCATGACAATAAAATCCATAGGGGTGCCCTCTTTATATCCGTTCATGGAATGGATGGCATCTGTCAGAGAGGAAGCATAAGTATTAATGATAATGGCATTCTTACGTCCGTCCTTGCCGGTATAGGAATCATAGTAGACGTAGGACAGAATTTCTGCGTTCTGGGTTTTTTCGTTAATCCTTCTTGGAATCGGGTGCTTATCATATGCGGCAATAAATTCCGGGTCTGTCACCAATTTTACACAATCCGAATCCGTAAACTCATCGCTGCCGGACTGACTGCCGTTCTTGGACGAGAAGAATAAATCCAGCTGAGCGTTATAGAGATAGATGCTTTCCACATAAGGAAGCACAACCAGCTGATTGTCCAGTACGCGGCTTGCCAGAATCGGTGTGGTGGAAGAGCGGTTATTCATATAAAGAAACGAAATGATGTCATTATTATTAATGAGAGAACGGGTCACCCGCTGTATATTGTCATTGAGCTGCTCCACGGTATAATTTGTCTGAGATACCAGATTCTGGTTAAAACCGGAAGTGAGTTTCAGCGACGTTTTCCCATAATTAATGGAAAGAAAAGAGGAAAGCAGAATTGTAATAATTACAGATACTGCCAGTAAGTAAAGGAGCGTGCTGTTAAAAAAGCTCCTGCTTTTTTGAGAGTCTGTATGTAGTTTTTTGAGTTTGAATGCTTTCATTTTATTTCTTCCACCTTTGTCTTTTGATAATACCATTATAATAAAAATAAGAAAAGATTCAATAGAGGATTGGGGAAAGTGATAGTATTCGTAGAAAAGATTAAAATTCAGAGAGGTAAAATTCTTAGAAATACGTGAATTTGTAAAGAGTCATCGTTGTGAATTCCCGGAAATTAACGCATAATGGGAAAAAATAAGTGAAGGAGAAAAGGAATGAATGAAAAATTTACTTATTCCCTGCGCATCGGTATTTGTCCGGATTTTTACGCAGAAGAAAAGTTTTATGATTTATTGAAGTTTTGTAAATCGGCACAGTTTGACGATGTCCAGTTTTTTCTGAATATGGAAGAAGTCAATCAAGGGCATTTATCATTGGAGAAGTCAAAAGAGTGGCTTCATATGCTACAAAAGTTTAAGCCACAGCTGGAAGAAGAGGGAATCAGCGTTTCCCTAAATCCCTGGACGACAGTTCTCCATGCAGATCGGGGAAGAACCTTGTCAGAAGGTCAGAATTTTACCACTATGGCTGATTATAACGGCAGGAAAGCGGATGCAGTAGCCTGTCCCCTGGATGAGAAATTTCAGGACTATATCAAAGCAATTTATGGTTTGTATGCAGAACTTCACTTTGCCGTAATATGGATTGAAGATGACTTCCGGCTGCACAACCATCCCCCGCTGGAATGGGGCGGATGCTTTTGTGAACTCCATAAGAGGGAGTTTGCCAAACGTATTGGAAAAGAAGTGGATATGGAAAGCTTTCTGGCGGGCATTCTGAGCCAGGGTGATCCCCATCCTTACCGCAAAGTGTGGCTGGATACCGCAAGAGATACCATGTGTGGATTTGCAGCACTTCTGGGAGAAGCAATCCATGAGATTTCCCCCCATACCAGGGTGGGTCTTATGAGCTCGGGTCCGGAGGTGCACTGTGTGGAAGGGCGTGACTGGAATGGTATTTTTACCGGTTTATCAGGTGATACAATGCCTTTGAACCGACCACATCTGCCTGCATATGCAGAAGCATCTCCCCGGCAGTATGCACTGGATTACCAAAAGACTACTAAACTGAGTGCAGCCATGACAAAAGGACAGGCTCAGCTTTGGCCGGAGTTAGATAATTTTCCTCATACGACATTTTCAAAGTCACACCGGTTTACACGGCTGGAAATAGAAAGTGCCCTGGCTGTGGGGGCAGACGGAATTACCATGAATCTCTTCGATATGATGGGGAATGGCATAAATGAGGAACAAAAATATGAGGAACTGCTGGATAAGGCAAAACCATATTTAAATGGTGTCACAAAACTGCATTTAAAAGGCAGTGAGGAGAGAGGCGTATGTGTAATGTACAGCAGCAACTCTTCCTATACCATACATGCAGACGGAACCAGGAGTTTATCTGCCATACAGCCCTGGGAGACATTCTGGGCAGAATACCTTTCTGCATTTGGCATAGCAAACCGTTACTGCGATGACAGTTCCCTAACAGGAGAAATGATAGCGGTCAGCGGACAGTATTTTCGGAATTTAGAACCCGGTGAAATTACCAGGATGTTTTCTGACAATGTCCTTCTGCTGGAAGGAGAAGCAGTGGAAACCCTGGTGGATATGGGACTGGGCAATCTGCTGGGAATTACTTCCTGTGAATGGTATCCGGCAAATACCGGAAGGCACAGCTATGAACAGGTGGTTACAGAACAACGTTTCCAGAACCTGCCCCATGCCAGGATCTCGGCACAGACGATGGGAGAAACGGGAGATTATCTGAAGATAGAATATACCAATGAGTCTCATCAAACGGTATCTGTTCTAAAAGCGCCGGATGGCTCAGCAGCAGGAGCGGGCGTTATCTGTATAACTGACCGTGCCGTGATCCTGCCTTACGGACATATGCGCGACCGGCATAATTTTTTGTTAAATCCGGTCAGACAGGAAATCCTGAAATCCCTCATCTTATCCATGAAGGAAGTACGTCAGCCAGTGATCATAGAAAATTGTCCTTATGTAACCGTTAACCATTTTAGACGGGAGGAGCAGCAGGTACTGTTACTGTCCAACTATGCAACAGATGATTTCGAAAACGTAAAATTAGATCTTCCATTTCCGGTACAGGATGTATTAGAAGTTTCCAGAGAAGATGGAACGCTGGTTTCGCTGAAGTTTGAAAAAAGGGAAGGCGGTATAAGGTTACCTGTTATGCTGGAGCATATGACAACCCGTTGTATCGTGTTAAAATCATGAAATCTGCTGTAATCCCTATAAGTGTTCATTTTCAGAGACATAAAAAACCTAAAACAGGGAGAAAACGAAGGTTTTCGGAATTATCTTTGTTGAAAAGTGGTGGTCCAAAAGGCATAATAGGGAACAGATTAAGGAGGGAAATTTAAAATGAAGAAAATGAGTAATCGTAAGAAAAGTGAAAGCCATGCAGTAAACGGGCAGCGTCACTGGAAGCGATCGGTAAAAAAACAAATGCCATTTTATCTAATGATGGCACCGGGGCTTTTCATGATCACATTGATTTTTTATCTGCCTATGCCGGGGGTAATATTGGCTTTTAAAAATTATAAACCGACGGATGGGATTTTTGGCAGTGAATTTATTAACCCTTTATTTAAGAACTTCGAGTTTTTCTTTAAATCCGACACAGCCAGAATTGTGACGATGAATACGATTCTGTACAATATTATAGAGGCCGTTCTGGTTACGGTAGTTGCAGTAGCACTTGCCATTTTATTAAATGAAGTGAAAAATAAATATGTATCCGCTGCTTATAAGGGCGCCATATTAATTCCCACTTTTTTATCCTGGATCGTCATTCAGTATATATTATTCAGTTTTTTAAGCGTAGACAGAGGTATTATCAATAATGTCCTGGGAAAGTTCGGGATAGAAGGGATTCAATGGTACAGCGAGCCGTCTAAGTGGAGAGCGATTATGCCGCTGGCTTATCTCTGGAAAAATGTCGGTTACTACTCTGTGTTGTATGTTGCTGCAATTGCGGGAATCAATACAGACTATTATGAAGCTGCTCAGTTAGATGGGGCGACGAAATGGCAGCAGATCAAGTTTATTACCCTGCCTCTGATCCGTACAACGATGATCGTTCTGTCGCTGCTCTGGGTAGGAAAGCTGTTTAACGGCGGACTTGGAGACTGGAATGCATTCTATACCCTGCCTAATGATGCAGGTGCACTATATCCGGCAACAGATGTCATTGATACTTACGTTTTCCGATCCCTGAAAAAAATTAATGATTACGGAATGTCGGCGGCAGTGGGACTTTATCAGTCAACGGTTGGATTTGCTCTGGTCTTGATTTCTAATAAAATCATTAAGAAAATCGACCCGGACAGCGCATTATTTTAAGGGAAGGAGATCCTATGAAAAAGAATAGAACTGTAAGTGTTTTTAAGGTAGGCATTCATACGATTTTTTTATGCCTTAGTTTAATCTGTGTCGTGCCGCTGCTTTTGGTTGTGGGAATTTCATTTACCGGGGAGACATCTCTTATGGTGGATGGTTATCATTTTATTCCGAAAGTGTTCAGCACGGATTCTTACCGCTATGTGTTCAGCGGTGCAGCATCTGTAGCGCAGGCATATGTAGTAACAATTGTGGTCACGGTAATGGGTACGGCGCTGCATCTTCTGATCACCGCAATGCTGGCATATGCGCTGACGAGAGAAGAAGTCACCTGGAGAGAAAAGATATCACTATTTGTTTACATACCGGTCTTGTTCAACGGCGGCCTGGTGCCCCAGTATATGTTAATGACCAGATACCTGCATTTAAAAAATACCATATGGGTATTGATTTTAATCAATCTGGTATCGGCTGTAAACGTCCTGATTATGAAAAACTTTTTTAAATCAATTCCCAATTCTCTCATTGAATCTGCTAGAATTGATGGTTCAGGAGAGTTTCGGACATTTTTTAAGATTGTACTGCCGCTGTCCACGCCATCCCTGGCGACCATTGGCTTATTTGTATCAATTGCATACTGGAACGACTGGATGACCTGTTCCCTGTATATCGAAACGCCAAAATTATATACCCTGCAGTATCTGCTGCAGTCATTAATGAATAACATCGGGTATCTGCAGTCCAACGCCCAGGCTTCCCGTTCCATTGAACAGGCACTGGGGGTACTGCCAAGCGAAGGTGCGAGAATGGCAACCTGCGTTCTGGCAATCGGGCCAATTATCTTATTGTATCCGCTGCTCCAGAAATACTTTGAAAAAGGATTAACCATCGGTGCAGTAAAAGAATGATTTTTACTGATGAAAATCAGGAAAATAATAAATTAAAATTTAAGGAGGAAGACAACATGAAAAGAAAGAACCTGATAGCGGTTTTACTTGTTGGGGCAATGCTGGCTACTACATTCACAGGATGTGGAGCAGGAACAGAGAAAACATCAAAAGAAACAAAGGGTACGGAGAATCCGGGCAGCGAAGCGGGCACCGGTGAAAGCAAGGATGGGGATAAGGAAGAAACAAAAGAAGCTTCCGGCGATCCGATAGAATTAAGCTTTTATATGATGAACGGACCAGTTAATGATGCTGAACGTATTATGGAAAAAGCGAACCAGATTATTGAGGAAGAAATAAATGCAAAATTAAATCTGGTTATGATCGACAGTGCTACTTATGGAGAAAAGATGAACCTGATGATTAATTCAGGGGATGCCTGGGACTTATGCTTTACCGCAAACTGGGGCGGTATTAATTTCTATGAAAATGCAGCAAAAGGCGCTTACGCGGATCTGACGGAATTACTTCCCCAATATGCACCGGAAACTTATAAGAGAATTCCGGAAGGCCTCTGGGAAGGGGTTACGGTGGATGGAAAAATCTATGGCTCCGTAAACTATCAGCAATGGGGTGTTGCAAAGAGACAGGGGTTCCGTTACCGGACAGATATAGCGGATGAGGTGGGATTTGACTGGAAAGCAGTGAAGGGCAAACCAACCCTGGAAGCACTTAAGATGACCGGAGACTTTATAGGAAAAGCGCGGGAGAAGCATCCGGATATGATAGGCTGGGAAACCTCCTCTACCTGGAATTTATTTGCAAATGAACCGTTGTTCTGGGATATGGAAGCTGTTGGCGACATGGCTACCCCAGGCTGGATCCGTTTTGATGAAGCGGATAAAGTAATCAATCAGTTTGGTACCGAAGAATTTGCAGAATTCTGTACAATTATGCGTGACTGGTATGAAAAAGGCTATGTCAGAAAAGACGGAGCTACGGTAAAAGATACCAACCCGGACAGAAAAGCAGCGAAGATGATTGCAGAAGTTGGATCAGGTTGGCCGGACAGCGTGGATTTTCCGGGTAATGAAGATTCCGCAAAAATGAGTATGTGTACCAAGGATATCGCACCTGCCGGGACAGTTTCCACGACCAGAACCGTGATTCCGGCTGCAGCAGGACCTACGGCTGCCGTTGCAGTAAATGCTCAGTCCGAAAATATTGAAAAAGCGGTGGAATTAATTGAACTTCTGAATACAAATGACGAGCTGTATATGCTGATCACACAGGGTGAAGAAGGTGTGGATTATGTTTATGGCGATGATGGAGCCTATGCTTTGCAGGAGGGTAAATATAACTTTAACTTCAACGAATGGCAGATTGGACAGTCTTACAGCCCTGAGTTTACCCGTGCATTATATAACCGCAATGAAGCCGGAGATCTGCAGAAACAATCTCAGACCATGGTATTTGAAGAAGATAAGACAGCTGAGATTTCACCGGTAACCGGATTTGTATTTGATCCGACTCCAGTTAAGACGGAGCTGGCAAACTGTACATCTGTTATTACGGAAATGGTACCTGCTTTAACCTCAGGATCTGTAGATCCCGAAACAGCTCTTCCTGACTTCTTAAAGAGACTGGAAACAGCAGGCGTAGATAACGTCATCGCTGAAAAGCAGGCACAGATGGATGCCTGGAAAGCGGCTAAATAGGGGGAGAATGATGGTAAAGCTGGGTGTAATAGGCTATGGTGTCCGCATAGATATGCTGGCAGATGAATTCATGAGCTTATTGGAAAAAGTACAGATTACAGCAATCGCTGACAAAAATCCGGAGCGTGTAAAAGCGCTTTTAACCAAGGCAGATTCCAGTGAAATCATGCATCAGATGGAAATTGACAAAATTGACGGATTATGGAGAAAATGTCCAATGGATCCGGATACGATACACTTTTATGATACGGCACAAGAGATGCTGGACCAGGAAGAGCTGGATGGTGTCTTGGTTGGCACCAACTGTGATACCCATGCACAGTTGGCAGAAATGGTAATGAAACGGGGGATTCCATTATTTTTGGAAAAACCCGTAGGTGTCACAAGAGAAGACCTAGAGTTGCTGGAACGCTGTGACAGAGAACCTCATGCTCCGGTTGTAGTGTCTTTTCCCCTTCGTGTAACCAGGATGGTGCGGGAAGCAAAGAGAATCATAGACAGTGGTGTTATTGGAAAAGTAGAGCATGTGCAGGCATTTAATGACGTTCCTTACGGCTTTGTCTATTTCCATGACTGGTATCGGAATGAAGCAGTATCACATGGGATGTTTTTACAGAAGGCAACCCACGATGTGGATGTCATCAATTATCTGACGGGAGAAAAACCGGTTCAGGTATGCGCAATGAAGTCCAAGCAGATTTTTAAAGGTGACAGAAAGGCAGGGCTGCGCTGCAGTGAATGTGATTGCTGCGGCAGCTGCATGGAAAGCACCTATCATATTACCAAAACCAGAAATGATATTCCAAGAAGTGATTATTGCTGTTATGCGGTAGATACCGGAAACGAAGACAGCGGCAGTCTGCTGATACGATATGAATCCGGTATGCACGCAGTCTATTCACAAAACTTTTTCGCAAGAAAAGGAGCAGCAAGGCGGGGCGCGAGGCTGTATGGTTACAAAGGAACATTGGAATTTAATTTTACAACAGATGAAATCAAGGTATACGACCATATGAGTGATCAGGTGTCTGTGATTAAAATAGGCACTCCGCCTGCAGGGCATGGCGGGGGAGATTACGAACTTGCACGGAATTTTGTGCAGCTGATTCAGGGAGAAACAACCGAATCAGTGGCACCTCTTGGGGAAGGTATAATAAGTGCAAAGGTCTGTATGGCTGCAAAAGAATCTTCGGAAGAGGAAGTATTTAAAACAGTATTATAATTCTGATGAAATAAGAACTTTTACAGAGGACTATGACAGAGCGTGTTTGAAAAATCACTCCAGTGCCTCCCGGAGTAAATACGTTGATATATAGCTTGTGCTATATAGTGGCGTATTTGCGGCGGGAGGTACTAGCCATCTGCACAATCCACTTAGCGGCATATTTGCCCTGAATTTAGGTTACGTAGCACACTGCGCGCACTTCATCCGGGTCAAAACTTCCACAAAGTGTGACGCACAGATAGCAGGAATGAATTTCAAACACGCTCTGGTACTATCATGAAGGTTTCAACCTGAACGGTATCCGGTTTTAGGGAATGCCGGTTACCAAAACTGATTGTGGGATCAGAGAGAATCTATATGAAAAAGGAGAAGAGATATGTATAAGATGAAAAAGCAGCTTGCGGTTTTGCTGTCGGCAGCCATGCTGACCGGCACTCTGGGCATGTCGGCACCTTATTCCGTGACGGCAGAGGCTTTCGGGGTACAAAAAGAAATCTATATTTCACCTGCAGGAGATGATGCTGCCGGGGACGGGAGTCAGGAAAAGCCATATGCCTCCCTGGAAAAAGCCAAAAGTGAAGTGCAGAAAATCAATTCCGATATGACAGGTGACATTTATGTGTATCTGGGCGGCGGAGAATACTATATGGATAAAACGGTGGAATTTGGACCGGAAGATTCCGGTACCAATGGTCATCAGATTGTATATGCCAGCCAGGATGGGGTTGCCAGCGCAAAATTAATTGGTGGCAGACCTCTGGATAACAGTAATTGGGAACTGGTGCAGAATGAAGGGGCAAACGATGCCGACCTCCCGGCGGAGGCCATAGGCCATGTCTATAAAACGAACGTTGGGACAGAACAGAGCTTCAATACGCTGTATGTCAATGACAGAAGGGCAACCCAGGCACGTTACCCTAATCTGGACCAGTATCCCGGATTTACAGCGGCACTGACACCATATCTGTTTACGGCAGGGGGTGGAATGCATGATCTTCAATGGAAAGAAGGGGATCTGCCACAGCAGGTGATTGACGGACTATCAAACGCAGCGGCAAGAGGAGATCTGGATGCGTCCATATATATGTGGGACGGAGGCTACTGGGACTGGATGACGGATACAATTCCGCTAAAAGGAATCGATCCCGCGCAGCGCAAGCTCCATTATAAAGATGAAGAGATTGATATGAATGGTTCTGCCCGTTACCGCCCCAAATATACCACCGGCAACAATGCAAGATATTTTCTGCAGGGGAATCTGGCATTGCTGGATCAGGAGGGAGAGTATTACTACAACAAGACAACCGGTGATCTGTATTATTATCCGACAGGAAATATAGAAGACCAGCAGGTAATTATCCCTATGGTAAAAGAGGTAATTCGTGCAGAGGGTAAAGACAGAGATGCTAAAGTCAGCAATCTGACATTCCGGGGAATTGAAATGAAGGATACGGAGAGTACCGACTGGTATGCCTATGGCTGGAATGCAAAGGATACCGGGGCAGCACTGGGATTCTGGCCAAACGAATCCAAAGGAAGTACCCAGCCTTCTTACTGTGAACAGAGGGAACAGAATGATTTCCGCTACGGGGTGATGACGCTGAAAAATACCGACGGTATCCGGATCGAAGCCTGTCATCTGACAAATTCCGGAATGTTTGGCATTGCAATGTATGATGCCAACACAAATGCGCAGATCGAAAACAGCCTGATCGATTATACCGGTCATGGCGGTATTAATATGGACGGGGGCTATCCGGGACTGGCAGGAGATGAAAACGGAGATGGATATGCCAGGGACAATATGGTGAAAAATGTGTTGATCCATGATATTGGAGAATTGATCGGACAGGCTTCCGGGTTAACGGTACAGCAGGTAAGCCACAGTACCTTCTCTAATATTGAGGTATATAATTCACCCAGAAGAGGAATCTTTACCACAGGCGGAACAAGCAGGGAGAAAAATGGTGCAGACAAAGACTATGATGCAATGAAGCACTTATATACTCACAGCAACAGGTATGAATACTGTTATATCCATGACTGCCAGCAGGATGGCGGGGATGACGGCGCATTCTTTGGCTGTATGCTGTTTCATGGAAATGAAGATGGCAAAGGGAAACCGAATATCATCAACCAAATGGTGATCGACAGTACCGGGGCTAATCCCACTATGAAGGATTTAAGCCCCAACAATATGAACCTGGATATGGGATGTTCCGGATTTGAGCTTCACAATGTGAAATCCGTTAATCCTATGAACTTTAACATTGAAGTCAATACCATACTGCAGTATAAAGATGATATCCTTTTTGATAATGTAAATATCGATTATGGAACCATGGTAAATCATCTGGCTGAATTTGATGATTCCAAAATGGAGTATGACAAGATTGGTTTGACAGAGGGCTTTCCAATTGAATATATGGATGAGAAGCAAACCAGTGAAAAGCCGGATGACATTTATTTTGAAGATGATTTCGAAAAGGGTATCCAGAAACGCAAATGGACGTTTCGAAATGCACAGCCGGAGATTACCACAGAGTGGATGTCGGAAAACCCGTTTGTTGGAAAACAGGGTCTCATCGTAAATCAGAACAGTGTATTATCCAGAACGTTTCAGGATCAGTTAAATAAAACAGTTACCGTTAAAATGTTTGACCGCCAGACCAGAAATATGGCTGGGTATGATTCCGGCGTCCAAAATTCTGCAAATGCTCTTTCTTATGTCAGTACAGGAACAAAAGAGCAGATGTTTGGGCTGGGCATCGAGTGGGGGAAATGGGATTACTATTATATGAACATAAACGGTGAAAAGATCCCCACAAATGTTCCGCGACTTTTTGGATGGCATGAGCTGAAGTTCGATTACAGTACGCCCGGTACATTACAGATGTATATAGACGGCACGCTGGTGAAGGAGGTAAGCAGCAGCGGATTTGATACCCTGGATATTGGAAGTGATGCCGGAAAAGGTATCGTGTACTACGATGAAGCTATGATTTATGGTGGTGTGGAGGCACCGCCCGCCGGCGAACTGCCGCTTCCAAAACCACCTGCAGAGCCGGAAGATAAGGTACTTTATCAAGAGGACTTTGAAAGCTATGAGATGATCACAGAGGAAGCCGGTAACCAAAGCCATGGAGAGGATGCAATACAGCAAAGCATATTAGAACAAAATGATATTGCAAATGATAGTTTGGAATCCCAGGATGCTACTGAGATGAAAACGGAAGCAGGGGTAACGGAAGAAGCGGTGGCAGAGGAATCGGTAACGGAAAAAGTGGAGACAGAAGAAGCGGTGGCAGAAGTACCGAAAACAGAAGTACCGAAAACAGAAGTACCGAAAACAGAAGTACCAAAAACAGAAGTACCAAATACAGAAGTACCGATTACAGAAGTATCAGTGACATACGAACAAATGACAGAAGAACCGGAGCCAAGAGATCAAATGATCAATATCGCTTCAGATGAAGAGCAAAACAAGGGATCCCAGGCTATGGAAGAACCGGCTACAGCAGCCATGGATGCAGCAGATTTACTGCCCGACTGGAAAGGGGTAGGAGGCGGAAAAATGGTAAAAGAATTAATCAGGGAAGATAATAATCAATACCTTCGTATTAATTCTCAGGATAATACCTTCTATTATACAGGCGGCAGCGAGTGGAAGAACTATGTGCTGGAAGCAAAGGTGCGTTTGAATCGCTGGACCGGGGACGGCCCCCTTGGCGGAGCATACGACGTTTTTTCCATGGGAGTTCGTTTTGAAGAAGATCCCAACAGCAAATCAAATCCACACCGCTATACATTAAAGATGGAGAAGTCAGGTAAATTAAAATTTTATATGCGATCCTCCGGTGATAAGGATTTCTTCACCAAGACACCGGAAGAGGTGGGAATGGAGCCTTTGAATCCTCCGTTTGCCGGAAGATGGTATGATTTAAAGATTGTGGCAGATGGTGATAAGATCAGCAGTTATATTGACGGAAATCTGATAGGGACGGTAGTGGATGGCAACTTGCAGTCCGGTGGAATCGGATTTAATGCCCTTGGCGGAGAATACGATATCGATGATATGAAAGTGACGAAAGTCCAGACGCCTGAGCCGGGTATAGAACCGGATTCCGGGACCTATGAGCAGCCGATTGAAGTTAAAATCACACCGGCATCCAAAAAGGACCAGATATTCTACACGCTGGACGGAAGTGATCCCAAAGACCCGGAACATGGTATCTACTATGAGGGAAGCTTTGTACTGCCGGAAAATGATAAGCCGGTAACCTTAAAATGTGTTGCAATCGGAGGAGATTCCCTCTACAGTGAAGTAGTGGAAAAAACCTACGTTATAAAAACTCACAAGCCGGAAATTACAGGATTGGAAGAAGTACAGATGGATACAATCCAGGGAATAATTCCGATGCTGCCCCAGACGGTGAAGGCGTCCTATAATAATGGAACAACAGCCATGGTTGCTGTACACTGGGAGCCTGTTACAGATCAGCAGGTAGCAGTACCCGGTAAATTTACGGTATTGGGTTCCGTGGATGGTACAGCATTAAAGGCAAAAGCCGCAGTAACCGTATTGCCTGGGAAAGAAGAGCCAAAACCAGAAATAAAGGTAAATAAAGTAACGCTGAGCGAAACGAAAAAAACGGTATTAAAAGGAAAGAGTTTCACTTTGAAAGCGGCGGTATCGCCAGCAGATGCAGCGAATAAAAACATAGTATGGTCCACCAGCAATGCAAAAGCAGCTACAGTAGACCAGACTGGTAAAGTAACTGCAAAAGGCTATGGAACGGCGACCATCAAAGCGCAGGCAGCAGATGGCAGCGGAAAATATGGAACCTGTAAAGTGACGGTAGGTTATAAAATCAACTATCACTTAAATAAAGGAACAAACAGCAGGCTGAATCCGGCAAGCCATTATAAGACAAAGGTGACTTTAAAGGCACCGTCCAGAAAAGGCTATACTTTCAAGGGATGGTATACCGATAAGAAAATGAAAAAGAAAATTACCAGTATTTCGTCAACATCCAGGAAAAACGTCAGTGTATATGCAAAATGGGAGAAAACCAAGATAGGTAAGGCATCCATCAGCAAAGTGCGGAGCAAAAAAGCCGGCAGCATGGCAGTAAACTGGAAAAAGGTAAAGAATGCAGGCGGATATGAAATCGTTTATGGAAATAACTCCAGAATGACCAATGGAAGAAAGGTAATTGAGACAAAAGGTACTGGCAAGACGATTAAGAAATTGAAAAAAGGCAGAACGTATTATGTAAAAGTGCGGGGATTCAAAAAGGATTCTGCCGGAAAGAAGGTATATGGGGGATATAGTAAAGTAGAAAAAGTAAAAATTAGAAAGTAAGAATAAAAAAGAAAATAAAAAATAATTGAGTTAAGATAGCCGCTTCCGGAGTTTATTTGGAGGCGGCTTTTTGTGCTGCCTACTGTCTATTAATACAACAGGCACAATTTAGCTATGAATATACTACAAATAATTTAAAGGATTTTTAATTGCAGTATAGAGTACAACTGTGGGGTATGGAACCTTAAATTGGGGTTTAGCTGATTAAGACGCTTTGTAGATGTAGGTAGTGTACGGAAAGATGGGCGTGGGAAACTGGTATGGACTCCGTCAGCTGGCCGCAGAACTGGTATTTTCTAACCTTTCCGAAGTCCTTTTTGGCGGCACGCGGGCATTCACCGAGAAATCCTGATGCATTTCTCGGTTCA
>UQGG01000035.1 GCA_900540475.1 uncultured Robinsoniella sp. | reverse complement strand
CAATATTAATTTGGTTAAAATAACCAAGGTGTAGCAATTTTAAAACACGCTCTAGAGCGTGTTTGAAAATTCATTCCTGCCATCTGCACGCCCCACTTTGCGGCATATTTGCCCCGAATTCAGGTTACATAGCCCGCTATGTGCCCTTCATTCGGTACAAATCTCCCACAAACTGGGACGCACATCTGTCAGAAAGCAATTTTAAAACACGCTCTAGGGAAGTATTTTTATAAAATTCCGTAACTGTTACATCATAAAATTTATGACATATGATAAATTTTTGGACTTATGGAAAGATGGATTTCAATGTTAAAATGATCCTGTAATTAAGAAACAGACGTACACCTGACTTAGATATCAGGTACTTAACAAAGATTTTCAACCAGTTACACAAAAGTACAGTTTATGGAAAAGGAGAGATTAGATATGAAAAAGAAATTATTGAGTTTATTTATGGCTGCTTGTATGGTTTTACCGCTGGCTGCATGCGGCGGGCAGAAAGCAGATGAAACGAAAGGGGCAGACACTTCTGCAGCACAGGGGGAGACAAAGGCCGGGGAGACATCCGGGAAAACGGAAGCAGACAGCAAGACAGCTTCTGAGGCTTCGGCAGATGGAAAAGAAATTACCCTCACCGTAATGCATGGCAGACCGGACCCCACCGATACCCTGCATCAATATTATCTGGATGTTCAGAAGCGCTATGAAGAGAAATATCCTAATGTTAAAGTAGAGTATGAAGTCTATGATAATGAAACCTATAAGAAAAAGCTTCAGATCTACGGCTCCACTAAGAGCATGCCGGATGTATTCTTTGTATGGTCCAATCCATCTGAGTTTTTACCTTATGTAAATGCAGGTCTGGCTGCAGAATTAAATCCAGATGACTTTAAGGATTTCAACTTTACACCGGGGGCACTGGAAGGAGCAACCGTAGACGGAAAATTACTGGGGCTGCCGGAACTGATTGATTACTGGTATCTCTATGTAAACAAAAAAATATTTGAAGACAATAATATTAAAATCCCGACTACCATGAGTGAATTAAAGACCGCGGTTACTGAGTTAAACAAGGCAGGCATCGCACCGATTTCCATGAATGGAAAAGATCTGTGGAACCAGTCGGTTATGTTTAACGACATACTGTTCCGCTATACAGAAGGCGATCCGAATCCGATTTGGGATGCAGCTTCCCAGAAGACAAAATTTGCAGAGACACCTGCATTTACCGAAGCAGCAGACATGTACAAGGAACTTGTAGATATGGGATTATTCCAAAACAGCTGGACATCCGATGATGAAGCTACATCTAAGAACCTGTTCGTACAGGGAAAAGCAGCGATGTGGTATACAGGAACCTGGAACAATGCTATTGCCACATCTGAAGATACACCCCAGGAACTGCGTGACAATGTTGCCATTATTCCGTTCCCGTCTGCGGATGGCAAGGATACCAGTGACTGTCTGATGGGGCGTGAAGGAGTCAGTATGATGGTTGCAGAAAATTCGGAATATAAACCGGAGGCAGTTAATTATCTAAAAGAATTTTTTGATCCTGATTTTTATCCCAAAGCATGCTGGGAAAATGGAATTGGTATTCCAATGCAGAAATTTGACCAGTTCGTAAAAGATACAGATGCAGATCTGTTAAAAGAAGCAGCGAAATCAATAAGCGGGGCTAAAGCTGTGGCAAGCCATCCATATGCGTTCCGGTTGAATGCAGTGTTCGAACAGGAATGTAAGGATCTGACTATGGCATTCCTCTTAGGACAGAAAACAACAGATGAATTCTGGAAAGCTACCGACGAAGCAGCAGCAGAAAACCAGGTAAAATAAAGTTCTGGAATTAATCAGACAGGAGTCAATATGAATGCAAAAAAGAAAAAAATATTAAAAAAATATCTGACGGTGACAATCATACTGATCCCGGGACTTCTATTCTTCGTAGGAGGGATTCTATATCCGCTGTTTCGCAGTATTAAAATGTCCATGTACAGCGCCACGGGATTAGATGTGGGAACTTTTGTGGGACTGCAGAATTACAAAGATTTAATGGGGGATGAAGTATTTTGGATATCTGTCCGAAATGCAGTCCTCCTGGCACTGGGATATATTTTTATCTCACATCCCATTGCAATTGTGGTAGCATGGAATATCCGCAAGCTTTCGCCAAAAGTGGAAAAGGTGTTCCGGACGCTGCTTTTTGTACCTGCGGTTATCAATATCGTCGTACTGGTGAAAATATGGGTTTTTATGTACAACCCGGATTTTGGGGTCATCAATACCATATTGAGAACCCTTGGGCTGGATGGGCTTACCAGGAACTGGCTGAATGACCCTGCGACAGCACTTCCGGCAGTCATGATTATGGCTATCTGGATCGGGTGGAGCTGGAGTTTTCTTTATGACTATGTTGCAATTAAGAGCTTACCAGAAGATGTCTTTGAAGCTGCAAGAGTAGATGGAGCAAGCGGATTTTTCCTGCACTTTCGGATCACCCTTCCCATGCTGCTCCCGGTTATCAGCGTCTTCTTCGCCACCGCGATTATCAATGCCTTTAAGACCATGGAAATTGTAATGCTTTCCACAGACGGAGGACCGTTAAATGTAACACAGTTTGTAGCAAACTATATGTACCTGAGAGGTTTCAGGACTTTTCAGCTGGGTTATGCCAATGCCATCAGTGTTATATTTGCTGTAATGTGTATTCTGGTAACTATTGTATTTTTCCGCTTTACGAAGCAGGATATCGCAGATTAGGGGGACTCTGATGAAACAGAAAAAAGTATATACAAGAATCGTATTCATTGTATTTATCATCATCGCGTTAATCCAGGTGTATCCTCTGATCTATTTGTTTGATTTCTCACTTTTGCAGAATAATGACTTTTATGTATCAGGAATTTTTAAAATACCTGACCCGCCTCAATGGATCAATTATGCAAAAGCCTGGATTACCGGAAATGTACCGAAATTCATGTTTAACAGTCTGGTAGTCTGCGTGGTTTCCATTGCAGCAACCCTGTTTCTGGTACTGACCATGTCCTACATATTTGTGAAAATGGAATGGAGGGGGCGTAAGTTTTTCTTCTGGATGATGCTTCTTGGCATGATGATTCCGCCCCATACCACTTTAATCGCCAATTATTCCCTCTATGAGACCATGGGCATCCGGGACACCTATTTTTCAATGATCATCCCTTACATCGCATTTAACGTTCCTTTTGGGCTGTTTCTCATGGCTGGGTATTTAAAAACGATCCCCACTTCCATGATTGAATCCGCACAGATTGACGGCTGCGGCGTCTTCAAAACTATTTTTGCCATTATTGGTCCGCTTACAAAGCCGGCATTGTCCAGCATTGGAATTACAACGTTTATTAACTGCTGGAATGAATATGTAATGGCATCCACCTTTTTAAGTAAAGATACCTATAAGACACTGCCCCTTTCAATAACAAAATTTACATCGGAGCACGGGGCAGATCTGGCAGCACAGTTTGCAGTCATGGCAATTGTAGCAATTCCAGCTATCCTGATATATTTTCTGTTTAGTGAGAAAATTACGGAAGGAATTATGGCTGGTGCTGTGAAAGGCTGATTTTACAATGATTAGACAGGGAAGGATAAAAACATGATTTATGAAAAGGAATATACAAATCAGATTTCATTTCCTCTGGGAGGAATTGGTACCGGAAGCATAGGGCTTTCCGGTACCGGAAGGCTGATAGACTGGGAAATATTCGGCAGGCCCAATAAACAAAGTTATAACGGATATTCTCATTTTGCAATAAAAGTTGAAAAAGACGGCAGGGTTTTGGATACACGAATTTTAAATGCCGACCTGGCGCCTCATTACATGGGAGGCGTTAAGACAGAAAATATTCACAGCGGTTTTGGCTTTGGCCCGGATCAGATCACCATGGCAGGTTTTCCACATTTTAAAGAAGTCCGGTTTGAGGGAGAATTCCCGGTTGCGTGTATTACGTATAGAGATGAACACTTTCCATCAGAAGTAAAGCTTACGGCATTTAACCCCATGATTCCGTCCGATGCCTGGAACTCCTCTGTTCCCGCCGCATTTTTTGAGTTCGAAATTGGAAACCCCACAGAAGATGATCTGGATTACATGCTGGCATTTTCCGTTTCCAATCCTACGGGAACCAAAAAGGTCTGCCACCGTTATGAAGAAAAAGATGGCATTCGTTATTTGAAGTTAGACTGCGGGGAATATGACAAAGAGGATTACCATTTCGGAAATCTATGCATATCCACAGACTGTGAAGAAACCAGCTTTCAGGAATACTGGTATCGGGGAGGCTGGAGCGACGGTGTGGAAATGTACTGGAATGATCTGACAGGCAGCGGGAAATTAAAGAACAGAAGATATGAATCCGATTATATGGTAAACCAACAGGTGGTGCATGACGTGGGAACCCTGGCGGCACACGTACATATTCCGGCTGGCAAAGCAAAGAAAATCAGGTTTGTGCTCTCCTGGTACTATCCCAATATTGTGAAAAGCTGGGAAGTAAAATATCATCCGGAAAAGCGGATGGAAGATATGCCGGTATGGAGAAACTATTATGCCTCCATGTTCCCATCGTCCCGTGCATGCGCGGATTATGCCATGAAAAACTTTGACAGTTTACAAAAACGTACACTGCTGTTTAAAAATACCTTATTTCGCTCCAGCCTGCCAAAAGAAGAGCTGGATGCGGTGGCATCGAACTTGTCTACGCTAAAGTCAGCAGCGGTACTGCGTTTGACAGATGGCTCTTTTTATGGGTTTGAAGGATGTATAGAGGACGCCGGATGCTGTGAGGGATCCTGCCAGCATGTGTGGAATTATGCCTATGCTCTGCCGTTTCTGTTCCCGGGACTGGAGCGGAGTATGCGTGATCTGGAGTTAAAATACAGTATGGCGGCAGACGGGCGTATGGGATTCAGACTCCAACTGCCCCTTGGAACACCGCCAGCAGATTTCCGTGCCTGTGTAGACGGACAAATGGGATTTGTTATAAAAGTATATCGGGAGTGGAAGATATCCGGTGATGATAAATGGCTGAAAGAAAACTGGACAGGGGTGAAAAAAGCCCTGGAGTATGCCTGGAGCGAAAGCAATGAAGATCTGTGGGATGAGGGATGCAGCGGAGTGCTCAGAGGCAGACAGCATCACACCCTGGACATGGAACTGTTTGGAGCCAATTCCTGGCTGCAGGGATTTTACCTGTGTGCATTAAAAGCTGCAAGTGCTATGGCGAACTATCTGGGAGATTCCCAAAAAGCAGAACTTTACCGGGAAATCTTCTTAAAAGGTAAAGAATGGACCGACAGCCATTTGTTCAACGGCGGGTATTATTGCCAGGACATTGCACTTTCAGACCAGTCCGTGCTGGAGCCATTTAAGGATCAGACCTGCCTGTTTGGGGATGGTACCATGGATATCTACTGGAATGAAGAAAACGGGGAAATCAAATACCAGATTGGGGAAGGCTGTATGATCGATCAGGTCATTGGACAGTGGCATGCCAATAACTGCGGATTGGGTGAAATCTTCCAGGGAGAGCAGACGAAAAAATCCCTGGAGAGCATATACCGGCATAACTATCACAAATCCATGAGAGAGATTGCCAATCCCTGGAGGCTTTATAATCTGAATGATGAAGGCGGAACCATGATCTGCACCTGGCCGCAGGGAAAGAAAAGACCTGCCATCCCACTGACGTATAACAGCGAAACCATGCATGGATATGAGTATCAGTTTGCCTGCCATCTGGCACAGATGGAAATGTGGGAGGAGAGCCATGAGGTAGTAAAAGCAGTCCGGGATAAATACGATGGCTGCAAGAGAAACCCCTACAATGAGATCGAGTGCGGAAGTAATTATGCGAGAAGCATGGCAAGCTATGGACTGCTTCTGGCATATGGAGGTTTTTGCTATGATATGACAAAAGGGATGATTGGCTTTTATCCCAGAACGGATGTGGATCAATTCGAAACCTTTTGGAGCCTGGACGGAGCCTGGGGAAGATTTTACTGTAAAGGGAGTGAAATGGAATTCCAGGTTTTAGAAGGCAGTATCAGGATAAAGGAGTTTCACTGGGGATGGCTGCAGGGAAAACAGGCGGACCGATGCAGTGCCAGTGACTGGAGGCAGGAAGGTGAGATATTATACCTGGATGTAATGCTTTATGAGGGCGAACAGATTTTGCTTAGCTGCAAGGGTTGATATAAAGAGATGTCACAACGGGGCTGAGTAATGCCGGCAAAAGATTAATATCACAACATGGATGACACAATACAGGTTAACGAAAAGGAAGACAAGGCGCTTACATGAAACGCCTGTCTTCCTTTTTATTAACCATCAATCAGTTTTACCCTCCGGTAATCGGTGGGAGTAAAGCCGGTCATTTTTTTAAATACATGATTAAAATACCGGTAATTCTGGTAACCTACCAATTCCGCAATATCTACCACACGCATACCTGGGGTATTCAACAGTTCGCAGGCTTTCTCAATGCGTACTTTGGTGAGGTAGACGGAAAAATTCATGCCCAGATGCTGGGAAAACAGGCTGGACAGATAATTATAAGAAATAAAAATACGGTCAGCCACATCCTGCAGGCTCAGATCCTCCGAATAGTGAAGCATGATATATGTGGTTGCCTTCTCCAGTAATTCCAGCGTTGAGACAGATCCGGGAAGGGTTTCCCCGGAACTGTCCGAAGCTTTCGGGGAGTTGGAGGTTAAGCGGGACAGTGCAGTCTGATATGCCTGCCTGCAGGAGAAAATATCCTCCATTACCCCGCCTTCACATAGGGTTACTTTTGACTTCAAAACGCTGTTTAATTGTTGGGCGGCATTTGACAGCACATCCGTAACCTCTTCATAGGTGCTGTTGGCTAACGGGAAGATGATTAAAATCTGTTCATTGCACAAAAAAATTTCAGTATTTGTAATGCGCTCCAGAAGTTCATTTAAAATATTATTGCTGCAAAACAACAGCAGGTCGGTATCAGCAGGATTTTCCGGGCTGTGGGTAAAATCAAAATCCAGGAGGAACAGGGCACATTTGGATAAAAGATGTCCGGAATGCATATTTATCAGATCGTTTTTCGTACAGGCATGATAGTGGAACAACAGTGATATGACTGCCTGCTGACGCAGTGTGGGCAGGTTGCCAATGAAATTTTCATAATAAGCATTCAACGCGGCTGTGTTCTGCCGTTCCAGATCAATTTTCCTGGCAGCACTGCCCAGTGCTTCTGCCAGATCGTCTCTGGAACAGGGTTTTAACAGGTAGTTGGTGATGCCGAGCCGAATGGCAGTTCTGGCATAATTAAAATCGTCGTAACCGGTTAAAATGATAATTTTGGTATTCGGGCAGCGTCTCACCAGTTGTTCGGACAGCATCAGGCCGTCCATAACCGGCATTTTTATATCCGTCAGTATAATGTCCGGGGAAGTATCGCCCAGATGGTCGAGACATTCTTTTCCGTTAGCATAAACGCCGTCTACTTGAAAATCGGTGAGATTTTTACGGATAGTAGCAGCAATGGTATTGGCGATAAACTGCTGATCCTCTACAATAATAACGCTATACATGATCTGTTTCCTCCTGTAGTGTTTTGGTGACCGGAAGTTCCAGCAGGATGCAGGTACCGGAATTTATCTGGGATTCTATCTGAAAAGACATCCTTGTTCCATAATAAATCTGCAGCCGATGCAGAATGTTGGGAATAGCATAACCTTTGTCAGAAGACGCACCGTCTTTCGTAACAGCTGCGGTATCCGCATTTAAAAGCTTGTTTATAGAAGTCTGATCCATGCCCCTGCCGTTGTCCCAGATGGAAATAGATACCGTTTCTGTATGATCGGTTATGGAAACGGTAAGCCGGGGATTATCCATGTTATCATCTAAACCGTGGACGATTGCATTTTCAATCAGCGGCTGCAGCAGAAAGCGGGGCAGGTATGTTCCCTTAATGGAATCCGGAACCGTTAACGTATAAGTGAGACGCTCAGACATCAGTGATTTCTGCAGAGTCAGATAACAGCTTAAGAATTCAGCCTCTTTTTCATAGGTGATAAATGAATTTCCTTTATTTAAAGAGATGCGGAACAACCTGGACAGTGAATATACCAGTTCGGCTATTTCATCCTGATCATAAGCGATTGCTTTCCAGTAGAGTAAATCCAGTGTATTATATAGAAAATGCGGATTTATCTGTGTCTGAAGAGCGGCAAGCTGCGCCTTTTGCTCCTGTATTTTGATCTCGTAATTCTGCTGAATCAGCTCCCGGATACGGTTTACCATCTGGTTATAGCCTTCGGTTAACTGTCCGATTTCATCGTTATATTTGATTTCTACCTGCTGATCGAAATCTCCTGTCTGAAAATGCTGAATGGAGTGCAGGAGCTTTTTCATCGGGGAAGTGACGGCAGAAGTGATCAGGGACGCAATCAGGATAAAGACAGTGATGGCGGCAACTGCAATCAGGATGATGTAAGTAATGGTTGTAGAAAGAGAGGGTGCTGGCTGGTGGGATAAATCCGTATAGTAAGTAATGGTCCAGCCCAGTGAGTTCTCTTTTGTGATACATTTCAGATAACGGATGTCCTGAGACTTTTCGTATGCAATCTCCGTGTTCTGTCCTGCCGCTTTCGAAAAGGCAGGTTCTTTCATGCCATACTGATAAAGCTGGCGCCCCTTGGAATCAGTCATGGTTAGACCGCTGACGGACGTGTCAATCACAGATTTGCACTGGGCGTCAAAGGTGGATGTATTGATTCCAAGGAGGAGATATCCCAGCAGGTTGAAGCTTTCATGGGTATCTTTAATGGTTCGGATATACAGTATCTTATCCTGCACGTTGTTTTCCAGAATGGAAGTATCACCAGCCGGCATGGGATAACATGCAAAGTCGTAGTCATTTTTTATAAAGTCCAGCAAGGAATCACTTTTTACCAGATTCTCATATTTCTGAAGTCCAAAGCTGGTATCCGTAGTGATATAATATCCGCTGTTTAAATTTGTCTGGTTTATCACACCGGCAAAGCTGAAGTTATTCTTAGACATAATCGTAGTAAATAAGAAGTCATGGAGGTAGGCATCTGTAGTCGTTCCTGTATTTACCGGGCGGTCAGCCAGAATATTAAGCAGGGTGCGGTTTAAATAGGGGGTGGAAGACATGTCCAGAAGATAGGACTGGAGATTGTCAATGTAATTGTTGAACTGATTGGTGATCTCCATATGGGATGCTTCCAGCTGTCTGTTGATTTCTTTTTGCGCATTTCGGATAGAGACAAAGCTAAAAATCACACTGTATAATAGGATGATAAAGGTCATGGCAAGAACGACTTTGAATTTCAGACCCATGCTACGATACCATTTTTTCATTGGCAGGCTCCTTTCACTGCAATCAGGCAGCTAAACGTTATCAATCAGAAGGCGCTTCCACGATCAGAACCTGTACGCCGTTATTCTGCAGTGTTTCCAGCAGTTCTTTGGAAATGCCGGAATCGGTGATAAGGGTAAAGCCTTCTCTTAACCGGGTTAGCTGTACAAAGCTCTTTTTCCCAAACTTTGTAGAATCGGCAACTACCACGATATGTCTGGAAGATTCCAGTACCGCAGTAAAAGTACCGGCTTCAATATAGTTATAGTTATAGATGATCCCGTTTTCATCAATCGTGGCGGCGCCGATAAAGGCATAGTCAAAAGAAAAACTGCGGATCATATTTTCTGCAACATGTCCCACCGCATTGAGGGAGGGGAGAATCAGCTGTCCTCCGATTGAAATGACCGTATAATCCGGGTGGTTAGCCAATACCTGGGAGACACTTACATTATCGGTTACTAAAGTAGCGGCGCTCAAGGAAAAGTTCATCTGCAGTGCCATACAGTACAGGGTGGTGCCGGATGCAATATAGACAGAGCTGCATCCGCTTCCAAGGCTGGCGCTGTGCAGATACCCGGATGCGGCATGTCCCAGTGCCATTTTCAGTTCATGATTGTTATTCAGCCTGGTCTGGAAGGGGGCATCACTAATTAAGGAAGCGGATGCCTGTACCAGAGTGGCGCCGCCGTGATGGCGGATTACTTTTTTATCATCCTCCAGTGCCTGGAGATCTCTTCGAATCGTCATATCGGACACATGAAATTCCGTACACAGTTCTAATACGCTGGCAGTACCGTCGTGAAGACGCATGTATTCCAGGATCTGGTCAGTTCGTTTATTTTTCATAGGGGCTTAAATTCCTCTCTTTTTATTCCATGTGGATGAGCCTGTTTCCAGCCTTGCAGACTGACAAAATAATCAGCACTGTCGCGGTAGTTTTCGGCTGGATAGAGTACAGGTTCGTGTCTTTAAATATTATAATATGAGACAAAAGAAAATACAAGGGTATTCCAGGTATTTATGTTTGAAATCGAAAATAATCAAACAAAAATATCAAGAAATCAGAAATGTAAAGGCATAAATAACAAAAAACGAACAGAAATATGTTTGAATACTAAAAATAAATAACAGATATAAAACAAAATTTACTTGACAAATACATACGTCTGTGATTATATTAGGATATAAACATAACGAACATAAATCAGACATTTATTAAACATGAATTTTTACGGTGATTCCTATAAAAGTAAAATACGTTAGAGAAATGTTCTGGAGTGTATTTGAAAATGCTTTCTGGCAGATGGCGGAATGATTTTCAACACGCTCTAAGATGAGGAATCCGGTTGGCACGCGCAGATAAGGCGCAGAATAGGAGGAAATTATGCCATTAGTTACAAGTAAGCAGATGCTGTTAGATGCTCAGGCTGGAGGGTATGCAGTAGGGGCGTTCAATGCGGAAAATATGGAAATGGTGCAGGCAATTATTGCTGCTGCGGAGGAATTAAATGCTCCGGTAATGATACAGACAACGCCATCAACCGTTAAATACGCAAGCCTTGACGCATATCTTGCCAATGTAGCGGCAATTGCAAAAAAGGCAAGTGTACCGGTATGTATGCACCTGGATCATGGAAGCAGTTTTGAACTGGCAATGCAGGCACTTCGCACCGGATATACATCTATTATGATCGATGGCTCCCACAGTGTTTTCGAAGAAAACATTGCGCTTACAAAGCGGGTAGTGGATGCCTGTGCACCATCTGATGTGCCGGTTGAGGCAGAACTTGGAAAAGTAGGTGGAAAAGAAGATGATCTGGACGGCGGAGCCGGCGGATATACCGTACCGGAAGAAGCAAAAGAATTCGTAGAGAGAACAGGTGTAGGTTCTCTGGCTGTGGCAATCGGAACAGCTCACGGAGTTTATTCCGGAATTCCAAAGCTGGATCTGGACCGCTTAAGCGAAATCCGTAAGCTGGTATCTATTCCTCTGGTACTGCACGGAGCATCCGGATTATCCGATGAGGCTGTACAGGAGAGTATTAAGCGCGGTATCTGTAAAGTGAATTTCGCTACGGAACTTCGTATTGCATATACAGACGGTGTGAAAAAAGTGCTGGCTGATGCGCCGGATACCTTTGATCCGAAAAAATATGGTGCAGCAGGACGCGAAAATGTAAAACAACTTGTAATGAACCGTATAAAAGTATGCCACAGTGACGGGAAAGCAAAATAGGCAGAAAATTTAATAAATGGCTGGGAAAAAATATAAGGAGAAGGGAAATGCCACAAATTATTTTTCAGTCTGTTTAAAAGTGGCTAGTGGGTTTGAATCATGAAAGCAGGAGTTGTATATGCCAAAAATGATATTCGTTATGATGATATTGAGAAACCATCTGCAGGACCGGGAAAAGTACTGATCAAAGTAAAATATACCGGAATCTGCGGTTCAGATGTGCCAAGGGTGAATGGAGATGCATGTCATTTCTTCCCAAATGTGCTGGGACATGAATTTTCCGGAACAGTTGAAGAGATCGGTGATGGAGTAACTTCTTTAAAGCCGGGAGACCGGGTAGCAGGCGTCCCCCTTGTACCATGTATGAAGTGTGAAGACTGCCAGAAGGGGAATTATTCTCTGTGCAAACACTACAGCTTTATCGGTTCCAGAGAATACGGCAGCTTTGCCCAGTACGTAGTTGTACCGGAAAAAAATGCGGTTAAATTTGAAGATGAGGTAAGCTTTGAGCAGGGCGCATTTTTTGAACCGGCAACCGTAGCACTTCACGGTTTACAGCGCTGTGATTATACAGGCGGGAAAACCGTAGCGATTCTGGGCGGCGGAACAATCGGGATGCTGACTATGCAGTGGGCTAAGATATTTGGTGCCGCAAAAGTAGTGGTATTCGATATCGCAAAAGAGCGTTTGGATCTGGGAACCCGCTTAGGTGCGGATGCAGTAATCAATACGCTGGAAGAAGATTACATACAGCAGGCAATGGCACTGACTGACGGCAAGGGATATGACTTTGTATATGAAACAGCAGGAAATACCATTACTATGAAAATGGCATTCCAGCTGGCAGCAAATAAAGCAGAGGTGTGCTTCATCGGTACCCCTACCAAAGAATTATCCTTTACGGTAAGCGAGTGGGAGAATATGAACCGGAAAGAATTTAAGCTTACCGGCTCCTGGATGTCCTACAGTGCACCATTTCCGGGAAAAGAATGGGAACTGACGGCACATTATTTCAAAACGGGTCAGTTAAAATTCGACGATTCTTTTATTTACAAGAAGCTGGGGCTCAGCCAGATTGCAGATGCTTTTGAAATGTTTAAGACACCAGGTGCGGTGAAGGGAAAGATTTTGATTGACAGCGAAGCTTAGAGCGTGTTTGAAAATTGCTTTCTGGCAGCTGCACGATATAACAAATAGGAAACAGAAAGGCTGTGGCTATGTGCACAGCCTTTCTTATAGGAAAAAATGATCAGTGAGGCAGGGATATCCGGCTGCACGGAACAGGAGGAAAATATGATCACAACAGTGACACTGAATGTAGCAGTTGATAAAGCTTATGTAGTAGATGAATTGAAAAAGGGAGAAGTTATGCGTGTAAAAACCTGCTCCAATACGGCAGGCGGAAAGGGACTTAACGTAGCCAAGGTAGCAAGGCTTTGCAAAGAAGAAGTGCTTGCAACCGGTTTTGTAGGCGGACACAATGGTGCATATGTGGAAGAATTGCTGGAGGGATACCAGGTAAAAAGCCATTTTGTCCATGTAAAAGGGGAGACCAGAAGCTGTATCAATGTACTGGCGGCAGATGGAAGTTCCACAGAATTTCTGGAACCGGGTGAGCCCATAGAACCTTTGGAAGCAGAAGCTTTTCTATCTCAGTTTAAGGAGATAGCAGAGAAAAGTGAGGTTGTTACTATTTCAGGAAGTGTCCCCAAAGGGGTAGAGATCAGCATTTATGGAAAGCTGATTGATATGGTAAAGGCGGCGGGACATAAGGTGATTCTGGATACAAGCGGAAAGCTTTTGGAAGAAAGTATTAAGTCATGTCCGACTATGATTAAACCGAATGACGATGAAATTGAAGCATTGCTGGGAGTACCGGTCACAAACAGGGAAGAGATTATTGCCGGTGCCAGAAAGCTTCGGGAAATGGGAATACCAATGGTAGTGGTTTCTCTTGGCAGTGAGGGGGCACTATTGGTTACCAAAGAAGGTGTCTACCATGGAAAACCTCCGAAACTGGAAGTTGTGAATACGGTGGGATGCGGGGACTCTATGACAGCGGCGTTTGCTGTGGGACTATACAGAGGTTATGATTCCGAAGAGATGCTCAGATATGCAGTGGCAGTTTCCGCTGCAAATGCTTTAACCATGAAGACAGGAAGCTTTCTGGAAAAAGATATGCAGGAGATACTGCCACTGGTAGAAGTCAAAAAGATATCTTGACTAACGTATTCATTTTAGAAAAAATGGATCGCATGGATCATGCCGGCGGTTCCGATACTGTAGGCAGCGATCACCCAGGGCTTTCCAAGAAGGATAATTGTTGTGAATTTCTTCCAGTGCATCCGGGTGAGCCCGGCGATAAAACAGAGCAGATCGTCGGGAGCAGCCGGAAGGAAAATAGCAAGCATGAAAAAGATGTCGAATTTCTTTCCTTTCTCCAGCCAGGATGCGTATTTATCGTATGTTTTTTCACTCACAAATTTTTTGACAAAGTCAATTCCGTATCTGCGGGCAATGATAAAAGCAAGGATGGAACCGATGCACATACCGATATAGCTATAAACGAATCCCATAACAGGCCCGAATACCAGGGCGCCTACAATACATGTTACAAATCCGGGAAGAACCGGTATTACCACCTGTAAAGCCTGAATAAACATAAATACAAGCGGTCCCCACAAGCCAAGACCCTTAATAAAAGCAGTCAGAGATTCTTTTGATTCAAAAATGCCTGCGCGGTACCCATATACCGCAAATATGATACAGAGGACAACAGTCAGCACGGTTATCATATTTGTTATAAGGGGAATGTGATTCTTTAATTTTTCAGCCATAGAGGATCTCCTTGTTTCGTTTCTATTTATTCTTACAAATGCAATGTATTCTTATATTAATATATATCCGGCCAGTTTCTGTAAAGTCTTGACTTATTATAGTAGCTTTTGTTTTTTAAGCCAGAATATGTGAATGTTATTTATTAAATATAGAATATATCATAAATGTTAAGAATCACTGGATGTAATTCTTAAAAAATCCTGACAAAGTTGTAAAGAATCTAATAAGTTTTTACCAGATACAGAACAACCTCACTGAACAGTAAAATACTGGAAGCTGAGGTTGTTCTTTTTGATATAAAATAAAATGACATGAGCCGGACAGGATATGAAAAAAAGTATAAATTCCCTATTGACATTTTCTGCGTTTCTACCTATAATGCAATTAAAGGTATCGTAATTTAAAACATAGTTTCATAATACGAAACTATATGTAGATCAAAGAGTAAACAAAGCGAAGTATAAAGCGAAGTACAAAGCCTAGAACAAAGCTAAAAACAAAGCGTAAAACAAAATACAAAACAAAAAGCAAAACAAAAAGCAAAACAAAGTATAGTACAAAATGCAAAACAAAAAGTAAAATGTAGTGCAAAACAAAATGCAATACAAAATGCAAAACAAAATACAAATCAAGATCTATAATAAGGAGGATTTATATCATGAATGAAATTTTAAAAGAGATTTCCAAAATGGGAATTGTACCGGTAATCGCATTAGATGACGCAAAAGATGCAAAACCACTGGCACAGGCACTCTGCGAAGGAGGACTTCCATGTGCGGAAGTTACATTCCGTACGGCAGCCGCAGAGGAGTCTATCCGCATAATGGCACAGGAATTTCCGGAAATGCTGGTAGGAGCGGGAACTGTGCTGACTACGGAGCAGGTAGACCGTGCAGTGGCAGCAGGTGCGAAATTTATTGTAAGCCCGGGATTGAATCCAAAAGTAGTAAAATACTGTGTGGATAAAAACATTCCAATTACACCGGGAACCTCAAGTCCTACTGATATTGAACAGGCCATTGAGTTAGGTCTGGAAGTTGTTAAATTTTTCCCGGCAGAGGCGTCCGGCGGTCTTGCCAAAATCAAAGCTATGGCAGCGCCTTATGTAAATATGAAGTTCATGCCAACAGGCGGCATTAATGCAAAAAACCTGATTGATTACTTAAACTTCCCGAAGATTATTGCCTGTGGCGGCAGCTGGATGGTAAGCAAAGATATGATCACAGCAGGGGAATTTGATAAAATAAGGGATATGACGAAAGAAGCAGTGACCGCAATGCTTGGTTTCGAATTGGCGCATGTTGGTATCAATGCTGCTGATAAAGATGAAGCGGTAAACACAGCAGCTTCATTTGAGCAGATCTTTGGATTTGCAAAGAAGGCTGGCAATTCTTCTGTTTTTGCCGGCAGTGCAGTGGAAGTGATGAATACACCAGGTTATGGAACGAACGGGCATATCGCAGTCAAAACCAATTACATCGACAGGGCAGTTTACCATTTGGGCAAACAGGGCGTTACCTTCAATGAAGAATCAGCAAAATGTGATGAAAAAGGAAACTTGATCGCGATTTATTTAGAAGGCGAGTTTGGCGGATTTGCAGTACATTTAGTGAGAAAATAAGAGGAAATCCATAGATTTTTCAGAACCCTAATATAGAATTTTTCATACACATTATTAATACAGGTTTACTATTCAGATTAAATTTACGGAGGAAATAAAATATGAGCAAGAAAGTAATAACATTTGGAGAAATTATGCTGAGACTGGCACCGGAAGGATATTACCGGTTTGTGCAGGCTGAAAATTATGGTGCGACTTATGGCGGAGGAGAAGCAAATGTAGCTGTTTCCCTGGCGAATTATGGACTGGACGCAGCTTTTGTCACCAAGCTTCCCAAACACGAAATTGGCCAGGCGGGAGTGAATTCTCTTCGCAGATTTGGAGTGGATACTTCTTATATCACAAGAGGCGGAGACCGAGTGGGCATCTATTTTCTGGAAAAAGGTGCAAGCCAGAGACCAAGTAAAGTAATCTATGACCGTGCCGGTTCTTCCATAGCAGCAGCAACCACTGCGGATTTTGACTGGGATCAGATTTTTGAAGGAGCAAATTGGTTCCATTTTACCGGAATTACTCCTGCATTAGGAGACAATGTAACAGAAATCTGTCTGGAAGCCTGCAAAAAAGCAAAGGAAAAAGGTATTACTGTAAGCTGTGATTTGAATTACCGCAACAAGCTCTGGTCAAAAGAAAAAGCGGGCCAGGTAATGGGTGAACTTTGTAAATACGTGGATGTATGTATTGCAAATGAGGAAGATGCCAGCGATGTATTCGGGATCAAAGCAGCAAATACAGATGTAACTTCCGGAAAAGTAAACCATGAGGGATATAAAGATGTTGCCAAACAGCTGGCTGAGAGATTTGGATTCTCTAAAGTGGCAATTACCCTTCGCGGCTCCATTTCTGCAAATGACAACAATTGGGCAGCCATGCTTTATGACGGAAGTGATTTCTACTTCAGCAAGAGCTATCTCATGCATATCGTAGACCGTGTAGGCGGAGGGGATTCCTTCGGTGGCGGATTAATCTACGCATGCTTAAATGATTTTGCACCCCAGCAGACCATTGAATTTGCAGTTGCAGCAAGCTGTCTGAAGCACAGCATTGAAGGTGACTTCAATCAGGTATCCGTTGATGAAGTGATGAAACTTGCCGGCGGAGACGGATCAGGACGTGTACAGAGATAAGAAATTGCTTGAAAACCAGCGGAATTATAAATGTGAAACAGAGATAATGCCATGATCATATAAGCTATGAAAACATCCTGTGTCTATATTGGGGATTCAAACGTTATAGACAATTAGGTGTATCTGACAGAACAGGATGTATAAATAGATCAATCCTAAAATGTAAAATGAAAGAATAAGCATATAATTATTTGCCGATTATATGCTTATTCTTTTTGTATCAATATGATCCATAAGCTCCACTTTAAGCCTCTAAATGTTTTCCACTTCCTGCCGGTAGGCAAACAGCGTACATCCCCCTTGATGGATGTCTGCTTTTTCTTCAATCGCCCTTACTTTTTCAAAGAAATCTGACTGCAGAACTTCTAAGAGAGAGGCCTGGGTCAGGTTTAACTTTGAATATGGTGAAAAAGGACATGGTTCTGCGCCACCTGCTGGATTAATATGGAAGAATCCCCGTCCTGCTGCAAGACAGCCGCCCATGGCTGCTTCATCCCCCGGAAATGACAAAATAATCATTTTTTCGCAATCTGCTTTTAATTCCTGTACATTTGCCTGTAACAGGTTTAGATCGTCATCGGTTAAGACCAGAGATTCCGTTCCTTTTTCAACCGGAACATATTCCACATAAAAGATGATGCTGCAGCCCTGGCTTTGAAGTTCGTCAACAAATTTTCTGCCGGTTACGTATTCCAGGTTGTGGTGGGTAACGGTGACAGAGGTGCCATACAATATTTGCCGTTGCTTTAGCTCAGACATAACTTCGGAGAGCTGATCAGCGATGCCTGGGCCTCTTCGCAGGTCGGTGTCAGCAGCAGTACCTTCCATACTGAGCACCGGGATTAAATTGCGGCAGTTGTGAAACAAATCTATGTACGCCCCGTCAATCAATGTGCCGTTTGTAAATACGGGAAAGATAATATCGGGATAGTTCCCCGCCAGGGAGAGGATATCTTTGCGAAGAAGCGGCTCACCTCCTGCCAGAAGGATAAAGGATATGCCAAGTGCATTAGCCTGTTCAAATATACTTTTCCAGTGGGAGACATCCATTTCAGTTTTCTGCTGATGGTCGCTGCACGCCCCGTCAGCCCTGGCATAACACCCGGTACAATGGAGGTTGCAGCGGGAAGCAATGCTTGCAATCAGGAAAGGGGGAATATGGATGCCTCTTTGTTCCTGTTCGGCTCTTATTTTTGCGTTTCTCGTAAGCTGAGGTGTGAAATCCATTATAAAGCGGCGGTTTTTCTTATCCGTAAAATAAAATTTAGCTGCAGTCCGGGCAATAGACAGGATGCCCTGATTCATAAATAAACTAATATCCATAGCGTTCCCTTTCAATGTGGTGTGCGGTTGAGCAGTTCAAATTGGTCGATATGCTTCTCTAATAATTGCAGTGCCTCTGCTTCCAGTTCGGGATGATTATCATACTGATTGATCAGCAGAAAGATGGGTGAATAAAAATTCAGTGCCAGAATCTTTGGATCCAACTCTTTAAAATATTTTCTTTTGACCATTTCTCCGAACAGCTGGGTTTGAAACTCTAGGGGCAAGCGGAAGAAAAACGAATGAAAAGTTTCACCCGCCTTGGTGCTTTTAAACTGTTCTATGGTTAACATCCGTCGGAATTTAGAAGCTTCTTCGGATTTTAACCAGAATAAAAACATGGACTTTGTCATTTCTTTTAAAGGATTTAGACCATTCTTAATATAGGCTCCTGCCACCTGGGACAGATCACCGTCGGGAATATGAAATTCCTGGGCTACAATTGCATATTGTCCTTCAATCCGTTTGATAATGGTATCAAATATATCCTGTTTGTTTTTAAAATGCCTGTAGAGGGCACTTTCACGGATACCAACAGCTCCCGAAATCTCCCGTACAGATACACCATCATATCCATTATCAGAAAACAGGCTCAGTGCTTCCTGCAGGATCAGTTCTTTTGTATTACGTTTTGGCATGGTACTCCTTTCTAAATAAAAAAAGTTAACGTTTGTTCACTTAATGATATTATAGTTAACAAGTGTTCACATGTCAAGAGAAAAATTTGACAAAAATTTTGCCCCCAATTTTCATCCAGTCCTTCGCCGAAGGCAAATTTCAATGGGCTGGATGTGTAACAGTTCATGCTGTCTGAACTGTTACGATTTTCTGAAAAATGATTTTCACAAAATGGATTTACCGTATTGACGTCCTTCGCTTTCTGTGATATATTACAACTAATTTAGAGCAATGGCTTTATGCCTACTGCATCTTAGAAAGAACGAGGTGTCTGTAAGAATATGATTATTTGAGGACTGAATGAAACTTATGAAAAGTAAATGGAAAATGAAGGCTAAGATAAAATTAGTCTTATTTGTTGTATTTACTCTGTTCAGTCTGAATCTATGCTTACGGATCATTTATGATAATATTGAACAAGCTACAAAGTAAACCAGTACTCTTTCAGTTTGATAGGGGTATGGATAGTTTGTATTACAGGTGCATTTTGCCTGCTTGTTTTCGTATGCTGATTTCCCTGCTGAACAGAGTGTTTAGGAGGGATTTTTTTGTTATTAAAAGTACAGAATTTAAAAAAAGGCTATGGGATTCAGGAGTTGTTCTGCATAGACCGGCTTACCATTGAAGAAGGAGACCGCATTGGACTGGTGGGGTTAAACGGCGCAGGAAAAAGTACGTTACTGCATATCCTGTATGGAAGTGAACGTGCAGATGAAGGAGAGATTAACAGATACTGTGATATTGCCATGATTGAACAGTGTCAGGAAGAGCCGGATGATCAGCACAATCTGCTTGTCAGCCCACAGCTTCTCAGCCGGATGCAGATAAAAGATTCTGCCTGCAAAAGCGGCGGAGAGAAAACAAGACAGGCAATCGCAGCGGCTTTATCCCAGGGTAGCGGGCTTCTGTTCGCAGATGAACCAACGACCAATCTGGATGTGAATGGGATAGAAACGCTGGAAAAAATGCTTATGGGATACCGGGGCGCCTTTGTATTGATTTCCCATGACCGGTATCTGCTGGACAAAGTATGTACCTCGATCTGGGAGATTGAGGAGGGGAAACTTCGTGTGTTCCCCGGGCGCTATTCTCAGTGGAAGGAGCAGAAAGAACGGGAACGGGAATTTGCAATGTTCGAATTTGAGCAGTACCAGCAGGAGCGTAAAAGGATCACGATTGCCATGAATCAGGTGAAGAATGAAGCATCCCAGATGTTAAAACCACCAAAGCAGATGGGGCACAGTGAGTGGATGCTGTATAAGGGTGTGGCGAGAGAACAGCAGAAAAATGTTCAGAGCAGAGGCAAAGCCATGGAAAAACGCCTGGAAAAGCTGGAGGTTAAAGAAAAACCGAAGGAACTGGCTCCCGTGGTGATGCGGCTGGGTATGGATAATCCGCTGTCCGGGAAGACGGCAGTGAGAATACAGGGACTGACCGTCCAGTATGGGAAGAAGATGGTTCTAGATGATGCAGATCTGATATTGAAGGCGCATAAATGTACCGTTATGATGGGGGCAAATGGGACCGGAAAGTCCACGCTGATTAAAAAGATTATGGAACATCATCCTTCTGTGTATTTGAATCCGGATGTTAAAATTGGTTATTTTTCACAGGAACATGAAACACTGGATATGAATAAGACCGTTTTGGAAAATGTAAGGGCTGACTCTAATTTAAAGGAGCATGTGATTCGCTGTATTCTGGCAAATCTCTATCTCACCGAACAGCATATTCATAAACCGGTCTCCGTGTTATCAGGGGGTGAACGGGCGAAAGTAATGCTGGCAAGGCTGATGGCTTCTGATGTGAATGTATTAATCCTGGACGAACCTACGAACCATATCGATATGTATACTGCAGAAGCGCTGGAAGGACTGCTGGATAAGTGGGAAGGGACCATGCTGATCGTCACCCATGACAGAAGTCTGGCTAAAAACACGGCGGACCGATTGGTATTTCTGGAGAAAGGAAAATTAGAGACTTTCGAGGGAAACTGGGAAGCTTATGAGCAGGAAAAAGAACGTGCATCCAAACCGAAAGAAGTGCTGCAGCTTGATAAGACACTGCTCAGTATGAAAATGGCAGAATTGAGTATGCGGCTGCGCAAGCCAAAAAAAGGTGATAATGTGCTGAAATTAAAGGAAGAGCTGGATCAGGTGACGGAGGCTTACTATCAGGTAAACCAATAAACTGCAAAAAATAAATTGCAAATAAACTGAAAAAAACTGCAAATTATGAAGTGCCGTAAGAGGCGGCAGTTATGGCAATTATCACCTATATTTTTCTTAAGCTTTTTCACCTTGACATGCTATACTGAATATGTTAGATTAGTTAGAAATCGATTTGCACTGCATTACATTCTAATAAAAAGAATGCGAGATCAACAGTACAAACTGAGCAGGCGATAAACCATCTGGTTTGTGGGGCCGGGCCGCTAAGCGGCAGCAGATGGTTATGAAACGCATCTGTGGGACAGTAGTATGTTCCGCAGGTGTGTTTTTTGTTTTCCGAACAGGACAGCGCATCTTATGAATGAGTATGAGTATGAGGCATGGTCGGTTAACATTCAGAATAGGGGGAAAAAGTATGAAATCAAATCAACAAATTGCAACAAAAGTATCTATTGTCACAATTATAGGGAATGTCATTTTATCTCTGTTTAAGCTCTATGCAGGTGTTTTTGCGAAATCAGGGGCTATGATCTCCGATGCAGTCCATTCTGCTTCGGATGTATTTAGTACATTAATCGTAATTCTTGGAGTTAAAATGGCGAGCAAGGAGTCGGATAAAGAACATCCATATGGCCATGAGCGAATGGAATGCGTGGCAGCACTGGTACTTGCCATAGTACTGGGGATTACCGGTCTGGGAATCGGTTACAGCGGCGTACTTAAGATCTTTACCGGGGACAGGGCATCACTGGCGGTTCCGGGGCTTCTGGCGCTTGCGGCTGCGATTATTTCCATTATATCAAAGGAAGCAATGTACTGGTATACCAGGGCAGCGGCTAAAAAAATTAATTCCGGTGCACTGATGGCGGATGCATGGCATCACCGTTCCGATGCCCTGTCATCTATTGGCAGTATGATTGGTATTCTTGGAGCCAGACTTGGACTTCCGGTCTTAGACCCAATTGCCAGTGTGGTAATCTGTATCTTTATTTTAAAGGCGGCATTTGATGTGTTTAAAGATGCCATTGATAAAATGATGGATAAGGCATGTGAAGATGAAGTGGTTGATGAGATGTGCAGAGTAATCAGCCGTCAGGAAGGTGTTATGGGGATAGACCAGATCAAAACAAGGCTGTTTGCAGACAAAATCTATGTGGATATTGAGATCCAGGCAGACGGAGAGGAAACGCTCACCAAAGCCCATACCATAGCACAGAGAACTCATGATGAGATTGAAGGAGCATTTCCAAGGGTAAAGCACTGCATGGTACATGTGAACCCGGGCAGAAAAGTTTAGAGCGGGAGGAAACCTAAGCCCGCGTAAGGTTTTTAACCCACTTATAACTGTTTACCCGTATAAAAGCAATGACACATTTAAAGATCTGATCGGAGTTCAGACAGCATACCACAATAATCGGTGACCAGCGGAAGTAAAATGCGGCAAGAAAAGACAGGGGGATGACAATGCACCAGATACTGATGATATCATTAATCATGGTAAATCTTGTATCGCCCCCACCTCTTATTAATCCCGTCAGAACCGGCATCTGGTAAGCGGTGCCAATACAGGTAACACATAAAATGGTTAAAAATGCATTTGCCAGGTACTTGGTTTCTTCCGATAATGCGTATAATCCCAGAATAGGGGTCTTTAACAGGAAAAGGGAAATACTGGTTAAAATTCCGATGCAGAGGAACATCAGCTGTAAAGTTCTGGTATATTCTTTTACCTTATGCATATCACCACAGCCGATGGTCTTGCCGATTACAATTGTGGCACAGGAGGCGGCACCTACGGATGCTACTTTCAGAATCAGGAACAGGGTAGATGCTACGCTGTTGGCTGCTATGGCATTGGATTGCAGGTGTCCCAGGATCACGGTCTGCATGGCAGTGGATAATCCCCACATGCCCGCCACGATGATTACCGGGTAGCATATATGGATATAGTCTTGAAGGAGGGACCGGTCGCAGTGCAGCAAATGTCTGAGTTTTAAACGTAATTTCTGGTCTTTTTTATACAGGTAGAAACAGACGATGACCAGTTCACTGATTCGTGCAGCAAGCGTACCGATGGCAGCGCCCTTAGCCCCCATTTCCGGAAATCCAAAATGTCCGTAGATCAGCGTATAATTAATACAGCAATTAATAACCAGAGTACTAATTGAAATATAGAATGCAATCTTTACGCATTCCACACTTCGCAGGGATGCCAGAAGTACCGTTGAAATGGCAAATACTATGTAGGTAAAACGAATAATGGACAGGTATTCCATGCCGGCTGTAATGATTGCTTCATCGTTGGTAAACAGGCTCAGTACCCCATGGGGAAAGAGACTGACCACAATGAACAAAAGAACGGCAAAAAGCAAAGCCGCCCGCAGGGCAATGGCAGCAAGCTTACGTATAGGCTCTGTCCGCTGCTGTCCCCAGTACTGGCTGCCCAATACCACAAGACTGTCACCGCATCCATTCATCAGCTGCTGAAGAACAAACTGGATTTGATTAACTGCAGCTACACCGGACAGTGCAGTTTCATTATATGCCCCAAGCATAATATTATCAGCCAGATTGACGCTTAAGACAATTACATTCTGAAGGACCAGGATCCAATACAGAGAGAAAAAATTATGATAAAAACTGCGATCTTTTGTGAACATGTAGCGCCTCCTGAATGTATTTTATATGGATCTATTTGAATAATTAATTTAACAGGAATATTCTAGCATAGTAGGTTAGGGAAGTCTATAGAGTAAATTAAAAGCAGTAACCACTTTACAAGAAAGTTGATTACTGCTATAATACAGATAACAGGTATCATAAGTAAAAACTTATGTTTGCCCTCAGGTTGGAATGATTATCCTAATCTTTTGGACGGAAGAGGATAATCATTTTTTATTGCTCAATTTTATTAATTGAACAATAAGAGTGATTAATGCTACAACAAATGTACCAAATAAGAACATTAAGGTCAATGCTTCAGATACTGTCATCAGGCTCACTCCCCTTTCCTATTTTTTATAGTTATGGAAGATCACCTCCTCTTATGTATAATGTAAGAGGGCAAACACTCGTAATTATCCTACGACTCTGTTATCATTCTTATATTTTATCATATTGTTTTAAATATGTCCATAACAACTAGACTTTATTGTAAAACTGTTAAAAAGTACTCTTATTATTTATAAAGATATGCTGAATCGTTTGAACTACCAACTATTATTGCTCACTTTTCTTTTAGATAAATTTGATTGATTATTATCTATATGAAGAAGTTTTCAAAAGGTTTTTGCAACATGTATTTATGTACTTTTTATGATCTTAAACGTCATACCTCACTTCCGAATGCCCTGGCTTTTCATGTATCTGGTTGTACAAACACAATTGTCATAACCATTAATATTTTTTGAAGCAGATGTTAATCTGCTTATTTTTTTATGCCAAAATTTCCTGGCGTAATTTCCCACTCTGAAATAGTATTTTTATAGAGATTTATATGATAAAATAATTGCGTTATTTATTAATGAATGGAATAAACGATATTCCAAAAAAGGAGTGGTCATAATGCAGTATAAAATCTTAGCAGTAGATGATGAAATACATATTTTAAAGTTATTAAAGGATTATTTTAATATGCAGGGATATCTGGTGTATACGGCCTGCGGCGGCAGCGAGGCGCTGGAGAAAATTGAAATGCAGCCGGATATTATACTGCTGGATATTAATATGCCTGATATGAATGGGCTGGACGTGTGCAAGAAGATCAGGGACCACGTCAGCTGTCCGATTTTGTTTTTGACGGCAAAAGTGGAAGAGCGGGACCGGATTAACGGGCTGATGATCGGCGGGGATGATTATATATTAAAACCCTTTAGTATAGAAGAATTAGGGGCAAGGGTAGCGGCACATCTGAGGCGGGAACACCGGAGCGGGGGAAAGGAAACCCTGAAATTTACCGATGATCTGCTGATTAATTACACGGAGCGGAGCATCTATTATCAGGAGAAGGAAATCAACTTAACGAAAACAGAATTTGATATTATCGAACTGCTGTCCATGAACCGGGGGCAGATTTTCAGTAAAGAGACGATTTATGAGCGCATCCGGGGATTTGACGGAGAAAGCGACAGTAATATCATAGCAGAACATATCCGACGGATTCGGCTGAAGATTGGGAAGTATGCGGATAAAACTTATGTAGAAACGGTGTGGGGAGTGGGATATAAATGGATTGGGTAGATGAACTGTTATTGAAATTTAAAAAAAAGATGCTGGATGTTTCCCTGAAAAGGGCGATGGCAACGTATCTGTTGATCGCTATTGGAGCAGTCTTAATCCTTTTTGCAGTGAGTATGGCGGTCAGTGAAAAATGGAGTACCCTCCTTAGCATCCGTTATTTTGGAAACACTTATGGGATAACTACCAATCTGGTATGGACTGAGGTTGATATGACATTGACGGATCGTATTCTGACTTTTGCAGTGTTCTTTGTCCAGTCATTTAGTATTGTGATCTACAGTATAGCCGGAGTCATCATTACCTCTTATTTGTTTTATAAGAACAAGCTCTCGGAACCGATTGAAATATTAAAGCGGCAGGTAAGCTACATCGGTAACAATGAACTGGGATATGAGTGTGTCTATGAGGGAAAGGATGAGCTGGGTGAGGTCTGCAGTGCTTTCGAACAGATGCGCCTTACCCTGATTGAAAATAATAAAAGAATGTGGAATATGATGGAGGAACAGCGACGCTTAAATGCGGCTTTTGCACATGATCTTCGCACGCCTCTTACAGTCATCCACGGATATGCGGATTTTTTAACCAAATATTATCCTACGGGTAAAATTACCGAAGAGCAGATGATGGAAAATTTTGATCTCATTAATGCCCAGGCAATGCGGCTGATGAATTTTACCAATACAATGAAGGAAGTGGGCAGCCTGGAAGCCCTGGAATTAAACCGGAAGGATATGAAAGGGGAAACCCTTTTAAAAAGAACAGAAGGGATCGCACAGATTATGGAAGAGATGGGGGAAATTAAGGTTTCCTGTAATTCCATGCTTCCAATGGATTCAGAATGGTTTATGGACGAGATGATTTTTATGGAAATTCTGGAAAATATGTTGTCCAATGCAATGCGCTATGCCAGGTCAAATGTTGTGATTACGCTGGACAGCAGTGAAGATGACAGGGAATTATACCTCTATGTCCAGGATGACGGGGAAGGATTTACAAAAGAAGGGCTTAAGATGGCAGACCGTCCATATTACAGTGACCAGAAGGGAAAAGATGATGGCACACATTATGGAATCGGTCTGTTTATCTGTAAGTTTTTATGTGAAAAACATGGAGGGAGCCTGGATCTGGCGAACAGTATAGACGGGGGAGCAATTATTTGTGCAATTTTCGGTATGAAATAGGAAAAGTGTAGATATTTAATGGGTATGATAAAAACTACAAAGGAACGGTAATAAGGAGGAGATATAATGTCTACAGAAATCATAATCGAAAATCTGGATAAAAATTATGGCAAAAAGCAGGCGCTGCAAAATATAAACCTGAAGATTGAAAGTGGGATGTTTGGACTGCTTGGACCAAATGGTGCAGGTAAGACCACACTTATGAAAGTGCTTGCCACATTGCTTAAGAAAAATGCAGGAGAAGTAACGGTTTGTGAGGTGCCCATTGAGAAAACGGAGACGATCCGGAAAATGACCGGCTATCTGCCGCAGGACTTTAATATGTATGGAAATATGACGGCATATGAAGCGATGGATTATTTGGGTGTCTTATCGGGAATGAGCAGACCCAGCCGCAGGGAGCGTATTCTGCCTCTTCTGGAAAAGGTGAATCTTCAGGATGAAAGAAAAACGAAGGTGCGTGCCATGTCAGGCGGGATGAGAAGAAGGCTGGGGATAGCACAGGCGATACTGCACGATCCAAAAGTACTGATTGTGGATGAACCAACGGCAGGTCTGGACCCGGAGGAGCGGGTGCGTTTTCGGAATCTGCTCTGTGAAATGGCTGAAGAGCGCATTGTAATTTTATCCACACATATTGTTGGGGATATAGAGGCAACCTGTGAGGATATTGCCATACTGAACCACGGAAGAATACAGTATAAAGGTACTGTAGAGCAGCTGCTTCAGGAAGCAGCCGGCAAAATTTATACCGCAGAAATTTCGAAAAAAGAACTTTCTAATATGAAGGAAAAATATGTGGTGACCAGTATGATGGCAATTGGGAATCATCTGAATGTGAAATTTGTGTCAGAAGAAAAGCCTTTTTCCGGAGCTGTTTCCTGCGAGGCAAATGTTGAAGATGCCTACATGTATCTGATGCAGAGGGAAAGGGGGGACAGGTGATGTTTTTTAGTTTATTAGGAAAGGAATGCAAACAGATTTTAAAGAGTGTGATCTTTTATCTGTACCTGATTATACTCGCCGTGTTTGTTTCTTCACAGATGGAAGAGTATTCCGTAGTCACCAAGCCTCAGCCGGGACAGGAGTCCTATGGAATGAAAGAGAGCAGCGATCCAAAGGAGATTATGCAGGCGACTACAGGGAAGCTGATGATTGATTGGCATAATAATTCCTATGCTACATATCCCATCGGCTTTTATAAAGGGGTATCTCTGGGAGAGGAAGACTATAACCGTGTGACAGAGATACTGGAAGAAGTAACCGGCAGAACAGAGTCAGAGCTGAGCCGTGATCTGGAAGAGGATAATTCCCAAACGGCCGTCCAGACCCAGCCGGGAACCATAATGCCGCCTGTGTCCGGACGTATAGAAGAAATTTCCGATACCATTACTTATGAGCAGTTTAAGCAGTTAATGAAAGAGGTGGATTCCATACTGGGTGCCAATGGGACCTCCTATTATGCGCCGGAAAAGATGGCTGGAAATGCAATGGTTCCTATGACTTATGAAGAGGCGCTAAGCGAGTATCAGCAAATCATTGATGTGGATCATGTGACAGGTGCATTTGCCCGGATATTCTGTGACTATATGGTGCTGATGCTTGCCATACTGCCGGTATTTCTGGCTGTTACCCGGGGAATGCGGGATCGGCGTGCAGGTGCCAGCGGCCTGATCTACTCCAGAAAAGCATCTTCGGTGTCCATTGTACTTTCCCGCTATCTGGCAACGCTGATTATGAGCATGATACCGGTAGTTATTTTGAGCATTTCACCCATGATGGAAGCAATTTATTATGCCAGAACACTGGGCGTAACCACAGATGTTTTCTCCTACATGAAATACATTCTGGGATGGCTGTTTCCTACGGCTATGGCGGTTGTTTCCGTGGGCTTTTTCTTTACCGAACTTACGGACAGCGCCCTTGGGATATTGATTCAGGGAATCTGGTGGTTCATAGACATAAACAGTGCGGTCAGATCCGGATTAGTAGGAGGATTTAGCTTTCACCTGGCACCAAGGTGGAATACGGTGGGGGAATCCGCAAAGTTTACGGCAGAGTTTCAGAGCCTGCTGACAAACCGTATCTTTTTTGCCGTATCGGCTGTAGTGTTATTAATTATTACCATATTTATTTTTGAATGGAAAAGAAAGGGGATCTGGAAGTTCAATGGAATTGTATATCGCAGTAGGAAAAGCAAATCTGAAGCATAATTTTCTGCCACATCTTCTGATCGCCCTGTGTTTCAGCCTGTTAGCCCCTGTTCTGATGGGGATGAAGGGCCTGGATTCTGTACAGGTGGCGCAGACATTGGAAATGTATGTTCAGCTGGTAGGGGTTATCCTTTTGGTTCCAATATTTATACCAGATCAGGATAGGAATATCCGGGACCTTGCCAGGAGCAAATATATGCCTGCATTCAAAGTACATCTGATACGGCTTATGGAGTCTTTGCTGGTATTGCTGGCGGTTTTGGGGGCGTTTATCATCGTTTTGTATTTCAATAATCCGGTGTTTTCACCAATCCAGTATTATCTTGGTGTCCTGGGAGGAGCAGTCTTCTTAGGTGCACTTGGAATAATGGCTTATAGTTTATCCGATAATATGGCAATCGCTTACATGGTTCCAATGGTTTATTATGTGTGTAATTATTCGGGAGATAAATATCTGCAAAAGTTTTACCTGTTTTCTATGATAAAGGGCAGTTTTGACGAGAAAATTGTATTGGGGGTAGCAGGGATTGCGCTGATTAGTGCGGGTATTTTATATAGGCAGAGAAGACGATAGACGTTTTAGGTTCTGAAGGTTATGTACGGAAGGATGGGGCGTGGGAGAAGTACCAGGGCAGGGCGCAGATGGCGCAGGGCGAAACTGGTATTTCCCCCACGCCCCATCTGTTTCATCCCAAGAAACTATTGACATCCTTTTCAATACCCGCTATATTCATAATAGAAGATCTCTAAAATAAATCAGAAATCTACGAATTCTGCATTTAATAAATCAGCAGCCGTACTCACGGCAGAAAGGTGAATATTTTGGATTTAGGCAAGGAAAAGAATAAAATTTTAAAACAGTACTTTGGTTACGATGAGTTCCGAGAAGGGCAGGAAACTTTGATAGACAGTATTTTGTCGGGAAGGGATACGCTGGGAATTATGCCTACAGGGGCGGGAAAGTCGTTGTGTTTCCAGGTACCGGCATTGATATTAAATGGTATTACATTAGTTATTTCTCCACTCATTTCTCTTATGAAAGATCAGGTCAGAGCATTAAATCAAGCAGGCGTTCATGCCGCATTTTTAAATAGTTCCCTTACAACAAATCAATATTATAGAGCGTTGGATCTTGCCAGAATGGGGCAGTATAAGATTATTTATGTGGCTCCGGAACGGTTAATGACGGATGAATTTTTGAATTTTGCCATGGAGGCAGAAATTTCTATGGTGGCAGTGGATGAAGCTCATTGTGTATCTCAGTGGGGACAGGATTTCAGGCCAAGTTATCTGAAAATTCTGGAGTTTATCAGGCTCTTTAAAGTGCGTCCGGTGATCTGTGCCTTTACAGCTACGGCAACACAGGAAGTAAGAGAGGATATTGTAGATATATTAATGCTGCAGTCTCCCACTGTAGTAAGTACGGGATTTGACAGGAGCAACCTCTATTTTGGGGTTCTAAAGCCAAAGGACCGGTACGGTGCAGTTAAGAATTATCTGGATCTGCATCCGGACCAGAGCGGCATCATTTATTGTCTGACCAGAAAAGTAGTAGAGGAAGTGCATGAGAATCTGATCCGGGACGGCGTATTGGCAACACGCTATCATGCGGGGCTCAGTGACCGGGAAAGGCAGGAAAACCAGGAAGATTTTACATACGATAGAGCGTCAGTTATGGTGGCGACCAATGCATTTGGAATGGGGATCGATAAATCCAATGTCAGGTTTGTAATCCACTATGGAATGCCGAAAAATGTGGAAAACTATTATCAGGAGGCAGGCAGAGCAGGGAGAGACGGAGAACCGGGGGAATGTATCCTTTTATACAACGGGCAGGACGTTATTACCAACCAGTTTTTTATCGAGCGTGATATAGATAATGATGAGTTAGATGATGTGAACAGATCCGTAGTCAGGGAACGGGACAGAGAGCGGCTGAAAAAGATGACCTTTTACTGCTGTACCAATGAATGTCTGCGGGACTACTTACTTCGTTATTTTGGAGAGTACAAGGACCATTACTGCGGGAACTGTTCCAACTGTCTGACTCAGTTTGAAGAGGTGGATGTGACGGATCTGGCTAAAAGCCTCATTGGGTGTATACAATCCAGCCACCAGAGATACGGTATCAACGTCATTATCGATACGGTACATGGGGCGAATACTGCGAAAATCAGACAGTACAGATTGGATGGGAATCCCCATTATGGAGAACTTGCAAAGACTCCGGCGCATAAACTGCGCCAGGTGATGAACCATCTTCTGTTAAATGATTATATCAGTGCCACAAATGATGAATACACCATTCTAAAACTGACGGAAAAATCCGGTTTGATCCTTCAGGAAGAGGAAACTGTTATCATGAAGATGGCAAAAGAACAGGAAAAAGAGACGAAGACAAAGCAGGCGAAGAAAGGAAAGAAGAGTTCGGCGGCAGGCTTAGCTCTCTCAGAAGCGGATGAAGCTCTATTCGAAAAACTGCGAAGCTTAAGGACGGAAATTGCAAGAGAAGAAAAAGTCCCGCCATATGTTGTATTTTCAGATAAATCCCTGGTACACATGTGTGTGTTAAAACCGGGAACAAGAGAAGAAATGCTTACCGTATCCGGAGTCGGGGAGTTCAAATATGAAAAGTATGGGGAACGCTTTTTAAACTGTGTGAAAAATGAGGCTGTAACAGATGAATCAGCCAGAGGCGCTGTTTTTGAAACCGATTTTGCAGATATAGAAGAAAGTGAACCGTTAAAAGAGGAAATAAAAGAAAAACGGGGCAAAAATAAGAAATCAGAATTTGTTCTGACAAATGAAATAGCGGAACAGATCCATTATGCAGAACAAACCACATTAAGTGACCTGGTAGGACAAATCAATGACCTGCGGGATGATCAGGTTATGAAACGACTTACAAATAAATTGATCTTGCAAAAATTGTCGGAAGAAGGATTTTTAGAAGATCGCGTGATAAACGGGCGGCTCTTCAAAACCGTATCAGAAACGGGTATCGGATTTGGAATACAGGTAATAACGCGTTTGAGTGAAAAAGGAAATGAGTACGAGGTACTTTACTATAATGAAGATGCCCAGAGGGAAATCGTAAGGAAACTGCTGGGAGAATGGAAAGAGGGATGATGAAAAAGACTCCGGTTTTAAGTCGTCTTCTGCGGTGATAAAAAGTTGAAAAGTACAGGTAGGTATGTTATTCTAAAGGGTAGAAAATCTCTGTAACCGCATAAACCAGTGTCTGTTTTACATAGAATGGCTCTGGGGTTATAGTTTTAAGACATGTAAGTCAGACATGGAGGATAATATTATGAAATTGGCACAGTTATTAGAACGAGTGGAATATCAGTGTACCCAGGGAGATATTCAGACAGAAGTCACACAGGTCGTGAACGACTCCAGAAAAGTAACGGAAGGTTCTCTGTTTATCTGTATTAAGGGAGCCGTCAGTGACGGACATAAATATGCAGCAGAAGTTGTTGAAAAAGGAGCAAAGGTGCTGGTGGCAGAAGATCCGGTTACAGTTCCGGACGATGTTACGGTGATTCAGGTTGCGGATACGCGCTATGCCATGGCACTTATTGCTGCGGCTTACTACGGACATCCGGCAGAAGAATTAAAGGTAATTGGCATTACCGGAACAAAGGGGAAGACCACTACCACTTATATGGTAAAATCCATTCTGGAGTCAGCGGGTCATAAAGTCGGGCTGATCGGAACAATAGAAGCCATTATCGGAGATGAAGTGATCCCCGCGGCAAATACAACACCGGAGTCTACGCTGGTACAGGAGTATTTCAGACGTATGGCAGATGCAGGATGTGACTGTGTTGTAATGGAAGTCTCATCTCAGGGGCTGATGCTTCACAGAACGGCTGGATTTACCTTTGAGATAGGGATCTTTACAAATATAGAACCGGATCATATAGGTCCTGCGGAGCATGAGAGCTTCGAGGACTATTTAAACTGTAAGGCGATGCTTTTTAAACAGTGTAAACTTGGCATCTTTAATGCAGATGACGAACATCTGGACCAGATTCTGGAGGGGCATACCTGCAAAGTGGAGACCTATGGTTTTTCTGAAAAAGCGGATCTTCGGGCAACCGATACGAAACTGGTATCCAAACCAGGATATCTGGGGATTTCCTATCATGTGAACGGGCTTATGGATTTCGATGTGGAAATCGATATTCCCGGAAAATTCAGCGTATACAATTCCCTGACAGCCATAGCAATCTGCAGGCATTTTGGTGTGAAAGAAGCGGATATCGTCTCAGCTCTTGGCAAAGCAAAAGTAAAAGGCAGGATTGAAATGATTAAGGTATCGGATGCATTTACCTTAATGATTGACTATGCCCATAATGCCATGAGTCTGGAGAGCCTGCTTAGCACCCTGAAAGAGTACCATCCCAAAAGGCTTGTGTGCGTCTTTGGATGCGGCGGAAACCGGGCAAAGGCCAGAAGATATGAGATGGGCGAGGTATCTGGCAGACTGGCTGATTTTACCATCATTACTTCGGATAATCCCAGGTTTGAAAAGCCGGAAGATATTTTGGCAGACATTGAGACCGGCATTTCAAAGACAAAAGGAGAATTTATCAAGATTACAGATCGAAAAGAAGCAATTGCCTATGCCATTCACCATGGCATGCCGGGAGATGTAATTGTTCTGGCGGGTAAGGGACATGAAGACTATCAGGAAATCGAAGGAAAGAAATATCCCATGGACGAACGTGTCCTGATTCAGGATATATTGGATGAAGACAGAAAATAACAGATACTAATGCCGACCGGCGTAAATACGCCACTATATAGCACCCGCTATCTACGCCATCTGCACGCCTGTGAATCTAGTCGTAGCCCCACTACGCCGTCGATTCACAGACGCACAGCTGACGCAGATATCAGGCGCTATATACCGGCGTATTTACGCAGGTCGGCACTAGCGCAGTATTAGGAGAACCCATGCAAAAGTTATACGCAAATATTATTGTGGACATTACACAGGAGAAACTGGACCGTACCTTTCAATATGAGATTCCGGCAAAAATGCAGGAAACCCTTCAGCTTGGCATGGTCGTAAAAGTTCCCTTTGGCAGGGGAAACAGATTTATAAAAGGGTATGTGGTTTCCATCAGCCAGAAATGTGAATATGATCCGTCAAAAATGAAGGAAATCTGTGAAATCGTCACAGACGGCAGTGACAGCGAATCCAGGCTGATTGCCCTGGCAGCATGGATCCGGGAAAATTATGGTGCGACAATGATACAGGCGCTTAAAACGGTAATCCCAATCAAGCAAAAAGTCAAACCAAAAGAAAAGAAGCAGATCTGCCTGGTCATGGAACGGACAGAAGTCAAAGACAAACTGGAATTTTATAAAAAGAAACATCAGAAGGCCAGGGAGCGCCTGCTGACAGCACTTTTAGAGGAAGAGGAACTCCCCTATGAACTGGTGACTTCCAAGCTGAATATTACCGGAGCCACCATAAAGTCTTTGACGGAACAGCAGATCATAGAGGTAAAAACCACAAAGGTCTACCGCAATCCCATTAAACTGGGCATGAAAGAAGATTATCTGCTGCGGCTGAACCAGGAGCAGGCATATATTGCGGAACAGATCATTTCCAGGTGGGAGGATAAAAATGAGCGTACTTATCTGATCCACGGAATTACCGGAAGCGGCAAGACGGAAGTATATATGGAGCTGATAGCCCACGCAGTTAAAAAGGGACAGCAGGCGATTGTGCTGATTCCCGAAATCGCCCTGACCTATCAGACGGTGATGCGCTTTTATAAAAGGTTTGGAGACCGGATTTCGATTATGAATTCCAGACTGTCTGCGGGGGAGCGCTATGATCAGTTTGAACGGGCGAAACAAGGGGACATCGATGTCATGATTGGTCCCAGATCCGCATTGTTCACTCCGTTTCCCAATCTGGGAATCATCATTATTGATGAAGAGCATGAGCCCACATATAAAAGCGAAAGCGTTCCCCGTTATCATGCCAGAGAGGTTGCCATTCACCGTGGCGTCCTGGAAGGTGCCAAGGTGGTACTGGGCTCGGCAACTCCGTCTGTGGATGCTTACTATAAGGCAAAGACAGGCGAATACACCTTGTTTACCATGCAGAACAGAGCAAAGACCAGTGAGCTGCCAAACGTATATGTAGAAGATATGCGCAAAGAAATTCAGACAGGAAACCGTTCGGTCATCAGCAGCCGTCTGAGAGAATTGATGCAGGACCGGCTTGATAAGAGGCAGCAGGTTATGTTATTCTTAAACAGAAGAGGGTATGCGGGATTTATATCCTGCCGTATGTGCGGCCATGTTATCCAGTGCCCCCATTGTGATGTTTCACTGTCGGTTCACAATAATGGAAAATTAGTCTGCCATTATTGCGGGTATGAAGAGCCCCAGCCAAAGAAATGCCCGAACTGCGGTTCGGAGTTTATCAGAGGTTTCCGGGTGGGAACCCAGCAGGTGGAAGAGTTTGTACAGAAAGAATTTCCACAGGCAAAAATTTTAAGAATGGATATGGATACCACGAAAGAAAAGGATGGGCATGAAAAAATACTGTCCGCTTTTTCCAATCAGGAGGCAGATATCTTAATCGGAACCCAGATGATCGTGAAGGGGCATGATTTTCCTAATGTGACCCTGGTTGGTATCTTAGCCGCAGACCTGTCACTCCACGCCAGCGATTACCGGGCTGGGGAACGTACTTTCCAATTGCTGACCCAGGCTGCGGGCAGGGCAGGCAGGGGTGAGGAAAAGGGGGAGGTCATCATCCAGACTTACGACCCGGAACATTACTGCATTATCACGGCGGCAAACCAGGATTACGAAAGCTTTTATGAACAGGAAATCGCTTATCGGAGTCTGGCTGGGTATCCGCCTGCATCAAATATGATGGCAATTCACGGAGCATGTCAGGAACTGATGCACTTAAGCCTGGCAATGGATTACCTGCAGAAGTTTATTGTGCGGATAGCAGGGAATACAAGTGTGCGTATCATCGGACCGGCGGATGAGCCGGTTGCCAAGGTAAATGACATCTATCACAAAGTCATTTATCTGAAGGAAGAAAGACACGATTTACTGACTATGATTAAAGATAAAGTGGAACAATATATAGAAGCGAACCAGGGATATGAAAGTGTAAATATACAATTCGATCTGAATTAAATACATTTGTAACCTGATCATATAAACAAAAGAGTTGGAGGAAAGTAAAATGGCACTCAGAAAGATAAGAATTATGGGAGACCCGGTTTTGACTAAAAAATGTAAACCAGTCAAAGAGATGACCCCCAGAATCCAGGAACTTATCGAAGACATGTTTGAAACCATGTATATGGAAATGGGAGTGGGGCTTGCGGCACCACAGGTAGGAGTCCTGAAAAGAATTGTGGTAATCGATACCGACGGAATCCCAAGGGTATTCATTAATCCGGAGATCTTGGAAACGTCGGATGAGCAGACAGGAAATGAAGGATGCTTAAGCCTGCCCGGCAAGACCGGTATCGTAACAAGGCCTAATTATGTAAAAGTGAAGGCTTTGGATGAAAATATGGAAGAATTTACGCTGGAAGCTACAGAACTGCTTGCCAGGGCGGTCTGCCATGAGTGTGACCATCTGGATGGGGTTATGTTCACCAACCATGTAGAAGGGGAACTGATGGATGTGGAAAGCTTAGAGGATGAAGAGTAGAAAAAAGATAAGAGCGTGTTTGAAAATTCATTCCCGCCATCTGCACGTCCCACTTTGCGGTATATTTGCCCCGAATTCAGGTTACGTAGCCCGCTACGTGCCCTTCATCCGGGACAAATCTCCCACAAAGTGTGACGCACAGCTGCCAGAAAGCAATTATCAAACACGCTCTAGAGCCTGCAATTAGAAAAGAGGTAAATGGATGAAGGTTGTATTTATGGGTACCCCCGATTTTGCGGTGGGTACATTGAAGAAGCTGATAGAATCCCGGCATGAGGTTTTGGCAGTGGTAACCCAGCCGGACAAGCCGAAGGGCAGAGGAAAAGCAATGCAGTTTCCTCCGGTAAAAGAAGTGGCAGTGGAAGCCGGAATTACGGTGTACCAGCCTAAAAGAGTCAGAGAACCGGAATTTCTGGAAACATTAAAAGAGCTTTCACCGGACGTGGTGGTAGTGGTGGCTTTTGGACAGATTATACCCCAGGCAGTTCTGGATGTTCCCAAACTGGGATGCCTGAATGTTCATGGATCTTTGCTGCCGAAATACCGTGGTGCAGCGCCGATACAGTGGGCTGTCATTGATGGCGAGAGTGAATCCGGAGTTACGATTATGCGTATGGATGCAGGTCTGGATACCGGTGATATGATCACCACCAGGGTGGTGAAACTAGAGGAAAAAGAAACGGGAGGCAGCCTGTTCGACAAGCTTAGCCAGGCAGGAGCGGATCTGTTAATAGAAACCCTGGATAAACTGGAAGCCGGAGAGGTATCCTATGAAAAACAGCCTGCAGAAAGCTCCACCGATTATGCCAGAATGCTGAAAAAAGAAGACGGGCAGATTGACTGGAATAAAAGTGCGGCAGAACTGGAACGCCTGATTCGGGGATTGAATCCCTGGCCCAGTGCATATACCCATTTAGATGGAAAGACATTGAAGATCTGGATGGCTGATGCAGAAGAGGGAAATTCCGGTTCAGAACCGGGAACCGTTGTGGAAGTTACCAAAAACACAGTAAAAGTACAGACCGGGGACGGCGTGTTAAGCCTTTTGGAAGTGCAGTTGGAAGGCAAGAAAAAAATGCCTGTGGATGCGTTCCTGCGGGGATGCCAGTTAGATGCCCAAAGTCAATTATCTTAAAAAAGTTTAAGAATTTATGAAATTACTGTGAAGTTGCTGGTTTTTTGCAAAAAATAGGTTAGAATAGTCTCACTTGACTATGTGCATATCGTAAGCCTGCTTGCGATATCACTCAAATAATTAGTTTGAAAGCAATTTTCAAACACGCTCTAGTGCGCTATCCGGCTGGAAACTATAGTGACAGTGCTGATTATTTTGTCAGTCTGCAAGGCGGAGGATGGCAAAATAGGCAGTACTGACATTATAGTTTCTGACCGGATAGCGTACTAGGATGACGATAGAAGGGAATGAATATCATGTTACTTAGCTACAGCAGTTCAAATGGATTTTATGGATTAGGTTTTGGCGGTCTGGGTATGCTTTATGATCCGACTATGATACTGGTGCTGATCGGATTGGTGATCTCATTAGCTGCTTCAGCCAGGGTGAAAAGTACTTTTGCAAAATACAACAAGATGCGCAGTATGTCAGGACTCACCGGTGCCCAGGCAGCAGAACGGATACTTCATGGTGCCGGCATCTATGATGTTGGGATTCAGCGCGTCCAGGGAAATCTTACGGATCATTATGATCCCAGAACGAAAACACTGAACTTATCAGACAGTACGTATATGTCAACTTCCGTGGCAGCCATAGGAGTGGCAGCACACGAATGCGGTCATGCCATTCAGCATCAGGAGAAGTATAAGCCGCTGGTTTTAAGAAGTACGCTGGTTCCGGCTGCAAATCTGGGATCTACGCTGTTCTGGCCCATTTTCCTTGCAGGACTTATTTTTTCAATGGGACCACTTATGACAGCGGGAATCGTTTTATTTACGCTGGCGGTAATCTTTCAGCTGGTAACACTTCCGGTAGAATTTAACGCATCCTCACGGGCGGTTAAAATTCTTGGAACTTCCCATATTTGCGGGGATCAGGAGGTATCCGCTGTAAAACAGGTACTTTCAGCAGCAGCACTTACCTACGTTGCGAGTCTGGCATCTTCTATTTTGCAGCTCCTTCGTTTGATCATACTATCAGGAGGAAGGAATCGTGACTAAAACGGTAAACTTAAGAGAAATTGTACTGGGTATTTTAATGGAGGTTACGGAGGAAGAAGAGTATAGTCATGTAGTCATCCGTAATGTACTGGAGAAATACCAGTATTTAGAAAAACGGGACAGGGCATTTATTACGAGGCTTGCGGAGGGCACCATAGAGTATATGCTTCAGATGGATTATATACTGGAGCTGTTCTCTACGGTAAAGGTAGCAAATATGAAGCCTTTAATCCGCAATCTGTTGAGAATGTCTGTGTATCAGATTAAATATATGGACAGCATTCCGGATTCAGCAGTCTGCAATGAAGCTGTGAAAATAGCCCAAAAGCGTGGGTTTTACAGTTTAAAAGGTTTTGTAAACGGAGTGCTTCGCAGTATAGCAAGAGGAATTGACAAAGTGGAGTACCCGGATCCGGCAAAGGATCCTCTCCACTATTTATCGGTAAGGTATTCCATGCCGGAGTGGATTTTGAGAAAATGGCTGGGACAATATGATTTAAAAACAGTGGAAACAGTCTGTACAAATTTCGAAAAGGATCAGAAGACCAGCATTCGCTGCAACCTGAATAAGGCAACAAAGGAAGAAGTAAAGGCAAGCCTGGAAGCACAGAATATTACGGCAGAAGACGTATCCTATCTGGATTATGCGCTGGAAATCTCCGATTATAATTATATGCAGGCGATCAATGCATTCAAGGAGGGATTGTTCCAGGTACAGGACGTAAGCTCCATGCTGGTTGCAGAGATCGCAGCTCCGAAGTTCGGGGATTATTGCATCGATGTCTGTGCGGCACCGGGTGGTAAAAGCCTGCATTTGGCGGACAAGCTAAACGGCAGTGGTCATGTGGAAGCAAGGGATATTACCGATTATAAAGTAGACATGATGCTGGAAAATATTGAACGGGTAGGACTGATTAATATGTTAGCTGTGCGCCAGGATGCAACTGCTTTTGACGGTGCTTCGGTGGAAAAGGCAGATATACTGCTGGCTGATCTTCCCTGCTCCGGTCTGGGTGTAATCGGTAAAAAAACAGATATTAAATACAAAATGACAGAAACAAAGCAGCAGGAGCTGGTGAAGCTGCAGCGGAAGATACTGGATACGGTTTACCCCTATGTAAAAGTAGGCGGAACCCTGATTTACAGTACCTGCACCATAGGAGCAGATGAGAATCAGTTTAATGTAAAATGGTTTCTGGACAATTATCCTTTCCAGCTGGAGAGCATTGATCCCTATATCTGTGAAGAATTGAGAAGTAAGACCACAAAAGCAGGCTATCTGCAGCTGTTGCCGGGAATCCACAAGACGGATGGATTCTTTATGGCTAGATTCAAGAGGATAGGTTAGTAAAATGGAAAAAGTAGATTTAAAGACGCTTGATTTTCAGGAGATGAAAGCGGAGATGGCAAAGATAGGAGAAAAGCCATTTCGGGCGGGGCAGATTTACCAGTGGATACATGAAAAACTGGCTGATTCTCCCCAGGAGATGACGAATTTATCCAAAAATCTCAGAGATACATTGTCTGAGCATTATGATTGTACATGTCTTTCGGTAGTGGAAGTGCTCACTTCTCAGATAGACGGAACACAAAAATACTTATTTAAACTGGCAGATCAAAATGTAATTGAAAGTGTACTCATGCGATACAAGCACGGAAATTCCGTGTGCATTTCTTCCCAGGTGGGATGCAAGATGGGATGCCGTTTCTGCGCTTCGACGATTGGAGGATGGACCCGGAACCTTACGGCTGCAGAGATGCTGGACCAGATATACCGGATCCAGAAGCTGTCTGGGGAGCGGGTTAGCAACGTCGTTGTAATGGGAACGGGAGAACCTCTCGACAATTATGACAATATATTAAAATTTTTCCAGATGCTTACAGACGAACACGGGCTGAATATCAGCCAGCGGAACATTACCGTTTCCACATGCGGTATCGTTCCCAAAATGAAACAGCTGGCAGACGAGCAGCTGCAGATTACGCTGGCTCTGTCACTACACGCTTCCAACCAGGCAAAGCGGCGTGAATTAATGCCAATAGCCAATAAGTACAGCCTGGACGAAGTAATCGATGCATGTGAGTATTACTTTGAGAAGACAGGGCGTAGGATAACCTTTGAGTACAGTCTGGTGGGCGGCGTGAACGACAAGAAGGAAGATGCAGACGAACTTGCTGCACTGATTAAGCCGTTAAACTGCCACGTAAACCTGATCCCGGTGAATCCGATTAAGGAACGGGATTACGTTCAGTCACAGAAAAAAGTTATTGACAATTTCAAAAATAAACTTGAAAAATGTGGAATTAATGTTACTATTAGAAGAGAAATGGGCAGAGATATCAATGGTGCCTGTGGACAGTTACGAAAAAGTTATATGGAAAAATCTTAAGTGTCATAAATGGTAAAGGAGAGGAAGAAACATGAAATCATATTGCGTTACGGATGTAGGGCAAAAAAGAGCAACAAACCAGGATTTCGTTTATGCTTCTGGTGGGCTTGTGGGGAATCTTCCAAATCTTTTTGTAGTTGCAGATGGTATGGGCGGACATAACGCAGGTGATGAGGCTTCCAGCTATACGGTGGAAGTATTGCTTGAGGATATCCGTAAAAACCAGGATACAAATCCGATAAAAATTATACGTTCAGCAATCGAAACTGCAAATATTAAAGTTATGGAAAAATCAAGTTCATCCGAGGCATTAGCGGGTATGGGGACCACCCTGGTGGTAGCGACAGTCATCGGACAATATCTGTATGTGGCAAATGTAGGGGACAGCAGGCTGTATCTGATCAGTGATAAAATTTTACAGATTACAAAGGATCACTCTCTGGTAGAAGAGATGGTCCGGATTGGTGAGATCAACCGGGAACAGGCAAGAAATCATCCGGATAAAAATATTATTACAAGAGCAATTGGGGCCAGAAAGAAGGTAGTAATAGACTTCTTTGATATGAGGCTTCAGAGGGGAGACATCATTTTGATGTGTTCAGATGGGTTAAGCAACATGATAGAGGACGCAGAAATAGAGAAAATTGTAAAAAGCGGACCCAATCTCCAGTGGATTGGAAACGAACTGATTGCAAGGGCGAATCAAAATGGTGGCAAAGATAATATTGCGGTTGTTTTAATAGAACCGTTGACAGGTGAGGTGGAATAATGTTAAAAGAAGGAATGTTTATCCAGGAACGTTATGAAATCGTAGGCAGAATTGGTGCCGGCGGTATGGCAGATGTCTATAAGGCAAAAGACCATAAGCTGAACCGGTTTGTTGCGGTCAAGGTGCTGAAACAGGAATTTCGGGATGACACAGCGTTTATTTCCAAATTCCGGGTGGAAGCACAGGCTGCAGCAGGCCTGGCGCATCCCAATATTGTGAATGTCTATGATGTAGGGGACGATCATGGAATCTACTTTATTGTAATGGAATTAGTAGAAGGAATTACATTAAAGGATTATATAGGTAAAAAAGGAAGACTTGCTGTCCGTGAAGCAACCAGTATTGCGGTGCAGGTTTCCATGGGCTTACAGGCGGCACATAAGAAGGGTATTGTGCATCGTGATGTGAAGCCACAGAATATTATCATCTCTACGGATGGTAAAGTAAAAGTAACAGATTTTGGAATAGCCAGAGCGGCTTCTTCTAATACCATAAGCTCCAATGTAATGGGATCTGTGCATTACAGTTCTCCGGAACAGGCGAGGGGCGGTTACAGCGATGCTAAGAGCGATATCTATTCACTTGGTATTACCCTTTTTGAAATGCTCACAGGGCATGTTCCCTTTGACGGGGATTCTACGGTTGCAATTGCGATCAAGCATCTGCAGGAAGAAATGCCTTCACCCCATAAATTTGTTCCGGATCTTCCGTACAGTACGGTGCAGATCATTGCAAAGTGTACCCAGAAAAGTCCGGACAGGCGTTATGGTGATATGACCGAGCTGATCCATGATTTGAAAGAATCACTGGTCAACCCGGACGGAGATTTTGTCCAGCTGACGCCCATTAACAACAATGCCAGAACGGTGGTTATCTCAAAGGATGAGCTGGATCAGATCCATAACAGTTATGGTGACAGAGGCAATGATAACCGTGGACAGGATGGAAACTACGGCGGCTATATGAACAATGGTTACCAGGGTGACGGCTATCAGGGCGGTGGTTATCAGGGTGGCGGTTACCAGGGAGGCGGCTATCAGGGCGGCTATGGTGACAACTACAATAATGGATATATGAATGATGATTACGATCCGGATGATGATGACGATGATGATGATGTTGACGGCAGATCCGGCATAAATCCAAAGCTGGAAAAGGTAATGACCATCGGAAGTATTATTATTGCCATTGTGATTGGATGTGTGTTCCTGGTGCTGATCGGAAATGCTCTGGGATTATTTAATTTCGGAGCGGGCAAGAAAAAGACGACAGAGTCCACAAAGATTACGGAAACCTCAACCGTTAAGACGACGGAATCAGAATCAGCTTCCCAGGGTAATGGCACAGGAAGTACCACCCAGAGCAACTCCTCATCAGACCAGGCAGAAGTTACCGTACCGGATCTGAGAGGACTTACGGCTGATCAGGCGAAAGAAAAATTAAATGCACTTGGGCTTGGGGCATCCCTTGCGGGAGAGCAGGCATCTTCCACTTATGCACAGGGACAGATTGTATCCCAGAACCCATCAGCTAATTCAAGTGTCAGCAAGAATACCACGGTTACCTATACGATCAGTAAAGGACCGGAAGAATCAGATAACCAGCAGCAGTCTGTAACGGTGCCGGATGTGTCAGGATTGACAGAGGATGAGGCAAAATCGGAACTGGCTGATAAGAATCTGAGCATTTCTGTTTCCAGAGAAAACGATGATTTGGTAGCGAAAGATTTGGTAATCCGCACAACGCCGGAAGCAGGAGCTTCTGCAAGTTCCGGAGATACCGTTATTGTGGTAATCAGTGACGGACCGGAAGAAGAAGATATCACCGTACCAAATGTAGTGGGAAGTACCTTTACCGATGCGAAAGATACCCTGACGGCGCTGGGGCTCACGGTGAAGTCCCAGGAGCAGTATTCCGACAGATATTCTGCGGGAACGGTAATGGATCAGGATGTTACCTCCGGAGTGGGAGTTACAAAAGGCACCGTCATTACGCTGACCATCAGTGCAGGCTCAGGAGGTCAGGATCCTGCCCAGACGGATCCGAATTTAGGAAACGGCACGACCAATAATACCGATGCTTCCACAACCGGTACCTGCGATGTAGGATTACAGGCACCGGCGGGCTATAATGGGGAAGATGTCAAGATTATATTAGTGCAGAACGATAAGACCACTACCATTTTGGAAGGAACATCTGTTGAATTTCCTTATGTGCTGAATGTAAAAGGTACAAAGGGAGTCAATGGTGTGGCATATATCTATGTAAAAGATGCATCCACAGGAGAATACGGCGATCCGGTACGTTACTCACCGATTCCGTTTAATTAGAGGAAAATACATGCAGGGAAAGATAGTAAAAGGAATAGCTGGATTCTACTACGTTTATGTAGTAGAATCCGGTCTTTATGAATGTAAAGCAAAAGGAATATTTCGAAAAGACAAAATGAAACCTCTGGTGGGGGACAATGTTGAGATTGATGTGATCAGCGAGGCGGATAAGAAGGGAAATGTGGCAGAGATTCTGCCCAGATTGAATACGCTTATCCGTCCGGCTGTTGCCAATATCGATCAGGCCCTGGTTATTTTTTCTATTGACCGTCCCAAGCCCAATTTTAATTTGCTGGATCGATTTTTAATTATGATGGAGTACCAGAAGGTACATACCATCATTTGTTTTAATAAGAAAGATATTTCTTCTACAGAGGAAGAAGAGAAGCTAAGGAAAATTTATGAAAACTGCGGCTGTGATGTGTTATTTACCAGCGCTCTGGAGAATACCGGTCTGGAACTGGTAATGGAGCAGCTGAGAGGAAAAACCACTGCAGTGGCGGGGCCTTCCGGGGTGGGGAAATCCTCCATTATTAATATCCTGCAGCCGAAAGCCATGATGGAGACCGGTGAGATCAGTCATAAAATTGACCGTGGAAAACATACCACAAGGCATTCGGAACTGATTATGATAGAGGAAAATACCTATATTATGGATACGCCGGGATTCAGTTCCCTCTATATCCAGGACTTTGATAAAGAAGATCTAAAGGATTTTTTTGTGGAGTTTCGGGAATATGAGCCGGAGTGCCGTTTTCAGGGATGTATGCATGTCCATGAACCGGACTGCGGGGTAAAACGGGCGGTTAAAGAAGGACAAATCAGCAAAATGCGATACGATAATTATTTGGTATTATTTGGAGAACTAAAGGATAAGAGGAGGTATTAATGTGAATATTTTAGCACCATCTATACTAGCAGCAGATTTTAAAAATTTAGGAAGGGGACTGGAACAGATTGATCAGGCAGGAGCACAGTATGTTCATATTGATGTGATGGATGGTCAGTTTGTACCCAGCATTTCCTTTGGAATGCCGGTAATCCAATCCATAAGAAGTGCGACTAAACGCGTGTTTGACGTACACCTGATGATTATGGATCCCGAGCGATATATAGATGACTTTGCAGCTTGCGGAGCAGATATTATTACAGTTCATGCAGAGAGCTGCAAGCATCTGGACCGGGTAATCGGACAGATCCATGAAAAGGGGTTAAAAGCCGGTGTGGCGCTTAATCCGGCTACTTCTCTCAGCGTTTTGGATTACGTTTTGGATAAAGTAGACATGGTTCTCATTATGACCGTTAATCCTGGATTTGGCGGGCAGAAGTACATTGAGAGCTGTACCGATAAAATAAGCGCTCTCCGTAAAATAGCAGTGGCTAAAAATCTGGATCTGGATATCCAGGTAGACGGCGGCATTAACAAAGATACACTTCGTACCGTATTGCAGGCAGGGGCGAATGTAATCGTAGCAGGCTCCACTGTGTTTAATGGGGATGTTACCGAAAATGCAAAAGAATTATTAGCGATCATGAAAGAGTATGAAGGTTAAGAGGAAGCAATGGGTACAGAGAAGAAAATAGCAGCAATTATCAGCGGGGGCAATATCAATTATGATTTTGCCCTCTCATTTTTGGAGAAACACCCGGTAACGTGTTTAATCGGGGCAGACCGTGGTATAGAATTTTTGAAAAGGGCAGAGATGGTGCCGGATTATATCGTAGGTGATTTTGATTCTGCCGAGAGCGAAACCCTTTCCCATTTTCGAAAAAAGGGTGTGGAAATCCGTGCATTTAAACCGGAAAAAGATGATACGGATACTCAGATTGCCGTGAATCTGGCAATGGAAAAAGGGAATACCTGTATTTATATTTTAGGTGGAACAGGGAGCCGGCTGGATCATGTACTTGGAAATATACAGATATTGGGCCAGACAGCAGAAGCCGGTATTGAGTGTTATCTGATAGACGAACACAATCGAATCCGCGTCATAAATAATAAAATTTCTATAAAAAAAGCGGAACAGTATGGAAAATTTGTGTCGATAGTGGCACATACCACAGAGGTAAAAGGGTTGGATTTGGTTGGATTTTACTATCCTTTGTCGAATTATACAATGTCTTGTAACCAGGCACTTGGTCTCAGCAACGAAATTATTGCAGAAGAAGCCTTCATTTCTGTGACCGAAGGTGCTCTAATCGTGATAGAATCAAGGGATTAATATTTTTGTAAAAAATTAAATCTGACTGGCGAAATATGTCGACATCTTAAAGGTAGAAATGCTTGCATTTTTGTCAGATTCTGTGATAAACTGTTACTTGTTAAGAGATACAAAAGAAAAACAAAGAAAAACGGAATACAAGAAAGGAAATCATACATGAAACTAGGAATCGTAGGTTTACCGAATGTCGGTAAAAGCACATTATTTAATTCTTTAACAAAAGCTGGAGCAGAATCTGCGAATTATCCGTTCTGTACTATAGATCCAAACGTTGGTGTTGTAATGGTACCGGATGAACGGTTACAATTATTGGCAGATTTATATAATTCAGCGAAGGTTACCCCGGCGGTAATTGAATTTGTTGATATCGCTGGCCTTGTAAAGGGGGCGTCAAAGGGAGAGGGATTAGGAAATCAATTCCTGGCTAATATCCGAGAAGTGGATGCTATTGTGCACGTAGTCCGCTGCTTTGAGGATACCAATGTAATTCATGTGGATGGAAGTGTGGATCCCATCAGGGATATTGAGACCATTAATTTGGAACTTATATTCTCAGACATTGAAATAATGGAGAGAAGGATTGCCAAAACCTCTAAAGGTGCCAGAAATGATAAAACCCTTGCCAAAGAATTAGACTTCCTTCAGAGAGTAAAAGCACATCTGGAAGACGGAAAAATGGCAATTAGTTTTACTACTGAGGACGATGAAGAGGCAGAATGGATCAGTTCTTATAATCTCTTGACATATAAACCGGTTATCTTTGCAGCAAATGTAGCGGAAGACGATCTTGCGGATGATGGCGCATCCAATCGTTATGTTGAGTCGGTCCGCGAACTGGCTGAAAAAGAAAATAGTGAAGTATTTGTCATCTGTGCCCAGATCGAACAGGAGATCGCAGAGCTGGATGAGGATGAAAAGAAAATGTTTTTGGAAGATTTAGGATTAAAAGAGTCAGGATTGGAAAAGCTTATAAAAGCAAGTTATAGCTTATTAGGGCTGATCAGCTATCTCACAGCAGGTGAAACTGAGACGAGGGCTTGGACGATTGAAAACGGTACCAAGGCACCTCAGGCAGCGGGCAAGATCCATTCTGATTTTGAGCGGGGATTTATCCGGGCGGAGGTTGTCAATTACCAGGATCTATTGGATTGCAAGACATATGCTGCTGCAAAAGAGAAGGGGCTGGTTGGACTGGAAGGCAAAGACTATGTAGTAAAAGATGGAGATGTGGTTCTCTTTCGGTTTAATGTATAGGAGCAAGTCATGAATACTTCAATAGCCTTCCCGAATCTGGGAATAGAACTGGAGAATGTGGGTAAAAGTATAAGTGTATTTGGATTTCCAATTGCATATTATGGGATAACAATTGCAATTGCCATGGTGTGTGGGATTTTAGCAGCTATGCGTGTGGCGAAAGTTACGAAACAAAATCCCGATGATTATTTTGACCTGGCGTTGATTGCAATATTTTTCGCCCTGATTGGTGCAAGACTGTATTTTGTTATATTTTCGTGGGATAATTACAAAGATGACCTGTGGAAGATTTTTAACACCCGTGAAGGCGGGCTGGCAATTTATGGAGGCGTGATAGCAGCGGTAATTACCGTATACGTATTTGCCAGGTATAAAAAATTACAGTTTTGGAAATTGGTAGACACCGCCTGCATCGGACTGGTCTTGGGTCAGATTATAGGCCGCTGGGGCAATTTTTTTAACAGAGAAGCGTTTGGCGGATATACAGATAATCTGTTTGCCATGCGGCTTCCATTAGACGCTGTACGATCGTCGGAAGTAACCCCTCAGATGATGGAACATTTACAAAAGATAGATGGAGTATCATATATACAGGTGCATCCTACTTTTTTATATGAAGGAATGTGGAATCTGGTATTATTGATCATACTTATTTGGTATACTAAGCGAAAAAAATTCGATGGAGAGGTATTTTTATTGTATCTCTTAGGATATGGATTAGGCAGAGCCTGGATAGAAGGGCTGCGTACAGATCAGCTCCTCCTGCCAGTAATCGGGCTGCCGGTGTCCCAGTTATTAGCCATACTGTTGGTATTTGTTTCTATTATAATCATTTTGTTCAAAAGAAAATCAGGCAAAATGGAGAAAGGTACGGGTGAATGATATGAGTCATATGGAAGAATTAAGAAGAAAAATCGAAGCAGAAAAAGTAAACTTAGATAAAATCGTTGAAAGAGGTTTACTTACCGAAGAAGTCTATAAGCAAAGTATTGTTGTGGATGAATTGATGAGTCAATACATTAAATTGGGAAATCAATTATAATATAGATTCTTTTTTGAACTTGTAGTCTGGTGGGGACTGCGGGTTCTTTTTTTTGCTCTGCTGCAATTTGATATGCTGCAAAGGATAAAAATGTCAGAAGTAAAACTTTGCATAAGATGCCAATAGCAGTGTATAGCAGCGGGTGGTAAACTGAAATTGTATTCTGGTACAATAAGAAGTATTTTGGTGGGACAAAGTGGAGGGGGCAAAAATAGATGGCTGCTAAAGTGGGGATCAGAGTATCAATATAGAAGAAAAATTTTTCAAAATTTAAATACAAGTGGGAGAATAAAACTAAAAAAGGGTAAAAAGAATAAAAAATAAGGCAAAGTGGGAGAGTGATAATCTGGTCATAAATTAGAAATAATGGATGAAATTTTATGATAATTTAATTTGCCGGCAGAATATCCGGAATTTAATAAATAATATTTATGCAATAATATGTATATATATGCCGAATAAAATCAAAAAACAAAGATTTTTCAAATCAGTGGTGGTGAGTGGGGGAATTGCAGGATATTTTTAGGGAGGCAAGTGGAGGAGGGAACGCCAAAATCGGATAATCCCTCCACTTCCCTCCCCAGGGCAACCTTTAATTAAGTAATACAGTGCCACACTTTTATCTGATAATGGTAATATTTACCACACTGCCCATTTATCTGGTATTTGACTCCTTTACACACACAATATCTTGTGAAACCCGCGAAAAATGGCGAAAAATGGGGTGTTCCTTAAGAAATTCTTATGCAAAAAAATTTAAATTAGCCCTTGTATTTTTGTACAAAGTAAGCTATTATAAACATACAAGTGGTAGAAAGTGGTGGAAGGTGGTAGCAAATGGGGACGAAGTGGTAACCAGAACCACATTTCACTGAAAGTGCAAAAGAAGGATTGTAATTTTTGCATTTTCACGAAAGAAGGTGCGTCATATGTTTATGGGAGAATACAATCATACGGTTGATACCAAAGGCAGACTGATTATCCCCTCCAGATTTAGAGATGAACTGGGTGACGAATTTGTTGTTACGAAGGGATTAGATGGATGCTTATTTGTTTTTCCCAATAATGAATGGCAGGCTTTCGAAGAAAAACTTAAGGCTTTACCACTTACAAACAAAAGCGCTAGACAATTTGCACGTTTCTTTGTAGCAGGTGCGACACCATGCGAGCTGGACAAGCAGGGGAGAATTCTTTTACCGGGAACGTTAAGAGAATTTGCAGGTCTGGAAAAGGACGTAGTACTGACAGGAATGTTAAACAGAATTGAAATTTGGAGCAAGTCAAAATGGAATGAGAATAATTCTTATGACGATATGGATGACATTGCAGAACAAATGACAGATTTAGGTTTAAGCATATAGCCTGGGGAGGACAATATGGAATTCAAACACAAATCTGTGCTTCTGGAGGAAACGATAGAAGCTCTGAACATAAAACCTGACGGCATTTATGTTGATGGAACTCTGGGTGGTGGAGGACATGCTGTAGAGATAAGTAAACGGCTGTCTGACAAAGGCAGACTGATTGGAATCGATCAGGATGCAGACGCAATAGAAGCGGCAAGGCAGCGCTTAGGGGAGTTTAAAGATAAAGTAACGATTATCCGCAGTAATTACTGCGATATGAAAAAGGAACTGGCAAACATACAGATTACATCAGTTGATGGGATAATTTTGGATCTAGGTGTTTCCTCCTACCAATTGGATACGGTAGACCGCGGCTTTACTTACAGAGAAGACGCACCACTGGATATGAGAATGGACCAGCGTCAGAGCATGACTGCTAAGGATATTGTAAATGAGTATAGCGAAATGGAATTATATCGGATCATTCGCGATTACGGGGAAGACAAATTTGCAAAGAATATAGCCAAGCATATTGTAAGTGCGAGAAATGTAAAAGCATTAGAAACAACTGGGGAGTTAATTAATGTTATAAAAGCGGCTATTCCAATGAAATTCCGGGCAGTAGGAGGACACCCGGCCAAAAAGACATTCCAGGCCATAAGAATCGAATTAAACAGAGAATTAGAAGTACTTCGGGATTCTCTGGATGACATGATAGAACTTCTGAATGATGATGGGCGAATATGTATTATCACCTTTCATTCTTTGGAAGACAGGATTGTAAAGACAATATTCAAAAAAAATGAGGATCCATGTACCTGTCCGAGAGAGTTTCCGATTTGTGTATGTGGGAAAATATCCAAAGGAAAAGTAATAACCAGAAAACCAATACTGCCAGGTGATCAGGAGCTGGAAGAGAACAAGAGGTCAAAAAGTTCGAAACTACGTGTATTTGAACGCAGGATGTAACAAAATCTGTGGAAAAACGAACAGATCAGGTACAGGCTGTATTCATAACCAAATAGTGAGGCGGATGTTGGACATTCGTTTTACTGTAAAATACGCAGAGATAGCGGGGTAAGGAGAAGCTAAATGGATAGATCAGCCAGAAGACCGGAACACGGTTACGCGAGAAGAAATCAGCAGCAGACAAGAGCATACGTTGACGGCAATACGGCAAGAGAGCTTCAGGCAGTTCCACGTAGGAGAGAAAACAGGCCTGTAAGACAGGAACCACAGCGAAAGAGAAGGCCGGCGACAAGTCAAAAAACCAGAAAAAATCGGGAAAAAGCATTGCAAATGAACTTTGCATATGTTATATTCTTAACGGCGGCAGCAGTAGCAACCCTTTTTGTGTGTGTGAACTATTTACAGTTACAGGCAGCAAATACAGCCCATCGGAAAAATGTTACAAATCTGGAGAGCCAGCTCAGTTCTTTGAAATTAGCAAATGATACGAAATACGACGAAACCATGGCATCTGTTGATTTGGAAAAAATCAAAGATATTGCGATTAATGAACTTGGCATGGTATATGCCGAGCAGGGACAAATCATTAATTATAATAGTCAGGATGGCGACTATGTAAGACAATACGAAGATGTACCAACCAATAAGTAGGTGATATGATTGGCATCAGAAAGAAATAGAGACAGAAAACGAAATACAAAAAAAATATTTACAAAAAAAATGCAAATAAAGCTTATGGCTATATTTGCATTCGTTTTATTAGCGCTTGTGGGATTAAATGTCCGGATAGCGTATATTACGGCAAAGAGTGGTGATAAGTACGCCAGAAAGGTATTATCACAACAGCAGTATGACAGCCGCACCATACCATTCAGACGGGGAGAAATCCTGGATCGCAACGGTAATATAATGGCAAGAAGTGAGAAAGTCTATAATGTGGTTCTGGATTGCTATGCAATTAATGCCGATGAGGATTTTATAGAACCCACCATCAGTGCGGTGGCAGCGACAATGGGCGTGGATGAATCGGAAATACGCAAAGTAATCACTTCTGAGGAAACCAAGGACAGCCAGTACCAGGTCATTAAAAGAGAAGTGTCCATGGAAGACAAGCAGAAGTATGAGGACTATACGGATTTATCCGAAGACCGCAAGCTGACCGATGAAAAACGGCAGGAGCTGGAAAACGTGCAGGGTGTTTGGTTCGAGGAGGATTTCATACGAAAGTATCCTTTTAACAGCCTTGCAAGTAATGTACTTGGATTTTCCAATGATCTGAATGATGGTATTGTCGGGCTGGAATCCTATTATAACGATGTACTAAACGGAGTAGACGGCCGGGAATTCGGATATCTGAATGAAGATTCCGAGCTTCAGCGGACTACGGTGGAACCAACCAATGGGAAAAGCCTGGTGTCTACGATTGACGTAAACATCCAGCAGGTAGTGGAAAAATATATCAAAGAATTTGACGATATGTATAAAGGTGGTCCATGGGAAGAATTTGCAGGTCATGGAAGTAAAAATACCGGTGTTATTGTAGGGGATCCCAATACGGGAGAAATCCTGGCTATGGCAACCAATCAGGCGTTCGATTTAAATGATCCGGAAAACCTGGATGGATGGTATACGAAAAAACAGATCGAGGCAATGACGGATGAACAATATGTAGCAGCTCTGAATGGTCTTTGGAGCAATTTCTGTATCTCAGGGGCATTTGAACTGGGTTCCACCTATAAGCCTGTTGTAGTGGCATCCGCTTTGGAAGGCGGATTTGCAGATGACTCTGACCATTATTATTGTAACGGTTATCTGCAGTATGGATCGGAGCCGCCCATTTACTGTGATAACCGGAACGGACATCAGGACGAAACGCTGAGCGATGTAGTTAAGAATTCCTGTAATGTTGGGATGATGGAAATTGCTGAGAAAATGGGAGTGGACGCATTTGTAAAATATCAGGAATTGTTTAATTTCGGTAAGAAAACCGGAATTGACCTGCCTAATGAAAATGCAGGTATATTATATAACAGCAACAATATGCATGTCATTGAGCTGGCAACCAACTCCTTCGGGCAGGGATTTACTGCTTCTATGATTCAGGAGTTTGCAGCATTTTCAACGGTTGTAAACGGCGGTAACTACTATCGCCCCCACATGGTAAGACAGGTACTGGATTCGAAAGGCGGAGTGGCAAAAGATATCGATCCACTGCTGTTAAGCCAGCCGGTTTCCTCTAAGAACTCTTCCTTATTAAAGGAATATCTGGAAGCCGTTGTAAAAGAAGGTACCGGGCAGAAAGCTCAGATTTCCGGCTATCGTATCGGTGGTAAGACAGGTACGGCGGAGACGCTTCCCCGTGGAGAGGACCGCTATATTGTATCCTTTATCGGAGCGGTACCCATTGATGATCCTAAGGTAGTAATCTACACCGTTGTGGATGAACCAAACGTAGAAGATCAGGAAATCGGTGGATATTCCATGGAGATTTCCAAAAAGATCTTATCGGAAATACTGCCATATCTGGGTATCTATCCTACAGAAGAGATTACGGATGATGAACGGAATACCCTGGGTATGAAGACCGGAGAAAATGCAGACGGCACAACAGATGGAACTACGGATGGAACTGCGGATGGTACTTCAGACGGTACAGACGGGAATACAGATGGGACAGCACAGAATGGATTGCCGCAGGATCAGAACTATGTAGAGCCTTTAGAAGACACGGGTGAGCCCCAGGAAGATGTCTGGGACGACGGCGTGACCAACGAAGATCTGCAGCTTGAACAATAAAGACATATCCCCGTAGAAGTAATAATAGATTATACTAATTACTTCTACGGGGATTTTTATGCTCAAAATTAAAACCTATCATAAGAAGAAGATTGTTGTAGTATTCACCCTTTGCTTTTTGGTATTAGCTGCCCTGGTGGGGCGTCTTGTTTATCTGATGATTTTTAAATCGGATTATTATGCCCAGAAAGCGGAGGAACTCCACGAAAGAGAAAGAGATATCAAGGCAGCCAGGGGCGAGATTCTGGATGCCACGGGAACAGCTCTGGCGACCAATAAAACGGTTTGTACCATATCTGTTATCCACAGCCAGATAAAAGAACCGGATAAAGTAATTGCCATGCTGGTAAAGGAACTGGGGCTGTCCGAAGCTGAGGTACGCAAAAGGGTGGAGAAGAGAAGCTCAATTGAGCGTGTGAAGACAAATGTGGAAAAAGAAGTCGGCGATAAGATACGGGAGTATAATCTTGCGGGTGTGAAAGTAGATGAAGACTTTAAACGCTATTATCCGTTTGGCTCCCTGGCGTCTAAGGTCCTTGGATTTACCGGGAGCGACAATCAGGGGATTATCGGGCTGGAAGTAAAGTATGAGGATATCTTAAAGGGAAGCCCGGGAAAAATTCTTACCATGACGGATGCCAGAGGTGTGGAACTTCCGGAAGCAGGGGAAAGCAGACTGGAGCCGATTAATGGAAATGATCTGTACATCAGCCTTGATAACAACATCCAGCAGTATGTTGAACAGGCGGCGAAGAAGGTTATGGAACAGAAAGGTGCCGACAGTGTATCCATCCTGCTTATGCGCCCCAGTAACGGCGAAATTCTGGCGATGGTAAACGTTCCGGAATTCGATCTGAACAGTCCGTTTACCTTAAATGTGGATTCCTCCCAGATGACAGAAAAAGAAAAGCAGGATGCGCTGAACCAGATGTGGAGAAATGGATGCATCAACGATACTTATGAGCCGGGATCTACGTTTAAGATTATCACGGCAGCGGCAGGTCTGGAAGAAGGCGTAGTTTCTTTAACGGATCAGTTTTCCTGTCCGGGGTATAAAATTGTGGAGGACAGAAGAATCCGGTGCCATAAAGTAGCAGGCCATGGAGGAGAGACTTTTGTACAGGGTGTCATGAACTCCTGTAATCCGGTATTTATTGAAGTGGGACTCCGGCTGGGGGTGGACAATTATTTTAAATATTTCAATCAGTTTGGACTGAATAATAAAACTGGGATTGATCTCCCCGGTGAAGCGGCTACCATCATGCATAAAAAAGAAAATGTGGGGCAGGTAGAACTGGCTACGATTTCTTTTGGGCAGTCATTTCAGATCACGCCCATGCAGCTTGCCACAACAGCAAGTTCGATTATCAACGGCGGAAGACGGGTTACTCCCCATTTTGGCGTGTCTGTTAAGGATAAAGACGGGGCGCTGATTAAGAAACTGCAATATCCCCTAGGGGACAGAATCCTGTCTGAAGATACCTCTGCCACCATGCGTTATGTACTGGAACAGGTGGTTGACAGCGGGTCCGGCAAGAACGCTTATATTGCAGGTTATCATATTGGAGGGAAAACAGCTACCTCAGAGACCCTTCCCAGAAGTGCAAATAAATATATTTCATCGTTTTTAGGCTTTGCTCCGGCAAATGATCCTCAGATATTGGGACTTTGCGTGATTCATAACCCACAGGGCGTATATTACGGAGGTACCATTGCAGCTCCGGTAATAAAAGATATTTTTGCGAATATTCTGCCTTATTTGGAAATACCAATCGATGAATCCCAGTTGGAAACGGAGACAGAGACCCAGTAAGGAACAACCCCAATTTTTTGATTTCAAGGTTGATTAATAGGCAAAAAAAGTTTATACTAATCTAGAGTGTGTCTGAAATCTGCTGGCGTAGATAGCGGGTGCTATATAGTGGCGTATTTGCGCCGGGCGGCACTAGAATTCAGACACGCTTCGGAGTATGTCTACAAATAGCGAAAGAATTTACGAGGTGTATTATGATTATTGGTACTGAAGTTATTATTCCATTATTGGCGGCATTTGTCGTCAGTGTAGCACTTAGCCCTTTTGTAATTCCATTTTTACGGAAGCTGAAAGTGGGACAGACGGAGCGGACAGACGGCGTCCAGTCTCATTTAAAAAAGGCAGGGACTCCTACAATGGGAGGTTTGATTATTTTAATCAGTGTTCTGTCAACCTCACTGTTTTTTGTGAAAAGTTATCCGCAGATCATACCGGTTTTATTTTTGACTCTTGGTTTTGGAATCATCGGATTTTTAGATGATTATCTGAAAGTTGTTCTAAGACGGTCTGACGGACTGCTTCCATGGCAGAAGATGTTGGGACAGATTGTAATTACAACCGTTTTCCTGGCATATATTCTTATTGTAGATCCATCCGGTCTTACAATCATGAATCCTTTTGATAAAGGGACTTTTATTGATTTTAAACCAATTGCCATTCCTCTTGTTTATATTGCAGTTATCGGAACGGTAAACGGTGTCAACTTTACGGATGGCCTGGATGGCCTGGCTACCGGCGTGACCACCATGGTCGCTGTATTTTTTACAGTCGTATCCATTGCTTACAAAGGCGGGATTCAACCCATCACAGCAGCTGTTGTAGGGGCATTGCTGGGATTTTTATTGTTTAATGCCCATCCGGCTAAGGTATTCATGGGAGATACCGGCTCACTGGCTCTGGGAGGCTTTGTGGCGGGCTGTGCCTATGCTCTTCGGATGCCGTGGATCATTATTATCGTAGGTTTGATTTACCTGGTGGAAGTAATGTCCGTTATGATCCAGGTTACTTATTTTAAGAAGACTGGCGGCAAGAGATTTTTCAAAATGGCTCCGATACATCACCACTTTGAATTGTGCGGATGGTCAGAAACCCAGGTAGTGGCTGTATTTACCGTTGTAACGGCGTTATTGTGTCTGGTAGGGCTTCTGATCCTTTCTTAAGGAGTGCTTGAAATTCAGGGGCGGATAGCCGTCAGATAGCAGCACTACATCATCACAGCAGTTACAGATGAAAAACAAATTCAAGATGAGATAAGAACATGCGGTTTGAAATAGTAATCGGCCGGTTAGGAGGATAACAATGGAATTAAAGGACAAGAAAGTTCTTGTATTTGGTACCGGAATCAGCGGTATAGGCGCGGTGGAATTATTGGAAAAAGTACAAGCAAAACCAGTCCTGTATGATGGAAATAAAAAGCTGACGAAAGATGAGATCAGTAAAAGACTGCCGGAGGGCAGCAATGGGGAGATTATAATCGGAGATCTTCCAAAAGAGATTATGGAAGCCCTGGATCTGGTTGTTTTAAGCCCGGGTGTCCCTACGGACCTTCCTCTTGTGAATGAAATGAGGGATAAAGGAATTCCCATCTGGGGAGAAGTGGAGCTTGCCTATGTAAACAGTAAAGGGAAGGTACTTGCAATTACCGGAACCAATGGCAAGACTACGACAACCAGTCTGCTTGGGGAGATTATGAAGTATCATGCCAGGGAAGTATATGTTGTTGGCAATATCGGGAACCCCTATACACAGGTTGCACTGGAAATGTCACCGGAAGCAGTTACGGTTGCGGAAATCAGCAGCTTTCAGCTGGAAACAATTCATTCATTCCGTCCGAATGTGAGTGCGGTTTTAAATATAACACCGGATCATCTGGACCGGCATCATACCATGGAAGAATACATCCGGGTAAAGGAGAGTATTACCGCAAACCAGGGAGCAGAAGATACCTGTGTTCTGAATTATGAAGATGAGCTCTTAAGAGATTTTGGAAAAACGCTAAATTGCAAGGTATTATTTTTCAGCAGCCTGCGTACATTAGATAAGGGCATTTACATAAATGATGGAGCCATTGAGTACAATGATGGTACAAATAAAATCACGGTATGCCAGATAAGCGAGTTAAAACTTCCGGGAAGGCATAACTATGAAAATATTATGGCGGCTGCGGCAATGGCGATCGCTTTGCAGGTGCCGCTCGAAGAAATCCACTATGTACTCACAAAATTTACGGCTGTAGAACATCGAATTGAATATGTGACGAAGGTTCGCGGCGTAGCATATTATAATGATTCAAAGGGAACGAATCCGGATGCCGCAATTAAAGGAATCCAGGCGATGGACCGTCCGACTCTGCTTATCGGGGGAGGCTATGATAAAAACTCTTCCTATGAAGAGTGGATCCGTTCTTTTGACGGAAAGGTTCGTTTCCTGGTATTGATCGGGCAGACGAGAGAGAAGATTGCAGAAGCGGCAAAAAGATGTGGTTTCAATGACATTATTCTGGCAGATTCACTGGAAGAAGCAATTGATATCTGTGCAAAAAAGGCCAATCCGGGTGATGCGGTTTTACTTTCCCCTGCATGTGCAAGCTGGGGCATGTTTCCCAATTATGAAGAGCGGGGCCGGGTCTTTAAAGAGCATGTGAGACATCTACATTAATGAAATAAAAAAGGAGTGATGGTTTGAATCAAGGTGTGAAAAGACAGGACTACACACTACTGATAATCGTGTTTTTCTTAATTTGCTTTGGTTTAATAACACTCTATAGTACAAGCGCATATAATGGCCAGGTTAAGTTCGCTGATCCGGGTTATTATTTTAAAAAACAATTATTTGCAACAATCCTGGGAGTTGTGGCAATGCTCATCGTATCCAGAATGGATTACCACATTTTCGGGAAATTTGCACTCTATGCTTATCTGTTGTCCCTTGCGTTATCCGGGGCGGTACTGATCTTCGGAGATTCTTATAATGGTTCAAAGAGATGGCTGTCTCTTGGACCGCTGTCTTTCCAGCCATCGGAGTTTGCTAAGCTGGCGGTCATATTGTTTTTGGCGTATATGGTCAGCAGCCAGAAAAAGAAACGGGGCAATGTATTCCTGATCTCCATGGTTATTGGTCTGGTGCTGCCGATCGTGGGATTGGTTGGAACGAATAATCTGAGTACGGCAATTATTATCCTGGGGATCGCAGTTATTCTGATTTTTGTATCCAATCCGAAATATCTGCAGTTTATCTGGATTGGCGGCGTTGGAATTGGATTTATCAGTATTTTTCTGAGTATGGAATCCTATCGTCTGGAACGTCTTGCGATCTGGAAGAATCCGGAGAATTTTGAAAAGGGTTTTCAAACAATCCAGGGATTATACGCAATTGGTTCCGGCGGTCTGTTTGGCAGAGGTCTGGGTGAGAGCATTCAGAAGCTGGGGTTCGTGCCGGAAGCACAAAACGACATGATTTTTTCCATTATCTGTGAAGAATTAGGACTCACAGGAGCCATTATACTGATTATCATATTTATAGTTATGATCTGGCGTTTTATGGTGATCGCAACTCATGCCAAGGACTTGTTTGGATCGCTCATAGCAGTGGGCGTTATGGGGCATATCGCGATTCAGGTTATGCTTAATATAGCAGTTGTAACAAATACAATCCCCAATACCGGTATTACTCTGCCGTTTATCAGTTACGGAGGAACTTCGGTACTTTTCCTGCTGTCGGAAATGGGGCTGGCGCTTAGTGTCAGCCGGTGGCAAAAATAGATTCCGTGCATATAATGAGATATATGGGTTTAATGGCCGCCTGATAGCGGTCATTAGAAGTTATCGGAGGAATCTTACTTGGATGGTATAAAAGTTCTGGGTGGTCATCCGTTGCACGGGGAAATCGCGATACAAGGCTCGAAAAATGCCATACTCCCCATTATAGCAGGAACAATTCTGCATGATGGAATCACTGTTCTTCATAATTGTCCGAAAATTCAGGACGTTATGTATATGGTAGAGATACTAAAACAATTGGGATGCCGTGTGTGCTGGACGGATGATACGCTAATGATCAATGCATCCTGTCTGGAACGGTGTGATGTTCCGGCAGATCATGCGGGAAAGCTGCGTTCATCTATTATTTTATTAGGAAGCCTTCTTGGAAGGCTTAAGGAAGCTCACGTACCTTATCCGGGAGGCTGCACAATCGGAGCGAGGCCAATTGATCTGCATTTACAGGCTTTCAGGCAGATGGGGGTTTGCATAGAGGAGCAGGAAGGTTTGCTTCTGGCACAGACAAAGGATCTTTGTGGTGCCAGAATTCATTTGCGTTTCCCAAGTGTGGGAGCCACGGAAAATATAATTTTAGGAGCGGTACTGGCAAAAGGAACGACGGTTCTGACAGGTGCTGCGAGAGAACCGGAAATTGTAGAATTAGCCGTATTTTTAAACAAAAAAGGGGCCAGAATAACAGGGATGGGAAGTGACTGTATCTGCATCCGTGGTGTTGACAGGCTGCATGATTCAGAATATACAATGGGACCGGACAGAATTGTTGCCGGAACCTATGTCTTAGCAGCATTGGGAAGCCGGGGATGTGTCACACTGTGGAATGCACCGGTAGACCAGATAAAGAATATATTATATCTTTCAGGCAAAATGGGAGCATCCTTAAGATGGAACCGCAATTGTCTGAAGGTAGATGCCAGAAGGGCAGGTGCGCCGATTCCGTTTATAGAGACGAATCCATATCCGGGTTTTCCTACGGACCTGCAGTCACAGCTTATGGCAGTTCTATGCATGGCAAGGGGAAACAGCTGCATACGGGAAACGGTTTTTGAAGCCAGATTTCATGTGGCAGAAGAGCTGAACAAGATGGGAGCCAGGGTGTTTACGGATTCTATGGAAGCACGTATTGAAGGCGTAGATAGGCTGACAGGCTGTGATGTGCAGGCAAGCGAACTTCGGGGAGGAGCTGCACTTACCATCGCAGGTCTGATGGCAGAGGGAGTTACAAGAATCAGCAATAAACATTTTATTGATAGGGGATATGTAGATATCTGTGAAGATCTGAAGGCATTGGGAGCCAGGATCTCTCCTATAGAAATAACGGAGTAACTATCTGACGGAGTATGGGGAACAGGGTCAGATAGTCACAAATTGTTTTAAAATGAGAGGATACAGGTGATTAATATGGAGCAGGGCTACAAAAGAAAGAAGAAGAGAAGGAGAAAAATTGGAAAAATAGCTGCCTTATCGGTTGTGGCACTTCTATTAATAAGTGCAATCGTGGTATTTGGATTGTTCCGCATTCAGGAAGTGGAAGTAGTGGGGAATGATTATTATACGGCAGATGAGATAAAGAAAATGGTGATGTCAGATTCTATGGCACAAAATTCGATTTATCTGACATGGAAATACAGCCATGCCAATATCCAGGAAGAACTTCCTTTTTTAAGTGCGGTGGAAATAGAGATGCTGTCTCCGTATAAAGTCCGTATTCAGGTTTATGAAAAGACCATCGTGGGATATATCCAAACGGCTGGTTCCAATGTATACTTCGATAAGGACGGAGTTGTCATGGAGAACTCTCAGGAAGTGAGAGAGGGAGTTCCCATGATTTCCGGTGTTACACTTGGTAAAGTGGAAGTACTTGGAAAACTGCCGATAGAAGATAAGGAGCTGTTTAAGTCAGTGGTAACTCTGGCGCAGCTTTTAAATAAGAATGAAATTCTTCCGGATGAAATCCATTTTGATGAAGAGAATGCAATGTCCCTGTATTTTGAAAAGAATACGGTACTGCTTGGGCAGAATAAGAACCTGGAAGATAAGATTTCTAATCTCAAGGCGATTTATCCGAAAATGTCTTCCATGGAGGGAACTCTAGATCTGGAAAATTTCACCTCAGATTCCAGTACGGCTATTTTTAAGAAGGGAAATGGCAAGAAAGACGGCGGGGATAAAGAAGAGGGTGAATCCGAGAGCGAGTCAGAAAGTGAAACGGGAAAGAGCGCAGGAAGCAGTTATAAAGGTGAGTCCGGCAAAGTTTCCAAGGATGCTGCGGGGAATGAGGTTTATACCGATGATGCGGGGAATGTAACCAGTGATATGACGCAGCAGTATCTGGGAGATGACGGACAAGTTATTACAGACGGATATGGATATATTGATCCCTATACCGGTGCATATATCTTGAATTAATTCACAGAATAATGTATTGGATTTTGAAGCTTAATCCATTAGGCTATCTGAAAATTCATTGTACGGGAGGTATCCATTTTACCGTCAATGGCAGAAATTCCCTGTTTTTGTCGATTACGGCAGTATGAAATCGGATCTGATATGTATAATCTTTTATATATGTTAGGATTTTATGAAGAATGCTTAAAAAAACAATGAAATTTAAAAATCTACTTGATTAATTTGTGAAAAAACTATATTATATAATAAATGCAGTTTGGATACTGGGATGATATTGTCCAAACTGTAAATGAATTTTAGAATGTACAGATACGAGAAGGAGGAAATACCCTTGTTAGAGATTATGACAAACGAAGCTGAATCCGCTGCGAAGATTATTGTAATTGGAGTGGGCGGTGCAGGCAATAATGCTGTAAATAGAATGGTGGACGATACAATTGGAGGAGTAGAATTTATCGGTGTGAACACAGATAAGCAGGCATTGCAGTTATGCAAAGCGCCTACTACAATTCAGATTGGTGAGAAATTAACAAAAGGACTCGGCGCAGGAGCACAGCCTCAGGTTGGGCAGCAGGCTGCTGAGGAAAGTGCAGAAGAATTAAAACAGGCTATGCAGGGTTCTGACATGGTATTCGTTACCTGTGGTATGGGTGGCGGAACAGGAACAGGTGCAGCTCCGGTTGTAGCAGGTCTGGCTAAAGAGATGGGAATTCTTACCGTTGGTGTTGTAACAAAACCTTTCCGTTTTGAAGCAAAGACACGTATGAATAATGCCCTGACAGGGATTGAAAAATTAAAGGACAACGTGGATACTTTAATTGTGATTCCAAATGATAAATTACTGGAGATCGTGGACAGAAGAACTACGATGCCGGAAGCACTTAAAAAAGCCGATGAAGTTCTGCAGCAGGCGGTTCAGGGAATTACAGACCTGATTAATTTACCGGCACTTATCAATCTGGACTTTGCAGATGTTCAGACTGTAATGACAGATAAGGGAATTGCACATATCGGTATCGGACAGGCTAAGGGCGATGATAAGGCATTAGAAGCTGTGAAACAGGCAGTATCCAGTCCGCTTCTGGAGACTACGATTGAAGGAGCATCTCATGTAATTATCAATATTTCCGGTGATATTTCTCTGATGGATGCCAATGATGCAGCAAGTTATGTACAGGAACTTACCGGAGATGATGCCAATATTATCTTTGGTGCGATGTATGATGATACTTATGCAGATGAAGCAAGCATTACGGTGATTGCAACAGGATTGGACGAGCACGCAGGTTCACAGCCATCTGTGAATAAAAAGATTGTGCCGGAGTACAGCAGTTCTTTCGCTGGAAAAGAAAAGCAGAATACAGGATTTGGTTTCCAGAAGTCTGCAGCACCAGGCAGAAGTACGGCGCCTCAGAACACAAGAACTTCAACTCCAAGTTCTTCTGTTGGGAAGTTAAGAACTCCGGAAAGCAACGTAGCTGAGAAAAACATTCAGATTCCTGATTTTTTAAAGAGAAGATAATAGGTTAATAATAGAAACTCCGAATGTCATGATAGAGAAAGTATCTGTTTAAAAGAAGCCCGGGATAAATTCATTCCGGGCTTGATTTATGTGAAGCTGTATGTTTGGAATTCAGCAGGCCGTCATGGCGCTCTGAAAAAACTTTAATGCTGGAAGCGTATTCACTGGGGGTCATCCCGGTTACTTTCTTAAATTGACGGCTGAAATAATGTATGGATGTATATCCAAGGGTATCTGCAATCTGTGTGAAATTCATATTCTTATTGCGGATCAGCTGCTTGGCAGCATCAATTTTTATTTTACAAAAATAATCTATAATACCGCAGTTATTCTTTTCACGGAATAGCTTTTGCAGCTGGGACCGGCTGATCAGATTATCACGGCAGATTTGTTCTATGGTTAACTGGCTTTGCATATTTCCTTCCAGATAGTTTATGATACGGTTATAGATTTCCTCATCATTTTTGGCTTTAATGGATTTGGTGATGGGAGTGAGGCTTTGCAGTGCCGTATATCTTCGATAAAGCTGAATCAGAATATGTTCCAGATTAATTTTAATCAGCTGCTGGCTGCCAAACGGATGATCCTGGTTAACTTCCATTTCTTCCAGATAAGGGTCATCTAAAGGTGATGAAAAGGTATGCATTGCCTCGATAATGATTGATGCCAGCAGATTTCTTTCCACTTCCCCGATGGTCAGGATTTTATTTTCAAAAAAGCTCATGCGGGGTGAATCACAAATAAATGCAATTACCACCAGGTTGGGCGCAGTCAGCCCATTTGCTGTGACGTTATGAAATTCGTTTGGCTTATGAAATATAATGTCTCCTTTTTTTAAAGATATCTTATGACTGTCGGACATAACCGACACCTCTCCTTTGTCCACACATAAAAATTCCCAGAAATCATGGGATTCTCCATCAAATTTAAAGTCACTGGTATATTCAAAATAATGTACGGTGACGATCTGATCAATTCGAAAATCTTCATGAAGTGTTATGCTTTTATAATCCATAAAATTACCCCCTTGTAAGCTATAGAATATCGCATTTTTGGACAAAATGCAAATAATAAATACGATAGTACAAAATTGCTGAAAGATTGTACAAATATTTTTGAGAAAAGGTATACTATAATGACGGTAATAACAAAGTTAGAGAGTTAATAAATAAATGTGAAAAGGAGAGGTATGGACATGAAACCAGTATTGGTGATTATGGCAGCAGGAATGGGAAGCCGTTATGGAGGATTGAAACAGATTGATCCTGTAGATGAGCAGGGACATATCATTATTGATTTTTCTATTTTTGACGCAGTAAAAGCAGGATTTGAAAAAGTTGTTTTTATTATTAAAAAGGAAGATGAAGCAGATTTTAAGGAATGCATCGGAGACAGGATGAGCAAAAAAATGGACGTTTCTTATGTATACCAGGATTTACATAATCTGCCGGAAGGATTTACAGTTCCGGAAGGGAGAGTAAAACCATGGGGAACCGGACATGCAATTGCAAGCTGCCTGGGAAAGGTTGACGGCCCGTTTGCGGTTATCAACGCAGATGATTATTATGGACAGCATGCATTTGAATCCATTTACAATTACCTGAATACCCATGAGGATGATGAACAGTACCGTTATACCATGGTGGGATACGTTTTGGAAAATACATTGACAGACCACGGACATGTTGCAAGGGGTGTGTGTGAGACAGATGATCAGGGATATCTCGTTGGCATTCACGAAAGAACCCGTATTGAAAAACGTGGTGAAGGCGCGGCGTATACCGAGGATGACGGAAAAACCTGGACGGAAATTCCAAAGGGAAGCACAGTATCTATGAATATGTGGGGATTTTCTAAGAGTATTTTAGAGGAACTAGAAAACCGGTTTGCAGCTTTTCTGAAAGAAAACTTAGAAAGCAATCCTCTGAAATGTGAATATTTCTTACCCACTGTTGTAGGAGAACTTCTGGAGGAAGAAAAGGCTACGGTAGAAGTATTGAAATCTTCCGACAGATGGTACGGCGTAACCTATAAAGAGGATAAAGAAGTAGTAGTGGAAGCAGTTAAGAACTTTAAAAAAGAGGGATTATATCCTGATAGATTGTGGGAGGAACAGTAATGGCAAAAGATGAAACATGCAGTAAAATGGAGGAAGTGATTCAGCATTTTCAATATGAAGGAATCTTTCAGAGCGGGAATACCTATGGAAGCGGACATATCAATGATACCTTTCTATTGATCTTTGATAAAGAGGACGGAAATGTAAAAAGATATATTCTGCAGCGTATGAATCATGAAATCTTCAAAAATCCGGTAGAGTTAATGGAGAACATTGTAAATGTTACTTCTTTTCTCAGAAAAAAAATTATTCTGATGGGCGGTGATCCGGAAAGAGAGACTCTAAATGTGATTCCTACGTTGGAAGGCCATAATTATTATGTGGATTCTACTGGTGAATACTGGCGCAGCTATGGATTTATCGAGGGTGCAACCAGTTATGATGCGGTTGAAAAACCAGATGATTTTTATCAGAGCGCCGTGGCATTCGGTAATTTCCAAAGACTTTTGTCCGATTACCCTGCCAAAACACTTCATGAAACCATTAAAGATTTTCATAATACGATCGATCGTTTTGACAAGTTCAAAAAAGCAGTGGAAGAGGACATCTGTGAAAGAGCGAAAGATGTCCAGCCGGAAATACAATTTGTCCTGGACCGGGAAGCAGATGCCCATATCCTTTGCGACATGCTGGAAAAAGGAGAGCTTCCTCTGCGGGTTACCCACAATGACACCAAGTTAAACAATATCATGATTGATGATAAGACCGGAAAGGGTATATGCGTCATTGATCTGGATACAGTAATGCCCGGGTTGGCGCTGAATGATTTTGGTGATTCTATTCGCTTTGGCGCCAGCACCGGTGCCGAAGATGAACAGGATTTATCAAAAATTTCCTGTGACATGAATCTGTTTGCCCTGTATACGAAAGGATATGTGGAAGGATGTGCTGGCAGCCTTACGGATATGGAAATTAAAATGCTTCCAACTGGTGCAAAGCTTATGACATTTGAATGCGGCATGCGTTTTCTGACGGATTATCTGCAGGGGGATACTTATTTTAAAATACATCGTGATAAGCAGAACGTTGACAGATGCCGTACTCAGTTTAAACTGGTGGCGGATATGGAAGATAAGTGGGATGAAATGGCGGATATTGTAGAAAAATATCTATAATTTTAACGGTTCATCAGGAAAAGGGGGTGCCCAAAACGCTTCTTATGTGATAAACTTACTAGAGCGTGTTTTAAAATTGCTTTCTGTCAGGAATGAATTTTCAAACAGGCTCTAGTAGCCCATAAAGCTATATGCTGGGTAATGATTTTAGTTTAAACGGAGGAAGAATATGAGCAAACCAGTTTTAGTGATCATGGCAGCCGGAATGGGCAGCAGGTATGGCGGCTTAAAGCAGATTGATCCGGTAGATGAACAGGGACATATGATTATTGATTTTTCCATTTATGATGCGATTCGGGCCGGCTTTCAAAAGGTTGTATTTATTATTAAAAAAGAAAATGAAGCGGATTTTAGGGCTGCAATTGGCAACAGGATGGAAAGGCAACTGGAAGTGGAGTATGTATATCAGGAAATGAACAGCCTGCCGGCAGGATATGAAGTGCCCCAGGGGCGTGAGAAGCCATTTGGAACGGGTCATGCAGTGCTAAGCTGCAGCAGTGTGATAGATGGTCCATTTGCGGTAATTAATGCAGATGATTACTATGGACGGCATGCATACCAGATGATTTATGATTATCTGTCCAATCACCAGGATGATGAGAAATACCGTTACACGATGGTTGGATATGTTCTTGAAAACACCCTTACGGATAATGGTCATGTTGCCAGAGGTGTATGTGTGACTGATGAGCAGCAGTATCTGACAGGAATTAATGAAAGAACCCATATTGAAAAAAGAAATGGTAATGCGGAGTATACGGAAGACGAAGGGGCAACCTGGGCTACGATACCGGAAGGAAGCACCGTTTCTATGAATATGTGGGGATTTTCAGCCAGTTTCCTTCAGGAGTTAAAAGAACGATTTCCAAAATTTTTGGATCAGAACCTGAAAACGAATCCATTAAAATGTGAGTATTTTCTGCCTACTGTGGTAAATGACCTGATTGATGAGGGAAAAGCAACGGTAGAGGTTTTAAAATCTTTGGATAAGTGGTATGGTGTCACTTACAAAGAAGATAAAGAATATGTGGTAAATGCAATTAAGAATCTGAAGAAGACAGGACTGTATCCCGAGTTTTTATGGAAATAATATGGAAAAAAATGTTGCGAAATACTCAGAGTGGGTATAGACTATAAGAGAAACAAATTCAGTTGGCATAGAATGAGGAGGAGCACATCATGGCAATTTTAGTTACAGGCGGTGCAGGATATATCGGCAGTCATACATGTATTGAGTTATTAAAAGCAGGATACGATGTGGTTGTAGTAGACAATCTTTACAATTCAAGCGAAAAGGCAATCGCAAGAGTGGAAGAAATCTCAGGTAAAAAAGTGACTTTTTACAAAGCTGACATCCTGGACAGAGAAAAATTAAATGAAATTTTTGATAAAGAATCCATTGATTCTGTAATTCATTTTGCAGGTTTAAAAGCAGTTGGGGAATCCGTGGCAAAACCATTGGAATACTATCATAACAACATGACAGGTACTTTTATCCTGTGCGAAGTAATGAGAGACCATAATGTGAAGAACATCATCTTCAGTTCTTCTGCTACTGTATATGGAGATCCAGCATTTATTCCGATTACAGAGGAATGCCCAAAAGGAAAGATTACAAATCCTTATGGACAGACAAAAGGTATGCTGGAGCAGGTTTTAACAGATCTTCATGTTGCTGACCCGGAATGGAATGTGGTATTGCTTCGTTACTTTAATCCCATTGGAGCACATAAGAGCGGATTGATCGGAGAAGATCCGAAAGGAATCCCCAATAATCTGGTACCATACATAGCGCAGGTTGCAGTAGGTAAATTAGAATGTCTCGGCGTATTTGGCGATGATTATGATACTCCTGACGGAACTGGTGTACGTGATTATATCCACGTAGTTGACCTGGCTGTTGGACACGTAAAAGCGTTAAAGAAGATCGAAGAAAAAGCAGGCGTAAATATCTATAATCTGGGAACGGGAAATGGATACAGCGTACTTCAGGTAGTAAAGGCATTTGAAAAAGCTTGTGGAAAGACAATCAAATATCAGATCAAACCTCGCCGTGCAGGTGATATTGCAACTTGTTATTCAGATGCGGCAAAAGCAAAAGAAGAACTGGGCTGGGTAGCGGAAAGAGGCATCGAGGAAATGTGCGAAGATTCCTGGAGATGGCAGAGCAATAACCCAAATGGATATGAAGAGTAAGAGATAAAAGAATATCGGCAGTAAAGATATCATTACTGTATATGAATATTGTCAGGACCGGTGTAACCATACATCGGTTCTGTTTTTATAAAAAAATTGATAAAGTTAATTGAAAACTTATTGACATATGGATGCAAATAAGTTAAAATATAAATCACATAAACGCAATAACAATCTTTGGGTGTGATATTCCCATTCTGAAAAAATGAATATTCGACAGACAATTCTTAAAAACCCCAATCAAATTAATGGTACCTTGAAAACTAAATAGACTTTAGAAATAGTATATGATAAAATAGAAAACACGAGGTGAACCGGATGGAAAATGCCATTCTATTGAAAGAAATCGGTAAGATGTTTGAGTCGCAGGAGAAAAAAATCGACCAGCGATTTGATGAGCAGGATAAGAGGATCGATCAGAAGTTTGCGGAGCAGAATGAGATGATCAATCAGAAGTTTGCAGAGCAGGATAAGAGGATCGATCAGAAGTTTGCGGAGCAGGATAAGAGGATCGATCAGAAGTTTGCGGAGCAGAATGAGATGATCAATCAGAAGTTTGCAGAGCAGGATAAGAGGATCGATCAGAAGTTTGCGGAGCAGGATAAGAGGATCGATCAGAAGTTTGCGGAGCAGAATGAGATGATCAATCAGAAGTTTGCAGAACAGGATAAGAGGATCGACCAGAAGTTTGCGGAGCAGAATGAGATGATCAATCAGAAGTTTGCAGAGCAGGATAAGAGGATCGATCAGAAGTTTGCGGAGCAGGATAAGAGGATCGATCAGAAATTTGCAGAACAGGATAGTAAAATCGATCAGCGACTTGCGGAACAGGATAAGATAATTCATGATCAATTTAAAGAACAGGATAAGATGATACATGATCATTTTACAGAGCAGGATAAGATAATTCATGATCAATTTAAAGAACAGGATAAGATGATACATGATCATTTTACAGAGCAGGATAAGATAATTCATGATCAATTTAAAGAACAGGATAAGATGATACATAATCAATTTGCGCAACAGGATAAAATGATTCATGATCAATTTAAAGAACAGGATAAGATGATACATAATCAATTTACAGAGCAGGATAAAATGATTCATGATCATTTTACAGAACAAGATCATAAAAACATGCTTTGGAGAAGCAGTATGAAATCAGAGATAGAAACTGCTTTTGAAAAGAATAAAATAGATTTTGATGCAAAACTGGAAGCGATGGAAGCAAGGATTGACCAGAATATGAGTAAAAGATTAGAACCGCTTCAGAAGGAAATACTTGGTTTCCATAGTGAAATGCATAATATGAATCTTAGAATGGAGCGGGTTGAGAATAAGGTAGATGAGCTTCATGATATAACAAGGAATCTGAATCGGAAGATTGATGATAATACGGAGAAGATTATGAATAATTTTGTGAGGATTATGGAAACACAAACCATTTTAGGAGAACATGAGCGGAAGCTGGAGCTGGCTTAATTTTTCCCCGCGGGCAACGAGCCTAAGCAGCATTTAATTAAATACATGATGAGGAGTGGTACAGTATGGATTTATCAGTGAAAGTCAGGAATATTTCAATTGGAGCAGGAAGGCCGAAAATATGCGTTCCCATAGTGAGTGGAAGTAAGGAAAGAATATTGGAAACTGCGCTGAAGATTGCGGCACGTCCAATTGATATGGTGGAGTGGCGTGTGGACTTTTTTGATTATGTGATGAATCAAAAAAAGATGGCAGAGACCCTCAAAGAATTGCGCAAGATACTTGGTGATATTCCGTTACTGTTTACCTTCCGCACGGTGGACGAGGGTGGAAAGCGTCCGATTGAAATGAAGGAATATGTAGAAATGAATCTGCATGCGGTAAAGACCGGGTATATCGATTTAATTGATGTAGAAATTTTTCGAGGAGAAGAAGTAAGTGCCCCAATTGTGAAAAGTGCACATCGTTATGGAGTTAAGGTGGTGGGTTCCAACCACGATTTTGAGAAGACTCCGCCGAAAGATGAGATTGTAGCGCGTTTGCAGAAAATGCAGAAAGCTGGTGTCGATATTACAAAGATAGCTGTTATGCCAACCGGCAGTCAGGATGTTTTAACACTTTTAGATGCTACCCTGGCAATGAAGGAATCATTGGCGGACAGGCCTTTTATTACTATGTCAATGGGAAGCATGGGCTTTGTAAGTAGAATTACCGGAGAAATATTTGGTTCGGCAGTGACATTTGGAGCGGTAGGCCAAGTTTCGGCTCCGGGGCAGATCCCGGTTGAAAAACTGGAACAGGTATTAAATATCATTGGCAGATATGGTTTGTAGAACAATGATGAAACGGGCTTCAGAGCATTTTTGGAAAGTCAGACTGTCGAGGTCTGTCGAAGAAAAATTGAATATAGCGTTGCGTTTTTGACAAAACTCACACCCCCTATCACCTATAATGGATAGTGCTTGGATCAAAGCATTCATTTTGGTGGCAGGGGGTGTTTTGTGTATTATGAAATATACATAGATAAATTCTTTTTGGAAAATATGATTATGGATTATCTATTGCTTACACTGGTATGCCGTTCACTGAAATGTCAGACAAACTGGTTTCGGATATTTTTGGCCAGTGTACTTGGGGCAGCAGGGATGTGTGTTCTTATCATATTGCCCATTCAAAATACATTCGTTTATAACATTTGCGGATTTGGAATTCTAAGTGTCCTCATGGTTAAAATAGGATGCAGAATCAAGGACAGAGATCATTTAATACGGGGCACGATCATTTTGTATTTATCAGCGTTTGTTCTGGGAGGTATCTGGGAAATGCTATTGGGGCATATTGCTTCTGGCGGCCTGCTTCTTGGAGTAATCAGTTTTCTTACCTTGCGATGTATTTTAAGCTGCTATCAGAGATACAAACAAAAAACAGAATATTTATATGAGGTTGTCATTAATCTGAATGGTAAGAACAAACATGTAATGGGTTTGTGTGATACCGGAAATCAGTTGAAGCAGCCCATTACCGGAAAGCCGGTGAGTATCATTGATTATGATGCGATCAGTGATATGTTGGAAGAAGAAGTAAAAAATCAGATACTCCAGATGTACCAATTTCAAACTGCAGAAGGGTTAACAGAGAAAATTTGTTATATCCCGTTTCATTCCATTGGAGAAAAAAATGGTTTGTTACCGGGAATACGATTAGATTATATCAGCATACGAAGGTCTGGGGCGTCGCAGCTTGTCAAAGGAGCTGTAGCAGCAGTCACAAAAGAGTCCGTTAGTGCGAAGGGAAAATATCAGATGATATTAAACCCTTCAATGTTAGAAGATTAGGAGGAATAAAAATGGTTATAAAAGTTTCAATGCCACATCGTTTTCAGTTTCGCGTTGTATCATCGCTTCCAAACCTCATTTTAAAAAGGCCAAATGATATTCATTATATTGGCGGCAGTGAAGTGCTTCCGGCGCCCTTAGAGCCGGGAAAAGAGGCAGAGGTCATCAGTGACCTGGGGACGGAATACGATAGTGACGCGAAATCGTTATTAATCGAACACAACTTAAGATTAGTAGTATACATAGCAAAAAAATTCGACAATACAGGTGTCGGAGTAGAGGATTTAATATCAATAGGAACCATTGGTTTAATTAAGGCAATTAATACCTTTAATCCGGAGAAAAATATCAAACTGGCAACTTATGCTTCAAGATGTATAGAAAACGAAATCTTAATGTATCTGAGAAGAAATAATAAAACAAAGATGGAAGTGTCATTCGATGAACCGCTGAATGTGGATTGGGATGGAAATGAATTATTATTATCCGACATCCTGGGAACGGACGAAGATGTAATATATAAAGACATGGAAAATGAAGTTGAACGAAAATTGCTGGGAAAAGCAATTGAAAAACTTTCAGATAGAGAAAAAACAATTGTGCAGTTAAGATTTGGTATTAATACCAGAGACGGGGAAGAAAAGACACAAAAAGAAGTGGCAGATCTGCTAGGTATTTCCCAGTCTTATATCTCCAGACTGGAGAAGAAGATAATTAAGAGGCTGAAAAAAGAAATTGTAAGGTTTGAGTAATTCGAATGTAAGATAACGGCGGAAACAGTTAGCCGGCAGGAATTTTATCCTGTCTGACTGATTGATTCCGCCGTTATTTTTGTGTGCAGGAAACGGACTGCCGAATATTAATAATTTTTCAGTTGTAATTCGCCGCAACCAATGATAATATAGTCCTAACAACTTGTAAAGTGAGTTTACTATTTAAGAAGAAAAGGGGTAATATTATGGGTATTAATGTAGGAAAAGAAGGAAAGAATCTGCCGGAATCTATGGAATGCCTGCTAAAAGATGTCCGGGAAAAATTAAAAGATGAAGAGATGTTTCAAATGTTTTGCAATTGCTTTACCAACACGCTGGATACCACAGTTAAGAAAATGGAGGATGGGACTACTTATGTGATTACCGGGGATATTCCGGCCATGTGGCTACGGGATTCCGTGTGCCAGCTCCGTCCCTATCTGATCTTAGCAGGTCAAGACTGCGAAATTGCAGATACGCTGCAGGGCTTGGTAGAACGGCAGTTTCAGTGTATTGGAATTGATCCGTATGCCAATGCATTTAATGAGGCGGCAAATGGACACTGCTGGGAAAAGGATGAGACGGACATGGGACCCTGGATATGGGAGAGAAAATATGAGGTGGATTCTCTTTGCTTCCCGCTGCAGTTTTCCTATCTGTTTTGGAAAAATACCGGACGAACGGAACATTTTAATGAAACATTTGTAAAAGGAGCCAGAAAGATACTGGAGGTTTTTCAGAGAGAGCAACATCATGAAGAAAAGTCAGATTACCGTTTTATCCGGAAAAACTGTACGTTTACGGATACCTTATCCAGAGACGGAAAAGGGGCTATGGTTCGTTCCGGAATCGGTATGACCTGGTCAGGCTTTCGTCCAAGCGATGATGCCTGCACCTATGGTTATCTAATTCCCTCCAATATGTTCGCAGTAGTTGTCCTTGGATATCTGGAAGAAATTGCAGAGGAAATACTAAAGGATATGGAATTAAAAGAAGCGGCAGGAGAGCTGAAAGAGCAGATCAGAAAAGGAATAGAGACATTTGGCATTACAAGAAAAGATGGCTTTGGAGAGATCTATGCATATGAGGTGGATGGATATGGCCAGTTTAATCTGATGGATGATGCCAATGTGCCAAGCCTGTTAGCAATGTCATATCTGGGGTACGAAGGAGAGAGTACTCCGGGAAGGCTTAAGGAAGAGGTTGCAAAAAATACCAGAGCATTTATTCTGAGTGACGGTAACCCCTTTTATTATGAAGGAAAAGCGGCAAAGGGAATCGGAAGCCCCCATACACCGGTGCGCTATATCTGGCATATTTCCCTGGCTATGCAGGGACTGACCAGTGACACCCAGGAAGAAAAACGAAAAATTCTGGAAATGCTGAAAAGTACCGACGGAGGGAAAGCGCTGATGCACGAAGGCTTCGACGTAGATGATCCCACCAGGTATACCAGAGAATGGTTTTCATGGGCAAATGCAATGTTTAGTGAACTGGTACTGGAATATTGCGGTTACCATGTAAAAAAGTAAAATTTGTACATTAAATATAGAATCCTGCAAATTGCAGATATAGTCTGGTTATAGTACTATGATATCAATCATAAAAAAATAAATCATATAAGAAATTAACCTAAAAATAAAGATTATAAATAAAATAAATGAAAGAGCACAGGAGGATGCCATGTTTTTAACGGATAATAAATTGGAAGCGAGAACCCAACAACTGAAGGGATACCGTTATCGTGAAGTAATGCATCTGGGAGATTTTCTGGTAAGTGAGGATCGGCAGGGTGCCGTGAATCCTGAGGTGCCGGCTGATTACAATGGATGGGACAGCATGCAGGTGAATGATACCTGGAAGGGAAGAGACCGATATCTGTGGCTTCATAAAGATATAACAATTCCGGAAGAATGGAAGGGAAAAAAGGTACTGGGTATTTTCGATTACGGCAATACCGGAGCCGGAAATAACTCTGGGTTTGAGTCACTGCTGTATGTGGATAAAGAACCATATCAGGGGGTAGACGTCAACCATAAAGAAGTTTTTTTTGAAGATGAGCATGTGGGACACAGGCTGGATCTGACATTTCGTCTGTGGTCGGGACTGGAAGGGGGCGGAGCACCTGTTTCCCAGGAACATAGAATCAATCAGGCTGATCTTGCCTGGCTGGATGAAAAAACAGATGACCTTTACTATTTGTCCGCTATGATCATTGATACAATTAAAAATCTTCATGAGGATGATTCGGTAAAACACCAGCTTCGCACAGCGCTGGATGGTGCACTGGAATGTATAGACTGGTCCTATCCGGGGAGCAGCAGCTTTTATGAATCTGTCCATTTGGCAGATGAAACGATAAATGATAAGATCCAAGGCATGGGTAAGGATGCCAGGGTACTGGTAAAATGCGTTGGACATACACATATAGATGTTGCATGGTTGTGGCGTTTGAAACACACCAGAGAAAAGTGTTCCCGGTCATTTTCTACGGTGCTGCGTTTGATGGAACAGTATCCCGAATACGTTTTTCTTCAAACCCAGCCTCAGCTGTATGAGTACATAAAAAATGATTTTCCGCAAATCTATAAGAAGATCAAAGAAAAAGTAAGATCCGGTCAATGGGAAGTGGACGGAGGAATGTGGGTGGAGGCCGATTGTAACATTACAAGCGGTGAATCTCTCACAAGACAAATTTTAATTGGCAGCAAATTTATCAAAGATGAATTTGACAAAGAAGTGGAATACCTCTGGCTGCCGGATGTGTTCGGGTATTCCTGGGCATTGCCTCAGATTCTAAAGAAATCCGGAATAGATATGTTCATGACGACCAAGATCAGCTGGAACCAGTACAACCGTATGCCCCATGATACGTTCAAATGGAAGGGCATGGACGGAAGCGAAATATTAACCCATTTCATAACCACTCCAGATCCCTGGAGTACGCCGGGTTCCTGGTTCTACACTTATAACGGGCAGCTTACAGCAAAGACGGTCAAAGGAGTCTGGGATGCCTACAGTGAAAAAGATATGAACAAAGAACTTCTCATTTCCTATGGATATGGAGACGGGGGAGGCGGAGTAAACAGGGATATGCTGGAACAGAGAAGGCGAATCGATAAAATCCCCGGACTCCCGGCACTTAAGACCTCCACTGCCGGAGATTATTTTCAGGACCTGAAGGATACGGTAAAGAATACCGATCAATATGTTCATACCTGGGATGGAGAACTATATCTGGAATATCACAGGGGAACTTATACCAGCCAGGGCTATAATAAGCGCATGAACCGAAAAATGGAATACCTGTATGGAAATACCGAGTGGCTGACTGCCATGGCGGCACTTTCCCAGGGAGATTTAAAGAAAGCGGCACAGGAAACATTGACGGAAGGGTGGAAAATCCTTTTGACAAACCAGTTCCATGATATCATTCCCGGTTCCTCTATCCATGAGGTATATGAAGATTCTAAAGTGGACTATGATAAGGCTGCAGATATTGCCCGGAAAGTGGAAAAAGAAGCGTATCGCGTCATATTGGATGAATCCACTGATACCTATACGGTACTGAATCATGCATCCTGGAAGCTGGATGGCATTATAGAAATACCGGAGACTGGAATTCTCCGCTGTGAGGATCAGAATGGAAACAGTCTGAAAATCCAATGTGGAACAGAGGGAACTTATGTGCAGACAGGAGATATCCCGGCGATGGGATTTGCACAGATCAAATGCGTGAAAGAGCCCGGAGCGTCAGAAAACACCGGACTGGAAAATGATTCCTTTAATATAGAAGGAAAAAGTATCGAAACGAAATATTACAGCTTAGAATTTAATGATTATGGACAGATGATCAGGCTTTATGACAAAGATGCAAAGCGGGAAGTGCTTGCAGAGGGATCAAGGGGAAATGTATTGCAGATGTTTGAAGACAAACCGCTTGGGAATGATGCCTGGGATATTGACATTTTCTATCAGCAGAAGATGAAAGAAATTACAGATCTTCAGAAATTTGAAATTGTGAATTCCGGTCCTCTTATGACGGTGGTACACCTGGAATGGAAATATATGAATTCAATGTTAGAACAGGATATTATTTTATATGAGGATAACCGCAGGATAGATTTTCGGACTAAGGTGGATTACCATGAGAACCACCAGCTGTTAAAAGCGGCATTCCCTGTGGATATACGAACGACATATGCTACCTATGATGTGCAGTATGGAAATGTGAAGCGTCCGAACCATTGGAATACCAGCTGGGATCAGGCCAGATTTGAAACAGTTGCCCACAGGTTTGCGGATTTATCGGAGCACGATTATGGAGTTGCGTTATTAAATGACTGTAAATACGGATACGATGTGAAGGATAATCTGTTAAGAATCACCCTGCTTAAGGCAGCTACCCATCCGGATCATATCCAGGATCAGGGATTACATGAATTTACTTATGCATTGCTGCCGCATCAGGGAGATTGTATCAATGGAAGGGTCATCCAGGAAGCCCATCGGTTAAACCGCCCGTTAGAGTTAAGAAAAGGAACGGTAAAACTGCCCTATGAGAGTTTCCTTGCATTTGACTGTGACCATGTGGAAGTAGATGCCATTAAGAAATCGGAAGACGGCAATTACCTGGTGGTGCGTTTCCATGAATTTGCCGGTTCCAGATGTCAGGCAGCCATCAGGCCTGGATTCGGTTTTACAGCATGGGCAGAAGGAGATTTGAGAGAACGTCCGATTCAGGAATTTAGCGGCGAAACCGAAATTTCCATGCAGTTAAAGCCATTTGAGATAAAAACAATCTTATTTAAATGCTAGAATTCTCCATCCTTAAACGCTAGAGCGTGTTTGAATAATTCATTCTTGTCATCTGAGTGCCGGACATTGTGGGGAATCCGGAGCGTACCGGAAAAAGGAGGAAAGAAGTTTGGAACAAAAGCGTTCCATACTTTCTATTGAAGCAGTACCGCAGACCCGTCTGCGGTATGCAAGGGGTATAAGTTTAAAAGAAAATAAGGGATGGGAAGGATGCCACTGTGTGATTCTTTTAAACGATAGAATGTGGCCATATTGCAGGTCAGCCTGCAATATGCAGGGATATCATTATGCATGATATTTTTAACTGGGAACGGCTCATGAATTTTTTTAGCAGAATATATTATTTTTTGGGAATAAATTTTCTGTTTATCATCTGTAACCTGCCTGTTTTGCTATTTTTACTGTTTGTAGGTATCAGCCGTGCAGGAACTTATCTGCCATTATTTTTCTTGTGTCTTCTTCCGGCAGCGCCTGCATTTTGTGCAGTACTCTATGCTATGGAGAGATTTGTATCCGGCATTGAAACAGGGGCGGTAAGAGATTATCGGAACGGGTATGTGAAATATTTTAAAAGGGCGGTGAAATCAGGCGCGCTTCAGCTTGCGGTCATATTTATGATATGGACCAATCTGAATTTTTTTACCAGAATAGCCCCCGTATTTATAATGGCTGTTTTATTCACGCTGCTGTTCCTGAGCGCATTGCTGTTAACGCCAAATCTGTATTTTTTTACCGTAAATACTGAATTATCCTGCCTGCATGTATTTAAACTGGCACTGGCGTATACCTTGGGGAAGCCTTTGGCTGCCATTGGCAATCTTGGGGCTTTTGGCATCATACTTCTTGCATTTGAATTATCTCCGGGTACAACGGTTTTATTTATGGGCAGTATTTATGCATTTCTGGTTGCTTTTATGAACCGGCGGATTATATGTGAAATGAAAGAAAAATACAGTGAGGTAAATAGTATCAAATAAAAAGGGAATGAGCTGCTTTTTATAAGCTGTGTTGAGCTGCCATCCATTAAGGAGTATAGAAGCGCGTTCTGGTCTTCTATACTCCTTTTTTAGGTTGGACATGCTATAATAATCCTGGAGGGAATGTGAAAATGAATAAGAAAACACCAAAGCAACTTTACCTGAAATTATTTCGTACCTATACACTGATCAGCGTGGGCATAGCAGCGGCACTGGTCGTTTATTTTATTATAAATACCAAAGGGCAGATACAGGAAAAGAGCTTGAAATATATGCAGAAAGTAGGGGAGGATGCTTCCCGGGAAATTCTGAGGTCTTCGGATAAAACAGATAATATGCTGGCTGATCTGTATAAATCCAATACGGAACTCCAGGATGTCATATCTTATCTTACGGAGGACATTACCTCTTATTTAACACACCGTCTGGATGCCTTTTCCGCTTCGTCAGCCGCCAGCTATAACGGAATTGATGATTTTGCATTTAATGCCATGGAAGAAAGTCCGGAGATTAAAAGCATCCGCTTCGTCAGTTATCCAAAAGAAGAACTGACCGAATACACCCCGGACGGGAAAGTTTCACGCAGGGAAGTGTCCGGGTATCTGAGGAACCAGTTAGATGAAAAACGGATGGAACAGCCCTGGCAGTATGAGTTTTTAAAAGAAATACGTGATCCTGTGACTCTGGAGAATATTGGCTGTATAATCGTTTTCTTTCAAAATACAGGGCTTGCTGATGCATGGGAATACTTTGAAAGGTGTGATCTGCTGGTTTACAGCAGTTTTGGAAATCTTGTATTTGATTCCAGCGGCAGGAGCGATGCTAAGAAAATGTTGCTGTTAGAGGATACCAGACAGATGGAAGAAGAGCTGAAAGCGTTTACCTCCTATCGTCAGGTCAAAGATTTCCATATAACTGCCTACATTGGAAAGTTACAGGCTGACAGGATGCCGGCAGGGCTTTGGATTACCATTCTTTTAATCGGGCTTTGCATTGTTACCCTTGGTATTGTAGTTATCCATTTTTATCTCAAAAAGCTGACCGGCAGACTGGATGGGATTTTAGATGGAATGGAACGGGTGACAAAGGGGGATCTGAATGTCCGGCTGAAAATAGATGAGGAAAAGGATGAACTGGATGTAATTGCAGAGCATTTCAATGAAATGTGTGTGGAACTGAACCATTACATTCAAAAGAGTTATCTGGCGCAGATTGAGCAGAAGAATGCGGAGATGGCAGCATTGCAGAGTCAGATCAATCCTCATTTTTTATACAATACATTGGAGTCCATACGTATGAAAGCCATATGCAACGGTGACCGGGAAGTGGGGAAGATGCTCTACGGACTTGCCGTAATCTTCCGCAGCCAGATCAAAGACAGTGATATAATCACATTGGCAAAAGAACTTCATTACTGTAAAAAGTATCTGGAATTATTTGAATTCCGATATCAGAATAAGTTTCAGTTTCAAATTGACTGTCCCGAGACTTTTATGAATATACCGGTCATCAAATTCATCATACAGCCGGTAATAGAAAACTATCTGGTACATGGTATCCGCCTGGAAGATTGTGACAACCGGATCCGGATTGAAATAAAAGAGGATGGCAATGATATGCTGATTGTGGTTTCAGACAACGGATATGGAATGAAGGAAGAAGTAATTGCTGATAAAAACAGGGAGTTATTTTGTCTTGGAGAAGAGTCAAAAGGCTCAATCGGAATACAAAATGTTAATTTGCGCATGCGGGCGGCTTATGGTGAGGGGTACGGAGTTATTCTGGAGGCGAACCAGCCGGCCGGTTTACGGGTAAATTTACGTTTTCCATTTAAAGGAGCAGGTTATGATGAAAAAGGTAATGTTGGTTGAAGATGAAGATTTTATTTTGCAGGGGATCAAAAATATAATAGACTGGGAGAGCATTGGGAATGACCATAGTCCATATGGCTCAGGATGGACTGGAGGCTCTTGCGTGCTGGGAAAAAGAGGAAGTGGATATTGTGGTATCCGACATCTCCATGCCGAGAATGGGGGGACTTGCTTTAATGGAGCGGCTGAGAGAGAAAAGCAAAAGGGTCCGGTTCATAATTCTTACGGGATATGATGAATTTGAATACGCCAGGGCGGCGATTCACCTTGAAGTAGAAAATTATATTTTAAAGTCTATTAATGAAGAATTGCTGGAAAGTTCACTGCAGTCTGCAGCAGCAAAGCTGGAGGAAAGAGAACATGCCAATATGGAGCAGATTGATGTAAAGACAGACCTTATGCGGTTCTTAAACGGCAAAATGGATTCCGGTGAACAGGAACTTTATTTGAAGGAAACCGGTCTATCTGCAAATAGTCCCTATTCTTATGCAGCAGTGATGAAACTAAAGATGGACAGCCTGGGTGATTCAAAGCTTACGGATGTAATGAGGTGGCTATGGCAGTCGGTAACAGGACAGGAAATACGCATATATCATTTGCCCCCAGACAGTATACTTCTGACGTTGTCCTTTATATCAGAAAAGGGAAGAGAAGTCAGACAGTATTTGATGGAGGTACTGAATCAGATAGAGGACAGATTTGGGATTCAAATCTTTATCAGTATCAGTTCTCCTTTTGTGGAATTTGCGGAAATGCCGCGGGCTTATCGGGAGGCGCTTCAGCTTCAGAAAAATCTGGTTATAGACGGATATGGAAGCTGTGTGGACGGGGAGTTTATTTATAACAGAAAACCTATGGATATTTCGGTAGATGCAGACCGGCTTCAGCGGTTGATTATTCAAAAAGATAAAGCAGGTGCCCTTACGTTTCTGGAGGATTTGTTTGCAAATCATGTAAACAGGGAACTGGAGGCAGATGCACTTTTGCAGATGTGTCTGCGGATAGCCGGCATCATCCACGGCATTCGGGAAGAGTATAAGCTGGCTGGCAGGGGAGGAAAGCATCATTTGTATCATCTGATTGAAGAGATGAATCATGCTGAGGATATTGCAGAGGTAAAGACCGTCTTCAGCGGGGAAATTATGGATATCATTGACAGTATGCACACGGAAGAATCCCATTATACCCCTGTGATTAAGCAGATCCTGGCAGAGGTTAGAGAAAATTACCGGGAAGATATGAACCTGAAGACACTTGCTTATAAATATCATATGAATACTTCTTATCTGGGGCAGATTTTCCAGAAAGAGGTAGGCTGTTCATTTGCACAGTATCTGAGCAATACCAAAAACAGTAAGGCGAAAGAGCTGATTCTAAGTACCAATATGCGCATTAATGATATAGCTAAGGAGGTAGGCTATCCGGATACCAGTTACTTCTACCGTAAATTCAAGCAGTGCTATGGGGTGTCTCCTGCATCTCTGCGAGAAATGAAGAAATATTAGCTGGGAGGATAACTTGGGGTTTAGCTGATTAAATACGCTTTGTAGATGGAGGTAGTGTACGAAAAGATGGGAGTGGGAAACTGGTATGGACTCCGTCAGCTGGCCGCAGAACTGGTATTTTCTAACCTTTCCGAAGCGCTTTTTGGCGGCACGCGGGCATTCACCGAGAAATCCTGATGCATTTCTCGGTTCA
>UQGG01000034.1 GCA_900540475.1 uncultured Robinsoniella sp. | reverse complement strand
GAAATGCATCAGGATTTCGGAGCGAATGCCCGCGTGCCGCCAAAAAGCGCTTCGGAAAGGTTAGAAAATACCAGTTCTGCGGCCAGCTGACGGAGTCCATACCAGTTTCCCACGCCCATCTTTCTGTACACTACCTATCATACACAAAGCGTCCTTAATCAGCAAAACCCCAATTTATTCGTAACCCGCACCACTAACACTCACGCATTTTTTTAATCAGCACCAAAGTAAATGCAAAAATCACCGCAGCGAATCCTACCTGCACCAGTATGCCCAGCCACACATCCGTTCTCATCTGGTCTGTAATGCCGATGGATTCTCCCAGCAGGTCATTCACCCTGACATACCAGAAAGATGGGACGAACTTACAGAATGCCAGCACTTTTTCACTCATAACCTCCTGGGGAACAAACACACCGCCCATAAAACAAAAGCCAAGGCTGATTATATTTACCAGCGCCGTAAGGGCATTGTCGCTTCTCACCAGCATTCCCACCATAAATGCGATTGATGCCGCAACCAGCAGAAATGCGATCGTATTTAAAATCCCGTATTTTATGTTCCCATCCAACAACTCCTTCGGGTAAAGCACGACTGCCGCGATCATAAATACACCCCATACAATGGCGGAAAATGCCACACATGCTGTCATAATCTGCTTATTTCTCTGATTCAGGGTCATGGCACCGCATTCATTCCTTTTTTTCAGATCTCGGTTTTGAAAAGCACGCAGCGCCGGACTGATTCCATAGATCAGCACTGCCATCAGTGCATATGGAATATACCGCAGATAATAATATATAGAAGGCATATTTGCCTTAACGGAATCCCCCTGGAGCGTAACCTGACCTTTGATGTCCAGATCTTCTTTCACATTTTCCGCTGCGTCTGTTACCGAATATCCTGCCGCAATGTATGTTTTCAAAGATTTCAAGTATTGGCTTACCTGACTGTCTGCAAAATATCCCGTATAGGAACCAGGAACTTTTATATTCTCCGTATAAACCTCTTCCCCGCTTTTTAATTTCTCCTCAAAATGTGGGGGAATAATCAGAATATATTCTACTTTTCTGGCAAATAAATTGTCCTGCATTTTCTCCTTATCATCATCCATTGCAACCAGATTCTGCCTGGCGCCCATATACTCCTTCAGCGCCTTGCTGAGTTCACTGTTGTCACGGTCAATGACCGCCATCTGAATCTTCGTTTCCTGAAAACTACTCATCTCGGTACCGGAAGTTATATTGGACATTAAGATCGCAAGACCTATAAAAATCCCAAAATAAAGCAATAATCCTCCGATGTTTTTTTTGATTATTTTATAAAAACAATTAAAGACTTGCATATTTCTTCCTCCTCGCCAGCAAAAATCCCCCTATGCAGAATGCAGCTGCAAAAACCAATAAAATAATGATATTTTTAAAATAGCGGTCGTAACTATCGTAAATATCAAGTGCATAAAATGCATCTGAGAGCACCACAGCTGGATTAATGCGGTTTAAAATGGGGAAGACCTGTTCCACATCATTTTTTATGGTGTTTATAAATAAACCGCTGAAAAAGCATAAGAGCATGTTGACCGCTATCATGATACCCGTTTTGATGCTCAGGGATGTTCTTCCCACGCAGCCTGCAAAAAATCCCATAGATACGCCAAGTAAAGTGCCGATCAAAGTTAAAAGCAGAATTGGCAGTATTTTATTGCCAAAGTCTACCCCCAGTACAAACCGCAGATAGCCCATTAAAATCAGCAATGAACAAAAATGAACCGTCACTGCCGCTGCAAAATCACCCATAATCATCGTCATGCGGTGAACAGGAGATGTCATTTTTCTGGCAGCCAGCGTGGTAAGGTTTGCCTGAATATATCCCGCATTGTATAAGCCCAGAAAACATCCGTACAAGCTTGCCATGGCAAGAAGCGCATAGAAATACTGCATCATGGAATCCAGGTTACCGTTGCTTAACGTTATTTCTTTATTTAATGTTACATCTTCATTCAGGCTTTTTAGGATCAGCTGAGCAGACGCCGGATTCTCCTTCATGGATTTTTGAATCATATTTTCAACCTGGAGATAGCTGTCCAGAATAGAGCTTAAGATACTTTGATTTATTCCGGTCTTTTTTACCATCAATTCCACCGTATCGGACACATAAAAGATCCCGTCGATTTTCCCGTCACTTAAGAGCTTCCCTGCGTTATCCCTATCCGTATACTGAATATTCATAATCTGGTTGCTTCCCGGTTTTGATAATTCGTCCAGCAGCTCTTTAAAATAGCTGTCCTGGGTTTCCATCACTGCCGCTGCCGGAATTGCCTCCAGCTTTTCTTCCCTGTCCATAAAATTTCCAAAAGTCACGAAAAAAAGTGTTCCAAGTATCATTGGGAAAGCCAATGTCCAAAACAGTCCCTGCCAGTTTCGAACCAGCCCTTTTAAACGGTATTTATAAATATGAAAAAACATAGTCCCCTCCTAATCTCTCAGCTCTTTGCCTGTTATCTCTAAAAATACATCGTTTAAAGTCGGCATTTCTGAGAAAACCCTGCCAAAAGAAATTTCCTGCTCCTGAAGAAAATTCAAAATTCTTACCAGATTGTGGTTTGCACTGCTGCATTTGATTTTTAGTACGTTTTCTTCATATGACACAGCGTAGACATGGGGAAGCTCTTTGATTTTCAATAAGATGCTGCTTTCCAGGCCCAGTATTTCGATTCGAATCGTTTCACCCACTTTGATCATGTTTTTTAGTTCTTCCGTCGTCCCAATTGCCAGATTCTGCCCATTATCCATAATGGCAACTCTGGTACAAATCTGTTCCACTTCCTCCATATAATGAGAGGTATAAATAATCGTTGCCCCCTCTTCATTGAGTTTCTGGATTCCTTTTAAAATGTGATTCCGGCTTTGCGGGTCCACTGCCACTGTAGGTTCATCCATGATGATCAGCTCCGGCTTATGTGCAATTCCGCATCCAATGTTTAACCTTCTCAAAAGACCTCCGGACAATTTTCTGGGATAGAACTTTTTGAAATCCTGAAGTCCAACAAAATCAATTGCCTCCTCTACCAGTCCCCGCCGTTTCTGTTTATCGTTCACATACAGCCCGCAAAAGTAATCCAGATTTTCATATACCGTCAACTCTTCAAAAACAGCTACATTCTGCATAATAACACCTATCTTCCGCTTGCTGTCATAGCTGTCCGGATGCATTGTCTTTCCAAATACTTCTATTTTGCCCTTGTCGTAGGAAAGCAGAGACAACAGGCAGCTGATTGCCGTTGTCTTACCGGACCCGTTTGGTCCCAGCAAACCAAAAATCTCTCCTCTTTTAATATCCAGGTTGAAGTGGTCCAATGCCACCAGTTCTTTGTATCGTTTCACAAGATTTTCTATTTTCACAATGGTTTCGCTCATCCTATGCACCCTCCGTCTATTTGATAATACCATTATAAACCAATGAGAAGTCCAGAAGAAGTGCCGTATGTCAAGATATCAGATGACATTTGTCATAACCTCATGATTTAAAGATTCTGTTGTTGAGATTTTAGCTGCTAATAGGTATAATATAGAAGTAAACTACAGCTGTTCTTTTTTATTGCTTTTTGCTGTAAGTTTACATTGCAAGGAGGAATTCCCATGGATACATTGATTGATAAATGCATTATATTGATTTGCTGCTCTATTTTCCTGATTGACGGTTCCATATCTGTTCTGCCGGTGTTTGTCTTTGTCACTGCATTTGGCATCAGCTGCCTGAATACGTATTTCGATCATTCTAAAGTTACGGTACTTACAGGATGTCTCTATCTTTTACTGTGTTTTCTGGTACCGCCTTTCTGTTTGCTGCTTCCGCTTATTTTTTATGATTTTTTTGCCAGGAAGTTCTGGTACCTTTCCGTCATAGGGGTTGCTGCCTGCCTGCGGTATCTGACGATTGATTTTCAGCCGATGCACCTGTCTATACTGGTATATTTTCTATTGAGCTTCCTCCTCTGTTACCGGACAGAAACTTTTCAAAAGCTGTCTCATCAGCTGAAGATTTCTAGGGACAACAGCCGGGAGCTGAATTTGTTACTGGAGAATAAAAATAAAGATCTGTTAGAAAAGCAGGACTATGAAATCCATCTCGCCACCCTGAAAGAGCGTAACCGTATTGCAAGAGAAATCCATGACAACGTGGGGCATATGCTGTCCCGCTCCATTTTGCAGACCGGGGCACTTCTGGCAGTGAATAAAGATAACAATCTGAAAGCACCTCTGCTCTCAGTGAAAGATACCCTGTCCAGCGCCATGGACAGCATACGGGAAAGCGTTCATGATCTGCATGATGATTCCATAGATCTTTATGATACCATACGCACCATTTTAAAAGACTATAAGACCTACGAAACAACGTTAGAATATGATATGAGTGACAACTTACCGAGAAACGTTAAGTACTGTTTTATCATGTTAATCAAGGAAGGGCTCTCCAATATCGTAAAACACAGTGATGCCAGCCATATTGTTATCCTGGTAAGAGAACATCCTTCCTTTTATCAGATCCAGATCAGCGACAATGGCAACCCCCTTTGCAAAGCTTCCGCCTCCCATGGAATCGGGCTTGAAAATATGCAGGAAAGGGTTCAGGCTTTACACGGTACATTCCGCACCAGCATTGACAATGGCTTTAAAATATTTGCGTCAGTACCAAAAAACACCTGATTCTCTCACTCATCAGAAAGGAAATGAATTTAAATGAATATTATAATTATAGATGACGACCAGTTGGTTGCACTGTCACTGAAAACCATCTTAGAAAGCGATCCTGAAATAAAAGTAACCGCTGTGGGAAGCAGCGGCAAAGATGCAATCTTACTTTTTGAAAAATACCAGGCAGAAACGGATATCCTTTTAATGGATATCCGCATGGCTCCTATGAGCGGTCTGGAGGCAGGAGAAAAAATATTAAAGCAAGATCCTTTGGCTAAAATACTATATCTAACAACGTTTTCCGATGACGAATATATTATCCGGGCATTACATATCGGTGCAAAAGGCTATCTTCTGAAACAGAACTACGAAAGTATCGTACCTGCCCTGAAAGCAGTCTACTCAGGCCAGAGTGTATTCGGAGGCGAAATTGTAAGAAAAATACCGGAACTGATGCAGAACACAGAACACTACAACTACAGTTCACACGGCATCCTGCCAAAAGAAGTGGAAATCATTAAGCTGGTTGCTGATGGACTTAGTAATAAAGAAATTTCCGAGACTTTGTATCTGAGTGAAGGAACCGTGCGGAATTACCTCAGTACGATCCTGGACAAATTAGACTTAAGAGACCGGACGCAATTGGCAATCTTCTTCTACCAGCATCGCGGATAAAGATTTCCCATACTTCCTGGTATAGCAGAACCCCACATAAAGCACGAAAGGATCAACTCAGACATGAAAAAAAATTATAAACTACTGCTTTCTATTTGCCTTTTGACTACCTGCTGCCTGTTTCTCTCCGCCTGCAGTTCCTCCAAAGAGCCAATCAGCAAGCAGGGCTTTTTACTGGACACGGTGATACAAATCACACTTTACGATACAAATAATGAATCCCTACTGGATGAATCCTTTGCTGTCTGCGAAAAATACGAGCAGCTGTTAAGCAGAACCATTGAATCCAGTGATGTTTCCCGCATTAATGAGGCAAATGGGAATCCGGTAACCGTATCGGATGAAACCATTTCCCTGATTCAGAAATCCCTTACCTACAGCCAGTTATCCGACGGCGCCTTTGATATCACCATAGCGCCTTTAAGCTCCCTTTGGGATTTTAAGGATAAAAAAAACATACCGGACAGCCATGCTCTTGACGAAGCCAGGGCGTTGGTTGATTATCATACCATCCAAATAAATGGCAACACCGTTACGCTCTCAAACCCCAAGGCTTCCATTGACCTTGGTGCAATTGCAAAAGGTTATATCGCTGATAAAATCAAAGAGTACCTCGTTTCACAAAATGTAAAAAGCGGATTGATTAATCTGGGAGGCAATGTGCTTACCATTGGCACAAAACCAGACGGATCTGCCTGGAATATCGGAATTCAAAAACCATTTGATGAACAAAATGCAGCGATAACATCCGTACATTTAAGCGATGAGTCTGTCGTGACCTCCGGGGTATACGAACGGTATTTTAAACAGGACGGTATCATCTATCACCATATTCTGGATGCAAAAACAGGTTATCCCTATCAAAACGGTCTGCTTGGCGTCACCATCATTTCTAAAGAATCCGTAGATGGTGACGCTTTAAGCACAACCTGTTTTGCACTGGGGCTTCAAAAAGGTATGGAACTGATCCAGTCTCTGCCGGATGTAGAAGCAATTTTTATTACCGACGACTATCAGCTTCATGACACCCGAGAAGATAAATCAAAATCTGGATCCTGAAAACAATCACTACAGATTACAATTCCTGATTCTGAAAAATTTTCAGGCTGATCCGGTAAGAGATATACATGAACAGAATGCATAAAACCGGAAGCGATACGATCGCTATTGTTATTGAGGTCTCTCCCGGCATCGGCAGCCCGGTGTTTTTATAAAAATATGCAACGAAGTAAACAACCGCTGTGGGAATAAGGAAGCATACGATCATCAGCATTCTGGCTTTCTCCGCTCCGAATTTATAGAGAAGGGGCAATATAATACTTCCAAATACAAATGCAATACCCAGACACCCCAGGGATGCCCCCAAAATATCAGCCAGATTAAAGTCCTTTAAAATAATACTGCCTATGCTGCAAATAACAATTCCTACACCGCAGCCGACCAGAGAGAAAATAATCAATACCATATATTTACTTTTTACAACATCTCTGCGGGACACCGGCATAATCAGTGCGTACCGGTTCCACTTTGATAAATCATCAAAACTGATTGTGGTAATCAGCATCATGCTGCAAGCAATTACACATATGCCCATAAAACTGATAACTCCATTTGTAGGTACCAGTAATACAGCCATAGCCACCAGCATCATCACCATCATCTTTGCATTATGTCCTATATTATACAGGTCTTTTAATATTAATCCTCTCATACCTTTTCTCCTTTCACATACAAAAGCATAATATCATCGATGGTAACATCATTCATAAGACAATTCTTATATTTCCGTTCCATTCTTGTTTTATCCGATACCAGAATCTCATACTCATAATCTTTTTTCCGGTAGGTAATAATGTCATCGCTGTCCATCTTAATAAATTGTTCCCTGCCGCATTTAATAATTCCATAATTATAAATAAGTTCGTCTTTGGATAGAGAAAATATCAGTTTGCCCTTATGAATAAAGGTAATATAATCTGCTATCTTTTCCAGATCGCTGGTAATGTGGGAAGAAACCAGAACCGCATGAGTCTCATCCTGTACAAAATCAAGAAAAATATCCAGCACCTCATCTCTCACAATGGGATCCAGTCCGCTGGTTGCCTCATCCAGAATCAAAAGCCTGGGATTATGAGACAGTGCCACAGCAATGGTAAACTTCATTTTCATCCCTTTGGAAAATTGCTTTATTTCCTTACTTACAGGAAGCTGAAATCTCTTCAGATAATCCTCAAAACAGCTCATATCCCAGTTCGAATATACTTTTGCCATAATATTTCCGATTTTTCTTGGAGTCAGCGTATCATAAAAATTATTTCCGTCAAATACAACACCGATTTCGTTGCGCATCCCTGTATCGCTGTCCGTCATTTCTTTTCCTAAAACCTTTATTTCTCCGCCATCTTTTTTAATTAAATTTAAAATAGCATTAATCGTCGTACTCTTTCCCGCTCCATTTTCACCAATCAAACCAACAATTGTGCCTGAGGGAATTGAAAAACTGATTTTATCCAAAGTAAAATCCATATATTTTTTCTCCAGGTCCTTCACTTCTAAAATATAATCCATCACATATCCTCCTCGTCCTCATAAAATATGGTCAAAAGCTCTATCAGCTTTTTCAGGCTGATCCCACTGCTTCTTCCTATTTCCGCTGCTTCCTGCAGTTTTTCTTCCGCATTACGCAGCTTCTCTTCCTGAAAAAAGTCTTTATTGGTGTCAGCTACAAAAGTTCCCCTTCCTGTTACCGTTTCAATAAAACCATCCCGCTGCAGGTCTTCATAAGCCTTCTGTGCTGTAATCACACTGATATGTAAAGACTTCGCCAGCGCCCGCATGGATGGAAGCATTTCTCCGGGCTGCATTTCTCCGCTCATTATGGCAGCTTTAATCTGAGATGTTATCTGCTCATAAATGGGTTTACTCTTATTGTTGCTAATAATTATCTCCACATTCTAACCTCCAAGTATCATCCGGCGTACTTAAGTGTACTTATTGTACAAGTACAATATAGTACACTTTGGCATAGTTGTCAATAGGGTATTTGTATATTTTTATTTATTATGTTTTTACTGAAAAGATAATGAAAAAAAGAGCTGCACACTTTTTTAAGTGTAACAGCTCTTCGCTCTTCTATTCATGCTTATCTTTTTAATAAAACATCATTTTCATACTGCTTTACTTCTTTTAACCATTCTAATCCTGTTCCAGCATTTTTCTTAGCACAGTAATAATCCCAAACCATTGCAAATGGAGCAGCCTTGAATTCTTCTTTGTATGCAAGTCTTGCACTTACATCACCGTTTGCCTCCATTTCCTTCATCTGATCTACCGGCTGTAATAATGCTGCCAGCATTGCTTTTCTGGTATTTCTAAGACCAATTACCCATGCAGCAACACGGTTAATAGATGCATCAAAGAAATCTGTTGCAACGTATGTATCCTTTAATTTATCCATGCGAACCAGCTCTTCAAAAATTGCTCTGGTTTCATCATCAAATCCTACTACGTGATCGGAATCCCAGCGTACCGGGCGTGTTACATGCAGTAATACGGAATTATCAAAAGTATAGATACTGGATAATTTTCCGGAAACTGTTTCTGTTGGGTGATAATGTCCCGCATCTAAAGTCATAATGATATGGTCTTTATTTGCATTCATTACGTAGCCCATACAGAATTCATGTGATCCTACTGTATAGCTTTCTGCTCCGATACCGAATACCTTTGATTCAATACCATCAACTACTCCTTCAACGTCTTTTGTTGCATCGAAGATTTCATCATAGCTCTTTTTCAAACGCTGTCTTGGTCCTAATGTATCAACCGGAACTTCTTTGTCTCCATCCGGAGTCCAGTGATTAATAACACATGGTTTTCCTGTTTTCTTGTAGAAATATTCACCGATCTGGCGGCATTTAATACCATGCTTCACCCAGAATTTACGGATATCTTCATCTGCACAGGAAAGAGTTCCTTTTTCTGTGCTCTTTGGATGTGCAAAATAAGTTGGGTTAAAGTCCAGTCCCAATCCCTTTTCAACAGCCCAGTCAGCCCATTTCGCAAAATGCTCCGGTTCAATCTCATTACGGTCTACAAAATGGTCAGCTTCCTGATAATTTGCGTGTACATTGACTTTCAATTCACCCGGGATGAATTTCATAGCTTCTTCGATATCAGCTCTTAACTCTTCTCCATTAGAAGCTTTTCCAGGATAATTACCGGTAGCCTGAATTCCTCCTGTAAGAGACTTGTCTTCTTTTACTTCCGTTCCAGCCACATCATCTCCCTGCCAGCAATGCATGGAAATTGGCGTTTTGTCTGCGATTTCAATTGCTTTATCTACATCGATGCCATATTGTGCATAAAATTCTTTTGCTGCTTCATACCCTTTTTCAACATTATACATAAGTGTTTCCGCCTTTCATTTGTTATTTTTCTTCATTATAGTTATTTCAGGGCAAAAAAACAAGGACGCAATTTTTCTAATTTACGTCCTTATTTTCCAATTATGAAGTTGAAGTATATCGTGCCGTTTGATGATGCACACGAAAATTACGATTATAGTTCCTGCTGATAAGAAACAACCGTCAGCTAACTTTCACACAAACACCATCATTATCAAAGGTATAATACTTCTTATCACTAGCCAGAAGCGTCTGGTTTCTTGCCATTTTACCAGTTGGGAAGAAATAATAGCGCTTACCGTCTATATTCATCCAGCCCTTTACCGCAGCACCTATATTGCCAGACTTTGTAGTACTCATAAAATATCTGGAGCCACCACGGTCTAACCAGCCAATCCTCATATAGCTGTCACTTCCAAAATAGTAATATTTCCCACCGATCAGATTCCATCCTTTCAGTGCCCTGCCATTTTTAAAGTATCTCCAGTTCACCACCGCAGATTTATTCTTCGTAAAGCGAATGGTACTGTTATCTCCTGCCCAGCCGTCTTTTCCATTGTTACTGTTACTCTTATATTTTTTAATCCAGTAGCCGTCTGCGCCTACATACTTTTTGCCAACCCATTTACTGGTAGCCATGGTACCGTCACTCTGTACATAAAACTTACGTCCATTGGTGGTAATCCACTGACTTGCATGCATGGCTCCATCTGTGCCCATGTAGTAATACTTGCTATTTATCTCCTGCCATCCGGTAATGACATATCCTTTTCTGTCAAAATAATACCGTTTTCCACCTATGGTCATCCAGGTGAATTTAGGGTATGTACCATCACCATTATCGTACCATTTCCCTTTACTGTTGGTTCTCCACTGCGGGTTTTTCAGCTTTCTGACCAGTTCTCCGGATACTGCAAACTGGTATCTGGTTTTTCCGATCTTGCGTTTCCCGGTGTACATCACACCTTTTTTCCCCAGGTAATACTTCTTACCGCCAACCTTTAACCATCCGGTCCGCATTGCACCCACTGGCGATTTTGTCGATTCAAAGTAATACCACTTGCTTCCTATCTTGCACCAGCCGACTGCCATCCGGCCATTTTTATCTTTCTGTAAGTAATACTTCTTCCCCTGGTACTTCTTCCAACCGGTTTCATTTTTCCCATTTTTCGCATAGTACCATTTACTGCCCTTCTGATACCATCCATTTTTCTTCGATGCTGCCGAAGCCGTCATCGGAATCAACAGACAGATTAACAGAACCAGTAAGCAGATAATCCCTGATTTTTTCTTATTCATATGCCCTCCTGTCTTTTGCTGAACAACTACTGGAGCGTGTCTAAGCCCACGCTCTATTCTATTCTATAAAGAATTGCCGCTGTTGTCAACGATAGCTTTTCGATAACTTTTCGGGCTCATATGGTAGTTTTCCTTGAAAATACGGTGAAAATAGCTGGTATTGTCATATCCTACCAAATAAATAATGTCAGTAATGGGAATCGTGGTATCCCGTATCAGATGCTCTGCCTGGGAAAGCCGCTTCTCCTGAAGCAGTTCCTTAAAGGTTCTTCCTGTGGCATGTTTAATCTGCTTGCTCATATTCGAAACAGACTGATTCATTTCTCCAGCAATTTCACTCAGGGTTGCCGCTTTATAATTTTCTTCAATGTACTTTAATACCTGCATGATAAATAAATCCTGATGCTGTTCCTGATTTCCCGCCTCAATGCAGTCTGTTGCATTTACCAGCTGCATAAACAGCAGTCCCATGGTGGTCTGGTTAATCTGGCGGTAATTTGGCTGATGATTCAGCAAGGACCACACCAGATTTTCGATCAGATTCTGAATCGGCAGCACCTGGGCTACCTTATAATGCAGATATCCCGCCGTATTTGTATTTTTGCGCAGGGTACTCACTAGAAAATTACTAAGAACATTTCCCTTGGTCAGCATGGGCAGTACCTCATCAAAAAACTCCGGAAGAATAATAAAGTTAATCCCGATATCCTCTTCCTTTGCCGCCAATATCTCATGGGAGGAAAACTGGTTCATAAAAAGCAGATCCCCCTCTTTCAGTGTTACTTTGGTGGTTCCATTTATGACATGGGAAGTTTCCCCGGCGCACATATACATGATCTCTATATAATTATGCTTATGGGAAGGAAAAGCAATGAACCTGGTATGGGTACGAATATCGATCAGTCTTCCCTTTTCAAGCATCTTTGCACTGTCCACCGTGAATTCCCTGCCGGTGGTATAAATCTCCTTCTGGATATGCCTGTCGCCGGTTAAAATCCGCTGTTCCTCTTCTGTGACGGGTTTCAGACGCTTAATCAATGATTGCTGCAATTCTACTCCTCCTTTTGTTCACTGCTTTTCATATACAATAGAAAGCACGCTTTCGCGAACTTTCTATTGTCATGAATCAAAAAGCCCGCCTTAACGGCGGGATTTTTGATCCTGATTTCAGGTTCAGCCTTTATGCTGGTTTTCCTGTTATGATCTTAACCGGGCATTTTTCCGCACAGATACCGCAGCCGGTACATTTCTCATAATCAATATGGGCTACATTATCTGTTACAGTGATCGCTCCAGCAGGACATTCTTTCTCACATTTTTTACAACCGATACATCCTGCTTTACAGGACTGCATCGTAATCTTGCCTTTATCCCTGGAAGAACATTTTACAAGATGTTTTGCTTCATAGGGAACCAGTTCAATCAGATGTTTCGGACAGTGGGCAATACATTTGCCGCATGCTTTACAGCTTTCCTTATCCACTACTGCAATGCCGTCAACGATTGCGATGGCATCGAAAGGACAAACTTTTACACAGGTTCCAAATCCCAGACATCCGTGATTACAGCTCTTCGGACCGCCTCCTGGTACAAATGCCAGCATTTCACAGTCCTGTGCGCCACAGTAATCGTAATCATTGGTTACCTTTTCACAGGTTCCCGCACATTTTACAAATGCTGTCATGCGCTTACTGTCTCCTGCTGTCTTGCCCATGATCTCTCCGATTTTCGCCGCTACCGGCGCTCCGCCTACCGGACATGCCCCTACTTCTGCTTCACCCAAAGCAATTGCCTTTGCCAAAGCATCACAGCCTGCATATCCGCAGCCGCCGCAGTTATTACCTGGCAGTTCGTCGCGGATCATAAGCTCTCTCTCATCTACTTCTACATTAAATTTCTTTCCGGCAAATCCCAGGAAGAGTCCCAATAATAAACCGGTACCCCCTACAATTGCTGCCGCTAGTAATATTCCTGTCAACATACTTATCATCCCCCCTTATTTCAATCCTGCGAAACCAAAGAAGGCAATCGCCATCAGGCACGCAGTGAGCAATACAATCGGGGAACCCTGAAATGCAGGTGAAACGTCATTATGCTCTGTCTTTTCCCGAATACCTGCCATAAGCACGATTGCTACGAAGAATCCAACTGCCGTAGCAAATCCGTTTACAACACCTTCCAACAGGTTATAAGATTTCTGAACATTTAAAAGTGCCACACCAAGTACTGCACAGTTTGTTGTGATCAAAGGCAGATAAACTCCCAGTGCATTATAGAGACCAGGGCTTGACTTTTTCAAAAACATTTCCACAAACTGCACCAGCGCAGCAATTACTAAAATAAATACGATCGTCTGCAGATAAGTCAGATTCAAAGGTGTCAGTATAAACTGATATACCAGTCCGGTTATAAAGGATGCTATGGTAATTACAAATATAACCGCTGCTCCCATTCCGGCTGCAGTCCCAACTTTTTTAGAAACACCCAGGAATGGACATAAACCCAAAAACTGGCTCAAAACTACATTATTAATAAAGGCGGAGCCTATGCCAATCATGATTAATTCTTTCATTATGCTTCTCCTCCTTTACAGCTGCTCCCGCAAGAATCACAGGAACCGGTACATCCGGAACCAATCTTTGTTACTTTGCCCTTCTTTTCTGCGTTGATTTTTACTTTATTCTGTATCGCAGTCAGCATAGCCAGTACCAGGAAGGCACCAGGTGCCAGGATAAAGATAGTAACTGGTTCATAGGAGGAAGGCATAATCTGAAAGCCAAACAGCTGTCCAGCGCCGATTAATTCCCTTACAGCGCCAATACAGGTCAAACCAACGGTAAATCCAAGCCCCATGCCAATTCCATCAAATAACGATGGTATCACAGGATACTTAGAAGCATAAGACTCCGCACGTCCCAGTATAATACAGTTTACAACGATCAGTGGAATATAGATTCCCAGGCTGTCATACAGAGACGGTATATATGCCTCTAATAAAAACTGAACAATTGTTACAAAAGAAGCTACAATTACGATAAACGCCGGCACACGCACACCATTTGGTATTACTTTCCGGAGTGCGGAAATGATCAGGTTGGACATTGCCAGAATAACCAACGTGGTCAGCCCCATACCCACACCGTTAATAGCAGAAGTGGTTACCGCCAGAGTCGGACACATACCAAGCATCAGCACAAAAGTAGGATTTTCTTTAATCAAACCATTATAAAGACGTTCTGTCATTTTATTCATCTAAAAGACCTCCTTCACTTAAAGACTTGAAGAAAGCAAGACCGGCATTCACACCATTTGTCATAGCGTTTGTTGTAATCGTTGCCCCGCTCAAGGCATCAATCTGGTCATCGGACTGTGCCCCTCCTTTTGTATAAGAGAACTTTTCTACATTCTTATCTTTAAACTGGGACTTAAAAGCATCTTCATCTGCTTTCATTCCAAGACCTGCTGTTTCATTGATGGTCAATATTTCTATTCCATTTAAGGTTCCGTCATTTCGAACTCCCATGGTAAATATAATATCACCACCATAGCCTTCACCGGTAGTTACATTCATAACAACACCCAGTGATTTTCCGGAAGCATCCAGGACTCTCAGGACTTCATTTATCTTTTCAGCAGTAAATCCATTTTCAGTAAGTACCGCTGCTGCAGAGTCCAGAGAAGCTTTCTGATCATCAATTGCTTCCAGTTTGTCTGCATCCGGAAATACTGCTTTGTAGGCTTCCGCCTTTGCTGTTTCCTGCTGCTGCTTGATGGGATTTTTCGTAATTTCATACACGCCGCCCAGCAACACTCCTGCAACAAGCGTAATCGCCATTAAAATCAATGCATTTTTAATTATACTATTCAAAACTTTTCGCCTCCTTTTCCAAAAGGCTTCGGATAGGTTACTTTCTCAATCAACGGTACCAGCATGTTTGAGATGATAATCGCATAGGAAACACCTTCCGCAGAATTTCCAAACAACCGGAAAAGTCCGGTAAATATACCAAGTACAATACCAAATATAAGCTGGCCATTCTTTGTAATCGGTGAAGTTACATAATCCGTAGCCATGAAAAATGCCCCCAGCATAAGACCGCCGCCGCAAAGCTGCGCTGCCAGATAGCCGCCATCCAGACCATGTCCCCCGAAAATGACTATAAATAATGCAAAGGTAATAATATAAGTGGCAGGAATACGAAGGTTAATAATCCCCGTTGCCAGGAGGAAAATCGCTCCAATGAGGATCGCAATTACGGATGTCTCACCTATGGTACCTGCTGTTGTTCCAAAAAACATATCCTTAAGGTTCACTGCCTCTCCAGCTTTTAATGCAGCCAGAGGTGTAGCACCGGATATACCGTCATATGTAAAGTCTGTCATTCTTCCGGTAAAAGAAATTAACAGGAAGCATCTTGCTCCTAAAGCCGGGTTCATAAAATTCTGTCCCAGTCCGCCGAATAACTGTTTCACAATTAATACTGCGAATACACTGCCAATGATGGGCAGCCACCAGGGCACCGTCGCCGGCAGATTCAATGCCAGTAACAGACCGGTTACCGCAGCACTGTAATCGTTGATTGTAATTTTTTTGTGCATCAGCTTTTCGTATATGTATTCGGTAGCGACACTGGATGCAACAGATATAATAATAATAATAAAAGCATTTAATCCAAAATTCCAAACGCCAAACGCACTTGCCGGAAGCAGTGCCGCCAGTACCATAAGCATAATCTGGCTGCTCTTATATGGCGAGCGGATATGAGGATTTGAGGATACTTTTAATAAATCGCTCATTCTTGTTCACTCTCCCTTCTACTTCTTCTTTCTATTTGCAAGAACAATTTTACGCATGGATTTGATATACTGGGTTAACGGACGCTTTGCAGGACAAATAAAGCTGCAGCAGCCGCATTCACAGCACTCCATACCTTCATATTTGACAAAGGATTCCTCATCATGGCGCATGGAATAATCCGCCAGTTTGGACGGTATGATACGCCCCGGACAGACGCTCACACAGCGGCCGCAGTTGATACATGCTGTAGGCTCATACTGGGAAACTTCATCCTTGGTCAGGCATAAAAGAGCAGAAGACGTCTTCGTTGTAGGAACATCCAGATTATACAATCCAAATCCCATCATCGGACCTCCGGATACAATTTTCTCCGGCTGTGTCTTAAATCCGCCTGCTTCTTCAATAAGTTCATGGTAATTCGTTCCGGTACACACGCTGAAATTCTGGGGATTCGCTATTGCATCTCCCGTTACCGTTACAATGCGGTGCATCAGCGGTCTTCCTTCATATACAGCTCTGTAAACGGCAGTTACCGTATCACAGTTATTTACAATACATCCCACATCTGCCGGAAGCATAGAGGAATTAATCGCTCTCCCTGTAGTTGCATATATAAGCTGACGCTCTGCACCCTGGGGATACTTGGTTTTTAATTCCATGACTTCTACATTGGAATCATCTTTTGCTGCTTCTTTTAAAATGGCAATCGCATCTTTCTTATTATCTTCCACCGCAATAATACCTTTTGCTTTGGGGAATATTTTAAGAATTGCCCTTACTCCGCCTACAATTTTTTCCGGAGATTCTAACATCCTCCTGTAATCGCTGGTCAGATATGGCTCACATTCTGCACAGTTCGCAATGATGAAGTCTATCTTTTCGGGTTCTTTGGGCGATAATTTCACATGAGTGGGAAAACCGGCTCCACCCATACCGACAATGCCGGCCTCCTTTACCATCTCCAAAATTTCAGGCCCCGTGAGGTCTTTCAATGGCTTTCTTTCCGGCCACTGCAGTTCTTCATACTTTCCGTCATTTTCAATGACGATGGCATCTGCCATTACTCCTGTAACAGTCAGCCTTGGCTCAATTGTCTTTACCGTACCAGATACGGATGCATGAATCGGAGCGGATACAAATCCACCGGCTTCAGCAATTTTCTGTCCGATCACAACATGATCACCCTTTGTAACAATCGGTTTTGCTGGCGCGCCGATATGCTGAGAAAGCGGATACACCAGATCGCCTTTTGGCAACACAGTCCGAATCGGTTTGTCTTTAGACAGGTCTTTTCCATCATTTGGATGGATCCCGCCCTTAAACGTGAATCGTGCCATTTTTTTTACCTTCCTTCTTTTTAAATATATCATAAAGATTATCCGCAGTTTCCCGCAGATAATTTTATAGCGTAAATTATTTCATCCTCAATAAAAATCCTGTTTGTCTTACTTTTCTGACCCATCGATCTGTTTTGGTTCATCAATTTTTTTTGTTTCAACATTCTTATTTAGATCATCATTTTTTTTCGAACAACTTTTTTCCGCATTTAGGGTACATTTTTTTGCATTCCTTTTTTTACTTCTCTTTTTCATCCATCTCGTCGTACCCGTTGCTTTACTCAGATTGGGATATGCCCGGAACAGACGCCTGTCATTCCAGTTAATCCCCGAAGCCATTTTCACATACTGATCCTTGACTGCTGACAGTTTGTTTTTAATTTCACCAAGACTCTCTTCTTTTCCTTCCAGATTCAGGAACTTTAAAATAGCCGTCTGATATTGATCCATCTTTTCTTTTACATTTTGCTTTGTAAAAGACTGCCGGTAAGGCTCCAGCCGATCCACAAGCTCTCCTGCCGAACTGTAGATCCTGGTATTCTGCACATATTCTACTAATTCACCCATAGCCCGTTCCAATCCACCGAGCTTTTGTCCCAGTTTCATAGCAGTAAGGGTGGAAAATGTAAAATCAACCACATACAGAATGGTAATGATAATAACCATGGCATGCCCCGTTGGAACCGAAAACAGATTAACTACCCATTCTGCAAAAGGCTGGAACACTTTGAACATGATAACGGTAAAAAATCCCCAGGCGATGGAACTGCCCAGACAGATTCTGCCCTGAAAATTATAGGGTTTACTGCTGTAATCCCACCAGCTTGTGTGAAATAGAGTCTCCATCAGCAATGCCGTAACATATTCCAAAACCGTAGCCACAAGGACTCCACCCAGATACAGGATAATAAGCCTGTCTTCAAGAGGTCTTAGAATCAGATAGACACCCATCGCCCCTACTCCGTAAATCGTACACAGAGGTCCGGTAACAAATCCTCTGTTAATGATTTTTTTCTCCTTAACGGAGACATAACAGCTCTCCCAGAGCCATCCCAAAAAACTATATAAGTACAGCCAACTCATAATATGGTACAAGTCGACACCTAAAATCTGAAAATCCCACATCCTGCCTGATCTCCTCTTTCCTGCAATAATCATCTGTTACATTTTTATAAAATGTGATATAATTCTGCTGAACAGTTACTTAAGAAAAATTGGAGGCGATCCTATGATTACAAAAACAACTGATATATATATTCCCAACGTTCATCTGATAGCCAGACATTATAATCCTGCAGATGTACTGTTTTTTGATATCGAAACCACCGGCTTCTCACCTCGCAGCTCCAGCCTGTATCTCATTGGCGTCATGTATTATGAACATGACTCCTGGAAACTCCGTCAATGGCTGGCTGAAACAGAATCGGACGAACCTCTGCTGCTTTGCAGCTTCGTTCAATTTGCTGCAGACTATGTATACCTGATCCATTTTAATGGGGACCGTTTTGACCTTCCTTATGTGAAAGCAAAATGTCTGACCCATAATCAGGCCTTTTTACCGGATCAGCTTAACAGCATTGACATATATCTGAAAGTAAAACCACTGAAAAAATACTTAAAACTGGCACATTTAAACCAACGCTCCTTAGAGAAATATCTGGAAACAGACCGCACAGATACTGCAAGCGGCGGTGATCTGATCCCCATCTGCCGGGAATTCCAGAAAAGTCATGATCCGCTGCTTTGTGAACAGCTGCTCTGGCACAACCGCGATGATCTAAAAGGTTTGCCCGGACTATTCCCCCTGTTATCCTATCTGGATCTGATCAATGGCAGATTTACCATTATCCGGACTGAATTATCAGAGGAAACTGAGTCTGCCTTTTCCCTGATCGTTACGGCTTCCCTTCCCGTTAACCTGCCAAAACAGATCTCCTGTAAACTGGATTTCGGCTACCTGACAGCTCATGATACAATCTGCAAGATACAGATTACGGGATGCAAAGGTACTTTGAAATATTTCTTCCGTGATTATAAAAATTACTACTATTTACCCGCTGAAGATACGGCGATGCACAAAAGCGTAGCATCCTTTATAGAGAAAGAATACCGTGTTCCTGCAAAAGCAGCCACCTGCTTTCAAAAGAAATCCGGATACTTCCTGCCTCAGGCTGTGGAGCTCTGTACCCCTGCCTTTAAAGAGCATTATTCAGACGCGGTAACTTACTTTGAATGTACGAAACAGTTCCTTGAAAACAAAGAAACTCTTCTGGCATACGTTCAAAATTTGATTTAGACTCCCAGGAGTCCATAGAGCTTGATTCGTTTTATTATGAATTCAAACTTTATGGACTCTTAGACAGTATAGCACATATTTCAGAAAAATGACAGAAAAAAAGCCCAATTTCGGAAAGTTGTTTATTTAACGAGCTAGTTGTATAATTAACAAGCTAGTTGTTTATTTAACAAATTTCGATGTGGGCCTCTATCCTTTTAATCTAACAAACAGGCATTTCCAGTAGCTGGAAATGCCTGCATCAATTATTCTGTAATTGACTCTTCAACCATATCCTTTGCAGCATCTTCTGCTACATCTTCATACATTTCCTGTGAAACCATATCATCAGCATTTTCCAAAGCTTTCATGCTCAGGCTGATTTTCTTATCATCTTCATTGAAATCCACTACCTTAGCTGTAATTGCCTGTCCAACAGATAATACATCAGATGGTTTTTCTACGTGGTCATGAGAGATCTGAGATACGTGAAGCAACGCGTCAACTCCTGGCTCTAATTCTATGAATGCGCCGAAGTCTGTCATTCTTGCAACTCTACCATCTACTACATTTCCTACTGCATACTTTTCAGCTGCTGTAAGCCATGGATTCTGATTTTCAAATTTTAAGCTTAATGCGATCTTTGTTCCGCTGATTTCTTTAATCAGTACAGAAATTGTTTCGCCAACTTTAAATACTTTCTTTGGATTCTCTACTCTGCCCCAGGACATTTCAGAAATATGAAGTAAACCGTCAGCTCCGCCAAGATCGATAAATGCTCCAAAATCTGTAACATTCTTAATCACGCCTTCCACAACGTCACCTTCATGGATTCTTTCAAAGAGTTCTTTCTGCATTACTTCTTTTTTCGCAACTAATAACTGCTTGCGGTCTCCAATGATTCTTCTTCTGCGTGGATTAAATTCGCTGATTACGAATTCAATTTCCTGTCCTTCATATTTGCCCAGGTTTTTCTCATAGGTATCAGAAACCAGGCTTGCAGGAATGAATACTCTGGATTCATCAACAACAACACTTAAACCGCCGCCCAGAACCTGAGCTACCTGCGCTTTTAATACTTCATGGTTATTAAATGCTTCTTCCAGCTTCTTGTTGCCTTTTTCTGCTGCTAATCTCTTATAAGTAAGTAATACCTGACCTTCGCCATCGTTCACTTTTAACACTTTGGCTTCCATTTTGTCATTGACGTTAACAAGTGTACGAAGGTCTACGTTCGGTTCGTTTGTATATTCACTTCTTGTGATGATACCGTCAGCTTTATAGCCTATATTTAAGATGATCTCATCTTCTTTGACGTCGATGATTGTACCTTCGACTACCTCTCCATTATGAATTGTTTTAAATGATTCTTCCAGCATTTGTTCAAAACTCATTTCTGACATTCTTTTGAACCTCCTCAATAATATTATTTGGGGTCGATGCCCCTGCGGTAATACCTACGCAACCCATGGATGGTAAAGAATGTACATCCAAATCAACGAGTGTCTGTATATAGTAAGTATTTTCACATTCATTTTTGCATATTTCAAATAGCTTCTGCGTATTGGAACTATGCCTGCCCCCGATGACGATCATGCCATCTACGCGCTTTGCAATCGCCCTCGCTTCGGTCTGCCTCTCTTCAGTCGCGTTGCAAATCGTATTTAAAACAATTATATCATAACCCTTTTTAGAAAGAATTTCAACTAATTTATTAAATTTATTGTAATTAAATGTCGTTTGGGACACAATGCAGAGCCTTTTTCCACTTTCCTGCATGAAATTTTCCGCTTCAGAAGCCGATTCGATCACGGTAACCGGTCCCAAACACCATCCTTTGATCCCTTCTACTTCCGGATGCTGGTCATTGCCGATGATAATAATCTCAGCACCCCCTGCACTTTCTTTTTTTACAATATTATGTATTTTTAAAACAAAGGGGCAGGTTGCATCAACCAGATGAAGCCCTTTGGACTCAATAATATCGTAAATCTCTTTTGCTACGCCGTGGGAACGGATTACAACCGTGCCTTCCCTGAGCGCCTGTAATTCAGGAACAGAGTTAATCACGGAAACACCTTTACCCTCCAGGTCTTTCACTACTTCCTCGTTATGAATAATCGGTCCGTAGGTGCAGATCGGTCCACAACCTTTCTCTACCTGCTCATATACCTTATCAACAGCACGTTTTACGCCAAAACAGAATCCCGCTGTCTTTGCTACCACTACTTCCATGTACTACCTGCCTTTTCTTTCTTCGTAGAGGGACAGAATTCGTTCCACCACCTGGTCGATTCCCATATTGGAAGAATCCACAAGAATTGCATCTTCTGCCTGTTTCAGAGGCGCAATATCACGGTTCATATCACGCCGGTCACGCTCAATAATGTCCCGTTCAATTTCATCCAGCAGACAGTTTTCCCCTTTTTGCTGTAATTCCAGATAACGCCGCCGTGCCCTGGTTGCAGAGCTTGCTGTCAGATAAATCTTAAGCTGGGCATCCGGAAGTACATTTGTACCGATATCTCTGCCATCCATCAATACATCTGAATTCCTGGCAAGATTTCTCTGTAAATCTAACAGCTTTTCCCGTACAGGGGGATGAGCAGATGCTGTGGATGCCATATTGCCCACTTCCTCTGTTCTGATTAATCCTGTGATGTTTTCTCCATTTAGAATAACCTGCTGTTCCCCATTTTCATAAGAAATCGTAATCTCTATATTCTCACAGGCTTTTTTCAGCGCCTCCTGGTCTGCCGGAGTCACCTTGCTGCGAATGAGATACAGGGCAATTGCCCGATACATCGCTCCCGTGTCCACGTAGATAAAAGAGAGTTCTTTCGCCACTCTTTTTGCTATGGTGCTTTTACCTGCTCCTGCAGGCCCGTCAATTGCAATATTAAAACTCATTAAAAACCTCCATCATTTATTTAATTGCGGTTAACCACCGCCAACTATTCTATAGCCTGTCCTGCTGCATAAGCGGTTGACCATGCAATCTGCAGGTTAAATCCTCCCGTAACTGCATCCAGATCCAGAACTTCCCCTGCAAAATACAGCCGGGATACCAATTTTGACTCCATTGTAGCAGGATTTACCTCTTTCACAGCCACACCGCCTCTGGTAATAATTGCTTCATTATAATCCCTTAGCCCCCTTACCGTAAGCGGCAGATGCTTTATCAGGGATACAAATTTCTGACGTTCTTCCCTGGAGATTTCATTGACTTTTTTCTCCGGAGAAATTTGCGATAGATCTATCATAACAGGAATCAGCTTAGATGGAAACAGGGTGTTTATGACATTTTTAAATTGTTTGTTCTTACCCTCTTCAAATTCCCGGAGTACCCGGTGGTCCAGCTGCTCTTCGGAGAGTGCCGGTTTCAGATCGATGAACAGCTGCAGTTCCCTGGCGCGGTATTTTTTCGTCACCGCAGTACTGGCTGTAAGAATTAAAGGTCCGGTTATGCCGAAATGCGTAAACATCATTTCCCCAAAATCCTCATACAGACATTTTTTGCCGTCACACAGGGTAACTCTTACATTGCGAAGAGAAAGTCCCTGTAAGCGCTTCACAAAATCTTCTTTGGTATTCATCGGCACAAGAGAAGGCAAAAGATCCGTTACTTTATGTCCTGCGTCTTTTGCAAACCGGTAGCCGTCCCCGGTAGATCCTGTACTTTGGTAGGAGAATCCGCCTGTGGTGACGATAACAGCATCCCCATATACCTTGCTTTTATCTTCCAGAATAATTCCTTTACAGAGCTGGTCATCTAGGATAAGTCCCTTTACAGGCGCGTTAAAATATATCTTAACTCCCAGTGCTTTCATTTTCCGGGTCAGCGCCGCAATCACATCAGAGGAATGATCCGTAACCGGAAATACCCGATTGCCCCTCTCAATTTTCGTTTTCATGCCCGCTTCCTCAAAAAAATCGATAACATCCTGATTTGTATATCCATAAAAAGCACTGTACAAAAACTTCTTATTCGTACATACGCTGTCGAATAATTCTTCCATGTCACAGGCATTGGTCAGATTGCATCTTCCCTTACCAGTGATAAACAGTTTCTTGCCCAGTTTTTCATTTTTTTCAAATACCTGTACTTCATGACCGTTTGAAGCTGCGGCACATGCTGCGAACATACCCGCTGCTCCGCCGCCTATAATTAAAACCTTGCTCATTATTATACCCTCTGCATATTGCCGGCTTGCCTGCAATACTGCCACAAGAGCATTTTTAAGAATCACTCTGCGGCTTCCTTTCTATATCATAACTTTTTTTAAACCCTATACCCTATGAACAACATAATCAGGTTTGTGCTATTCTCAAATCAACAGTATGAAAGCAATTTTCTTCCACACTTATACCTGCTCGTCCTTCCGGGCTTTTTCACTGCCTGGAAATTTCACCTCTATATGATTATCAATATAATTTATTTCATCATTATTATAAACCTGATACTCCTCCCAGACCTGCTCAAGGGTCTTTAAGGACTCTGCCATCTGACCCTGGCGTCTCATGCAAAGAGACACTACAAGGGCGTTAATGAGGCTCATAGGCGCTGTCAGCGAGTCTGCAATAGACGCCATGTCACTTTTCGCCGTCAAATTACAGGTGGCATACAGTTTCATGGGGGAATAGATGCTGTCAGTAATGGATATCACTTTGGCACTGCGGTTATTCGCCAGCTCCATCGCCTTTAAAGTACGCATGGAGTAACGGGGAAAACTGATTCCGATAATGACATCACAAGCTTCAATCCGAAACAGCTGTTCAAACAATTCACTGGCACTGTTGGTGCTGATTACCTTTACGTTTTTAAACATCAGATTCAAATAGAATCCCAGAAAATTCGCCAGCGGTTCACAGCTCCTGACTCCGATCACATAAATATCTCTGGCATTTAAAATCATCTCCACTGCCACCTCAAAGGAAGTCTCATCTGCTTCATCAAGGGTCATCTGAAGATTTCGAATATCAGACTTCAGAATCGTCTTCAGAATATCTTCCTGGGGCATATCACTGAAAACCGCATCCATTTTCATTGCCCTGTGCACACGGTTTGGCCCGTTGGGGTTTATATTTATCTTTTTACCTTTTCGGTTTCTCTGACTTAACAATTCATTGGTCGTTGGCATAACATTTATATTCCTTCGTATTCTCTAAAATTTTCATACTTATTCCCCTCAATAGCGCAAGCAGGCTTGTGCTAATCCTTCATTAGTAGTTTGAAAGCGATTTTCTTTCAAATATTTATATTAACATGAAACCAGGGAAATTTCAATTTTTTCTATTTATTTAATACACTGCATTCCTTACGGTAAAAACAGACGCCATACTTTAAAATATCCGTATAACCTTCTTTTTGAAGTCCCTCTTCATATCCCCTATCTTCTATCTGAGTCAGCGCTTCTACACATTTTTCATCCAGTTTTGTAAATTCTTTTGCAACTTTAATTTCTATAATAATTGCCCTTCCCCGCACGCTTGGAGTTTTTAAAACAATGTCTGGTCTCCCCAAACCTGATTCCCGATTAGATATTACCTGGTATTTTTTTGTTCTTTTCAACAAACCTGCTAAAAAACCATGATAATAACTTTCCGCATAATCGTAGAAACTAATGGTTTCCTGGAGCTCTGCCGACAGTTCCTGTGCCATAACTTCTGTGTCCCCATCCTCCAGCGCCTCATATAGACGGGATAAATCCTTATTCTTTACCTTTTCATCAAACCAGCCTAATATGGTATTTTTATAAATATAACGTACCTCTTCATTGGGAATCGCCATGGTAATGTATTGAGTCCCTCCTTCAAGATGCTTCCCTGCCTGTTTGAGATAACCGGTAAAAAACAGGAAATTCCAAAGGTTATTCTGGGATTTATAGATATCTTCATAGGTTATATCTTCATGAATAGGCTTTTCAATGTTTTTCCCCTGTATCAAATCTTCTATTTCTTTTCTTACGCTGATATCTGCTCCTTCTACCAAAGTTCTGATAATGTCATTTGAGCTGGTGTTTGCCCAATAAGGATTCGGAATTGCTTCATTATTCTTCCATAATGCCTTTACATAATTAACAGCGCTCCAGGGATTATACACCTCAGTTTGTCCAAACTGATAGCCATCATACCATGTCCGCATAACCTGGAATGCATCTAAGCATCCATAAAATTCCAGCATCCCTTTAATCTCTGCTTCTGTAAACCCAAAGTGCTCAGAATAATACTCATTCAAGATAGAAATGATATCTAAGTTATTAAGCCCTGTGAAGATACTTTCCCTGGAAATCCTAAGACATCCTGTAATCACTGAAAATTCCAGATTTTCATTCGTCTTCAAAGCCGACTCAAACAATGAGCGTATACTTGGAATCATTTTATCATAATAACCACAAAAATAAGAATTTTCCAAAGGAACATCATACTCATCGATTAACATGATTGTCTTTCTATTATAATATTTCATAAGACATAATGATAAAAACTTTAATGCATCCAAGTAATCAGCTTCCGTCCCACGAACATCACAGATTTCCTGATAGCGCTTTTTTTCTGCTTCAGATAGTCTGTCCGATTCTAAAACAATATCATGCCTTCTATATTCTTCCGCAATTATCTTTTTCATTTGTTCGTAAGAAAGTTCATAATTTGCCTGTTTCATCGATTTTAGAGAAACACTGATTACCGGATACTTAGACATATGCTTTGTGTATTCTTCTCCTGCATCCATAATGGCCAGATTTTCAAAAAGCCGTTCTGAATTACAGCGGTCTATCTCAAAAAAGCATTGCAGCATGCTCATATTCAATGTCTTGCCAAATCTTCTCGGTCTCGTAAACAGATTTACTTCCCCGCCCATATCCAGCAATTCTTTGATTAATAATGTTTTATCTACATAGTAATATCCTTTTTCTATCATTTTCTCAAAATCATCTATTCCTATTGGAAGTGGTTTAAATTTCATACTCCTGCTCCTTTTTTATGACCTGTAATTAATTATATTCTGTGCTTCTTGAAAAGGCAAGTAAAAAGAGACCTGAGGAATACTAATTCCTCAGGTCTCTTAATCATTCATTTTAAACCGGATAAGCCCCATTCTTCGTATCAGCCGTTTTCGGATCTACTTTTGTTTTCTGAGCTTCTCTGTATTTGAAGAAATCGGTAGCAACCTGTGGGAACAGTGCGTAGGTCAGGACATCTTCATCCTGTTCTTTCCACTGTGACATCTCTGCTTCGATTGTCTTTAATTCTGGTTTCAGCAAGTCAGCCGGACGGCAGGTAATCGGTGTCTTATCACCGATACACTTCTTCTGAACTTCCTTGTTGAAAGGTTTCACAGTTGCGCCATATTCACCAGACAGAACTGCTTTTGTTTCTTTGGTAACCATTTTGTAACGTTCTCCCATGATTACGTTGAATACAGCCTGTGTACCAACGATCTGTGAAGAAGGAGTTACAAGCGGCGGCTCACCAAGATCTTTACGCACTCTCGGCACTTCAGCCAATACATCGTAATACTTGTCTTCTGCATGCTGTTCTTTCAACTGAGAAGTCAGATTTGAAAGCATACCGCCCGGTACCTGATATAATAATGTTTTAATATCAACACCAAGATTCTTTGGATTTAATAAACCGGAGCTTAAAGCTTCATCTCTGATCGGTCTGAAGTAATCAGCGATTTCTGCTAACAGTTTCTGGTCAAATCCAGTATCATACTGTGTGCCTTTGAAAGTCTCAACCATAACTTCTGTTGCCGGCTGAGAGGTTCCAAGAGCGAATGGTGACATAGCTGTATCGATTACGTCAACACCTGCTTCAACAGCTTTTAAGTAAGTCATAGAAGCTACACCGGATGTATAATGTGTATGCAGCTGAATCGGTATCTTAACCGCTTTTTTCAGCTTACCGATCAGTTCTGTAGCTTCGTAAGGAAGTAAAAGACCTGCCATATCTTTCAGACAGATAGAATTTGCACCCATTTCTTCTACGTTCTTAGCCATCTTGATCCAGTAATCATGTGTGTAAGCATCTCCTAATGTGTAAGAAAGTGCTACCTGTGCATGACCTTTTTCCTTATTTGCTGCATCAACAGCAGCTTTTAAGTTACGTAAATCATTCATACAGTCAAAGATACGGATAATATCAATACCGTTTGAAAGTGATTTCTGAACGAAATATTCTACCACATCATCTGCGTATGGACGATATCCCAGGATGTTCTGTCCACGGAATAACATCTGCAATTTTGTGTTTTTAAATCCATCGCGGAATTTACGAAGTCTTTCCCATGGATCTTCTTTTAAGAAACGAAGAGATGCATCAAAGGTTGCTCCACCCCAGCACTCTACGGAATGATATCCTACTTTATCCAGTTTTTCTACGATTGGCAGCATCTGTTCTGTTGTCATTCTGGTTGCAATCAGAGACTGATGTGCATCACGCAGTATTGTCTCGGTAATTTTAATTGGTTTTTTTACTACTTCTGACATTTTCTGACCTCCTTATATTTTGTCACTAGCGCCTTCCGTATTTACGCCGGAAGACACTTGAGCGTGCTTCGGCTCTCAGACGGATCGTCATAATCCGCCCGGTTTCCAGTTTATAACCTGTCTTTCACTCAGGTTAAATACCAAATATAGCCATGAACGTACCGGCGGCTACTGCCGTACCGATAACACCTGCTACGTTTGGTCCCATCGCATGCATCAGCAGGAAGTTTGTAGGATCTGCTTCCGCACCCACTTTCTGTGATACACGAGCCGCCATAGGAACAGCAGATACACCTGCGGAACCAATTAACGGATTGATCTTGCCATGTGTCAGTTTACACATCAGTTTACCAAGCAGAACACCGCCGGCAGTACCGAATGCGAAGGCTACAAGACCTAAGATAACGATTTTGATTGTATTCATGTTCAGGAAAGCTTCTGCGCTGGTGGATGCACCTACAGAGGTTCCCAGTAAAATAACTACGATGTACATCAGAGCATTTGATGCTGTCTCTGTAAGCTGTTTTACAACGCCTGATTCTCTGAATAAGTTACCCAGCATTAACATACCAACAAGTGGTGCGGTTGTAGGCAGAATTAAACATACAACGATACTGATAATGATTGGGAATAAGATTTTCTCTAATTTGGAAACAGGTCTTAACTGCTCCATTTTGATCTTTCTTTCTTTTTCTGTTGTCAACAGCTTCATAATCGGCGGCTGAATAATCGGTACAAGCGACATATAGGAATATGCCGCAACCGCAATTGGCCCCATAAGAGTTGATTGCCCCAGTTTCCCGGCTAGGAAGATCGAGGTAGGACCGTCAGCACCACCAATGATGGAGATTGCTGCTGCTGCTTTTCCGTTAAATCCTAAGAGGATTGCGAGGAAATATGCAACATAAATACCAAGCTGAGCTGCAGCGCCAAGCAGGAAGCTTCGCGGATTAGCAATCAGCGGACCGAAGTCAGTCATAGCACCAACACCCATGAAAATAAGTGATGGTAAAATACTCCACTCATCTAATATATAGAAGTAATGAAGAAGTCCACCTACTCCATTGGCAGAATCTTCCGGTCTGAGCATAATATCCGGATAGATATTTACCAACAGCATACCAAATGCAATCGGTACCAGCAGCAGAGGCTCAAACCCATGTTTAATAGCCAGGTACAGGAATATACATGCAACGGCAATCATAACATAGTTACCTACTGTCAGATTGAAGAACGCTGTCTGGTGAAGTAAGTTCGACAAAGTATCAAAAATATAAGACATGTTTTTACCTCCCATTTTAGTATTTCAGCAGATTTTTCTACTGGTGGGAATTTACATTATTTATGCAAATTCTAATTCATAGATGCTAAAGCATCTCCGTTTTCAACGGTATCACCAACAGCTACGTCAATACTTGCAATGGTTCCATCCTGAGGAGCAACAACAGGGATTTCCATTTTCATTGCTTCCAGGATAATGATGTTATCGCCGTTTTTTACAGCCTGTCCGACACTTGCTTCTATCTTACATACTTTTCCAGGTACGGATGCAGCTACTTTAACAGCTCCTGCGGATCCGCCAGCTGGTGCTGCAGCCTTTGGAGCTGCTTTTGGTGCTGCCTTCGGTGCTGCTTTTGGAGCAGCGACAGGTGCTGCACCTGTAGTACCTTCTTCAACAGTTACATCATATGCTGTTCCGTTAACGGTAATTGTATAATTTTTCATTAAGATTTCCTCCTATACTTAAGCGTTCTGCCATTTTCTTTTATTTGCTTTTCTGATTGAACGAACTACAAAACTATCTGTAGATGTATTTTCGCTTGCTGCAATTGCAGCTGCTATTACTGCAACCAATTCTCCGTCATCTGCTAATTCTTCTTCTTCAACCGGAGCTACTGGAACCGGAACTGCTGCAGCTTCTAACACTTCATCTTTTTTGCCGCGCTTTTCCAGTTTGCCAAAATGCTTGAACTGAGATATTAAAAAGCTTAAGAAAACCAGCATCGCAAATACAATTACAAGTCCCATAAGGGTATTTAATGCTGCTTTTTCCATTTTAGCCGCCATGGATGAATCTGCGCCTGTGTCAAATGTCATGCTGGATGGCGCAAGATCTTCCCTGCCGATTGTCAATACAACCGCACCGTCTCCTTTTTCGAAGGTTACGCTGGTTGTAACTACAATACTATCCTCAGATACTTCGATATCATGTCCGGTAGTACCTTTAAATGCTCCGAGTTCATCTTTGACATCCTGCCACGCCTGAACAGCCTGGGTAAAAAATTTGTTTGGTGCTGATAATATGGAAGACGGTTTGAGGATCTCATCCATCTGCTCATCTGTCATTGACGTAACCTGTTCAACTGTCTGCTGTGCAAAGCTTTCAATTGTTGCACGGTCTGACTCCGATACTGCAGCCGCTTCTTCTGCATAAACACACATTGGCATTGCAAGGGTGATTACAGCCATGCACATTGCCAATAAAATTCCTTTAAGTTTTCGTTTCATATCATTCACCCCGCTTAAACCGTGCCATGTTTTTTGCTCGGACGATCTTCTCTTTTTGTGAATAACATTTCAAAAGCTCCGATAACATATTTTCTGGTATCTTCTGCTTCAATCAACGTATCAACATACCCTCTTCTAGCTGCTGACATTGCGCTTGACTGTAAAGCTGCATATTCTGCTGCCTTTTCACTGATCGTTGCTGCATCAGCATCTGCATACATAATTCTGGCAGCTGATTTTGCATCCATCATACCGATCTGGGCATCTGTCCATGCAAATGTCATGTCTGCACCGATTGATTTGCTGTTCATTGCTACATAAGCTGTTCCGTAAGCTGCACCGATTATAACGTTAACCTTAGGAACGGTTGCGTTTGCAAACGCATAAGTAAGTTGTGCAACGGCTTTTGCAATACATCTTTCAGAATGTGTGTCTGCTTTAAATCCCTTTACATTTGTAAGAGATAATACTGGAATATTAAAAGCATCACAGAACTGGATAAATTCAGCCGCTTTTTTTGCACCTCTGTTTGTTAATACTGCTTCATATGTTTCTGCTACATTGCCATTGTCATCACAGACTTCAGTACGGTTGGCAACTGCACCTACTGTAACACCGTTTAATTTAATAAAACCGGTAACCATTTCTTTTGCATATGCTGCTTTTGCTTCAAAGAAAAGGTTGTCATCCGAAATATCAGATAAAAGAATGGATGTATCTCCTGCAGCATTTGCAAGATCTTTACATACGCGGTTCAAATCATCTGTACACTCTTCATAAGACATATCGTCTTCATTATTAGCCGGGAGCATACATACAAGAGATCTGATCTGGGATAGTACATCAGCTTCGCTTCCTGTATAGTCTACTGTTCCTGCTTCTTCACTCTGGAATTTAGCGGAAGCTGTATCACATTTGGATACATCATTTCCATCCAGTGCATTTGGAGAATTTACAAATAATTTTGCTTTCTTTTCTTCCATAAATGTAAAGTCAGTAAGTTCGGAAGCGATTGCAAGTCCTCCGCCGCAATTACCAAATACGGCTGTGATTTGGGGAATAATGCCGCTTGCCAGTGTCTGCTTCATGAAGATTTCACCAAATCCGTTTAACGCATCGGTTGCTTCCTGAAGTCTCATGCCTGCGCAGTCTACCAAACCAATCACCGGTGCACCCATTTTCAACGCCAGATCATAAAGACCAGCGATTTTCTTTGCATGCATTTCTCCAATGGTACCTCCAAGTACGGATGCATCCTGGCTATATACATATACCAGATTGCCGTCGATCACACCATAACCGGTAATGACGCCGTCTGCAGGGGTTTCCTTTTGCTGCATGTTGAAATCAGTATTTCTGGCAGTTACATATCCGCCGATTTCAACAAAACTGTTCTCATCAAGTAAAGAAGCGATTCTAGTACTTGCCAAGCTTTGTGCTGTATTACTCATTTTTCAGCCCTCCATTTTCTATATTCTTAAAGTAAAACCAAATTTCTGCCAATTATATTTTAGCTTGTTTACATAAAAAACGCAAGTGTTTTGTCATTATTTTAACAATTTTTCACCATACTCTGCATTAAAAACGCATTAAAAGGGTTTATTCTTTTATATCCAGTTTTGCAAATGCAGCCGCAAATGCGTTGTTAATTGGCTCTTTGGCTTCTTTCTTCTGCCGGGTCAGGTAGTTCTGGACATCTTTCTTGCTGACACCTGCGCCTTCTTTCTGCCTTCTAGCCTGAAAAGCAGACAATTTTTCCTTATGCCCGCACACGCAGACAAAGGTTTCTTCGCTTCCTTTCATCACCATTTCCATCTTTTTATGACAGTTTGGGCATCTGGCATTAGTCACTCTGGCAATTGTTTCACGATGTCCGCATTCCCGGTCCTGGCAAACCAGCATACGGCTGTTCTTTCCGTTAACGGCAAGCATACGTTTTCCGCAGACAGGGCATTTTGAATTAGTGAGGTTATCGTGTCTGAAATTTCCTTCCCCCTGTTTGATCTCCGTAATAATTTCCTGGGTATAACTGCGGATGTCATTTAAGAACGCTCCCCGCTTCATATTTCCTTTTGCGATTTTCGACAGCTTCATCTCCCAGTCTGCTGTCAGTTCCGGCTTTTTCAGATCCTCCGGCACTAGTTCCAGCAGCTGTTTTGCTTTGGAAGTAACAAAAATATCTTTTCCCCGTTTTTCCATAAGAAAAGTGTTAAACAGCTTTTCTATAATGTCCGCTCGTGTCGCCACGGTTCCAAGTCCTCCGGTCTCTCCCAGGGTTTTTGCCGCCTGCGCATCTTTAGTCTCCATATATTTTACGGGATTCTCCATGGCGGACAGCAGCGTTGCCTCGTTAAATGGTGCCGGGGGTTTTGTCTTCCCTTCGGTCTGCGTAATTTTTTCAATTTCCAGAACCTGCCCGTTATTTAATGCCGGCAGACTTCCTGCACAATCGCTGTCCTCTTCATCCTCTTCATCCACAGACATGTCCTCATACACCGCTTTCCAGCCCAGGCTTTTAACTACCTTCCCTTTAGCCGTAAATATTTCTTCTTTGGCTTTTGCTTTTAAAGTGGTTTGTTCATATTCAAATGCCGGATATAAAACAGCCAGAAAACGTCTGACAACCAGGTCGTATATTTTACGTTCATCCACGGACATATGATCCATCTGGACAAACTGCTCTGTTGGAATTATCGCATGGTGGTCGCTGACCTTTGCATTATCTACGAAGGATTTATTAGCCCGTATGGGCTTCATGATCAGGGAACCCGCCAGTTTTTTATAAGGACCAACAGCACACGCTTTCAGCCTCTCCTTTAAAGTATCTACGATATCTGTGCTGATGTATCTGGAATCCGTACGGGGATAAGTCAGCACTTTGTGATTTTCATATAAACGCTGCATCGTATTTAAGGTATCTTTTGCGGAAAATCCAAATCTCCTATTTGCTTCACGCTGAAGTTCGGTCAGATCATAGAGCCCCGGAGCCTGGGACTGCTTTGCCTTCTTCTGAACAGAGACCACTGTCAGTTTTGCATCTTTCAGCTTTTCTGCGATCTGTTCTGCCTTTTCCTTCTGGAACGTCCTGCTGCTTCCGCTTTTTTCATCCTGCCAGTTCCAGACCATGCCTTTTGTGCGAATGGTAATGCCGTAGTAAGCCTCCGGCTTGAATTTCCTGATTTCCTCTTCTCTTGCCGCAATCATAGCCAGCGTTGGAGTCTGCACCCGTCCGCAGGACAACTGGGCATTGTATTTACAGGTCAGCGCCCTGGTGGCATTGATGCCCACCAGCCAGTCAGCCTCAGCCCTTGCCACTGCCGCATCGTAGAGCGGAATATATTCCCTGCCATCTTTTAAATGCCCAAAGCCTTCCCGGATTGCTTTATCCGTAACGGAAGAAATCCACAGACGCTTCACCGGCTTGCGGCTGCCGGCTTTTTCTAAAATCCACCTGGCAACCAGCTCCCCTTCTCTCCCTGCATCAGTTGCTATAATAATTTCTCCCACATCTTTGCGGTTTATCTGCGCTTTCACTGCTGCATACTGTTTTGCACTCTGTTTAATCACGACCAGCTGCATTTTCTCCGGAATCATAGGAAGGCTTTCCATTTTCCATTCCTTATATTTGGCATCGTATCCTTCCGGGTCAGCCAGCGTCACCAGATGCCCCAGCGCCCAGGTGACCACGTATTGCCCTCCCTCCATGGCTCCCGGAAGCTTTTTCTGGCATTTTAAAACCCTTGCGATATCTCTTGCAACAGATGGTTTTTCTGCAATTACTAGTGATTTCATATATTAATTCATCCTCTGCTTTTGTCTTATTTGCGAAAAATCCGCTTCCTGTTATTATAGCATTGCACCAGGGTTTTTCAAAGTAGAATTTTTCTAGGCAGCAAACCATCCCCATATCTTATCCAGGCACCAGGAAAAATCCAGTTTATCGATATCCTGTGTGGTAATAATCGGATACTCCCTCAACGCTTTTCCATTCAGGTAATAGGTTACTTTTCCGATTTCGGTGTTCTTCGTTACCGGCGCTTCCAGTTGTTCTTTCATCTGGTAATCGGCTGTGATTTTCTCATCTTCCGATAAGAGCATTTTTATACTGTCCTCTTTGGGACATTTCAGGCTGGTATTTGCAAAAGCAGTATCCTGCAGATTCTGGCTCTCCGGAATTCCTTTTTCTACTTTTACCGGCTTTATAACATCTGATGCCACGAATACACCGGGTTCATTTCCAATATGTATTTCTTTGAAATCATAGTGCCCCAGCCCATAATTCATCAGTTTTCTGGTGTCACTCCACTTATAGCCTTTGTTATTCGGCCAGCCGCACGCCAGCAAAGCAACGATAAAGGTCTTACCGTCCCTTTTAAGAGCCCCTACATAACAATATCCTGCATTGTTGGTAAACCCGGTCTTACCGGAAAGCGCGCCTTCCATCATACTTAAAAAGGCATTGTGGTTTACACAGGAAAAATTTCTCGTCTGGTCCGCATTGGTAAAACTGTGATTCGCAGCTCTTGTAATTTCTAAAAACTTATCTTTTTGTGGCGATTCTGTGATGCAGTATTTCATAATCCGTGCCAGATTCGCTGCAGTTGTGGCATGGGTTCCATTTTCATCGGTTGCGTCCAGACCGTTTGGCGTAATGAAATAGGTATCCGTGCATCCGATTTCCTTCGCCTTAGCATTCATCATGTCGGCAAACCCTTCCACACTTCCCCCCAGATGCTCTGCTATGGCAACGGCTGCATCGTTAAATGACTCCAGCATAAGTGCATAGAGCAGGTCTTTCAGGTAAAAACCTTCGCCTGTATTCATGCCCAGCCTTACCTTGGGCTGGGAGGCTGCAAGGGAAGATGCGGTAACTATAGAATCCAGGTCTCCTTTTTCCAGTGTAAGAATGCAGGTCATGATCTTGGTAGTGCTCGCCATTGGCATGACGTCATTTTCATTCTTTCCATAAAGAATACGCCCAGTATCGCCATCCATTAAAACGGCACTACGGGCGTATAAATTTTTAAGCTCTTCCGGGGTCTGTTCTTCTGCCGCCAGACCGACAAGACTGTTTCCCGAAATGCTGAGCAGCAATATGATAAGAATTGCAATTATTTTCTTCATCCACTTTACATCCTATGGCTTTTCTACTAGTATATGTGGGATATGGGAGAATATTATAAAGTATTTCCAAGTTTTATTCGATTTATTTGTAATTCCTTTCAAAACGGTAATTCAGATAGTCCATATCTGTAATCGTATTATAAAAATCTTCCATTACCGTAACAGTCTCCGGGACAGCCAGCCTGAACAAATGCAGCAGCATCTGGTTGCTTTCCTCGCAGCGCTTGCTTTTTTTCTTTTTTATAATTCTTCCCTGAATTGCGTCGGACGCTTTGGTAAAACGTGCCATGTTAAGCAGAAAATTACGCTTAAAGCAGTTGGAGCAAACCGTTATATTGGTATAGAATTTCATCGCTTTCAGACAATGGCGCACCTGGCATTCACTGAGATCCGACAATGCATTGGCGATTTCCCTTATGGTCTCTTTTTCCAGATGGACGGAATCAGAAGGGCGGAACCGGAACGGGTTGCGGTTATTGCGTTCCATCAGTTCCCGGTCAAACTCTGTTTCGATTTCGTCGTGGGACACTCCCGTCTTCTCTATATATTCATTAATATATGGATGGCAGGTACTGTCCAGCATATAATGGCATACAAATCCAAACATATAGGCAAGAAGTATCTCACTTTCTTCCTCCATGTATTTTTTCTTGCATGCACTGAAGAATACGGATGCAAGCTCTTCATGCATCTCATGTCCTTTCTGGCTGATTGGGTTTTTACAAAAGGGTCTGTTATAGAAAAGGATATCCGGACCGTGCAATCCGATCAGATATGCTGTCCTTTCATTCCCGATTATCTGTTTCATCTCTTCCGGAAGCTTTTGGTAAATGATCTTTCCAAAAGCATCATGTGCATATGTTGTAGGCATAAAAACGCTCCCATCCTAGAATTTCAATCACGCTCTAAATGTTCAGTTTTAATTGAATCTCTTCTTCCGCCTCTGCCTTGAAATCCTCCAGCTGTACAGGATTTACAGTTGGCAGGTCTTCTAAAGAGTGTACCCCGAAATTCCTTAAGAATTCTTCTGTTGTTCCAAATAAAAGCGGGCGTCCCGGCGCATCCAGCCGCCCTAGCTCTTTTACCAAATTATATTCAATCAGCTTGTTCACGGCGTGGTCACTCTTTACACCACGGATTTTTTCAATTTCCATTTTTGTGATTGGCTGTTTATATGCTATTATGGACAGGGTTTCCAGCGCAACATCCGTTAATATCATTTTTTTAGGCTGCTTTGCAATCCGGATCAGATATTCATACATGTCCCTCTTGGTACACATCTGAAATGCATTTTCCAGTTCAATAATCTGAATTCCCCGGTCTTCCGTCTGATAACGGTCCATCATATTATGTAAGATTTTTTTAGTCGTTTCGGTATCCTGTTCTACTGCTTTTGCAATCTTGTCCACTTCCACGGATTCACCCATGGTAAAAAGGATCGCTTCGATTGCAGCTTCTGTCTTTTTTAAATCCACTCGTATTCCTCGCTTTTCCTCTACACTTCACCGTATTCCATTTGGCAGCCTGCTTATCCAGAGCCTGTGCGTAAATCAAATTTTAAACAGGCTCTAAATTTGCCGTTATGTAAATATCATCAAAGATATTCTGCTGCATAATATTGATTTTGCCCACTTTCATCAGTTCCAGTATTGCTAAAAAAGCCACAATGACATGAATTTTACTTGTCTGCAATACCAGAAGGTCACGAAATCTGCAGGTTTTTCTGGTCATTACATACTGCTCCACAAAGTCCATTTTTTCATCCAGACTCACTTCTTCTTTTTCCAGATTCCCAAACGTGCTCCGGATTGGGTCAATTCTGTTTTCCTGCCGCTTCATTACCGCTTTGAAGATTGCATTGAGCTTAGCCAGTGTCACGCCGGAAAGCAGCTCCTCCAAATGGATTGGCTCCCGGTACTCCTCTACTTCCTCTGGTACAGTTGGCGGCTTGTATAAAAATAACTGGGCATCTTCCTGCCGGTCACGCAATTCATAAGACATGAATTTAAATAATTTGTACTGCAGCAGCTGTTCTACCAGCTCCTGGCGGGGATCTTCCTCTTCCCCTTCTTCATTTACTTCTTTTGGAAGAAGCATCTTGGACTTAATATCAATCAGGGTAGCTGCCATGACCAAAAACTCGCTCATGACACCTAAGTCCTGCCGCTCCATTTCCTGTATATATTCCAGATACTGTCTGGTGATTTCCACAATAGGGATATCATAGATACTAACTTTATTTTTATCAATCAAATGCAAGAGCAGATCCAGCGGACCTTCAAATGCCTCCAGCTTGACGGGAATTCCCATAATATTTCCTGCCTTCTTTTACGAATTGTCTGGCGTTAAACGCATATTCTTTATTGTACTAAGTTTTTTTAATATTTGCAAGTAATTTACTGCAATTCCAAAACAACCAGCTCCGTTGGGTTAAGAATCCGCAGTTTAATAGAATGGCTTCCAAGTCCGGCACTCACCACTAACTTGTGCTTTCCTATATGAAAGAGCCCTTTATCATACTTGGGAAACAGCTGTACCTGAGGACTGATGACCCCACCCAGAAACGGCAGCCGTATCATCCCCCCATGGAGATGACCCGATAAAGTCAAATCTGCTCCCCAGCCTGCATAAGTTTTAAAAAATACCGGATTGTGCGCCAGCAGAATATGATATCCTCTCTCATCCGGTCTGCCAAGAGCCTGATACATTTCCTCCACACTCAGCTTTTCTCTGGAAAACCGTTTAAAAAAACGTTTGTCCAGTTCAAATCCGTGGATAATCATTTTCATACCGGCAGCCTGGCACAGACACCTTTCATTTTCCAGCAGAACCACCCCAAGGGAACGGATCTCCTTTTGAAAACGCTCATAGACATCCCCGTATATCTGGGGATATATTTTCATGCGGTACTCATGGTTTCCATTGCTGTAATAGACCGGATACTTTTTGACCAGTGCTTTCAAAAGATACACCGTGGATGCCATATCCGTAGGCTTATCCGGCTTGGAAACCAGCATATCGCCCACAACCATAACCATATCCGGATTTATTTTATAAACTGCCTGTATCAGACGGCTATTATTTTCACCGTAAACCGTACAGTGCAGATCCGCCAGCACAACTACACGCACAGGCCTGCCGGGGGCATTATTTTTTTGTTCCGTTTTAATTTTATACGTTGTTATTTTAAATTTTTTCATTGATTCTCCATATAATTCTTCTTCTAAAAACCTTCCTATACGGACGTTCTCAAAAGTATATCATAATTTTCCTAAAATGAAAAGAGCCCCTTTCGAGGCTCCTTATCCTGATCCAGACAATCTCTTAGAAACAATATTCTTCCCAGGCTTCTTTCAGACAATCCAAAAATCCTGCTTCTTCAATATCCCGGTCAAATAAAATATTGACACTGCCAATCTCTTTTCCATTGATGGAATAAACAGCCTTTCCGGCTACATCACCTTTTTTTACAGGCGCTGTAATCTCCTCACCCATCTTTACTTCCTTACTTATCTTGGATAAATCCTGTCCTTTTGTATCCAGATAGCGGAATTCTCCTTCATAGGTACAGCCCGCCTGATCTTCTACACCTTTTTTTACGGTGAGCATCGGAAGTTTATCATCATTCTTGTCTATGTACAGGGCACACTTTCCAAATCCATAGTTTAAAAGCGTTGCTGCATTGTTAAACCTTGTTTTCGTATCCGGAGCCTTTAGAATTACGCTGATCAGCTCGATATCATTTCGTATTGCGGTGGCTGACAGACAGTACTTTGCCGTACTGGTGCTTCCTGTTTTCAGTCCCATGCATCCGTCATAGCTGCGCAGAAGTTTGTTCGTATTAGTCAGTCCAAATTCTGAAGAGCCTTTATTTGTCACGTGGGTGATATTTTCCATCCATATAGTAGAATAATCGTAGATCTTGGGATAATTAGTAACCAGTTCCCTGGACATCACCGCCACATCATATGCCGAAGTATAATGATCCGGTGAATCGGTAAGTCCGCAGCAATCAATGAAATTTGTATCATTCATTCCCAGGTCTTTTGCTCTTTGGTTCATTTGACGGACAAATTCTTCCTCACTGCCGGAAATTCTCTCAGCCATTGTTACGGCTGCATCATTTCCGGATGCAATTACAATGCATTTTATCAAAGTCTCCACCGTCTGCTTCTCGCCCTCTTCCAGATAAACCTGTGATCCCCCCATGGATTTTGCATGGGCACTGGTCACCACTTCCTCGTCCATTTTAATCTTACCTGCATCTAATGCCTCAAAAATCAGCAGCAATGTCATAATCTTCGTAACACTTGCAGGGTTTAATTTCTGATGTGCATCTTTTTCATAGAGTATCGTTCCCGTAGAAGCTTCCATTAATACTGCGGAGGGCGCTTCAATCGTCACCGCAGCATCCGATGCTGTCTCTTCTTCTGCTTTTACAACTGTAACATTTTGAAATAGCAGAATGACAGCCATAAATAATGCCAACCATCTCTTCATAAAAATAACCGCTCCCAAATCATTCTATACCTAAATATAAGCGATCTGAAAGCGGTTTATGCTTCTTTTATTCAGTTTTCTGAAAATCTGTTACTGTTTACGCCCTTCCGGTGCTCACAGTAATTGCTTCTGTCCTTTGAAAGCGCATTTTTCCAAATATCAGCCCCTATAAAAGTTTACAAGGCTGTCCCGAAATGCTCTGGCACGTCTTGGCACCGATGGAAACTTAGCTTTACACAGATGAATCGTAAAATCAATCATGTAGTAAACCATTAAGATTCCTGCTGCCACACAGCCTATTTTATAACTGTAGCTGTCCGCCATCATCATCACTCCCTTATGTAAGAAGGTAAATAATATAATGGTGTAAAAGCCCCAGGCTATAGAACTTTCCAGGCATAAGATTCCTTTATAGTTAAATGGTTTATTCGAGTAATCCCACCATACTTCACCAAAGATATGTAACATTACCTTTGCTACGAACCATTCCCAGCCAGTAGCCAGAAGGCTTCCTGCAATAAACAGTACTGCGTAATTACCTGCTAACGGCTCTAATATAAAATAAGCAGCCACAGCACCAAAACCATAAATCGGACAGATCGGACCAAATATAAATCCACGGTTTACCCATCTCTTTTCACAAAATGACATATAAATGGATTCTACCACCCAGCCTAAAATGCTATATATAAAAAACCACTGTACGATATGATAAATGTCTGTTCCGATAACCGGAAAATTCCAAGGCATATATTCACTCCCCTTTGCTCATCTTTTTCATAATTCAGACAACTTTCATTAGCTTGTCCAAATACGCTCTAGAATCTGTATATACTCTAATTAGCACTTATCTTACCATACTTTTTTTAAATATACTATACACTTCAGGAAAACTTAGAGAAACTTAAAAAAAAATTAATAATATAAAATTTTTATAATAATGGAGCAAATAAACGGAGTAAGTTCTGTACACCTCGGATTAAAATATTACGCTCTCTGCAAAATTCCTCCGTTATCCTGGTGCTTACCTCTATGGTTTCAAAAACATCTTTCTTTAACTGCATCACAGCTTTTGTCCGGTACATCCATACCGCGCATTCAAAATGCAGATACAGGCTTCTGTAGTCCATATTAATGGTACCCACAATTGCCAGTTCGTCATCGCAGACAAAGGATTTGGCATGGATAAATCCAGGCTGGTATTCATAGATCTTCACACCAGCTTCCAAAAGCTGCGCATAATAGGACTGAGTCAATAAGAATACCATCTTTTTATCCGGTATTCCCGGTGTAACGATCCTTACATCCACACCGTTTTTTGCCGCCAGGCACAATGCTGTCATCATTTCATTATCAATAATCAGATATGGAGTAAAAATATAGACATATCTCTTCGCCTTTGTTATCGCATTTATGTAAACATTTTCTCCCACGATTTCATTATCCAACGGGGTATCTGCGTAAGGCTGAACAAAGCCTTCTCCCCGAAAAGTTTCTTTATGATAAACGTGAGGCATATAATTTTCTAATTTATCTTCCATGCCGGTAATAACATTCCACATCTGAATGAACATTACTGTAAAATTCCGGACCGCTTCCCCTTTTAACATAACACCGGTATCTTTCCAGTGTCCAAAACGTTTCTTGCGGTTTATATACTCATCCGCCAGGTTAATTCCCCCAGTAAAGCTGGTGTGCCCGTCTATGACCGTAATTTTCCTGTGGTCACGGTTATTGAGAATTACGGATACAATGGGGCGGAAAGGATTGAACGCAGCACATTTAATTCCTTTTGCCTGAAGCTCTTTGTAAAATTGTGCCGGCAGCGTATTAACACATCCCATATCATCATAAATCAGCCGGACATCTACTCCTTCCGCTACTTTTCTCACCAGAATTTCCAGTACGGACTCCCACATCATACCTTTATCAATGATAAAGTATTCCATAAAGATAAAATGTTTTGCTTTCTCCAGTTCCTGTATCAGGCTTTTATATAATTCTTCTCCAATTGGGAAATACTCCGTCTCTGTGTTTTGATACACCGGAAATCCGGCGTAGTCCCGGATATATCTGGACTGGTTATCCATATGGTAATCCAGCTCATTTAAATTTTCCCTTGCCTGTCTGTCCTCCTGAAGGACAACATCTGTTTTTTTTGCTTCTTCATCAAATTTTTTCTGAGTTTCGCTTGCCAGCCTGGACTTCCCAAATATCAGATAAATAACGGCCCCAAAAATAGGAACCGACAAAATCAGCATGGTCCACGCCAGTTTATAAGACGGATTCATTCGTTTATTAACAATCCACAGCACTGCTGCGATACAGGCTATGGTCACAAATACAGACATCACCGGGAACATCCGCTCCAGACGATATGCCATAACTACAATCCAGAAGACTTGAAAGACAATCGCTACACCAACATAGAATAGCCTGCTGAAAACAAGCTTTAGTATTTTTTTCATAATTATTCCCCTGAACAGCGCAAGCTGGTCCCGCTATTCTTTCACAATTTTCCCTTTAAAAAATCCTTGACCATAATATAAACTATGGCCAAGGATTTTAACTGCACAAATTAATTAAATTTACGTTTACGAGCAGCTTCAGATTTTTTCTTACGTCTTACGCTTGGTTTTTCGTAATGTTCTCTTTTACGAATTTCCTGCTGGATACCAGCTTTAGCGCAGTTTCTTTTAAAACGACGTAAAGCGCTATCTAAAGTCTCATTCTCTTTTACGATTACATTCGACATAGTCTCACACCTAACCTCCCTCCAGTTGTAGATTGTGCATAATACAACTGTACGGGTATTTTTATTGCACTAATAGTTATTATATCATATTTTTTACATACGTCAACTAATTTTGTAATTTTTTTTACTGAATCTGACTCTCCAGCACTTCTTTTGCCTTAGCAATCGCATCATCCACACCAGCCGGGTTCTTTCCGCCTGCCTGTGCCATGTTCGGACGACCGCCGCCGCCACCGCCGACAAGAGCTGCAATTCCTTTAATTAGATTACCTGCATGGGCGCCCTGTTTCATTGCTGCATCAGTTGCCATTGCAAGAAGACTTACTTTACCGTCGGTTACGGATGTCAGAACAATCACACCCTCTCCCAGTTTATCTTTCAGCTGGTCACCAAGGTCGCGAAGTCCGTTCATATCCACATCTGCCAGTTTCGCAGCCAGAAGTTTTACACCCTTCACTTCTACTACCTGATCCATAACGTCTCCAAGTGCATCTTTAGCGAGCTTACTCTTCAGCGAATCGATTTCACTCTGCATTGCTTTTGCTTCTGCAGTCATATGGTTCAGTTTCTCTAACAGAGTAGCGGGAGTTGCTTTTACCAGTTTTGCAGCTTTTTGCAATTCCTCTTCCATCTCTTTGTAATAAGCAAATACGCCGTCACCGGTCAGAGCCTCTATACGGCGGACACCTGCTGCAATTCCTGATTCCGATACAATTTTGAAAGTAGTGATAATGCCGGTATTTGTCACATGGGTACCACCACATAATTCTTTTGAGAATTCCCCCATGGATACAACTCGTACATCATCTGCATATTTTTCACCAAACAATGCCATAGCACCGCTCTTTTTCGCTTCTTCCACGTTCATAACTTTCGTCACTACCGGAAGTGCTGCCTGAATTTCTTCATTTACAAGTGCTTCCGTCTTTGCAATCTCTTCTTCTGTCATAGGTGCAAAGTGTGCAAAGTCAAACCTCAGGCGGTCCGGAGTTACAAGCGAGCCCTTCTGTTCTACATGGGTTCCCAAGACTGTCTTTAAAGCTTTTTGCAGTAAGTGGGTTGCACTGTGGTTTTTACAGGTATTTGTTCTTGTCTTGGCACTCACTTCCAGAGTAACGGTATCATTCACTTTAAACATGCCTTTTATTACTTTACCTACATGTCCAACCTTACCGCCCAGCAGCTTGATGGTATCTTCTACAGCAAATTCTGCATCTGCAGTCTTAATAATACCTTTATCGCCTTCCTGTCCACCCATGGTAGCATAGAACGGAGTCTGCTCTACAAATATTGTTCCCACTTCCCCGTCTGAAATACCTTCCACAATTTCTTTATCTGTTGTAAGTACCGTAATCTTAGAGGACACACTTAAGTTATCATATCCTACAAATTCCGTAGTCACAGACGGATCAATTTCATCATAAACCGTAGCGTCCGCCCCCATGTAATTGGTTACTTCACGAGCCGCACGGGCTTTCTTTCTCTGCTCTTCCATCTCCGATTTAAATCCTGCTTCATCTATGGAATAGCCCTTTTCTTCCAGAATCTCTTTTGTCAGATCCAGCGGGAATCCATAAGTATCATACAGGGTAAATGCATTTACGCCCGACAGAGTCTTCTCTCCTGCTTTTTCCATATCTTCCTGCATTCCTGCAAGAATCGTAAGTCCCTGGTCAATTGTTTTATTAAATTTATCTTCTTCCTGTGTCAGGACTTTGAAGATAAAGTCTTTCTTTTCATCCAGTTCCGGATATCCATCTTTAGACTCTGCAATAACCGTTGCACTTAAATCAGCCAGGAATTTACCCTTGATTCCCAGTAAACGTCCATGACGGGCACCACGGCGGATCAGACGGCGCAGTACATACCCTCTGCCTTCGTTTGTAGGCATAATTCCGTCAGAAATCATAAAGGTTGCAGAACGGATATGGTCTGTAATCAAACGGATGGATACATCTGTTTCTTCGCTTTCTCTGTATTTCACATGAGCCAGTTCACATACTTTGTTGCGAAGGGTTGCAATCGTATCTACATCAAAAATGGAATCCACATCCTGTACCACTACAGCCAGTCTTTCCAGTCCCATTCCGGTATCGATATTCTTCTGCTGCAGCTCTTCGTAATGGCCTTCCCCGTCATTTTCAAACTGGGTAAATACGTTGTTCCATACTTCCATATAGCGGTCGCATTCACAGCCTACGGTACAGTCCGGGCTGTTACATCCGTATTTTTCACCACGGTCGTAATAAATCTCTGAACAGGGACCACAGGGACCTGCGCCATGCTCCCAATAATTGTCAGCCTTTCCAAAACGGAAAATCCGTTCCGGAGCAATCCCGATTTCTTTATTCCAGATCTCAAATGCTTCTTCATCGTCCTGATAAACAGAAGGATATAATCTGTTCTCATCCAGCCCTACTACTTTTGTCAGGAACTCCCATGACCAGGTAATCGCCTCATGCTTAAAATAATCACCAAACGAGAAGTTTCCAAGCATTTCAAAGAACGTACCATGTCGTGCTGTTTTACCTACATTTTCAATATCACCTGTACGGATACATTTCTGACAGGTAGTCACTCTTTTCCTCGGCGGAATCTCCGCACCTGTAAAATATGGCTTTAATGGAGCCATTCCCGAATTGATCAATAATAAGCTTTTATCATTATGCGGAACCAGAGAAAAGCTCTTCATTGCTAAATGTCCCTTACTTTCAAAATAGTCCAGGAACATTTTACGCAGTTCATTTACACCGTATTTCTTCACAAATCTATCCTCCTGATTATCCTTCGTTGTTTCGTCAGACCTCCTGGAGCGTGTTTTAGAATTCATTTTTCAAACACGCTCTTAGATAAGTCATTTACTCTGCCGCCTCTTTCGCGTCCTTACGGTCACGCAGAAACTTGCCAAATCTTATTCCCCCGAATGCCACTGCTGCTACTAAAACCATCTTCACTACAGTTTGTACAAACACTACCCAAAATTCCATTTAGCTACCTCCATAAATTGTGGCTCACAGACTCCCGCCGGAAGCAGCTTTTTTAGCTGCAATCCGGCCAGAGAGCCCCGCGTACTTGAAAATTACTTTCTGTACGGCTCTAATCCACCTTAATTTGATGATACCCTTTTTTCCCTTTTTTAATCAGTAAAACACCATCTGCATCCAGGTCAGCTGAAGTAAACTTACGGTCAATTTCCGTTACCTTTACATCGTTAACGCTGACGCCGCCCTGAAGAATAATTCGTCTTCCTTCCGAACGGGACGCAGCCAGTTTGGTCTCAACCAGAAGTGTAATGAGATCTTTGCCTTCATCCAGTTCTGCTTTCTTGTAAACAGTTGTTGGCATGTCCTTAGACTTGCCTCCGTCCGCGAATAATGCACGTGCAGCATCCTGTGCTTTTTTCGCTTCCTCTTCTCCGTGTACAATCTTGGTTATTTCAAATGCCAGCACATCTTTCGCATGGTTGATCTGGGCACCTTCCAGTGCTCCCAGCCTGCGTACTTCATCCATTGGAAGGAAGGTTAAAAGTCCAAGGCATTCCTCAACTTTTACGTCTTCAATGTTTCTCCAGTACTGGTAGAACTCGTATGGAGAAGTCTTTTCCGGATCCAGCCATACGGCTCCCTTCATGGTTTTACCCATTTTAATTCCTTCGCTTGTCGTCAGAAGTTTGAATGTCAGACCAAATGCAGGCTTTTGTTCTTTTCTGCGGATCAGTTCCACGCCGCCGATAATATTAGACCACTGGTCATTGCCGCCCAATTCCATTTTACAATCATACTTTTTATTTAATTTCCAGAAATCATAGGACTGCATTAACATGTAGTTAAATTCAAAGAAGGTAAGTCCTTTCTCCATTCTCTGTTTGTAACAGTCTGCAGTCAGCATTTTATTTACAGAAAAATGAACGCCGACTTCTCTTAAGAAATCTACATAATTTAAATCTAACAGCCAGTCAGCATTATTGGCAATAATTGCTTTATCATTGTCAAAATCAATAAATCTGGATAACTGCTCTTTAAATCTCTGGGCATTGTACTGAATGGTTTCCATGGTCATCATAGAACGCATATCGGATTTTCCGGATGGATCTCCGATCATTGTAGTTCCGCCGCCTAAAAGAGCAATTGGTCTGTGTCCTGCCTGCTGCATATGCATCATAGCCATAACGGTGAGGAAATGTCCTGCCGTAAGGCTGTCTGCCGTAGCATCAAAACCAATATAAAATGTAACAGACTCCTTACCTAATAATTCGCGTATTTCTTCCTCATGTGTTGTTTGTTCGATAAATCCTCTTTCTTTTAAAATATCGAATACATTTGCTGCCATCATCATTCCTCCTAATTCACTGTTTTTAATATAACATATGGGTTTGTGTATTTCAAGTAGGACGAGCATCTGTTTTTACCCACAAAAAAACTCCCGCCCTTTAAATTGAAAAGGACGAGAGTAAAAACTCACGTGTTACCACCTTTTTTCGCAGCCAGCTCGCACTGTCTGCCTCTCTAAGTACAGAATTTCTATACTCTGTCACTATAACGTGTGCACAATCCGTCGCAGCCTACTTTTTCCATACAGATATATGGGAAGTTCGGTACGCAGCTCAAAGAGGTATTCACAACAAGTCTCTCATGCGCCTCTCATCAACCGGCTGCTTTCTGTATGATACCTCTTATTGTTACTTATTCTTATCATTGCCTTATCTAACGCATTCATTATAAGAGCCGTTTTCTGATTTGTCAACGGGTATTTTTATTTTATCTGAATTAAATTTTTATTTTACCTGAAGCGACCTGGTAATCATGTCCTGTCCAAACATTGCCTTAATCGTCACCGTACCTTTTTTCAATGCTTTTACCATGCCTTTTTTATTTATCGTGGCAATGGACGGTTTGCTGCTAACCCAGGTTACTTTTTGGGAAACGCCTTTTACTTTCAGCTGCATCTTTTTGCCAACTCCCAGATTGGATTTAAAACCGGATATATAGACAGAACTGATCCTGGATGCCTGTTTCAGATTTGCGATGGTAATTTTACCGTTTGTTCTCCAGGAAACTCCTTTTGCCGGTTTCACCCAGACCTGAATCTTCGAGACCTTCTGCCGGTACTTCCAATTGGAGAGATCCGCTGAAAACTGCTGCTTTCTTCCGGTTAAAATGGAGGATGCCGCTTCAAATATATGCTTTCCGTTGAAAAAGCGGACTCTTACTTCGGCTTCCTTTGCCCTGGTTCCGGTAACCATAATATCAAAGATAAAACGGCTTCTCGCCTTAAAGCTCAACGGCTTTTTAAATTTCTGTCCTACCCCGCGGTACAGATTATTATTTGCATTGCTGTCCACATTGAGTGTGGTTTCATTTTTAGAAGCATCCGTACCTCCGTTATAGGTATATTTCCAAAGATTGGACAGGCTTTTCTGCCCCTTGCTGTTCTTAACCAGATAAAGGCTTCCGTTATTATAGGTCGTCATCCTTTTGAATTTGCTCCAGCTAAATCCGGATATCCGGCTGCTCCAGCTTTGAATGCCGATCTCTTTTAATGCAAATTTACTGATAGTTTCCGACGCTGTTGTATCTATGTACTTAAATACATCCCAGATTCTTTTTTGTTTGTAGGCGTATTCCGTCTGACCCGGGCGGTTACTCCAGATACCTGCGAAAATCCCCTGGTTTTCTTCCTCCACATGATCCACGTGCCTGGTTATAATCAGGGAATCAATCTGACTGTTAAACTCCGTGATATAGTAAGCATAGGCGTAGGCTGCCGCCTGGAGTTTCTCGTCTCTTCCCCGCCCGCCTGTATAAGAGGAAAATCCCTGCTCTGATAAAATCACCCTGCAGTTTTTATTCTTCTTTTTTACATAGTCGGTCAGTACTTTGATATTATTCATGGTAATATACTGGGAACTGCTGCTGTTAGATCCGATATCATCCCAGAACACAGGGTCCGTCAGCGGCTGAGGGTAGGCATGATATGCCACGTTCCATGGTATGTTCCCTTCGTTTTGCAGGGCACTTACAAAGCCGTCCAGCGTACTCTTTGCCGTATAGGAGCCTCCGGCAGGCTGCAATTGGTTCCAGCAGTTTGTCAGGGGGATATATACCCTTGCATTACTGTAGATACTGCGCAGCGCCGTAGAGATCACCCGGAAACTTCTGGCATAGCTTTTTGTATATTTAGACCTGGACATTGCTCCCATATAATTATAGCGGATATAATAATCCACTTCATTGCCAACAATCCAGTTGGAAATCCTTCCATTTGCCTTGGAAGAACCCATATAACGCTCACCCAGGAAAGATACCAGGGCAGAAAGATTCTTCACCCCGTCTTCATTCATGGTATTCAGTCCATAATAGGCCTCTGATCCACCCTGTGCGCCCGGCGGAACCAGAACTGATGCCTGGGATTCTCCTCTCAGAAGCAGGATACCGGAGACAACCACATTGCTTTGTGTCAGGCTTCTCACCTGGGAATCCACACCGTTGCAGCCGGACTTTAAAAACCAGTAGGTCTTTCCTTCGTAATTGTAGCGGTAAGCATTGCTGTCATTTTTCTGCCAGTCCAAAGCCATAAATTCATCCAGCAGGATGTTCACTGCAGCATGCTTGATCCCCAGGTCTTCTGCATCCGCCAGCATTGTCGGGCTGACCTGAAGCCCTTTTTTAGACGTTGCTTTTGGGAAAGAATAGCGGTATTTTGCCACAGCGTCAGGATTCGTAATATAAGTGGGATCACTGACGATTTCGTAGCCGCCGGATTTCCTCTTAACGGCAATGATGAACTTATTGTAAAGTACACTGTCGGACTTATCCTTGTTCAGGGCCGTCCGCAAAATAATAGATTTACTTCTCTTACAGGATGCCAGGGGCTTCGTACTTCCCTTAATTCTGGAAGCATAAGGCCTTAAGCCAAATAAATAATACTTCCCATCCGTGCCGGATGCGGATACCGATCCCTTCGCACGTACCACCACCTGGTTCCTGTTCGCTGTATTAATCATACAGCTTTGAATCTCCATTCCCTTTTTGGCTGCATCCGCCGAAACGGGTACGAACAGTAACACAAGTGCAACTAGAAAGATCCCTCCCTTAAATAATCTTTTCACAACACACATTTATCTTTCTCCTTAAATCATTCCAGGTAAAAAATGAGGCTGAATAAATTTTCAAACACGCTCAATTCCTTCATCTACAATCAGATTCCTGCCATCGGCAGCTGTTGTTGCCAGTTCATCACATCTTTCATTTTGTGCATGACCGTCATGGCCTTTCACCCAGATGAATTTCACATCGTGAGGTTCTTTTGCAGCGAGCAGCCTTTTCCACAGATCCACATTTTTCACCGGTTCATTTTTTCCCCTTTTCCAGTTCTTTTTCAGCCAGCCGTCAATCCACTTTTGGTTAAAGGCATCTACTACGTATTTAGAGTCCGAATATAACTCTACCTGGCAGGGGCGGTTCAGCGCTTCCAGTCCAACAATTGCAGCCATTAACTCCATACGGTTATTGGTAGTCTTCACATATCCCTGGCTGTATTCCCTTTTGTGTTCCTGACCTTTCGCATCCACACAGATCAGAATCGTTCCATATCCACCTGGTCCGTCCGGATTGCCCCTGGCCGCACCGTCGGTATAAATTTTAACCAGCATTTTACTCCTCCTTTTAATCCCTTCACTCATTTAAATCCTTTGCATTTTGAAAATTACAGAGACCATTCACCCGTATCAATAAACCTCTTAGCTGTATTTTCCGCATTGTTGATAATCTCTTTTTCATATCCGATTATGCTCAGCAGTTTAATTGCATTTCTGGAAGTTGCCCTTCCCTGGTACAGTTTATAATCAAATAGTATATCATTTTTATAGACTTCTTCCTGGAAATGATAATTATCATAATTCTCTTCCAGAATATGTGTCAACTCAATATCATGGGTTGCCGCAAAGCTTAAAATATAGCTTTGTGCCATGCTTTTCAGGATCTGGGAAGATGCTGCAATACGCTCTACAGTATTTGTTCCTCTGAGCACCTCATCTACAAAGCACATAATCGGTTTTCCTTTTTCCATTTTATCGAGAATACGTTTTAAAGATTTAATCTCTACGATGTAGTAACTCTCCTGGCTCATGAGGTCATCCCTTAACGCCATAGAAGAATAAACTTCGTAAAAATTCGATTTGAAAACGGATGCCATACAGGTATATATGGTCTGAGCCAGAATTCCATTAATAGCAACGGTTTTCAGAAATGTAGATTTACCCGAAGCATTGGATCCGGTCAGGAGTACGCCTTTATGGGCTGTGATGGAATTTTTCACAGGATTATCTATCATCGGATGATAAAGGTCCTGTGCTTCCAGAAATGCCTCTTTTGAGTCTGACAGTTCGGGAATGGTATAGTCCTCCATCATGGTTCGAAAAGATGCAATGGCAATTGCCACTTCCAGCATTCCCATATTGTCAACCATAACTTTAAAACTTTCCAGATTATCTTTTAATTCTTTTATAACCGTCCGGAACTGAATCATATCAATATGAAATGTATAATTTACATAATCCACAACGATATTGCCCACACCGCCTCCACGGTCACTGCTGGCACTTCCCGCCAGTAAGAAGAACGTATTCCGTTTAAATTTATTAAACTTCTTCCTTGCCTCTATTGCCTTTTTCACGTATTTTTTTACTTCCTCACTGTCGGTGCCTGAAATATGGTCCGCCATTTTAATAAGCTGCACCATAACTTTACAGGAAAGGGTATATGGTGATACTTTTCTGGCTTCCGTAAAATAGGATGTCCAGCTATATGCCAGAACACAGATCATTCCCACCACGCCCGAAGGGGGATTTACAAAAATCATCCCAGCCATGAAAACCGTCAATAAAATCGTGATGTAATGTTTGGCATTGGTCTGAGGCTCCAGATCTGCCAGATTATAGACATAATCAAACATGGACCGGCGTCCCGATTTCCCCATTTCCCCAAAACTCACCTGCAGCTTTTCCCGTTCCTCCTTATGAGTCATAAAATACTCAACTAAACGGTTCCGCTCTTCTAACTCTTCTTTTGAAAATGAAGGTCTTCGCAGCACATCATACAGACAGCTTTCTCCGATACTGGAACCTGTATTATTTAAAAGCATGAAAATCGTATCCATGTCCAAATCATTCCAGGTAATATCATCAATCGCATATCCCTTTTTCCCATTTAACTCAAAATAGTGGCTGATAGCCTCAAATTCCGCATATTCATATTCTCTGTCCGGTCTTTGTCCCCATGCCAGGCGTGCTTTTCGCAATATGCTCTTCTTCCGCCTTTTATTATCAAACACACAATATGCTCCAAAGCATATCAATATCAGTACCGCCACTGCTAACACAACTAGTCCCTGTTCCATCTTGCTCCTCTCCAGCTATAAGATCTGCCTCACTTTTTCTACCACATCTTTTGCTTTCCTGTGGTCTGTTCCGGTTGCTGTAACCCCTACTACAATCTGCTCTTTCCTGGCTATTCCCGGGAAATAAAAATCGCACTTATTTTTGTCGCTGCATACATTAACGGTAATCCCCATACATTTACAGACACTGTAGATATCATCATTCGTTTTATGATCATTCGTGGCAGCAATCACAATGTCTGCCCCATAAATATCTTCCCGTTCATAATTTTTCCTGAGGATCCCAATCACGCCGTTATTCTCCAGTTCCTGCAGTTCTGGATTTACTTCCGGGGCGATTACCACCAAATGGTTTGTGAATTCAATAAGGGCACGGATTCTCCGTTTCGCTATGGTACCTGCACCTACAACTACCACTTTCTTATCGGACAGATCCACAAACATTGGAAAATAGGGTTTTTTCTTTTCTGCCATCTTCCTCACTCCCTTGCCATGTATTCCTATTTTCTTACGCTTACCATCATATCACATGCGAAAATAAAGTTAAACCTGATTTTACAAGAAATATCTAGAATTTTTATTATAGATGTATTATAATGGAACTGTTTTAGACCGTTCTGGGCAGGCAGATCATTCAGAGCCGCCCAATTTTACATACCCGGCTGGTCAGGAGCCTGCCGGAAAGATAATTACATCAAATGGATGTCACTGTTTGCGGATATCCTATTGGTTTAATCATTTTTCCAAAAAGCTCCGGCAAGCCCTGGGAAAGAGGAGGAAATTATGAGCTTTGATTTTATCAAAAAACTTCCGACACCGGAAGAAATCCGTACAGAATATCCATTATCTGATTATGCAGCCGATGTAAAACAAAAAAGAGACGCGGTCATTCGTGACGTATTTACCGGGGAATCTGATAAATTCCTCGTAATTATCGGACCTTGTTCCGCTGATAACGAAGATGCTGTCTGCGACTATATTAACCGACTGGCAAAGGTACAGGATAAAGTATCTGACAAGATAATTTTAATCCCCCGTATCTACACAAATAAGCCAAGAACCACCGGTGAAGGCTATAAAGGAATGGTACACCAGCCGGATCCTGAAAAGAAGCCGGATTTATTAGCCGGACTGATCGCCATTCGTAAATTACATATCCGCGCAATAGAAGAAACCGGTTTAACTGCCGCCGATGAAATGCTGTATCCTGAAAATTACCGTTATCTCTACGATCTGCTCTCCTATGTTGCCATTGGTGCACGTTCTGTAGAGGATCAGCAGCATCGTCTCACCGTAAGCGGTATGGATGTACCCGCCGGCATGAAGAATCCTACCAGCGGTGATTTTTCCGTCATGTTAAATTCTGTGGTCGCTGCCCAGTGTTCTCACAGCTTCAGCTATCGCGGCTGGGAAGTAAAAACCACCGGCAATGACCTGGCACACGTAATCCTAAGGGGTGCCGTAAATAAACACGGCAACAACCTGCCAAATTATCACTATGAAGATTTGAATCTGCTTCTGGAAATGTATGATGCAAGGGATTTAAAAAACCCGGCGGCAATCATCGATGCAAACCATTCCAACTCCGGCAAACAGTATGGAGAACAGGTTCGTATTGTAAAAGAAGTTCTGCACAGCCGCAGCGTAAATCCCCGCCTGAAAGAAATGATTAAGGGCGTAATGGTTGAAAGTTATATTGAACCAGGATGCCAGAAAATCGGCACAGCAAATCATGTTTACGGTAAATCCATCACAGATCCCTGCCTTGGATGGCCGGAATCAGAAGATCTGATCTATCAGATTCATGAGATGTGTTAGTTAATCTGTAAAGCCTTAAGTACTATCGTGGTAAATGATGCATTTAAAACCCAATAAAAACCGGATACACCAGAAACATTCATTCTGGCGTATCCGGTTTTATTCATTTATTTATATGGATCAAATTTATTTTTATCCTCTTGGATGTGCTTTGGCATATACCTCTTTGACCCTGTTTGCATTCATATTCACATACATCTGGGTTGTAGAAATATCCGAGTGTCCCAGCATCTCCTGAACTGCCCTTAAGTCTGCACCGTTTTGTACCAGATGGAGCGCAAATGAATGGCGCAGTGTATGAGGTGTAATATCCTTCGTAATATTTGCTTTCGTAGTATACTGCTTAATTAATTTCCAGAATCCCTGTCTGCTCATGGGTTTTCCGGAGCAATTCACAAATAGGCATTCGCTTTCACTGTCTTTTAATAGTACTGCCCGGCTTTCGGACAAGTATTTCTTAAGTGCTGTTTCTGCAGCCTTTCCAAAGGGAATAAACCGTTCCTTATCTCCTTCTTTGCAAAGCACATAATCCATATTCAGGTTCATATCCTGTACCCGCAGGGAAATCAGTTCTGATACTCTCATGCCGGTTGCATACAGCAATTCCAGCATAGCCTTGTCCCTGATTTCTTTTGGAGTAGCTCTTCCCGGCTGTTCCAATAAAAGAACCACTTCTTCCATGGTGAGTACTTCTGGTGCTTTTTTGTCAATATGGGGCGCCTTTATCACTTCCGTAGGATCTTTTTCAACTTTATGTAGTCCGAACATGTAATGGAAAAATGCTTTCATCGATGCAATATTCCTGGAAACTGTTGCAGTGGATAGCCCCTGCTTCTCCAAATGCAGTACATAGGAATTCAAATTGGTGGATGTAACCTGCTCCGGTTCATTCACTCCCTTTTCATCTAAAAAAGCAAACAGCTTTTTTAAGTCCCTCTGGTAAGACATTACTGTACTGTTCGATGCATTTTTAATTTGTATTAAATAAGTAAGAAATTGTGGTATATCTTGTGTCATGTCAACAGCTCCTAACGGAATTATTCTAAAAAGATAAGAAAAATCAAGGTTACGCGTGTCCCTTGATTCCCCCGCAGCTAATATTATGTTAACATTATAATAATATTCCTGCATAAAATCAAATAGTTTTTTTACACAAAAATACCTAAAATTACAGCAATAGACCCGAAAATACCAGATATCGCTTTCCCTCTTTTGCTATGTACCACATATGGTAAAAATTCGCCATTATATTTCCTTTTATTTTCAATAAATCTTCAAAATCTGCCTTACAATCCAGGGATTAATATAACTTTCCGTGAATATGCCCAATAACATAACCCCTAATGTACCTACCAGGAGCAAAACATAATTCCATTCAAAGGTTACATTTCGATTATGGCTCTTATTTTGAAACCTCTTGATCGCTTTTTCATAAACCGATTTCAAAAATACTAAGAGCGCAGGAATATAAAACAAACATTGAGGCAGAATGGACGCGATAAAAAATAAAATCCCGAACATGCCGATTTTCAATACGGATAATGTGATCACTACTCCTGCCGAATAACCCAGCCATAACAGAAAAATAAAGATACATGGCAGTCCGGCAACGGTGTACCCAAGTAACCACAGCAGCAAAATCCATTTTAATCTCCGCTCCAGTACAAAAAAGAAGAAACTATTTAAATCCAGCTCCATATATTTATATTGCCTGATAAAATAATTGCTGAGGATTCCAGTTTGATTAATATACACATCCCCTGCAAAATTTGTCCAGATGATCCCCCCAAGAAAACCCAGGAAGAAAACTCCGGCAAATATCCAAAAATGCTTCCCTATCCAATCTATTTTTTTCATCTTTAAACACTCCCGGCCCTTTACTATTATTCTATGCCGGGAATGTCCATATCATAACAAGAAAAGCCGGATCAACACATTACGATTATTTTATTGGGTGTTGTCTGGGGCGGAATACTCCTGGTTGTAGCTCCATAAAATACAATCAGCAAACGATTCTGTAGACTGCATGTAAACCTCTGCCCGTTTGGAGTCACTACATCTGTACCACGTCCAACGTTTAATTTCAAGGAATTATTCACTGCTTCCAGGCGATTATTAAAATAATCAAACATTACATTTTCCTGGGGTCTTCTCTCCGTAATAATTACAGCCTGATACTGTGGAGGATAAATCAGCGGCACCGGAAGATTGGCATCATAAAAAGCAGCCACATTCATGCCCCTGCGCAGTCTCTTTTCATTCACCACATAGGTATTAGGAGAAATAATAAAATTAACCACTCCATTATCCGTCAAAATTGATACGAACTGCTGACAGCATTCATTACCAAACATCCGTATATCCTGAATTACTCCATATACAGCAACGTAATTAGCATTTTCCATCTAAAACAACCTCACTTTCTGTTTACAATTATTATATGCTGTTAAAAATGACCTGTGAAGAACAAAATTCGTCAAACAGATCTCCATTTCTCCACAGAAAATTTCATATTTCTGCAAAATTCCCGTAATTTCCTCTTGATTCTTTTCTCATTTTGTTTTATTATAAAGAAGTACAAAACATACGAGGCATACATGTCACGAACGATAAATCTATAGAATACAAAAGACCGCTTAACTGTAAAGATAAGCAAAGTACAAAGGATAAAACACGGAAGATTCGGTGTTAAAACAAAAGATTTAGCAAAGTACATACGATAACATCAGAGACTATCTGACAAAGTACACAAGATAACTTACATATGATGGAATGGATCACTTAAGATAATGATTGAGATTTTAAAATTCAAAAGATAACTTACGAATGATGAAATGAAAAGTACTTAAGATGATATTTTTAGAATCACATATGACAGTTTACAGATGATATTTACAAAACATACTTAAGATAATAATTGAAATTCTGAAATTACTTTTGATAACTTACAGATGAGGAATTTTTAAACACTTAGGATGATATTGAATTTGGATTTACTTTCGATAGCTTACAAATGAGGAATTGATAAACACTTAAGATGATGTTGAATTTGGATTTACCTTCGATAGCTTACAGATGATGAATTGATAAACACTTAAGATGATGTTGAATTTGGATTTACTTTCGATAGCTTACAGATGAGGAATTGATAAACACGCAGGATGATGTCGAAATTTTGAATTACTTGCGATAGCTTACAGATGATAAATAAATTGATATATACTTACGATATACATTGACTTGAAATTCATATACAATAATATACGGATGAAAAGTTAAGATACACCTAAGAAAATGACTGAGATTCTAAAATCACTTACGATAACATACAAATGATGAATATTTTATAAATTGCATAAGAAGTATTAATATACTCACGAAAAAGAAAGACAGCTGATTTGGCTGTCTTTTTATTTACACTTTTTATGCAATATCCTCCTGAGGGGCTGCTGAGACAAGGATCATCTGCTCAACCTCTTCCAGGGTTTTCCCGTTCTCCACCATAAGATTATATAGTCTTCCTACTTCTTCTTCCCGTTTTTGCTGTTCTAATGATTCTTTTAATGCCAATAGCTCGTCCAGTTTTCTACTGGCTTTTGCTACCTGCTCGTCCACATTCCTGATCTGATCATCTAATTTCTTTCTTGGTCCTCTTGCCATTTTACGCCTCCTATGGTTAATTATGGTATTATTATATGCCTGCTATATCCATTTTATGCGTATGAATTCACCAGATCCCCTTATTATTTATGAATTAGTATGGTCACGACTGTCCCCTTTCCCAATTCACTTTCTATGGTCAGCTCCCCATTACACTGGGCTTTCAGCCGGTTCTTCACATTTTCGATTCCAATGTGGGAGCGTCCATCCTCTTTTTTATGGTACAGGTCAAAGCCTGCTCCGTCATCAGCAACCGTTATCATGATTACTCCCTGGACACTTTTTGTTGAAATGGTAATGATACCGCCCTCAGGTTTTTTCGTTATTCCGTATCGTACTGCGTTTTCCACTAAAGGCTGAATAGACAATGAAGGTAATTTAAAATCACAGGTCTCAATGTCATAGCATACACTCAACCGGCTGCCAAATCGAAGCTGTTCCAGCGCCAGATAATTTTTAATATGATTCAGTTCCTTTTGAAATGAAATGAGACACGAACTGGACAGGGAATCCAGGTTCTCCCGCAAAAAGTCCGCAAAATCTCCCACTGCCTGCTCTGCCCTGGCAGGATCAATTACACACAGCTGCTTGATCGCAGTCAGGGAGTTATAAAGAAAATGTGGCTGGATTTGACTGATCGCAATAGCTATGCGGTTTTGTGCCAATTCTACTTCCAATATCCTTGCGTTTTTAATATCATTTATATTGATTTGTATACAGCGCAGCATATAAAAAAATTGAATCAGCATAAACAAGCCATAGGAAATTTTTGTCATGACATAAGACGGCGTATAATTTGTAAAATAATTTACCACATCAAAACTACATAACAACAAGATACTGCTTACCAGCAATAAAAATTTCGTTTCCGTATTTTTATTACAAACAGTTTCATAGATGAGGCATCCATAAATAATTACAATACTGCTCCCCATAATTATTAAAAGCGGCGTAAGCAGATCGTAACCATCAGAAACGCCCATTCCCTGACAAATTAAATAATAAAACACGAATCCAATCTGTACATAGATGCTCGCCGTTAATGGAATTCTGCTCTTCCCACTCAAAAATTCCAGAATATACATTCCAAACAGTGGCATGACTATAGACAGGCAGATCATACTCAGTATATTGTTAAATATATTATAGGGAATGATCAGCGATATAATTTTAAAGTCGAAGAAAAACCACAAACCGGTTATAATAGCAAATAGGGCGAAATAAAAAGGTTTTCTGGAAAAAGGCGTTTTCATTACCCAGAGAAAAAATAAGATAATCAGCAAAAGGCATCCCAATAAAAAAACACCCCCGCCCAAAAATACCGACAATCCTACCCTGGGAAAAATTGCATGAAATAAACTTCCGGAGTCTCCTGACAAAATTTGATCTATAAAAAGATGATATACTGTTTTAACGTTGTTTGGATAAATATTTTCCAGCTCTATCCGTATCTGGTCACTGGTCTGAATACCAGGCGAACGAAAGATATCCCATGTATTTCCGGGGGATTTTGAAAATGGAGGATAGGTTCCGGATTCCCCAAAAGAATAAATCTGTTTTTCATCTTTATATATTTTCACCCGTAAATTGGGGATTCGGAACAACAAACCCTGGCTTTCTTTCAGCTCCTGATCAAAACGTCCCAATAATGTGACGCTGCTGTTCTCATTTGCATCTATAAGTGTACTACTGTTATATTCTTTTGGCTCCGGATTAGAATCACTGTGATAGGTTCCAGTAAAGGAAACCCTTTTTAAATCATGTCCCGCTTCTCTATACTGCTTTTCTTCATTTAAGGTCATTATCAAAAGACATACAGCACATATTAATAAAATACCGATTAGAATTGCCAATGGCTTTTTTGTCCTGATTTTCAAATATTCCCCTCCCTTCTGCAATCATGTATTCCACACCATTTATTTTTAAAGATAAAAAAGTGCATCACCGATAATAAAATTATCGTGACACACTTTATATAATAACTACATAGATTAATAAGTAATCGTACTTCTTTTATATCCGGAATACACTGTATTCTACACTGCTATTGCAGCTTTACAGGATTCCTATTTTGCATAATCAACTACACGACTTTCACGTATAACGCTGACTTTAATCTGTCCCGGATATTCCAATTCAGCTTCGATCTGTTTTGAAATATCTCTTGCTAACAGAACCATGTCGTTATCACTGATTACGTCTGGAACTACCATTACGCGAATCTCTCTACCCGCTTGAATTGCAAAAGACTTATCTACCCCTTTGAAGGTATTTGTAATATCCTCTAACTGTTTTAATCTGTTTGTATATGTTTCCAGAGTCTCTCTTCTTGCACCCGGACGTGCTGCAGAAATAGTATCTGCTGCTTGTACAATACATGCAATCAAGGATTCCGGTTCTACATCGCCATGATGAGATTCTACTGCATTGATAACGGTTGCGGACTCTTTATACTTCTTACATAAGTCTGCACCAATCTGAATATGAGAACCTTCGATTTCATGGTCAATGGATTTACCAATGTCATGCAATAAACCTGCGCGTTTTGCCATTCTGACATCTACGCCGATTTCTCCTGCTAATAGACCTGACAATTGTGCCACTTCTATGGAGTGCTTCAAAGCATTCTGGCCATAGCTGGTTCTAAATTTCATTCTTCCAAGTAAACGTACTAACTCAGGATGGATACCATGTACACCAACCTCAAGTGTTGCCGATTCACCTTCTTCGCGAATCATTGCTTCTACTTCTTTTTGTGCTTTTTCTACCATTTCTTCAATTCTAGCCGGATGTATTCTTCCGTCTACAATTAATTTTTCAAGTGCTATTCTTGCAACTTCTCTTCTAATTGGATCAAAGCCTGATAAAATTACTGCTTCTGGTGTATCATCGATAATCAAATCCACACCGGTCAAAGTTTCTAAGGTACGAATATTTCTTCCCTCTCTACCAATGATTCTTCCTTTCATTTCATCATTCGGAAGTTGTACTACAGAGATTGTGGTCTCTGCTACGTGGTCTGCAGCGCATTTTTGAATGGCTGTGACAATGTACTCTTTTGCTTTTTTGTTCGCTTCTTCTTTCGCTCTACATTCCATTTCTTTAATCATACGGGCTGTATCGCTCTTTACTTCATCTTCAACAGTTTTTAAAAGATAATCTTTTGCTTGTTCGGAGGTTAGGCCTGAGATTCTTTCCAGTTCCTGTACTCTCTTTTCACCAATCTTTTCAATTTCAACACTCTTTTTCTTTAACTCTTCTTCTTTTGCTGTTAATCCTGATTCTCTGCGTTCAATTGCATCCGCTTTCTTGTCAATAGATTCTTCCTTTGACAGTACTCTTTTCTCATAACGCTGTAACTCTGCTCTTCGCTCTTTTGTTTCTTTGTCGAGTTCATTTTTCGTCTTTAATGACTCTTCTTTGGCCTCAAGTAAAGCTTCCCGTTTCTTCGTCTCCGCAACTTTTAATGCATCATCTATTATTTTTCTTGCTTTCTCGTCTGCACTGCCGATCTTTTCTTCGACAATTTTCTTTCTATATGAAATCGCAGCAAACCAAGTAATAATAGCTATAATCACTATGATTACAACAGCAATGACAAACCACATTGCACTCGGCACAGGAGCACCTCCTTATTTAATTTTCATTGTACAAATACAACATACTAATTTTATACTATTTTCACAAAGAAGTCAACATAAAACATAGAAACCTTATAACATTGACCAAATTTCTTTTTTTGATTTAAAAACTACTATTTTGACAGGATTTTCTAGCGATTTTTTCCGGTAAATTGCGACACAAACGAAAAAAAGCGCCTGTAAATCAGGCACTTTTGTGAGCAGATAAGGGGAGTCGAACCCCCCTCTTCGGCTTGGGAAGCCAACGTTCTACCGATGAACCATATCTGCATATGACTAGTATAGCACGAATTATTTAAAAATCAAGAAAAATTTCCAAAAATTTCTGGATAATTTCAGTAAATGATACCTGTAAAAAAATCCCGAAACACAATGAAAGACCGCTGTGTAACGGTCTCTAATCATATTCTCTTCCACGGATTACTCTACTGATATCACTGGCTTGGAAACCTTTTCTCATTAAGAATCCATAAAGCCTGTTAATCTCTTTGGAATCTGCTGTTTCTAAGTCTACTCTTTTCTTTTCCACCCATTTACGGATCTGCTCTGTCTCGTCTTCCGGCTCCTTCTGCTCATAGATACTTTGAATCAGTTCTTTGGAAATTCCTCTTCGCAGCAAGTCCTGTGTGATTTGCTGCTTGCTCTTACTTCCGGTCCTTCCGTCTATATAGTACTGCGCATAACGGTTATCATCTATATAATGCAGATTCTTTACATAGTCGATTGCCCCATCAATGGCTTCGTCAGGGTAACCGCCCTGTTTTAACTTCGTACGAAGCTGGTACTCTGTCCGATCCATGGATTTCAGTAAATAAATGCATCTGACCTTTGCTCTTTTGGTCAGCACTTCTTCGATAATTTCTCGATAAGTCTCATCGCTGATTTCTTTATCTTTTTTAATCTTATAACGAGACAGCTCGCCTTTGTATAACACAAATGCAAGCTGCTCATCGATATATACGCGGCTTTTTGCTTTTGTAACCGCCTCTATATTCGTAATAATCATCTTTATTCCCCTGAGTAGCACAAGCTAGTTTGCGCTATTCCTTAATTAGTAGTTTGAAAGCGATTTTCTTTCACACTTATTCCTCAGTAATCTCTTCCTTAACCGGTACTTCCTCCTCGGAACCTTCAGCCAATCCATAATTTACTCTTACTTTTTGTTCAATTTCTGCAAGAATATCCTGATTTTCTTTTAAATAAGTCTTGGAATTTTCACGGCCCTGACCAATCTTGGCATCATTATATGCATACCATGCACCACTCTTATTTACAATTCCCAGATTTGCAGCCAAATCCAGAACATCTCCTTCTTTTGATATTCCCTGTCCAAACATGATATCAAATTCAGCTTCTTTGAAAGGAGGTGCGATCTTATTCTTTACTACTTTAATACGTGTTCTGTTACCAACTACTTCTCCGCTCTGCTTTAAAGCTTCAATTCTTCGTACATCCAAACGAATGGAGGAATAGAACTTTAATGCACGTCCGCCGGTGGTTGTCTCGGGACTTCCAAACATAACGCCGACTTTTTCACGAAGCTGGTTGATAAAGATTACAATACAATTTGATTTACTGATTACTGCAGTTAATTTACGAAGTGCCTGTGACATCAGACGAGCCTGCAGACCAACGTGGCTGTCTCCCATATCACCATCGATTTCTGCCTTCGGTACCAATGCAGCAACGGAATCGACAATAATAATATCAACTGCTCCGGAACGTACCATGGTCTCTGTAATTTCCAGCGCCTGCTCTCCGTTATCCGGCTGTGAAATGTATAAATTGTCAATATCAACACCTATATTTTTAGCATATGCAGGATCTAATGCATGTTCTGCATCAATAAATCCTGCTATACCGCCTATTTTCTGAACTTCTGCAACCATATGTAACGCAACTGTGGTTTTACCACTGGACTCCGGTCCATATACCTCAACGATTCTTCCCTTTGGAATCCCGCCTAATCCAAGTGCAATATCCAGACTCAGAGAACCGGTTGGAATCGTCTCTACATTCATATTTACGCCGGACTCTCCCAACTTCATGATAGCCCCTTTACCAAAGTCTTTCTCAATCTTACCAATTGCCGCATCAAGGGCTTTTAATCTATCTTCCTGCTGACCCATAATATATATCTCCTTTAATTTGCAAACTTATGTTCGTTTTCTATACCCATACTATTATATTTCGGACAAAATGTCAACCATTATTTAAAACAATCTAAACCATAAGCGCCACCCCTTTTTCTATAATTGATATACACTGTGAAAATCGGCGAAATGCCGTTGATAATAAGAATTTGTGATTTTCGTTTGTATCACAAAAGAATATTCTCATATCATATATCAATCTGCGCTTATTGTCAATTGTTTTTTATAATTTTAAAGAAAAGGACCGGATTTGGAACTGTCTGTGAATCTCATCTCTTACCATTTATTTATATCCCTCCCAGCTGATTATAGATAAAACGGGCATCTTCTACATGATAGGGATCGGTCTCATGGTTTCCTTCGGCTCCTGCCGTAACCAGAATATATTCTCTGCCATTGATATTAGCCAGACTTGCCAGACAAAGCCCTGCCTCATCCGTAAAACCTGTTTTTCCTCCCTCTATCTCTCCGCCATTGATTGCTTCCTGTTCCACAAACGGTGCCAGGGTACTGTAAAAGGTGATTCCCTCCGGATGCAGATTCGTTTCCGGTATGGAATGTACAAAAGATGTAAACACAGTACGGAAGTCTACATTTTCCAGAGCATATTCCAGCAATATAGCGATATCTTTAACCGTGGAATAATGATCCGCATCATGTAATCCGGTTGTATTGGTAAAATGCGTACCGGTCATCCCATATCCGGATGCCTTCTGATTCATCATGTCTACAAAAGCCGATTCACTTCCTGCGGCAAAGTCAGCCAGACCCATAGAACATTCCGCCCCGGATGGCAGCAATGCCCCGTAGACCAGATCCCTTGCTGAAACTTCTTCTCCAGGGAGAAACCCCGCCATTGATGCCCCTTCTTCATATAATGCATCAAACTTGTCCGGCTGCAGTATCACTTTCTGATCCAGATCTCCTATGGCCTCAATCGCTGTTATTGCTGTCATAATTTTGGTAAGGGAAGCAGGATAAATTCTCCTGTCACTTTGTTTTTCAAACAATATGTTCCTGCTCTGTACGTCAACCAGAATCGCGGCAGCACTATAGAGCCTGTCTTCATCAATATCCAATCCAGGTTCCTCATTGCTGCTGGTCAGCTGCATGGTGTCCGGGGTATACGCAGCTCTGCCGCTGTCCGCCCCGCTCTCAACACTGCTCTCAGCCCGGTTCTCCGTTAATTTTTTTACTCCAAATGCACTTACCAATATAAGCACCACCATACAAAAAATCTGCAGGCCGTAGCGCCTTCTTCTCCTACGTTTTCTCATGAATTACACCTCCATTTTCTTCTTGCTTTTATGGTAACAGCAAGCTTCAAAAAGTGTGTAAATCCAGACTTAGGACTCTATTAACATTTCCCTGAATCTTCCTTTGCATTTTTATCTGCACTTCAGAATTCCTACACAGCATTATAAGTAAAATTTAAGAATTATCTCTGACATGATAAACAATTCTATAAAAATAAGAACATCATACAAAGATTCTTCCCGGTATTGCCAAGATATTACTTTGTATCAATGTTCTTGTTTTTATTTTTCCGCAGCTGATAACGGCAGTTCTACCGAGAAAGACGTATAATTCTCATCACTCTCCCCATATATTTTGCCTCCATGTGCCAGCACTATTTCTTTGGCGATGGCAAGCCCTAGACCTGCACCTCCCGTATTGCTGGATCTGGCTGAATCCAAACGGTAAAACTGTTCGAATATTTTCATGAGCATTTCATAAGGAATCCGGTTTCCACGGTTGCGAAACGTAATCAGCACATGGCTCTCTATTCTTTCTGCTTTAATTTCTATAATTGTATTTTCATAACTGTAGGCAATTGCATTCTTTAAAATATTGTTAAACACCCTTGCCAGTTTATTGGGATCTCCCTGTATTAACAGGGTTTCGTCCGCAAATACCTGCGCACGCTTATTCTGCTCCATTAAGACAGGATAAAATTCCTCCGCCATCTGCATCAGCATATATGCCAGATGGATTTCTTCTTTTTCCAGTTCAATGGACTGCATATTAAATCGGGTCACATCAAACAATTCATTAATCAGCTGTTCCAGCCGGTATGCCTTTTCTAACGTAATCTCCATATACTTGGCACGCTGTTCCGGAGGCATATCCGGTAATTCCAGCATCAGGTTCATATAACCGATTACTGAGGTGAGCGGAGTCTTAATATCATGCGCTAAATATACCACAAGTGAATTTTTTCTCTGCTCTGCCTGAAATACGTCATCAGCCCGTTTTTTCAAAGTTCCTTTGACCTGATTCATTTCTGCTTCCATAAAATCCAGCTCCGGTGACAGCCGGATAGGTTCTTCGGATTCCTGCAGCAGCTTTTTCATACCCTGTCGGATTTCATCAAAATAGCGTGTAAATTTCAAGAGGGCAATGTAAAATATGATCAACAATAATATAATAAATCCACCCATCATCAGATAATCCTTTGTATTGCGGAACACTTTCTGATAGATGTTCACAGCCTCCATATAATCCAGGTCAAACCTGTTCTGGCACCAGGCAACAAAACCTTCTGCAAATGGTCCCTGCAAGATGCCGTCTATGACCATATACTGCAGACAGGCGCCTATTAAGATTGCAAATATTGCCACTATCACAACCTGCTTTACAATCTTTCTTTTCAGCCTTCCAAACTCATTTTTCAATTCGATATCCAACTCCCCACACAGTCTTAATATATCTTGGATTCTCGGCGGAATCTTGCATCTTTTCCCTCAGATGCCTGATATGCACCATAATTGTATTGTTACTGTTGGAAAAATATTTATCCCCCCAGACTTCCTGGAACAGCTTATCTGCGCTGACCACCTTCCCCTTGTTTTCACATAATATCCAGAGGATGGAAAACTCAGTAGGAGTCAGGGAAATCGGCTTTTCATTCAGGATGCATTCCCTGGTACTTTTATTCAGCTCCAGTCCGGAAACAATCAGCATATTATCCTGACTTTCATAACTTCCCTGATTATAGCGCGTAAACCTGCGAAGCTGGGCTTTTACCCTTGCTACCAGTTCCAATGGCCGGAAGGGCTTTGTCATATAGTCATCTGCCCCTAAGGTCAGTCCCGTAATTTTATCTATCTCATCTTCTTTTGCAGTTAGCATGATAACCGGATAGTTATGCTTTTCCCGGATCTTTCTGCAGATTCCAAAACCATCTCCATCGGGCAGCATCACATCCAGTATTGCCAGATCAATATTTCCTGATTCAATACATTCCAGTGCATCTTTTGCTGAGTAAAACTTGTAAACATTGAAATTCTCATTCTTTAAGTAGACCTCTACCAGATCTGCAATTTCTCTTTCATCATCCACAACTAAAATATTCTCTGACATATATCCCCATCATCCTTCTGCTTAGAATCGAATAGCCTGGACATTGAAGTCTAGGCTATCATTATTTTAGCAAAGAATCAGTTTGAATGTCTTAATATTCTAACAGGATAATTCTTAAAATAAATTAAGAATCCCTGAGCATATATAAAACTGTTTAATCAGAATATTCCTATCATTATACTTAAGGCAAGTCAGGTTTATAAATACTGCATTACAGATACAAAAAAGAGAAGTAAATCCGTTCTCATATAAAAAAGAACGAATGAAACTTCTCTCAAAAATTATCTGTTTAAAAATTCACTTTAGTGTTGTATGAATATTCTGTCTGCTTATTATATTCCCATTACCTGCTGCCTTAAAACTTCTCCGCAACTTCCCCACGCTTCTTATAAATACTTCCGCCATGCACTACCCCACGCACAGAAGACAGCGGATAAATATTGGTATTACTGCCAACTACCGTGCCCGGATTCAGGACAGAACCACATCCAACCTCAACATTGTCACCCAGCATTGCGCCAAATTTTTTAAGACCGGTGGTAATCTTTTGATCTTTGTCTTTTACTACTACCAGGGTTTTATCTGATTTCACATTTGATGTAATGGAACCTGCTCCCATATGAGATTTGTATCCAAGAATGGAATCTCCTACGTAATTGTAGTGGGGAACCTGGACTTTATTAAATAATACCACGTTTTTCAGTTCGGTTGAGTTTCCTACAACAGCACCTTCCCCAACGATAGCATTGCCTCTGATAAATGCACAGTGGCGCACTTCTGCATCTTTGCCGATGATTGCCGGTCCGTTAATAAAAGCGGTAGGCGCTACATTAGCTGATTTAGCCACCCACACATTTTCACCGCGTTTTTCATATTCTTCTTCACTCAGGGATTTGCCAAGTTCCAGAATAAAGCTGCTGATTTTCGGAAGAACTTCCCATGGGTATTCCGCTCCTGAAAACAGATCTTTTGCAATCGTTTCCTCCAGGTTATAAAGGTTTTTAATCTTACATGTTTCCATTATTTTTGACTTCCTTTCTTATAATATTGTGCTGCTGCATCAAAATACTGACGCAGGGCATATTGATAGTTGGTTTTTAGTACTCCATCGGTTCTGGATCTTATAAAATGATCCAGTTTTGTCATATATTCTTCTGGTGTAATCTCCCCTTCCGCCACGTAATTCAGGCCCTTTTCCCAGCTGGCAGTCAATTCCGGATTCAGCAGGGAACGGATGGAGGCATTTACCACATCAAATATCATCTCACCTAGCAATGAAGGGGTCAATATCTGCGTTTTCTTATTTAATGCGATATATTTATTCCCAATGAGCTTTTTCAGTATCTCTGCCCTGGTGGCACTGGTTCCGATTCCACTGCCCTTAATCTGGGAACGGAGTTCTTCATCTTCGATCAGCTGCCCCGCATTCTCCATTGCCAGAATGATGGCACCGGAGTTGTAGCGTTTTGGCGGTGAAGTTTCGCCTTCTTTGATCTGCAGTTTATCGACATTTAACACAGCACCCTTTTTCAGATCTTTCAATGCTTCCAGCATGGCGGTGTCGCATTTTGTGTCATCCTCCTGATCTGTGGTATTCTCATCGGTCTTTTTCTTGCTGAAAGAATTTTCAATCACTTTCAGATATCCTTCAGAAATCAGCACTTTAAAACTGGAAAAAAACTTTTCTCCCTGCATCTTTGTAGTCAGGTTAATTTTCTGATAGACAGCAGGAGGATAAAAAATACTTAAAAATCTTCTAACAATTGTCTCGTATACATTTACCGCATTACTGTTCAGGGAACGAAGTGCACTGATTCCCTGCCCGGTTGGTACGATTGCGTAATGGTCCGTAATCTGTTTATCGTTTACATACCTTGTCTTTGCTATATTTTTATAGCTGGTGCCGCTTAGAATCTCTTCCGCATACTCTTTCATCATAGGTATGTTCCGCAGTCCGCCGATATTTTTATGGATCTCTTTGGCAACTGCCGTTGACAATACTCTGGCATCCGTTCTCGGATAGGTTACCAGTTTCTTTTCGTATAATTCCTGAACGACACGCAGCGTTTCATCCGGGCTTATTTTAAACAGTTTGGAACATTCATTCTGAAGCTCTGCCAGGTTAAACAGCAGGGGCGGATTTTTATTTTCCTTTTTCTTCTCTACTGCATCTGCCACGGCAGTTAATGGCTGATCCACACTGAGTTCATCAATTAATACCTGGGCATCTTTTTTCTCTTTGAACCCATTTTCCTTGTATAGTTTTGGGGACAGGTAATATTTTGAGCCTTCTACGGCACGGAATTCCCCGTCAAATACTTTACCATTATAATTTATGGTATTCAGTACACGGTAGAACGGGGTTTTCACAAATTCTCTGATTTCCCGCTCCCGCCTTACAATCATTCCCAGCACACAGGTCATTACCCTGCCTACCGAGACGACCGTATATTTTGTATGTAAATAATTGGAAATCGCATTCCCGTATTTAAGGGACAGAAGTCTGGAAAAATTAATTCCCATCAAATAATCTTCTTTTGCTCTTAAATAGGCTGCTTCTGACAAATTATCATATGCAGATAAATCTTTTGCTGTCTCAATTCCCCTCAGTATTTCTTCTTCTGTCTGGGAATCGATCCAGACTCTTTTTCTGACCTTGCCTTTTACATTTGCCATCTGCTCCACCAGACGATAGATATATTCACCTTCCCGCCCGGAGTCGGTGCAGACGTAAATGGTATCAACATCTTCCCGGTTCAGAAGCCCGCTTACAATTTTAAATTGTTTTGTTACGGACGGAATGACCTCGTACAGGAATTTCTCCGGAAGAAAGGGCAGCGTATCCAGACTCCACCTCTTGAATTTCACATCGTATACTTCCGGGTAACTCATGGTTACCAAATGCCCAACACACCAGGTTACCACCGCCGTATCACCCTCCAGATAGCCCTCATGCCTGGATGTTTTTAACTTCAGTGCTTTGGCAAATTCCTGGGCTACACTGGGTTTTTCTGCAATATATAAAGCTTTTGACATCTATAAATCCTCATTCCCCGTTTACAGGGGCAAATCTCTCTTTTCAAATATTTTTATTCCTATAAAATACATTGCCCAGCCGGCAACAATCAGGGCTGGAAGCATCCACAGGATATTGACATTGATCCTCAGAATATATTCCATATGGAACAGCGAAAAAAAGGTGGCGTATTTCAGCACCTCCAGCCGCTCATCCATATCCGATGCTATATGAACCATATAAAAAAACGCAATGATAATGCTGGAGATGAGCCATGCCTTCCCGGCAGATCTGCAGATACAGGACGCTAAAAAACAAATTCCACTGACAAAAATATGAAGGCAGAGCGCCCCCAGATTCAATAACAGAAAAGATGTGATATCACAATTTTCCACGAATTGATACAAACCGCCCGCCACTCCGAGAACTGAAGTAAAAATAAACATCAGTACCAGGAATATCAGCAATGTAAATGCCTGCGTACACAAAAGTCTCGATCTACTGGTGGGCGTCGCCAGATAATATGCCATTGTTCCCCGGTCCACCAGTTGTGTCACCAAACGTCCTGCCATTATAATACTGTATACGGAAGGAACAATGAAAAAGGTAAATTCACTAAAATAAGATGCTAAAAATCCTGCTGAAGTATGCCCCAGGGTATGCAGCCCCATAGCTGCCAGCATCCCGGACAGAAGCAGCCCCAAAAATGCCAGAAAAATCACATAATTTGATTTTATATTCTGTTTTAATAATGGAAAACTAAACATGCAGCTGACCTCCGTAAAAATGTGGAAAGATCTCTTCCAAACTTTGGACTGTCATTTCCAGATTTGTGACTTTATAGTCATTGAGTGTATGAATCAGAGACATCATCTCACCTTTCACATTTACAATGATCTGCTTCTCTTTTATCTGAATCACCTCATATGGCTCTTTCATAAACCGAAACACTTCCTGCTGGTCGGCAAATTTTATAATATAATTTTTTCTCTGGTCTGCCCTCAGACCTTCGATATTGCTGATGTTCACCAGGTTCCCATCCCGGATCATTCCCACGCGGTCACAAACTCTGTCCACTTCACCAAATACCTGGGAGGTCATAAAAATGGTCTTCCCTTTTTCCTTTTCCTCCAGCATCAGCTCAATGAACCGTTCCTGCATCAGCGGCTCCAGCCCCACTGCCGGCTCATCCAGAACCAGCATTTTCGGATCATGCATAAACGCACTGATAATCTGGACTTTTTTCCGGTTTTCTTTGGACATAAAACGTATCTTTTCGTCCATATCCAGTTCGAACCGGTCTACCAGTTCAAACGCCCGCTCCAGATTCTTCATTCCCCGCATGGCACCCATCAGCCGTATAAATTTATTGCCTGTCATTTCCTTAGGAAGCCCCCCATTACCCGGAAGATAACCAATAAAACTCTGGATATTATCGGACCATTTATAGGTATCCTTCCCATTTATCACGCATTTCCCCTTCATCGGAGCTATAAATCCCATTAAAAGACGGATCGCTGTTGTTTTACCGGAACCTGCCGGTCCGAGCAGGGCAAAAACCTCTTCATCTTCTACTTCCAGTGATAAATCAAATACTCCTTTTGTTTTCCCGAATTCTTTCGTTACATTCTTTATCCTAATCATTTATATCCCATTCTTTAACCCTTTTCGCTTTGAAACGTATTTGAATATTACCTGCTTTGTTAATTGCAGCATAAAGACAGGCGATTTAAATTATTAAACAGGTTCTAAGCCTGTTATTAATTGTAAGATATAATCCGTTAAAAAACAAGTGTATTTTGTCGTCTTTTATCACTCCCATGCCATTACAGCAAAAAAACAGCATTTAGAAGTATCCCCTTTTAAATGCTGTTTATTATTTTTCGCTTATTTCATCCGTTTATTTTGCTGTAATATATCCCTGAGCTTTCAGTAATTCAGCGCAAAGTACTGCACCGCCTGCTGCTCCGCGGACTGTGTTGTGGGATAATCCTACGAATTTATAATCATATACGGTATCTTCTCTCAGTCTTCCAACAGAGATACCCATGCCGTTTTCAAAATCTACATCTGCAGTTACCTGAGGGCGGTTGTCTTCTTCCAGATACTGGATAAACTGCTTTGGTGCACTTGGAAGTTCCATTTCCTGAGGCAGACCTTTGAAATTCACTAATTTTTCAATTAACTGCTCTTTTGTCGGCTGCTTTTTAAATTTTACAAATACAGCCGCCGTATGTCCGTTTAATACCGGAACACGGATACACTGGCAGGTAATTACTGGTGAAGATGCTTTTTTGATAACGCCGTCTTCAATGTTTCCCCAGAGTCTTAATGGTTCCTGCTCGCTTTTTTCTTCTTCGCCGCCAATATACGGAATGATGTTTTCTACCATTTCCGGCCAGTCTTTAAAAGTCTTTCCTGCACCTGAAATCGCCTGATAAGTCGTAGCTACTACTTCGTATGGCTCAAACTCTTTCCAAGCTGTAAGTACCGGTGCGTAACTCTGAATTGAACAGTTTGGTTTCACTGCTACGAAACCTCTTGTTGTTCCCAGACGTTCTTTCTGGAATTTAATTACTTCAAAATGCTCCGGATTGATTTCCGGCACTACCATTGGTACATCCGGTGTCCATCTGTGTGCACTGTTGTTAGATACAACCGGAGTTTCTGTTTTTGCATAAGCTTCTTCGATGGCTTTAATCTCATCTTTGCTCATATCTACAGCAGAAAATACAAAGTCTACGCCAGATGCCACTTTTTCTACTTCATTTACATTCATTACAACAATATTTTTCACTGCTTCCGGCATCGGTGTGGTCATTTTCCATCTTTTGCCTACTGCTTCTTCATAAGTTTTCCCAGCACTTCTTGGGCTTGCAGCAAGGGTTACGACTTCAAACCATGGGTGGTTTTCCAATAATGAAATAAATCTCTGTCCTACCATACCGGTAGCGCCTAATACGCCTACTTTTAATTTCTGACTCATTTTAACATTCTCCTCACACAAATTATTCTTAGAAAATACATGCTTCCGATATTTCCCGGCAGAATATATTTCTTAAAATCAAGGGGCAAACGGACATTGCAGCAGGTCGTGTTTTTCTACCGCGCACATTTGTCTTTCCTTTGAACAATAGTATACCATTTTTCCCGAAAATGCAAGTACTTTTTTAATTTTTCAGCAAATATTCTTTTTCCAGGGCGATGACTTTCTTCATCGCTTCCTCAGATGGAGCGCCAATTGTCATTCTCTTTTCCACGCAGGTTTTCATGCTGATTGCTTCATAGATATCCTCTTCAAAAACAGGGCTGATCTCTTTATATTCCGAAAGGCTCATATCATCCAGGGCGATATTTTTCTCTATACAGTAGAGCACCAGGCGACCTACGATACCATGGGCGTCACGGAAAGGCACCCCATGATTTACCAGATAATCTGCTGCATCTGTAGCATTGGTAAACCCATTTTTTGCACTGTTTTCCATTACTTCTTTGTTAAAGCGCATGGTCGCAGCCATACCCGTAAATAATGCAATACAGCCTTTTACAGTATCAATTGCATCAAAGGTAAGCTCTTTATCTTCCTGCATATCTTTATTATATGCTAGAGGTATACCTTTCATTGTAGTCAGAATCGACATTAATGCTCCGTAAACACGTCCGGTTTTGCCACGGACAAGTTCTGCGATATCCGGATTCTTCTTCTGGGGCATAATACTGCTTCCGGTGCTGTAAGCGTCATCCAGTTCCACAAACTGATATTCATTGGAATTCCAGATGATAATTTCCTCTGAAAAACGGCTCAGATGCATCATGATGGTAGACATGGCAGATAATAATTCAATTACATAATCCCTGTCAGCCACAGAATCCATGCTGTTTAAAGTTGGTCCGTCAAATTCCAGCAGTTCTGCCGTATACTCACGATCCAGCGGGTAGGTGGTGCCAGCAAGTGCACCGGAGCCCAATGGACAGTAATTCATCCTCTTATATATGTCAAATAACCTTAAACGGTCTCTTTTAAACATTTCGAAATAAGCCCCTACATGATGCGCCAGAGTAATGGGCTGTGCTTTTTGTAAATGGGTAAATCCCGGCATATAGGTTCCGGTATTTTCTTCCATGATGGTAAGCAGTGTGGTTAAAAGGTTCTTCAGCAATGCATCCATCTCTAAAATCTCATCTCTGGTATAGAGTTTCATATCCAGTGCAACCTGGTCATTACGGCTTCTTCCTGTATGAAGTTTCTTCCCTGCATCTCCAATACGGTCAATCAGGTTTGCTTCAACAAAACTGTGAATATCTTCATACTGGTCTGTAATTTCCAGGGTTCCGTTTTCCACATCAGCCAGGATTCCGTTTAATCCTTCGATGATTTCTTCCTTTTCATCCTGCGTCAGAATTCCCTGTTTTGCCAGCATTGTCACATGCGCTTTGCTTCCTTCGATATCCTGTTTGTAAAATTTCCGGTCAAAGGAAATTGATGCATTAAAGTTATACACTAACTGATCTGTCTCTTTGGTGAAGCGTCCGCCCCATAACTGTGCCATAATATTTTCCTCATTTCTTTTCATTTTGTCTTTCGTCCGCATAAATCTGCGGTATTGGCCTGTATAATCCATATAAGTCTATCATAAATTCTATATTTATACAATATTTTTGATTGTATATTCACTAGGATATTCATTAGGAGCAAAAGCATTCTGCAGGTGTAGCGGGTTACATCAAAGAATGCTTCTGCTACCCAAGCCACTTCCCATGCTTACACTTCGTATGCGGTCGTGGCTTGATTCAAGGTTTGCCTGCCTTGCGTATAAACCACAATCAGAAAGACGTATTTGTCAACCTTTGAAAATTTTATCTACTCACTTCCTCTTGGCGGAGAGTACAATAAAAGATGAATGCATTGATTTTACAGGCTTTCATCGTGCTTTTCTTCTTATATTTCAAATTTGACTTTTTTATTGTTTCATGCTATTCTATGTACATAAAAGGAACAATCGCCAAAAGTGGTTGACCTAATGTTATGTTATGAAAACACCCTAACTGGTCAAAGTAGAGGGTGTTTTCTCTTTATTTTACTGACTAACCAAATAAATGTAGGTCAGTAATGCTATGATAAACATTCCAAAAGACATCAAATCTTTGAAATCAAATGGTTTTTTCTTCATCAGCATCACCTCCCATCTATGTAAGATGAAAGGTCAACACACCCTGTACACGAATTGTTCCTTTCCAAATTTTACCACAATAACTGTCATTTCTCAACACCTTACCCTGCAAAACCAGATAAATTTTTCCATTTTTCCATTTATTCCAGTACTTAAGTATTAGATCTCTCCTTTTTGGAAAAAATACAGCCGCAGTAATCCTGCCGGTAAAGTCCGTACTCACCGGACAGCGCAATGGATCTTTGATATCCATTTTTCTTCTTAAAATCGGATACCAGATAGGGAACCTGTATCTGAGCTCCAAGACGTTCTCCGATTTCGTTCAGTTTCACTGCATTTTTTAAAGGACTGATGGACAATGTTGTGGTGAAATAATCAAACCCCTGTTCTTTTGCAAGCCGTGCCGTCTCCTTAAGCCGCAGTTCATAACAGGCATAACAGCGTTCTCCGCCCTCTCTGATCTTTTCCAGTCCTTTGACTGCACTGTAAAATTCTTCCTGCTCATAGCGTCCTTCCCAAAACCCGATCGGATGCTTTGAAGGAATGTCTTGGATAAAATGCTGCTGTTCCTGCACTCTTTTCTCATATTCCTGCTGTGGATAGATATTCGGATTGTAATAAAATACCTTGATTTTAAAATACCGGGAAAGATATTCCAGGACATAACTGCTGCAAGGAGCACAGCAGCTGTGAAGCAGCAGCGTGGGTGTTTTTCCCTCTTTCTGAACCTTGTCTATTACAAGGTCCAGTTCCTTTTGGTAATTGCGTTTTTTCTCTTCTCTTGCCATTGCTGTAATTTCTTTTACAAATGCCGTTTTCGCGAGAGTATACCCGTCCCTGTCGTGTTCGTATTCTGTTCTCAGTCTTTCCTTTAGCTCTGCATACTTAGCGGCAGCATCGGAATGAATCCGAAGGTAATCCCGAAAATAGATCTCATCCCAATCCCCCTGGTAGCGTATATGCAAATGAAACACTTCCTTTTCAAAGCCCAGAGGCGTATAGCCTTTTTGGAACATCATGTGCGGTGCCGGTTTGTGGGGCTGTCGTGCATATATATATCCGATTGCCTCCAGATTCTGTTTGAGTAAATTCAGATCACATTCTTTTTTTATTTCCAGTAAGATATCCACGGTAGGCTTGGCACGCAGACCATAGACAGAAGTACTTCCGATATGATGGATCCTGGCTGCATACTCTCTGTTTACCGCATCCAGAATCATTTCCTGTTCTTTTTGATACCAGTTTTGCCACTGGGGATTATAATCTTCTAAAACTATAGGAAATAACTCCCATAGCTCTTCATTTGTCATTTCCTGCAGACTTTTCATAGACTCTCCTCTTCTCCGGGCTTTAATATTACCGGGGTTTTGTTTATTTTTACTTGATTTGCTTTTACTGTTTCTCTTCTAGCGCTCATCTTCTGAACGCTGTTATTTTAACTTAACAGTTCTTCTGGAAGAACCATATGTAATAATCCGGCTTCCCTGCTTTTTCAAAACGGATATATTATGCTTCACCGCCGGAAAATCACGAAGCCAGGAAGGTGCATCAATAAATGTTACTCGGGGTCTCACTGCCTTAAAAAACCGTTCCCGCTTATTATTATTGCCATGGTGGGGAGCCTGCAGGTAGTTTGATCTTAGCTTCTTGCCGTACTTCTTCACCAGCATATTTGCCCGTCTGGAGTTAATGTCCCCGGTAAATATCATACTCTTACCATTGTAGGAAGCCTTGAACACGAGGGAAGAATCATTACAGATATCCTTGCTGGTTTTCTGTAACCTGCCATCATAGGAACTGAAGAACTGTAGGCTGAGTCCCGAAATATCTATCGTATCTCCGCCTTTTATATACTGAAGATTTGCAGCACCGGACATAATGCCATTGAATTCTTCAAAAATGCTGTATTCATCCCACTCCTGGGCATATTTCTGATAAACCGCCGGATTAATCTTAGGGGCTAACACCTTCCGAATCCGGATTCCCTGGGGATTTGAAACAATTGCATTAAAGGCACCCACATGATCCGGATGGGGATGGGTGATAATCCACAGGTCTACATTGCTGCCAAGCTTTTGAATGGCACTGCGTACCCGGGCTTCATTTTGTTTCCAGCCACCGTCTATAACGATTAATTTTCCTTTACGGTTGCTTATAGTATAGAACATGGACTGGCTTCCATCGCTGTCACTGCCGTACTGCTGAACAGTCCAGGCATATTTATCAGACGGTTTTCTGCCGGGTCTGCGCCCGTTTCCCCTGCCAGCGGCTGCAGCGGTGACCGAAAAGGAGCCTAATAATACCAATAGTAGCACAATAAATATTTGTTTTTTATATTTCATTAATCATCTCTGCTTTCCAAAGCATGTCTAAAATTCGTAAAGCATTTGTGCCGGAAATAATTGAACCCGGAATACTTATAACTGGATTTCTGATTCGGTTTGCTCTTATCATTTTAAACAGGCTCTAATATGGTTATGGCGATATGGAATACTTCCATTCCATTCATCATTTACCGGTTTATTGATTTGGCAATTATAACATTATTCCCTGTAAAGGGCAAGAAAGGGGGAAAGTTTTAAGACCGTTTTAAGAAAACCATAATAATGAAATTTTATAACTGTAACGAGTAAACGAACAGACAGTCAATTTACTGTATATACACATACTCCTTATTATGATAAACTAAAATACAATAACAATTTTCAAACACAATCCTGGAGGAACTATTTTATGGAAATGAAAAAGAATCATACGGATAATTACGAACTGGTCTATGAACATGACCGCCTGATATTTCTGGACATGGATTTTAAAAGCCTTGCACTTAGAACCGGGCTTTCCTTTTCCGGTGACGGACAATACCTGCTGCTGCCGGTTCTGGACAAATGCTATATGGTCAGTACCTCAGACGGAAGCATTTTTGACCAGGCACACCCGGATGCGGAAGTTCCGGTACATACCCGTTTGCTGCTGATCCACTATTTGATTTATGCCAAAGATACTGCTGCCGTGACTGGCGAGGAAATTCCCTTCCATTCCATCCGCGGCGTCAGCCATTTTGAAACTGCTTTTATACGCGAGACCATACCTCCCCTGAAAAAAGCATTTGAAGGGCATACTGACCGGTTTATACAGGCAGGAAAAGCACTTCACGGCACCATATGCACCTATGGGGATGCATCGGTACGCCTGCAGCTGTTTCCCCTGATCGCCATTACTTATATTCTCTGGGAGGGGGATGATGAATTTCCCATGAACATCAATGTGCTGTTTGATAAAGGAATTACAGACTGTACCCATCCTGAGGATGTGCCAGTCCTGGGTTCTTATGGTGCAAAACAATTGATAGAGGCTTCGCTTTCCATAGAGCATGTTTAGAATTTATTTGTGACAAATTACTCATAAACTTTGACACACTTCTGCCAGAGCAAATTTGGAAGCAGGCTCTGGAATTCCTGAACATTTCGCCGGCATTTTCATACACTATGATATAACAATATAGGAGGTACGAAATGCAGACCTTATTAGAACTAAAAGACGTGAACTTTTCCTATCATAGTGTAAGCGGAGAAACTTTTGCTTTATCTGATATCTCCTTTCAGGTGAATGACGGCGAATTCATCGCAATTGTCGGTCCCAGCGGATGCGGCAAATCTACTCTGCTTTCCTTAATCAGCGGACTCTTAAAGCCAGAATCCGGTTCCATTCTCCTAAATGGGAAAGATGTAAAAGAAGCTCATACAAATATAGGCTATATGCTCCAAAAAGACCATTTGTTTGAATGGCGTACTATTTACCACAATGTTCTCCTGGGTCTGGAGATTCAGAAAAAAATTACAGAGGAAAGCAAAGCAATGGTTGACCAGATGCTGAAAGATTATGGATTATACAAATTCAAGGATAAAAAGCCTTCCGAACTGTCCGGCGGAATGCGTCAGCGTGCAGCGCTGATCCGTACCCTGGCACTGCAGCCGGAACTTTTGCTTTTAGATGAACCTTTTTCCGCTCTTGATTATCAGACACGCCTTTCCGTATGTGACGATATTTCTTCTATTCTGAAGAAAGCTCATAAGACCGCTATTCTGGTTACCCATGACCTGTCGGAAGCCATCAGCGTTGCAGACCGCATTATCGTTCTCACCAAACGGCCGGCTAAGATCAAAAGCATTGTACCGGTTCATATGAGTATTGAAGACCGCACCCCAATGAAATCCCGAAACGCTCCTGAATTCAAAGATTATTTTAACCAAATCTGGAAGGAGCTGAATGTAAATGAATAACGCTTCTGTCAATCAAAAAGAATATTTAAAGAAACGGCTTCATCACAAACGCATGGTAACCATCATGCGGATTCTTATTTTAGTACTGTTTATTGCGCTTTGGGAAATCACTGCAAGGCTTGGCATCATCGACAGCTTTATTTTCAGCAGCCCATCACGGGTATTAAATACCTTTATTTCCATGGTTCAGGATAAAACAATCTTCCTCCATGTTGGTGTTACGTTAGCAGAGACACTGATCAGTTTCGCTTTGGTTGTTCTGTTGGGAATCGCAACTGCCGTACTGTTATGGCTCAGCAAAAAACTCTCTGAAATATTAGAACCCTACCTGGTCGTATTGAACAGCCTTCCAAAATCAGCGCTGGCTCCTCTTTTAATCGTATGGCTGGGTGCAAATATGAAAACAATTATTGTAGCCGGAATATCGGTAGCGATCTTCGGTACAATATTAAATCTATATACCGGATTCAAAGAAGTATCTCCGGATAAAATTAAACTGATTTACACTTTACAGGGCACGAAAAAAGACGTCCTGCTGCGTGTCGTCCTTCCAAGCACCATTCCTACCATTATCAGTGTCATGAAGGTAAATATCGGTCTTGCCCTGGTTGGTGTGGTAATCGGTGAATTTATTGGTTCCAAGCAGGGACTTGGCTACCTGATCATATATGGCAGCCAGGTTTTTAAGTTGGATTGGGTTATCATGAGCATTGTAATACTTTGCATTATAGCCATGGGACTTTATAAGATTATTAACTTTGTAGAGAAGTCTTATTTGAAAAACTTATAGAAAATATATAGCCCCCCTCGTAAACGAGGAGGGATACATACTTACATTTATTTATCACAAAAAACCTTCTTAATGGCATCCAGATAAGCCATTCCATTTACCGTATCCGGTTCCAGGTAGCTTCCTTCCGTCCACTCATTCCATGCATTTATGGTACAGATATTGAAGCTTTTTTCTGATTTATCCAGGAATGCTTTTGCATCACGCAGCGCTTTTTCAAATTCCATAGGGGTATTATCCATATACACCGGATAATATGGATAGCCGATACTGTCAAACCGGTCTGTCTGCACGGTTCTCGGTGTGGAATCCCAGCCTACGGTCACGTTTGGAATATAGGGAAGGGGATACTGATTTTGCAGTCTGGAGTGCTCATCTTTGCATATTTCCCGCATTTTTTTATAGGAAGTGTCCGGAAAATGTTCGAATTCGATATGGTGAACCCATACATAGCTGGTGACACTGTCTATTCCCAAATATTCGATGATTTCATTGGGATTGGTCAGAGTATTTTCTGTAGGAAGGGTTTCGATTCCCCATACTACAGCATTTAAGTGCAGTTCACCAAGCCCTCTCTCCCTCACTCTTGACCGAAATTCTTCTAATACCCTCTTTGTGTTCTCAAGTCCTCCCAGACCTTTTACGAGGCTCATCATTTCATAGATCGAAAAATATAACCTGCCGTCTACTTTCCAATAGGATGGATGTACAAAATAGGTATCGATTATGTGGTCTGTTGCCTGGATAAATACTTCTTCAGAGACTTCGCCTTTCATTCTCACCGGATAAGGTTGAAATCTGGTCGCCGGATGTATTTCCAGCCAGTCATGATTTGCCCACATAATTGCAAATTTCAAATCTTTGTTATTCTCTGCCTGCAGATATCCTTCTTCCAGGCATCTGTCCAGGAATGGCCCTTCTTTATGCCAGTACCAGTCAAATATAAATGCACTTAACCCATGGCTTGCCGCCGCTTCAATCTTTTTCTCCATCACTTTGGGATCTGCCTCGTTTTCGTATCCCCAGAGCGGTACCTTGGGCTGCACATGTCCTTCAAATCTGGGCTTTGCATTTTTTACCAGCTCCCATTCATTCCATCCTTCCCCGTGCCATTCCTGCACTCTGTCATCATAGTGGTAATTTGGGAAATAATATGCTGCTGCTTCGTATTGTTTATTCATCTGTAATTCCTTTCTGATTTAAATTTTAATTGTTTCAACTAAAATAATGTATCGTGAATGCCTGGATTTACCAGACACCACCCAAGACTCGGTAACGGGTTGACCGCTGCACCTTACGCATTGCCTTGGGAGATTCCTACTGTATGTCCACCCATTCCATCAGACGTTTCTCTGACTCTATTAGCCCTTGACTGCTCCTGCTGCCCCTCCCTGATAAAACTGTTTCTGAAGCAGGATGAAAAGCAGGATCGGCGGCACTACTGCAACGACCAGCATTGCGTAGATTGCACCGAAATTCGTCTGATGCTCATTTACAAAAGAGTAAACAGCCAGGGTAATCGGTTTTTTCTTCTCGGATGAAATGACCATAAGAGGCATTAAGAAATCGTTCCATACGTATACCAAAGTGGTCAGCGCATAAGTGACCATAACCGGTTTCATAAGTGGAAACAGAACTTTGAAAAACCGCTGTAAATATCCGCATCCGTCAATAATTGCCGCTTCATCCAGTTCTCTGGGAATCCCCTTAATGAACCCTGTGAATAAAAGGATTCCCATGGGGATCTGGGTGGCTGCATAAATCAGCACTAAAGCCGTCTTGGTATCTTTTAAGCCAAATTTCAGAATAATACTGTAAATGGAAGGCAGATTAGCTACTACCGGAATCATCATGGCGCTTAAGAATAGTAAGTACAGAAAGGAAAAATACTTTTCTTTTCTCCTTGCCATTGCATAGGATGCCAAAGCGCATAGAAGAATATCAATGGTTATGGTAAAGACCGATATAATACCGGAGTTGGCAAAACTTCTCACCGCCGTATCATTTTGAAATACTGCTTTGTAATTCTCCAGGTAGAATCCGGAGGGTAGGGAAACCATTTTGTTCACCTCTCCCGGGTTCTTGAAGGAGGATAAAAACATGTATAAGATCGGCAGAATAATCAATAATGCAATCAAATAGATGAAAACATATTTTAAAACTGTTAATATTGTTTTTTTCCTTACCATCTTAATATTCCACCTCCCTGCTTCTGGTTATTTTCAGCTGGATAACCGTAACCGTAGCTATAATCAGGAAGAAAATAACTCCGATGGCACTTGAATATCCAAATCTTTCATATAGAAAAGCATTATCATAAATTGTCATACTGATTGTCTTGCTGGCATTAATCGGTCCTCCGCCTGTCATAACAAAAGGAAGATCGAACAGCCTCAGCGCTCCTGTAATAGAAATAAATACATTGACCGTAACCGATGGCATTAGCAGAGGCAATGTGATATATCTGAATTTTTTAAATCCGCAGGCACCATCTAACATACCAGCCTCGTATACATCCTGGGAAATACTGCTTAAGCCTGTCATAAAGATAATCATGCCGTATCCTGCCCACTGCCAGGTATTGATAAAAATCAATACATTTTTGACGATGTTGACATCTCCCAGCCAGTCCACCCGCAGCCCTTCCAGTCCGATCTTAGACAGCACTTCATTAATGATTCCCGCATACTGGAAGAAGTTAACCCAGGTAAGGGATACGATTACCGGACTGATTATACAGGGTGCATAGATGATTGCTCTCAGTACATTTCTGCCCTTTAGTTTTTCAAATAAAAAGATTGCCAGCATCAGCTGTAGAACAATACCAATTACAACTACCAATACGGTAAAATACAATGTATTGCCAAATGTCTGAAGCACCTCGGTATCTTTGAACACCTGAACGAAATTGTCTAGCCCTACAAAATTAAAATTCTTACTAAAACCATTCCAGTCTGTTACGGAATATCCCAAAGTCATCAGCAATGGAATATACGTAAATATTAAAAAGAGTATCAATGCCGGTACTGTTGCAAACACTCCATATATCTTTTCTTTTTTACTGTTCACCTTTTCACCTTCTTATCAATCATTATTTATTCCGATACAACCACCGATGATTTAATTTTTTCAAACTCTGTATTTAACTTCTGTAATTCTGTTTCAGCCGGAGATCCTGCAAGTATGGACTGCAGTCCGTTTTCCATCATGGTCATAAATCCTGCGGGCATGGTGGCTTTCTGGCTCATTATGATTTCATATTTATCACTGGATAATGCTGCTACGTAGCTTTCCAGTACCGGATCGACTTTGTATTCGATTGGCAGGAAATTCGTTAAGGACTGGGACGTGAGGTACTCGCTTAAATTTTCTTCCTTTGTAAACCAGTCATACAGCTTTCCGGCTGCTTCAGCATTTTTAGTGTTTGCTGAAATTACAATGCTTCTGTCTGAGGAGCCGGTCATATATACCTTGCCGTCCGTTTCGTCTACCGGGGTAATGAAGCATCCCAGTTCGAACTGTTCCGGGTCTGCATTTTTGATTTCATCCAGCCCTGGTACCCAGGTTCCCTGGGGCAGCATTGCGGCTTTTCCTTCTGTAAAGTAGGTAACGGACTGTGGATAAGTCATGGTCAGAGATGATTTCCCAATATAACCTTCCTTACACATTTTCTCAGCCAATTCAAATTCTTTTTTGAACATCTCAGATGCCTGTTTTTCTCCATTGTAAAGTGCCAGGCCCCATTCCGGTGTGTCTTTTAAGTAGTCACCAAATTGTCTGCTTCTGAAAAACATCTCAAAGGTCCATGCATCTTTGTCGCCAAATACAAATGGCTCTACTCCGTCTGCTTTTATTTTATCCGCCGCTGCCCACAGTTCTCCCATGGTTTCCGGCTCTTTCAGATTTAATTTTTCAAAGTATTTCTTATTATAGAAGATCGGGTCCGGTCCGCCCTGGGTGCATACCGGAAATCCATACTGTTTTCCATCGATGGTATACAAATCTTCCAGGGATTTGGATTTCGCCAGGGTTTCCTTAGACGGGCGGCCGCTTACATCCATCAGATACCCTTCTTTTACAAACTTTTCATACTGTGCCGGCTGGATTAAAAAGACATCCGGAGCATCATCAGAAATCAGTCTGGTTTTTAACAGCTTATCGTAATTAGTGCCGTCCACCGCCTCAACCTCTACGTTAATATCGGGATTTTCTACCATGAACTTTTCAATGAAGGCCTTGTCTTCTCCTCCGGTCATCCAGGATACAAATCGGATTGTGGTTTGTTCACCGGTACCGCTGTTTTCTTTTGCAGCCTGAGACTCACCCGCTGCCTGGCTTTCACTCCCTTTATTGGAATCTGCTTCTTTTCCGCAAGCTGCAACGTTGGTTACCATAATTGCGGCTAAAATGATTGATATGATTTTCTTTTTCATCTCAATGCCTCCTCGTTTTAGTTTTTTGTTGTTTGTTGATCTGATTCTATTATAACGAATAACTGACATCTGCCGAAATAGGTCATTTTTAATAAACGGTGGGTTATTTTATCACAGGTGGGCGATATGGATCATGCTGCTTAAATTTTTACATGTGCTTTCCGGTCCGGATGGCGGGTTCTGTAAAGACTGCTGTAAACTAGTACTACAACGTATAATTGCAGGTTACAGATATACAACGAACAAATCAAGTATTTGCTTAGTAAGAATATAGTGTGCACATGCGGTTATAAAACACTAAATTAGGGTTTCGCTGAGTAAGACGCTTTGTAAATGATAGGTAGTGTACGGAAAGATGGGCGTGGGAAACTGGTATGGACTCCGTCAGCTGGCCGCAGAACTGGTATTTTCTAACCTTTCCGAAGCGCTTTTTGGCGGCACGCGGGCATTCGCTCCGAAATCCTGATGCATTTCGCAGCTCA
>UQGG01000033.1 GCA_900540475.1 uncultured Robinsoniella sp. | reverse complement strand
ATAATAATATTTCAATGCCAGATCAATTTTTTTTGTATATTGATATTGTAATGCCTTTATAAAATTAATTAATTCTATAGGAATATATGCAACATCACCATGAACTAATAATAACTTTTTGTCATCATTCTTTTTCTTTTTATATAATATAGATATTAGATTATTTAAGATCATAGCTGGTTTATTTAATGGATTATTTTTTATTGCATTTTTTACATGAGATGCTATCTCTTTTATTTTAATCTTTCTTTTTTTAAACTTTCTGATATTGAAAGGAAAAAGTGCTAAAGCATATATGATATTTAAATCAGCATCATGGTCGTAGTACTCAGAGGCTTTCGCAAATATATTTTTCAACTCTTTTTTAGACTGATGATTACTTTTCATTAAAATATAAAGTTGGCATCTAAGATAACAAAAGTTAATCCTATCGTCATCAGGTAATGAAATTAATTCATCTGAGGAAAATTTTGATATATTAACTATCAAATCATATGATTTGATAAATTCTTTATATACCTCATCTTCAGAGTCTATATCGATACGCCCCTCATTTAAATCAAAATTTTTAAGTAAAAATTGAATGATATTTCCGGGCATGATCCTATAATGCTGCAAAAGTACAACAACAATCATTCTTTGATTATATATTTCGGCTTCTATATTCCATGTAAGTTTATTAGATATTAGATTTTCCCACCTTGAAATATCTATAAAGAATTGAAAATTATCTAAAATCTTGCTCAGTTTTATATTGAATTCTTCAGAAGTTTCGCTATCTTGTTCTGTTTCTCTACTGGATAATTGATTATTCCCGGTTTTATCCGATATAGAAATATTTTCTAACTCCCCTTGATTATCTGTCTTAATCTTGTCCACCTTATTTACATTTGATGCATTTTCATAATCTCTGGCATAACCTAGCGCATAGTCAAATGCTTCTTTAAGTTCTTGAAACAACTCTGGATTTTGATCAATTTGTATTAACCTAAGTTGTGCTGCATAAGCTTTTTTAATTTCTTTTATATCTTTAGTAGGACTTATCCCCAGTACTTTCCAAATGGTCATAATTCCAGATTCCCTTCCAGCTGATTTAACCATAATTGAAACTCTCTACTTGCTTTTCTGATTGTTAATTCATCTTGTTTTTCTAAAATTTCTTTAAAGGAAATAATCATTTTTCCTATATATAACCTTCTTTCTCCCAATGACTCACTATAGATACGGTCTGCTCTCGCCAATAATAATCTATTCTTAGATCGTTCCCTTGGATGTATTTTTAATTCTCTTAACTTATTAAATTGCTCCTCCATTTGCTCCTGTGACAAGTTCCCGGGGGTATTTTCAATATACAGCCGGTGTACAACATTCGTTTCCTTTACAGTTACAATGACTTCTAGAACTCCATTCGTATCATAGGTAAATCGTACATCAACTTTCTGGCCTTTTCCTTTTCTGGGCAATGGTATTTGAATTTCCCCAATCTTCAAATTATTTTCAACCATTATTCCTTCTCCTTGATAAACATTCATAAGAATTTTATTTTGATTTTCATATATTGAATTGAGAGTTTGTACTTTACTAACTGGAATTGTAGTGTTACGTTCTATAATTGGGCAAAAATAACCATCTTGAAATCCATTATTCATATATTCGCATGTTTCTACTCCCAGAGAAAATGCACATACATCCGTTAATATCATTTCTTCCATCATGCTCTTGTCTATTTTTAAAGCAGCCTGTATAGAAGCTCCTATAGCGACGGCTTCATCTTGATTAATTTGAGTATATGGAATTTGTGCAAATAATCTGCTAAAATATTTTCTTATGATGGATGATTTTGTTCCTCCTCCGATCAAGATTACTTTATAAATATCCTTTATTTTATGACTGGTATCTTGCAACGTTCTGATAATTGGTATTTTCATTCTTGCTAGAAGTCCTGACCAGATTTTTTCTATTTTATCTTGGGTTAGTATAAACTTATAATCTTTATTATTTATACTAAAGGTTATAGTCTCCTGCCTTACACCTGTAATATTTTGTTTCACAAATTCCATTTTATTGTATAGTGAAGCAGATTGTTCAGGACTCACCGAATCCTTATCGATTTCATTTTCTTCCAGGCATTTTTTCATTAGTTCCCAGGTAAAATCCTCTCCGCCTAAATGATTGTCCCCGGCAATTGCTCTAATCTGCATAATTCCTTCGAACATTTCAAGAAGCGAGACATCAAAAGTTCCTCCCCCTAAGTCAATAACAATTATTGTACTATCTTCATCCAGATTATGAATGCCATAAGCCATTGCAGCTGCAGTTGGCTCACTAATGATATTCAGAACCTCTAAACCAGCCAACTTAGCAGCTTCTATCGTTGCTTCACGTTGTATATTATTAAAATAAGCTGGAACACTGATAATTGCCTGTCGACACTCCTGTTTTAAGAAATGTTCAGCATCCTCTTTCAACGTATTCAATAGTATTGCTGATAATTCTATTGGTGTGAATGTATACTTTTCCATTGCATATTTTTTATCTGTTCCCATATATCTCTTAAATGTTGAAACTGTACATTCTGGATGCGTTATTAACCTTTGCTTTGCCACCTCTCCGATCAGAATATCACCGTTATCATCTATACCTACTACAGATGGTGTCAGCTTCTTACCAAATACATTGTCAATTAATTCTACTTTTTCTTCATTCCAATAACCCACCAGGCTATTCGATGTTCCCAAATCGATACCCAATACAGCCATCTTTTTGCACCTCTTCTTTCCTCATATTTTTCTATGTCAAAAATAAGTTAAAATATTATATAACATATAAAGCAGATCATGTACTCTGATGTACTGAATGGCTTAAATCTAGACATCAATAAGTAATTTTCCTCTTGACCTTCTCGCCGCGTCAACGTGTATGATATCAATAGACCACACAGAAAAGGAGAAAAATATGGAAATCAAGAATATTCGGTCAGATATCATCTATAAGAAAATGATTGCTGCCCCTACAGAAAAAAAGAACGACATATATCGTTATGAGATGATGAAACCCTTTGAGAAGAAATGGGCGTGTTACTGCATTCCCCTCAAGGCGAAGCAGGAAAATGGTTATGACGTTATCATGGCAAGCAACATGTTAGGATATCTGGATCCTTTGGAAATTGATAAGAGACAGGAAGAAAGCGTTCAATTGCTGTCGGATGACGCATTTTGGAAAAGCTGCCAGTACGCCATAGAAGACGCACTGGGACGGTTTGAGGATGCCGGTGTTGAATTACCGGTTCAGAATTATTTATATACCATTCTGCTGGCAGATCCCAAGAGTCCCTATACCATACTCAGCGATGGCTATTCCGGTGACGGCGGCATACCCGGATACATTTTTGGTGCAATTACACCAAACGAATACACAATTGGGCGTATACCGGCTGCTCTCGCCCATGAGTGCAACCACAACGTGCGGTTTCAATTTGAAAAATGGCGTGACGATATATCCCTGGCAGGTATGATGGTCACGGAGGGGCTGGCTGAAAACTACGCCACCTCCATTTATGGAGAAGAAAAACTAGGCCCCTGGGTCAGTAAAATAGATATGGACACGCTGAACCATTATATAAAGCCACTCATCCAAGATGCATTGGATGTAAAAGGCATGGATAATTTAACATCCTATCTCTATGGAGATGAAATTGCGAAAATGCGGGGTTATTTTCCGGTGGGACTGCCCTTTTGTGCAGGCTATGCATGTGGATATTATATGATTAAACACTATTTAGAAAAAACCGGTAAAACCATTATCGAAGCGACACTGATACCTACCGATGAAATACTCAGAGAAATAGAAGACTTTTGGGAAGAATAGGACAGCGGGAAAACAGGGCAGACAATTTTCATTACGTCAAATTTCCCCTGTGTAACATTTTTATTACAGATGCCGGAATCTCACAGCTATTTTCCCTCTTTGACTTCCCTACTCCGAATAAAAGTTCCGCCGCGCGGAAATTTTCAGATTCATTGAGGGCTGGTTCCGGCGATGCGCTGTCGTTCCCGCCATATATCACGGCATCGGTAAATAAATACTTTTGATATTTATTCTAAAGTTTCTCGTAAGAAACCAGTTCATTAACCGGAATACGGGTTTGGTTGTGCCGATTGGGATTCCCCTCTTCCTGGGCGGAATAACCAATCACCAGTATATTAACCGGCTCCAGATTTGGCGGAATATGAAATTCTTCCCGCAGAATATCCGGTTTGAAATAACAAACCCAGACACTTCCCAGTCCAAGCTCCGTCGCCTGAAGCATCATATGGTCTGTCAGAATTGAGGCATCAATATCCCCGGTCTGCTTTTTATCAAATGGGCGGACCCACGCTTTATTGTGATCTGCGCACACAATAATCGCCAGCGGTGCATGGAATACATTTGCTGCCTTTTCAATCTTCGCCATTCCTTCCGGTTCCTGAACAACCAGCAGATGTACAGGCTGGAGATTTGCAGCAGTTGGCGCTGCATGTGCTGCTTCCAGAATCTGATCCAGCTTTTCTTTTTCTACCCTCTGTTCCGTATAAGAACGAACAGAAGACCTTTTTTTTGCAATCTCAAGAAAACTCATAAATACCTCCTTTAATCAGGGTGTTAAATTATAATTAATAGTATCTGCCTGCAAGCTCCGTGAATTGGAGCGCGACAATCTGCTTTTGCGAACCATTTATCCGGTAATTCCGCCGAAAGTGGAATACCCCACATCTGAAACAAAATAAAGCAACATTCAAAAACCTGTTATTTTATAGTCTGAGATTTTCTATTCTTCTTTTTCTCTGCCTTTTCTTGCTTTTCTTCATACATTTCACGTATCCAGATTTTAACCGGAGCTTTCCACTGCTCCTTTTTATTTGGGATGTTTTTTATCAGACTTTTCGGATTTAATCCCATCTCTTTTGCCATTCGTATCTCTTCATCCGATATCCTGCATTTTTTCTTTGCCTCATCCCACAGCTCTTGTTTATATGCCATTCCAAACCCCTTTCTGACTGTACATTTCTATTTCATCCTAACTTTTTTATCATACAGTGATATATGAAAATTGTTACTGCAGTTCCCTATTCTGCTATTTTACACTTATCTAATCTTAATTTCAATTACATGCCCAACATTTTCCATTGTATGACAGCATAATGTCACTGTTGAAACAGTGCCGTACATTACACTGCACGGCATCGGAGAGGATAAAGTGATGGTTTTGCAAATAAAACTTGGCAAAACCTCTTGACAAGTGCACTTGGCAGGTGTATGATGTTGATGTAAAGAAAACTTGGCAAAACTCAGGAGGTATTGATATGAATAAGGAACAGATTTTAGCAAGAAGCAGAGCAGAAAAAACAGATGAAGGAATGCAGCAGGCAGAAAACAGAGGACGCAGAATAGGTATCAGCGCCTTTTGCATTGTATTTATTTTTATCGTATTATTTAACTTATTTAATGGGCAGCATAGCTACGCGCCCTACGCGATGTTCTGGGCATTTGTTGCAGCCGAAGCATATCCGAAATACCGTTTCACTAAGAATAAGGCATACCTAATATCAACCATTGCAGGTTTCATTGCATCCATAGCTTCCCTTGCAAGCTTTGTTCTTAGCGTGTTGAGGTAAATATATGGATGAACAGTTAATATTAAAAAACCGTTTAAAGGAAATCCGCTCAGAACAGAAGCTCTCACAAAGTCAACTGGCTGAAATGGTGGGGGTATCCAGAAATACCATTAGTTCTATAGAAACAGGGCAGTTTAATCCAACTGCAAAATTAGCTTTGATTTTATGCATTGCATTGGATAAGAAATTTGAAGATCTCTTTTATTTTTAGCAGAAAGGACCATCCGGCACAGTGATTGATGTGCCGGACGGTCCTTTTTCCTTTGAAATCCTAAGCCCTGCTATGTACATCAGGAACCTTTTCTATGCTTTTTTCAAAAATAAACTGAACATATTTCCTTTTTTTCCATCCGCTCCCACCTTCACATACCCTCCCTGTTCCGATACAATTTTTCTCGTCAGATACAGCCCTAATCCCACGCCCTCTTTCACCTGTATTGCGTTGCCTCCACGATAAAAACGGGTAAATATCTTATTATATTCTTCTTTTGGTATGATGTCGCCCCAATTGCACACATCTATCCTGACAAATAGATTGTATGCCGTCATTTCTACTGTAATCGGTGAGGATCTCCTGCCGTATTTCACGGCATTATCCATAAGGTTAAAGATCGCTTCCTCTGTCCAGCGCCGGTCATATACAGCGCAAATATTCTGCTGGCCACGGAGAAGAATCTCATTTTCATTCATCTGGGCCTTTAATGCAATCTGATCAATAGCACCCAGTACCATTGGGAGGATTGGCTGGTATTTGGGGCTGATCTGCATGACGTCCTCTTCCAGCCGCATCGTCTTACCAAAACCTTCCGCAAACCATCCCAGTTTTTCTACCTGGGAATCAATCACTTCACATATCTGCATTCTCTCTTCCCCTGGCAAATCATCCTGTGTGAGAAAACCGGAGTACATCTGAATATTAGTGAGAGGTGTATTTACCTGATGAATCAGATCAGAAATCATTTCACTCATTTCTTTTCGCATCTTTTCTTCTGCTTCCCTGGCTCCATTCATGATATGATATAATTTCATAACCTGCATCTGGAACTTTCCAAGCAGTGTCTCTTCCTCCATGGAGAATTTCTGCTGAGGTTTCCCATCAATCAGACTTTGGATACAATGATCCACATTCTCCATTACCCGATTCACGATACCAGAGATTTTCCAATAAGCAGCTGTGAATATGAATAGATTCCAGATCCCATAAGCCGCTGCCCCCCAGATACTGACTTTCTCCGCATTTTTGCAATATAATAAAAACACAAACAGGGATACAAACCATATCCCTGCCGTAAGCCACGTTATTCTTTTTATTTTCTTTCTGTTATCCGGCATCTCTATCACTCCATTTATACCCAATTCCAAATACATTCAGAATCCATTTCGGATTCTTTCTGTCATCTTCTATCTTATCCCGAAGCCTGGCAATATTGACACTTAACGTATTCTTATCTACAAAGTTGCCGTCAATATCCCAGATCCGTTCCAGTAAAATCTCCCAGGTCAAAACCTGATTTCTATTTTGAATCAGGACCTCCAGTATCTTTAACTCCGTCTTACTGAGTGTAACCACTATACCTGATTTTGTCACTGTTTTTGTTTCAAAATCATAGGTTATCTCTCCCGCACAATACCTGGACGCTGCCTCTTTCCCCGTTCTCCGCAGCAGAGCCTTTAATCTTCTGATAAGCAGCGGAATGGAAAATGGTTTCGTAATATAATCATCTGCACCTGCATCAAATCCCTGAATCATATCTTTCTCCGTATTTCTTGCGGTCAGGAAAATCACGGGTATTTTATTTGTTTCCCGAAGCTTCAGAAGATAGTTCCTGCTGTCTCCGTCCGGCAGTGTCACATCCAGCAGTATCGCATCCGCCTCTTCGCCCGGATTCTGCTTAAGTTCCTTTAGACATGACACGGTAACCGTTTGAAATCCTTCTTTTTTAAGAGCATAAGAAATCCCATTTCTCAGGGCTTCGTCATCCTCAACTATCAGAATCCGGTTCATTTTCAATCACTCCTTTTCCATTGCCATTATTTTATTCTGCTTCACGCAGACGTTCCACTACTGTTCTCCTATTCAGAAATGATGTAAGTATTCCGGATACCGTAAGCGTAAGCAAAACACCTGCCGCCAGTACCATACCCACCGCAGTTGTATATAACCCCGGTACGAATCCGGTGGATAACGGTGCACCTGAAATTATGATTGCTACAGGCACTCCTATAGGAACCATAATTGCAAAGCTAATCAGCAGCATTTTCATACCATCCCTGAAAATAGTTCCTGTCATCTGCATTCTGGTCATCCCGATGGACTGCAAAGCGGCAAATTCAATTTTCCTTGACAAAACGCCTGTTACCAGTGTATTTACAATGTTCACCATTCCGATAAAACCAAAGATCAATCCTACAAAGATACCTACTAATGTCTTTTGCATTTTCTGGGTCTGCTGACTTAATCTGCTCATATATTTTGATGTCACCTGCACCTGGGAATTGAAATTTTCTGTAATTATCTTCTCCAGTGTCTCCTGCTGCTCCTTCTCATTACCGCCGGAGGTGTTTATGCGGACACTTGAAATCATCTGGTCTGCACCGGCTCCGTAAATATCTTTAAAATCTTTATCTGAAATGACAAACTGGGCTGTAGATGAAATTTCTCCCGCATAATTATCCCATTTGCCTGTTATGACAGCCAGTACCGTAAAAATCTTAGTCACATATTCCTGTGTTTCATAATTATAAAATGAAATAGGGATCTGTTCTCCTGCTTTTAGATAATCATACTGGTAATCCGCTCCCTCTCCCCAGCTATAATATGGTTGATAAATCAAGTAGCCGCCTTTTTCAAATTTGTCAGGATCCAGACTGCCGCTCTGGATATCCACCTGTCTGGCTTCCATAGAAAGAGCCTTGGGCTGCATTCCAATAATTCCGGTTTTGTAATTCCCCTTGGTATCCTCAGTCCATTCATCTAACGACTGTCCCACATCTATAAATTCGTTTTCAATTATTTCTTTCAAATGCCCCTCTAACTTCACATCTCCCAAAGACTCTGTTTTTGATTTTTGCTGAACATCTCTGGCTGAATAGTAAGTATAGCTATCTTTTACAAATGGAAGCTTTTCCAATTCCTCTTTTAATTCCATTTCCATCGGTTCATAATATTGATTATCCGTATACTGCGATGCATGGTATTGGTAAACACGAAAATCCGACTCACTGCTGCGGTTCACCATATATTCCACATCATACCCCAGCATAGCCGTGAACAGAACACAGAATAAAATTCCACTTAAAGCAAAAGAAATTACTGCAAATATTGTTTTTCTTCTTCCCGATGACCGAAAGTGCAATGCCTCAACCGGAGATATCCGTGCAGCCAGCTGCAATGCCTTTCTGCTGCTGATCCATACTGTGATGGAAGTGAATATAATTGATGCCATTACAGCCAATATCAACGTATATTTTGTTTCATAAAACCGGGCAAATGTAAAATCCATATTTTCCAGCATACGCACTGCAAATATATTTACTGCTGTTCCGATTAAAACACCCAAAACAGTTCCTGCAGCACCCAAACGTATGACCTGATACCCCAGCATGGAACGGATCTGCTTCCCGGTCATACCGATTGTCTTCATATTTCCCATAAAACGGATATCATTTACTATCGAAATATAGAAAATATTATAGATCAGGAAATAACCACATGCAATAATCAGAAGAAGCACTGCTCCTCCTCCCAGATAAGCCATACGATAATCGGTAGGCATAATAAAACAAATCTCCACGCCCCCAACTTTTTCGCTCAGGTTTTCCAGTTTTTTCACCAGTTCCTTTTGTGGCGTAGAGGATGTTACACCAGTTAATTTTGTATAAATTTTGCTGCTTTCATCCGCCAATTCGGGATTATAGATATCCGGAAAATCCTCTGCTGTATAAAGTTCTTCATAATTTTCAATCTGCCGGAGGGGATTATCGTAAAATCCTGTAATTGTTACTTCTATCGGTTCTTCTGTAATCTGTCCGTCTTTTACCACTTTCAGATTCAAAGTCATTTTCTCCCCTGGTATTCTCTTACTCCCTATTTTATCTGCAAGGGTATCTGACATTATGACTTCCTGTGCATTATCCGGGTATTCTCCATTGATTAAATCTATGTAGTGGTGTTCATAATAACTGTCGCTGACTCCCACAAAATTTACTTCATTTCCCGCAAATTCTGTATTGTGGGGAGTTCCATACATACAGGGCCTGACAATATCTGCCCACTCCACCTCCGGTTGATTCCTTACCTTTTTAAGAACCTCCACATCACCATATACTCCTGCGCCATTTGTGCCCGGACCAGGATTCATTTCGTGCTCTGTCATCATCGCTTTAACCGTACTGATTCCCATACCACAGATGATGGTAATGAGTATGGCTGTCAGTGCAATAGCAAAACAAGCCATAATATTCCGCAGACGGTGAACCTTCATTGTCTCATCCGCAATTTCCTTTACGATATCCTTATTGGAGTTTTCAAACATCACGCTTCACCTCCAACAATTTTACCGTCTTCAATGTGAATTGTCCGGTCAGCAAGCTGGGCAATCTCTTCATTATGAGTAATCATAATCACAGTCTGGTTGAATTCCCGGCTGGTCATCTTGAGCAGTCCCATTACTTCCTGGCTGGTTTTGCTGTCCAGATTGCCCGTGGGTTCATCTGCTAATATAATAGCCGGTTTCGCGGACAGCGCCCGTGCGATTGCAACCCTCTGCTGCTGTCCTCCGGATAATTGGTTCGGATAGGACTTCATTTTTTTCTCAATGCCAAGCATCGTAGTAATACGCTGAATATATGCATCGTCTACTTTATTTCCGTCCAGCTTTACCGGCATGATAATATTCTTATATACGCTCAGGACAGTGACCAGATTATAATTCTGAAAGATAAATCCAATTTTTCTTCTCCTGAAAATTGTGAGTTCATCCGGTTTCATCCTGGAAAGATCCTCACCATCTATAGTTATCTTACCTTCATCTGCATAGTCTAATCCCCCTATTAAGTTCAGGATTGTGGTTTTACCGGAACCGCTTGTACCGACTACAGCCACAAATTCTCCCTTTTCTACTGAAAAACTGCTGTAATCCACTGCCTTTACCAGATTTTCTCCCTCGCCATAATATTTCACAAGTCCTTTTGCTTCTAAGATCTTCATTTTTTTCTCCTCGCCTGTTTATTATATATTTCATATCTCTATTAAAGCAAGAAGTTCTTACAAACTACTTACAGTTTGCAAATTCCAGGTACATCTTATAAAAAATAAGTCCCCAGCCGGGCAGATCCTTTGATGACCGGCAGTGTCACCAGGCTTTCATGACAGAATTCATTGTTATATTGCTTTATCTGAACTTTTCCGATATAATAAAGTAAAGCTTCATCATATTATATCTATTATTATTTCCAAAAAAGGAGTTCACATATGGGGATGTCATTTATTGAAAAAGAATATGATATATTTATAAAAACCATTCAAAGCAGCGCAGGCAAGTGTATTTTTGATACAAATATAACTTTTCTTTGCGGCAATCATTATTTTTATGAAAGTACCGGATATACCGCGGAAGAATACCTTTCCCTTTTTCCGGATTTCCGCCAGTATTTTAAAAATCATATAGAAGAATTTCACAAAATCCGAGATGCCATAACTCAGGCTCTTTCTCAGGGCAAGAGAGGATTTACCACAGATTGCCGTCTGCCTGTTAAGAGCGGCAGTTTTATCTGGATACGTATTAACGGGACGATCACAGCAGAAACCGTGGAGGGACATCCGGTCTTTTATATGGTCAATTCCGATATCAGCGATTTAATACAGTCAAGAGACGAAAAGACACAATACATTGAATGGCTGATGGATGAATATATGGGTAATATCTATATCAGCGACATGAATACATATGAATTACTCTATGTGAACCGTACAAGCTGCGAAACGCTGAAAACGGATAAAAAAGATGTGATCGGACGCCGATGTTATGAAGCAATTCAGGAAAGAACAGCCCCCTGTCCTTTCTGCACCAACGACAAGTTACGGACAGATGAATCTTATGAATGGGAATTTTTTAATCCTGTTCTTGAACGAACGTTTATGATCAAAAACAGGCAGATAAACTGGCACGGACGCAAATCACGGATAGAATTGTCCTACGATATGTACAGTTCAGAATTTAAGCTGGCTAAAAAAGAAAGAGAACGGGAAATTCTCCTCAAAACACTTCCAGGTGGATTTGCCCGTCTGGACGCAAGAGATTACCGGTCTATTCTCTGGTATGGCTCCGATTTCTTAAAGATCATCGGTTATACAAAAGAGCAATTCGAAGAAGAACTGGATTCCAAATGTGATTATGTACATCCCGAAGATTTAAAACGCATTGTACGAAGGCTAAAAGAAATAGAAGGCACCGATCAAAGTCTCATTATGGAAGCCCGGATTCTTACCCGCAGCGGCGATACCAAAATCCTGACGATCACTTTATGCTATGCAGACGGAGAAGACAGCTGGGACGGCATACCTTCCTTTTACACGGTAGGTATTGACATGACTAAAGACCGACTGGAGCAGGCAAGGCAGCAGGCGGCATTAGAAGAGGCATATATGGCAGCACGTGTGGCTAACTCAGCTAAAACCAGATTTTTATCTTCCATGTCACACGATACCCGTACCCCTTTGAATGCGATTATTGGCATGAGCACCATTGCAAAGGCAAATCTCTCTGATCCCGTCAAAGTAGAGGACTGTTTGAATAAAATCGACACTTCCAGCCAGTATCTGTTAAGTCTGATTAATGAAATCCTGGATATGTCCCAAATTGAAGCCGGGAAAATCGATCTTCTTACAGAAGTAATCAGCCTTCCAAAATTAATACAGAACTTAACCGATATATGCCGACCATTATTGGATCAAAAGCAGCAGAAATTGCTGATTAACGTCGGAAAAGTTCTGCATGAAAATATTATAACAGATGGGGATCGTTTACAGCAGGTATTTATGAATCTGCTTTCCAACAGCATTAAATATACCTCGCCCGGAGGAACCATCAGCTTGTTTATCGATGAATTAATGCCCTTTAATAAAAATAAGGGGCAATATAAATTTGTTTTTTCAGACACTGGTATCGGTATGACGAAAGAGTTTCTTCCCCATATTTTTGAGCCTTTTTCCCGTGCCGAGGATTCACGGATCAGTAAAATAAACGGCACCGGCCTGGGAATGTCCATTGCAGAGAATATTGTAAAACTAATGGGCGGATCAATTGAAGTCAAAAGTGAAATTGGAAAGGGAAGCCAATTCACCATCTCGATACCTTTTTGCTTGCCGGACAAAGAAGAATCTGTCAGTCACCAACTGACGGGACGTTCCATATTAATCGTAAATGATAAAAAATCTATATGTGAAAATGTAACTACCTTATTGAATGAACATGATATGCAGGGATACCGGGCATCCTCCTCATTCGAAGCACAGGAACTCATAACAGCCGCATATGACCGGGCAGAAGAATTTTTCGCTGTGCTTCTAAACTGGGATCCGGATGATCCGAATGATACGGATAATCTGAATATTCTCAAAAATATACGCCAATCCCTTGGTGATCATGTTCCTGTTATCATCATCACACCTTATGAATGTCCCACGATCGAAAGCGATTTGCTCCAAGCCGGAGCAACTGCATTTTTAACCAGCCCGATTTTTACTTCAAAGATATGGAAAGTATTTCAGCTGTTCAGTTCCGGCAGCAAAATAACCGAAGAAATCGTGGAAGAGGCAACGCATACTACTTTGAGCGGTAAAAGAATCCTGCTGGTTGAAGATAATGAACTGAACCGGGAAATCGCTACTGAGCTGCTTCATATGCAGGGTATTCTAATTGAAACTGCCGAAAACGGGCAAGATGCCGTTGACAAATTCCTCGCTTCCTGTCCCGGATACTTTCAGGCGATTTTAATGGATATCCAGATGCCCGTGATGAATGGTTACGATGCAGCTTCCGCAATACGCCTGCTTGAAAGAAAAGATGCCAGGAAAATTCCAATACTGGCTATGACCGCAAATGCTTTTATAACGGATATCAGCAAAGCCTACAGTGTGGGAATGAACGATTACATAACGAAGCCCATTGATATGGAAGGATTAATTATAACTTTGGAAAAATGGATCCTTCAGTCACCAATGACAAAATTACTGAATCCGGACCGTTAATCAGTATCTTTATACCCAACCTCTAAAAAGGAGACCAGAAATTCCGTCTGATCTCCTTTTTTTCATGCCTTTGGTAAGACCTGAATGAACTAATTATTCTATTTTGCTTTTACTGTCAGTGTCTTAGAGGTTTTTTCAAATAATTTTTTGTAGGTTCTTAACTTACTCTTAGGCACCTTTACGGTCATATTCTTTGTTCCATGGTTCATTGCTGTCTTTACCGTTTTTAACTTTGTACTGTTAATTGTGATGGTGCAGTTTTTCTTTGCATGGCAGAATACGTGGTTGCCGATGGTAACCAATCCGGTGCCGATGGTTACTTTTTTTAGATTGCTGCATTTAAAGAAAGCGCCTCTTTCCAATGTCTTCACATTATTTCCAATGGTAACACTCTTAATTTTCTTATTGTTTTTGAAAGCTCCGGCAGTAACTTTGGTAACCTTATATTTAATTCCGCCATATGTAATGGTATCCGGTATTTTTATGGATGTAGCTTTTTTATTGGCTATGCCGATGCAGGATACAGTGTTTCTGCCTGATACCTTATATTTCAATGATTTGGAATCCGTGTAGGTACTTCTCCATTGCGCATACAATATAACATTTCCACTAATTTTAATATTTTGTCCTGGTGCAAAATTAGTTCCTTTACCATTTGACAATGTATTCCATCCAGCAAAAAACATAGTCTTACTAATTGGACCTCCTTTAATTAAAGCTGTCGTTCCTGCCATGTACTCCGTTGTATCTGAAGGTACACTTGTAACGGAAGACTTTGAATTGGCATTATAAGAAACTTTATAAGTCTCTATTTTTTCGTATGTAGCAGTTACTGTGACTGCCTTAGCCGGCATTACAAAGCTTGTTGATTCGCTCTTGCTATTTGTAAGCACGACTCCGCCGTTCGTAACTGTCCATTCTTTAAACCTCATGCCAGGAGCCGGAGCATCTGCTTTGATATTCACTTTTGTACCAGCAGAATAACTTCCATCACCTGTACCGCTGTTTATGGTTGCGGCATATACCAGGCTTGGATTCGGTGCCCACTTGGCATAGATCGTAGAATTGACACTTATCTCTGCTAGTGTACTTAAAACGGCTCCATCTTTATTAATGACCTGGGTTCCTATGCCATTTGCTTCTGTATAATAACCATCAAAAATATAACCTGTTTTAACTGGGCGTTCAATTTGAGTAACAGCTTTTCCTTTTCGATCGCTGGTTGCATACCAGAGATTCCCTTTAGAGTAAAGCCTTTCTGAACCGGCAGTTACCGCACCTTCGTTGTCCAAACTAACTTGTATATCTCTCATGAATACTAGCTTATAATCCCCTACATAATTATTAGTATATCGAGTACCAACAAAATAATATGTCGTTCCGGCTTCCAGCTCATAATTAATATAAAAATTATAACCGCTTCCCCCATCGTCATTAAATGCTAAGCATTGGTCAGAGTTAACCTCTATACGATATCCCTGTTGTTCAATTCTATAACACAGGTCTTCGTACTGTGATTCTGTACATAAATAACCATAAGAATCAATCATACTTTCTATATACTCAGTATAAAATGTATAATACCCTCCTCCATTTACCGGTGTGGTAAACCGAAATACCTGATAAAATGGTGCTTCTCCTACGGAAGCAGTTGTAGTAAACTCTCTTCCTGTTAAATTCACATCAATAAATTGGATAGGAGTTGATTCTTTCACAGCTCCCATTTCTTCCAGATTATCTTCAGACTGAACTTCTGTTTCTAACGCTTCCGCTTTGCTTCCCAGCGAATCTGTTTCTGCGGCTGTTTCTGACACCACTTCCGACCCTGCCTCTTCTGTTTCAAAAACAGAATTCTCCTCCACCTGGTTACCAGGCTCTGCTGCCATAACGCCAATGCTTCCTCCTTCAGTGAGCAATGCTGCAGCCATCATCAATGATAAAACTTTACATAATACCTTTTTGCCATTTTTCTTCGCCATCTTTTTTTCTCCTTTATCATTTTATCGTGTCGTGATATATGTATTTTAACAAACGGAGTACATCATAAAGACACCAATTATGGGAATAAATGACAAGTATTTTTTTATTCTGCACACAAAAAAAGCAAGCTGATACAGTATTGTATCACCCGCTTTGATCATTCGTTTAATAGGAGCGGAACACGCTTTGGTAGTCTATCCTGCAAGAAATCAGACGGCAATGCCGTCAGTCTGATTTCTTGCAGAATGAACTACTGGTTACTCAGACAAATTAAAATAACACAACAGGATCCTTTTTTTGGCTGTCTCTGCAACAGCCTCTCTTCCTGCCCCCAAATATTTTTTCGGATCAATATCACCCGGATTTTTCTCCATGCTTAATCTCACTGCATTTGTAAATGCATTTCTTAAGTCTGTTGCATAATTCACTTTACAAATCCCATTTCGAATACATTCTTTCACAACTTCATCCGGTACACCTGACGTTCCATGTAAAACTAAGGGAATATCAACTGCTGCTCTTATTTCTTTCAGACGCTTTATGTCCAGTTTCGGTTCTCCCTTATAAAATCCATGTGATGTACCAATTGCGACTGCCAGGCTGTCTACCTTTGTTCTTTCTGCAAATTCTACTGCTTGCGCTGGGTCGGTAAACGTTACGGATTCGGATATAGAGCTGTCTTCTTTTCCACCGACACTGCCCAGTTCTGCCTCTACAGAAACTCCAAGAATATTACCCAGTTCAGAAACCCTGGAGGTTAAACCTATGTTGTCTTCAAAACTTAATCGGGAGCCATCAATCATCACGGAGGAATATCCTTCTTTCATAGCATTGGCAGCTAGTTCATAAGAGGAACCATGATCTAAATGCAGTGCAATTGGGACTCTTGTATTCCTGATTGCCGTCCTGACACATGCTGCGAAAAAGTCCAGACCGGCATAATTTACACTGGATGGGGTCGTCTGTAAAATTACGGGGCGGTTTAATTCTTCTGCTGCCTGTATAACTCCCTGTACCGTTTCCATATTTTCCACATTAAACGCCGGAACAGCATATCCCATTTCCTGTGCCTTACAGAGAAGTTCTTTTACGGATGCAAATTCCATTTCATTATACCTCCATCTTTTGAATTTTTATCTGCTCTCTATATTTTATGAAGCCTTCCTTACTGCACATCTGGGTTCCCTTTAAAACTAAGGATGCCGCAGAGGCTGCCATTCCGTACCGGAGCATTTCCTGAATCGTCAGCTTTTCTTCTAATGCCGCACAGATTCCGGCGACCATGGAATCTCCTGCACCCTGGACACCCTGAATTTTCAACTGCAGTCCCTGGGAATAAAACGCTTCCTTCTTATCACATATAACGGCTCCTTTTTCACCCAGAGATACACATACTACTTCCACTCCGCTTTCCAGTATCTCTCTTGCCAAAAGCACTACATCTTCTATAGAGTTACACTTTTTATCAAATGCAGTCTCTAATTCGAATAAATTTGGTTTTATCAGGTATGGTTTTGCCTTGATTCCTTCTAAAAGGAAATCTTTTTCTGCATCTAATATGATTTTAACCGGATAAACGGATAATTCTTCTAAGATCTCCTTATAGATTGTCGTATCCACTCCAACGGGCGCACTTCCACCAATAACTACCAGGCTGCTTGCCGCCGCATGTTCTTTGATCAGTGATTTTAATTTACAGATATCTTCTTTTGTCACTTCACTTCCATATTCATTTAATTCAGTCAGGATATTGGTATCCCGATCTAAAATTTTAGTGTTGGTTCTAAGCCGTCCCTCTACCCATACAAATTCAGACGTGATCCCATAGTCACTTAATGTATTTTCAAGAATCTTACCGTTTCCTTTATAATTAAAGCCCAGGCATTCCACATCTTTGCCAATTCTTTTTACTGCAATGCCCACATTAATCGCTTTACCTGATGCTTCTTCACAGGAATCCACGACACGGTTCAGCTGGCCATATTGGAACCCTGATACAAGAATACTTTTATCTATACATGGATTCAGATTTACAGCAGTAATCATGTTCCTTCTCCCCCTTCCTATGAGTTGTATATTCCACACTCTAAAACCGTATCTACAAATGCCTGAACGTTCTCTGGCGGAACATCGAATTGTGTGTTATGTATAGGAGTAAACACACAGCCTCCTCCAGGCATTAAGATATCCAGTCTCTCTCTTACCTGCTTTCTCACGTCTGACGGAGAACCGCAGGGATATACGGTCTGGCTGTCCACACCGGCTCCCCAGAACACCAGATCTTTACCAAACTCCGCTTTCAGCTCAGCCGGATCCATTCGATAGGAATTCGCCTGTATGGGATTTAAGATATCACAGCCTGCTTCTATGAAATAAGGTATAATATTCCGAATAGAGCCACAGCTGTGGAACATGGTCTTTACTTTTGATTTCACATGTACACAGTCACACATTTTTTTATAATTCGGCATATACAACTCCTGAAATACGCCAGGACTGAACAGTTCTCCTGTCTGTGTACCAAAATCAGTAGTGGAAATTAATATGGTATCAATATAGTTTCCAACCGCCTGCAGATACATCTCAATATTTTTTACTGCCATGTCACCTGCTGCTCCAAGTATTTCCTCTGCATACTCTGGTTCAGATACTAAGATACAAAGCCATTCTGTAAAAGGATGTCCTGCAAATATACCGGTGGTTCCCAGTTTCCCTTTTAATGCTCCCCCATGTATGGAGTAGTCTGTGTTCTCATACATCAGTTTTGCTCTTTTTTCTAAAATACGAAGTTCTTCATCTGTATAGAGGGCGACTGATTTCTTAAACTGTTCTACATCCATCATGGTTATTTCTTTGGACAAATCCAACGGAGGGTTTGCCAGACGTTCAAAATAACTGCCTGTTGCTGCCATATTCGCCACATGCCTGCCATTTATATCAAACAATGCAATATCGCCATTATTTTCTATCTCATATTGAAAATCCCCCGGCATTAAGATCGTATTTCCAGCCGTATTTTTCCAGGGCTTCCAGCCGGAATTCCGATATCCCCAGGTCTCATACATATTCTCTAACTGAAGGACATCACTGTGAAGCCATCTTCTCACCGGTTCTTCTACCCGCGCCAACATCTGAAACTGTTCATAGCATCTTGGAAGTTCCGTATCTATTCCCAGATAATTGCCTATTTTTATATATTCATCTACATGTATTCCTGTTGTTTTTGTTCCTCCGATATCAATTGGTACGCGATCCGGCTCTCTATGCCCAATTGCAGCCCTCACTCGTTCCCTGGATGTCATCATTCTAATTCCCCCTCTCATCTGCAATATATCTGCTCATAGCCTCAAAAATAATACTGACTGAAACAGCACCCGGATCAGGCAGTCCAATGGATAAAGCTCCATATGACTCAGCTCTTCCTTTTTTTGCACTGTATTTTTTACTGGCTTCTACACCATTTTTAGCTGCAATCCATGCCATTGTCACACCTTCCGAGAGACTTTTCTTATTTCTGCTGCATTCTTCCAAAGCCAGAACAGCCGGCTCATAACTGTCAATCATGGTCTTATCACCTACTTTTGCCTTGCCTCTTAGCTTGATATTATCCAAGGATTTCTTCATCATCCTGCTTAAAGTATCCAGATCTAATTTATTTGTCTGTGGGGCTGCACCATAGCCGCTGATAAACATAGTTCCAAATATAACCCCGGAAGCACCGCCCATAGCATCTAGTAAAGTCATCCCGATTTCTTTGAAAAGTTCATTTACGGTATCCGCATTTATCTCGTCTAATGATTCATTAACAGCCCGAAAGCCGATTGCCATTCCAATACCATGGTCGCCGTCCCCAATAATATTGTCAATCTCAGTCAATAGCTGTTCACTGGATATCATTTGCCGGGCAATACAACGGAACATTTCTTTTACTTCCTTTATTTCCAAATAATCCTTCATTTGTCTCCCTCCTCTATACCTTTGCCCGATAAGTATACAGCGGCGTATAAGAATCCAGGTTATAATATCTTTTTAAAATGGGATCCATTTTCATAAGCGTTACACTGATCCCACCCATTCCGGGAGCCGTAAAGAAATTACCCACTTCTGTTTTATAGACGGATATCTCCTTACATTTCAAATACTCATGAAGACTGTTGCTCATTATGGAAAGTTCCATATTTGAAGTTGCTCCTTTTCCATTTACCATCAGCAGTACTTCATCTCCCTTTGTAAGATTCATATCAGAAATCAGGTAGTCCAATACTTTTTCTGCAAGCTGGTTTGCTGTGGGCATCTGCATCTGCAAAATCCCCGGTTCACCATTAAATCCCATACCGACTTCAATGGTGTCTGCATCCATCTCATACATACGCTTTCCTGTCTCGGGTCGGTAGCCCGGCCAGAAGGTGACAGATACACTTCCAATCTGGTCTCTGGCCCTGATCGCTGTCTGTTCCACTTCCGCTAAAGATAAACCGCTGGCGGCTGCTCCCGCTGCAGCTTTTATCACGCACATAATACCGGTAATTCCCCTTCTGTTCTCCCGACTTTCTTTGGGTGCATGTAAAATATCATCTTTTACAAATACTGCCTTTGCTTGAATGCCCTCATAGCCGCACAATTCTACAGCAAGTTCATAGTTCAATACATCGCCTATATAGTTTCCGGTAATCATAACAACTCCGTCTTCATGATTCATTTGACGTATCGTCTTCAACAGTGCAGTCGCAGAAGGTGCTGCAAAAATGTTCCCGCTGACAATCGCATCAGCCATTCCTTCTCCTGCATATCCTAAGTACATTGGTTCGCAGCCTGCGCCGCCGCCTGCAATGACCATGACCCTGGGGGGTGTATTTTTAACACGAATTGCTTTTACGCCTCTGACTTTTTTCAGGAGGTCACAATTGGAGCGGACATACCCCTCTATCATCTCCTCTACCATGTCTTCCGGACGGTTCTTTATTGTATTCATTTTACATCTCCTCTTCCAACATGCCGTAATGTTCGTTCCCTACGTTCTCTACTCCGCCTTTATTTTTAGCCGGTCCATAATTACCGCAAATGCAATTATGACACCCATTGCAACCTTCTGCCAGTAGGAATTAACCTGCATCAGGCTTAGTCCATTGTTGATGATTCCGATTGCAATAATACCGATAATCGTATTCGGAATCCCTCCTGTGCCTCCAACCAGGCTGGTTCCGCCCATAACAGCTGCCGCAATGGCAAATTGTTCATATCCTTCAGCTGCTGCCGGCTGCCCTGTTCCGATTTTCGCCGAGAGACAGATTCCCGCAAATGCAGACAGTCCTGCGCAAATCATATAAACGGATGTCTTGATTTTATTAACACCGATTCCGCTTAGCTTTGCCACCTCTTCATTGCTGCCCACCGCATATATATGCCGTCCATATGCAGTCTTACTCAGTATGATGTGGGATACCACCAGGACAATTACAGTTAGAATTACAATGAAAGGTACAGGACCCACATACCCCTGTCCAATCCATAAAAAACTTTCCGGAAGCTCATAAACAGGCTTGCTGTTGGTTAAAAGATAACATACACCTCTTGCCGCATTCATCATCGCCAACGTGGCTATAAACGGTGCAACATTGAACTTGCAGATGATCACTGCAGAGATTCCCCCAATGACAATCGCTACCGCAGCTGACAGTACAATCCCAACGATCAGAGTCATCCCTATATTCATTGCCGGAAGCTGTTTGCAAAGTAGTGCTCCCAGAATACCGTTTAAGGCACAGACCGGTCCAACCGACAGATCAATTCCTCCCGTTAACAGCACAAATGTCATCCCTGTTGCTATAAATGCATTAATTGAAATCTGAATCAGCACATTTATTAAGTTTTCTTTTGAAGCAAATCGTGGCTCCACTATAAAAATGATGAGACACAAAATCAGGAGAAATCCTATCAGCGCATATTGTTTTGCTATTTTTCCCATGTTTATTTTATTCTTTCCCATTGTTCTACCTCATTCGCTTTAGGGCGTGCAGATGGCCCAAACACTCCCTAGTACCATTGTATTTTTGCATCATGATTGGGGTACCGCTGTACTTGCCAAATGCATGATAACCTCTTCTGTTAACTCATGATTGTCCAGGCATCCGGTAATTCTGCCTTCACACATTACATAAATGCGGTCACAGATTCCCAGCAGCTCAGGTAACTCGGAAGAAACCACTAAAATGCTTCCACCATCTTTTGTAAACCGATTCATCAGTGTATAGATCTCAAATTTTGCACCCACATCGATCCCTCTGGTTGGTTCATCCAGTAATAATATTTTAGAGCCAGCCAGCAGCCACTTGGCAATTACAATCTTTTGTTGGTTGCCTCCGCTTAGATTTTTAGATACGGTGTTGCTGCCGGGGGTTTTTATCTTCAGCTTCTGAATATATTCCTCGCTGCTTTTATTTTCCCAAGTGACATCTACAAAGCCCATCTTTGTCTTCTTTTTTACGCTGGGCAAGGTGATATTATCCTTTACGGATTTCTTTAACATCACCCCCTGCATACGTCTGTCTTCCGGAACCAACCCAATTCCTTTCTCGATGGCCTGCATCGGACGTTCGATCCGTACTTCTTCCTGGTGCAGCTTCATCACGCCTTCTTCAAAAGGCTCTGCTCCAAAAATCCCCCTTAATACTTCTGTCCTGCCAGCTCCAATCAGACCTGCAATTCCTACGATTTCTCCCTGGCCCACCTCAATACTAACATTGTGAAAAGCCTTATTCCTAGAAACATTCATTAATTCAAGAACAGGTTTCTCAATTTTCTTATCGCTTCTGTCTATGTAGGTTTTAATCTCTCTTCCAACCATCAGCGAAACCAGACCTTTTTCATCTATATCCCTCATAGCAACCGTCTTGATATAGCACCCATCTCTCAAAATAGATACTTTATCTGCAATTGTAAATAATTCCTTTAATCTATGAGAAATGTAGATAATTGCTACCTTCTCTTCTTTTAATTTTTTTATAATACGAAATAGTGCTTCCACTTCCTGCTCTGAAATAGATGAAGTGGGCTCATCCATAATTACCACTTTTGCATTTTGGGAAATAGCTCTTGCAATTTCTACCATTTGTTTCTCGGCTGCACTTAATTTCTTTACCAGATCCCCCGGGTTTATCTTCAACCCCAACATGGTTAAAATATCCTGGGATTCTTTTTTCATCTTTGCTTTGTCCAGAAATCTGTTTTTCTGCTTTGGCTCTCTGCCCAGATATATATTCTCGGCAACCGTCAAATCGGGTATTACGCTTAATTCCTGGTGAATAACACTGATTCCGCTGTCCAGTGCCTGTCTGGCATTTTCGAAATTGCACGCTTTTCCTTCATAAACCATTTCTCCACTGTCTCTTTTGTATACGCCGCTGATAATTTTAATCAGCGTAGATTTTCCGGCACCATTTTCGCCTAGCAAGGCATGTACCTCTCCAGCATAAAATTCCAGATTTACATCTGTCAGAGCCTTTACTCCTGGAAATTCCTTTACAATATGTTTCATTTGAATCATCGGCTGTCTATCCATTCCGTGTACCTCTTTATATTTTCAATAACCTTATTTTATAAAGACCCGATCTGTAAACCGGGTCTTTCACTACTGTTATTTTTGATATTCACTGACATTTTCACCATCAATAATATAAGGCTCAATATATTTTTCTTTTGGAATTTCTTCTCCATGAATCACTTTGACTGCACTGTCAATCATTGCCTGCCCAATACCCTCAGGATCCTGCGCCACATCAGCAATCCAAATACCGCCTTTGGCAATCTCATTAACTGCTTCCGGATTACCATCGTATCCAATTACCTTAATCTCTTTACCAGCACCGTTAATAATAGTATACGCGCTCATAGCTGCCGGGTCCCCTACTGCAAAGATTAAATCCAGGTCAGGATACTTTAGAAGAAAATCCTGTGTAATGGCTGATGCTTTTTCCGCATCTCCCTGATAATTCTGCTCATCAACTACTTCTATATTTTCGCAGTTTGCTTCCAGATATTTCTTACAGCCTTCTGCCCGCAAAACACAATTTTCAACGTCATCATAGGTAATGATCGCAACTTTACCGCCCTCCGGCAATGCCTTCTCGATATATTTGCCTGCCAGTTCTCCGCCAACATTCTCATCTGTACCAAAATGACAGATGGAATCTCCATCGGATTTTGTAAATGCCGTTAACAATGGAATTCCCGCTTTGTTAGCCAGTTCCAGACAGCTGTTGCTTCCGGCTGTAGACACTGGACAGATGATAATGGCATCCACCTTCTGTGTAATAAAATCCTGCACCTGTGACAATTGCTTTTCACTGTCTGTGTCCGCATCCATGAAAATAGCCTTTACCCCAAGTTCTTCACACTTCTTTTCCATAGCTTCTTCCACTCTGTTATAGAATACATGCGTTCTGGTAAAAATAGAGATACCTAACGTTATATCTTCGTTCTCCTTGTCTTTCCCGGTCTGCGCTGCTGCCTCAGTTATTATTTCTTCCGCCTTTGATTCTCCCGCGTTATCTGCCTCTTCTGTTTTAGCAGCTTCCGTCTCTGCCTTATCTGTTTCTGCTTTTGTAGCTTCTGTCTTTGCAGCTTCGGTACCAGACTTCGTATCCTGTGTCTTCGTTCCGCCTGAACATCCGGACAATACCCCCGTCATCATGATTAATGCTAACCCAATTGCTCCCATTTTTCTTAAACTCATAGCCTTCTCCTCCATCTTTCTGTACACTTTCAACGAACATATATGTACTTCCCCATTGCATTTCTTATCTTGTGCATTTTCCTATCTAACTATTTATCTTGACAGCTTCCACATTCCCTCCTTTTTCTGTGATCTTAGCCATATAGGATTTGCCTATCCCATCATCCGTGATGATGAGGTTCAAATCTTTAAACTTGCATATGCAGTATAAAGAATTTGTTCGGAATTTACTGCTGTCCGCCAGCACATATTTTTTTCTTGCCGACTTAAGCATACACTGTTTTACCCTGCATTCCTGCATATTTGGTGTCGTTAACCCATGTTCTGCACTAATATTATTCGATCCCAAAAACACCCTGTCCACAACTACATTACCTAAAAGATCTTCTGTGAACATGCCTACACAGGAAAGAATCTGCGACCTGACACATCCCCCGGCGAATATTAACTCTACATTCTCACAATCCATAAGTTCATTAGCTATGTTAAAAGCATTGGTAATAACAGTGAGATGATTCTTTTCCCCTTGTCTGATTAACTTGGCCAATTCCTGTACCGTAGTCCCTGCATCCAGTATAATTGTCTCGTGTTCTTTAATTTCATCATAAGCTCTTTTTGCGATTTCTTTTTTTTCTAATATTCTTTCTTTTTCTTTCGTTGCCTGGCTTTGTTCAAAAGCCGTTTCTTTTACTTTTACAGCACCACCATGAGTACGAATAATTAATCCCGCATTACCTAATTCATTTAAATCCTTTCGGATAGTTACCTCGGAAACCCCGAATAAGTCGCACAGTTCATTTACCGTTACCGATAAATTTGCTTCTACCGCTTTAATTATTTTTTCCTTTCGTTCTTCAATAAACATAACCTCATCTCCCATACAAGTACTTTCAAATCCTTACATTTTATTTCGTTGTGTTACGTTTGTTTATGTTTGACCTTATAATAAACCTTTCGGTTTTATTTGTCAAGTAATTTTTACTATATTTTTTTATAATAATTAATTTTTATTGTACATTTTTACCAATTCGAAACCTGGTTGACTTTCGTTTTATTTTTATATTCTGTTACTTCTGATCAAAACTCCATTATTATCGTTTAATAGACTTTCGTTTTGTACATCGTGATGTTTCGATATTTTTTTTAATAACAGAACGAAACTTTATGGACAACCATATATTGTGCCAGTAGAAATCATAGATATCCGGACCGGCTGCAAGCTTTTATTGAGCCAGCCCGGATCATTTATCTAACAATCTCGAACAGGAAGTTCCGTGAATCACTTTTGAATCCAGGATTTCCTTTTAAAGTAAATAAATCCTACTGCCGCAGGTAAAACAGGAGAAAGCGCTTGTCCCAGATAAATTCCCACAGAACCGTATCCCAATAGAAAAGCAAAGAACCAGCTTACAGGTAAACGTACAATCACGGCATCCAGCAGCGCATTGAACATTGCAATATTTGCTGACCCCACTCCAATGGCAAAAGAATCCAGAGTATACATGAATGCATAAATTAAGCTATTGACGGAACAGCATAATCTCAGATATAAGATACCTTCTTTTAGGACATCTGCACTCTTTGGGTCAAAAAGCATAATAATCGGTTCCGCCAGGAGCTGTACAATTATGATAACAATGAATGTAATAACAATATTCAGAAAAATACCTGTTTTTGTCGTTTCCTTGACCCGTTCAATATTTTTAGCTCCTATATTTTGACCTGCCATTGCGGTAACAGCTTGTCCTATTGCCCAGCACGGCATGCCTGCAAACGTATTCACTTTCAAACCAACCCCTGCCGCTGCTGCAACGGATATGCCAAACTGATTAAGCATACCTGTGATCAAGAGATAGGAAATATTTACAACAATCATCTGCATTGCAGTAGGTAATCCGACTTTCAAAATACCTGTTAGTTTATCGGGTTTGATTACGAAATGACTTATTCTAAAATCAAAAATAAAGTTTCTGCGTTTTAAATGAATCACAGAGATCACCAATGAAATTCCCTGTGAAAATATGGTTGCATATGCTGCTCCTTTCGTTCCCAGACCCAGTGGACCAACAAATAACAGGTCAAAGAAAACATTTGCAAATGCTGCTATACCCACAAAATAAAGCGGGCTTTTGGAATCTCCAAAGCCTTTCATTATAGAGCAGACTGCATTATACCCAAAAACAAAAATAGTTCCACAGCAAATGATCTTCATGTATTCACAAGCATCCTTCATAGCATCATCCGGAACATGCAACAGAACAAATAGTGTTTTGTATATGAACAAACTAATTACCGTTACAATTACTGAGGAAATCAAAGAAACGGTAAATAACGTTCCAATGGTTTCACCCTGCCCTTGCTCATTATTCGCACCTTTATATCTGGCTATTAAGACAGTTCCCCCCATTGTAATCCCAATGCAGATGGAATTTATAATAAAGCTGATCATAGATGCATTGCTAATTCCTGCAAGCCCTGTCTCACCTACAAATCTACCAACAACCAGCATGTCCACAATACCGTAGAATGACTGCAGCAGATTTGCCAGCAGTAAAGGTACTGCAAATGTAATTAACTTTTTCGGAACGCTTCCTTTTGTTAAATCCAGTTTTTCATCTTGTTCTATTTTCTTCATAGTTTTTCTTTTTCCTTTCAAAAAAAGCAGAGGGACAAGCACTGAAAAGTGCGCCCTCTGCTCTGTACACAGTTATAATTGTGTATAAAACAAAAGACCGCAGACAAAACATCATCTACGGCCTATACGTTATCTTCATAATGCTTATGAAAAGGTATGTCAAATAAACAAAACAGGAAACCTATTTTGGGACTACGCTTTCATAAACATATTATTTTTATTCGGCTCCGCACAATGTTTTGAATTATAAAATTGTTCGGAGCTGTGCTCAATACAAAATTTACCAAATAATCTCATTGTGCTCACCCTTTCTTTACCTGATTACAATAATTATATTTGACAAAAAATACTTTGTCAATACTGTTACACCAAACAATACTCCTGATATAGATTTTCTCTGGAGCCTTTGTCCGTTACCGCTTTTTTTAATTCCACAGTTCGATTATCATTTATTAAATTTAATGTTAATTTTGCAAATAATTCTTCGCCTTCCATTCTTCCTTCACTTCTCATATCATCAAATGCTTTACACATATCGTATTCCTCCTTATTATCTGCTTGCGCCTGCTCAATTATTTCTGACATCTTCTCATTTTCACCCAGCAGGATGAAAATTATTTCTATTGTTTCTCTGATTAACCTGCTATATCTGTCATGGTGTTTCTTCACATGTGCTTTCATCAGATTATTATTATCCGCATATTTAATAATACCGAATACTTCTCTTAAATCTGTTTGAAAATATTCCAAATGGTCTATTCTTTTTACATCCAGAACATGTATCTTGTAATTAGGCAGATATTGACGAAATATCTCCATTTCCTCTGGTATATCCAACATACTGTGCAAATCCAAAGAGCCGTCCCATGGCTTTGCACCATAGTATACAACCAATGTAAAAACCGGCAAAAGCTTATCTTGCTTTTTCATTCCAGATAAAAATTCATCGGAATTCCCATAATCCCCGGATAGTTTATATTTCTGCTTCAACTGTTGTACCTGGTCTGTGTAATTCATGGCATCATACAACATATTCCTTACCACCATCGCATAATGTACATGCTCCTGGTTTTCACATGCCAGGATTAAAAAATTTGCACCCAACGCAGTCATTTTAATTAAATCCCGGTTTCGTCTCAGTGCTTTTTTTCTAAAGTCCTGACCAACAGGTAAGCATTCCTGCGCAGAATCCAGGGGGGCTAAATCCTCCAGCTTTAAAACCTGATCTCCCTCAAAACAGGCACCATTATATAGATCTGCAAAATGCTCCGGCTTTGCAAAAAATATCTTTGCTGCAATATCTCTTTTTTGTGTCATAGATTCCTCCTTTTTATTCCGAATACAAAGACACAAAAATGAATATAACGATTCTAAAGGGAAACTGTACAGAATATGTACCAGATATAAAATGAATTGTAAGAACTTTAGAAAAAAGAGTTGTTCAATGAAATGTATCTATGTATTTCTTTTTTTCATTATATAACAGATTTATCTAAAGTTCAAGCTTTATTTTTATTGTTTGTGACTTTTTTTATTTTATATTATTATCTCTTATTATATATAATTTATTTAAGTTGATTTTCTCATCTTATTGTCTGCCATTGCTTTGTCTGTTTCGCCTATCCATTCCAAAAAACAGTATTTTAATACTACATGTCAAAGTATTTCCGAATGAAATAAGTGGGTGTACAGCTCCATGCGTGACAGTAGCTGTTCATAATCCGGTCCCCATATGCAGAGACATCGGGATTATCGGGATCATACACTTCCCAGAAACAGTCTGCTTTGGCTTTTACCATGCCTCCCCAATATCTCCTGATATGATCTTCTGCATCCGATTTTAATCCGGCTTTCAGCAGGGCTTCCACATAACAGTGATTCATATACGGAGTCATTAGTTTTACAGATGGGTTCTTCTCTTTCAGCTTTTCCATAAGATTTTTCGTTTCGATATCCGGCAGTATACCCGACAGGGCGAACCATATCTGTGATGCCCAGGATACTTGTCTCCTGGCTCCGCTCACAAAAAATCCCTGGTTATCATCCCATAAATATTTTAATGCCGCCCTGCTGACATCTCGAATAAGGTTTGAAAGTTTCCCGGACCTACTTTCATCCCCCAGTATGCCCGCCAGCTCATACGCCTGTTTCATCGTATAGATAAAGACAGCCTGTGCAGATGCCTGTTTGTTCAAATCAACATTCCAGTCTATAAAGCACCACCACCAGTTGTCGGGCTGATCCCTTACAATGTTATTTTCATCCAGAGCCTTCGCTGCAATTTCCACCTGGCGAAAAGCGGTGTCCCAGAGTTCCGCCAATGTGTCACTATCCCTTGTTTCCATATAATAATCATACAGGCAGGAGATAAAGAACAAGGAATAATCAAATAATTTAATATCATCGGCAGACACCTCCGGGCGGATATACAGGCACGCACCTGCCTGACCTTCTTCCATAGGCGCACCTGCAAAAAGGTAAAGGCACCGTTTCACAAGATCATTATTCTTAAAAGTATAATAATTAGCCATCGCCTGAAGGCGCAGATCTCCGATCCAGAGCCGCCTGTCCCTTTTGGGACCGTCCTCAAAAACTTCCTGCATACAGCCTTCTAATGTATTCAGAGCAATCTCATCTATTTCCTGGAGTTCTTTATCATGACAGTTCCGTTTTGGAACACTTTTTCTGTCTGCAGAAGAAACCGTATCACATATGGGATTCTCTATAATAACCCGGAATTTATGAGAGGTATCCAGCACTTCTATTTCTATGTAACGAAATGCATATCTGCGGGGCATTTTAATCATTGCGGGCAGTTCATCAATACACAGATACTCCTCCTGGAGCCAGCTGCTGCTGATATTTCCCTCATAATTTTCAAATGATTCTGCAATCTCACAGATTTGCTCCCCCAATTTTATTTTCAAATGTGCCGGCGCATCCTGATGACTGCCGACGGCACGGATACTAAAGCTGAAGTAACCTACGCAGTGCTGCCCAAAATCCAGACAGATTCTGTCTCCTTTTTTCATTTCAATAGCAGACAGGCAGTCCGCATCACCCAGTTTTATTGCTTCATAATCTGCTTTTCCTTTCATAATCTCTATAACAGATCTGGCGCTGACCTCTCTGTGATACAGTTTAGGGGCAAGCATCGCTGCTTTCTCAAGAAACTTTTCATTCATGCCCGGCTCTCCTTTTCAACTTCATAATTTATTATGATTGTTTTTTGATGTTACTTTTCAGATAAAAATATAGTCCCCAATCCTGGTCATTCGCCCAGGGATCAGCATAATTTCCCGGAATACCATTTACGGTCTGGGGATAAACATATGCACAGGATGCACTGCCATCTTCGGAAATCATGCTCAAGGTACCGCTAAGAGAAGCCTGGGCTTTCTTCCTGTAATGATCATCACCTGTGATATTCCAGTATAGTAAAAAAGCATTTCCGGTCAAAGCACTCCAATAATGGGGGAATGTATCTCCAAAAGTTCTTTTTTTACCAAACCAGAACCCATCCCAGTGCCGGATTGCTGTTTCGTATAGATGATAATCCGGCTGCTGTCCGTTAAATAATTCCAGCACCCGCATTTGCAGTCTGGCACCTTCTAAATAGCTTTCATCCCGGGTAATGCTATAAACCTGGAGCAGCATGGAAACAGCAGGTGCTACAATACTTTGCTCATAGTTCACTTCATGGGGCGGGTAATTCAGTCCGTTTTCCATAATATAGTCTGCATGCTTCTGATAATAACCTTTTAACACTTCAGCTTCTTTTTCCATCTTATTTTCAGCTAGAAGATAAACAGATTCAGCAGCCGGAATCCCAATAGCGTAAAACTTTATTCCCCCATTTTGGTAATAGGCCTTCATCGTGCGGTACATATTCTTCAAATCCCGTTCTTCCTGAAATAAATGATAACGTTCCATAAAAAATACTGCCATCCATGGATAGTTATACAGCCTGTGCCAGTCATTATTTTTCCTTACATCATTAAATACCGTTCCGGTTTCTTCATCATATAATTCCCTGTAAATATAGTCCGTATATTTCTGAAGCCCCTCTTTTAGCATTGGATCCGGATATTCCTGCAGATATTTTGCAAGCAGTACCCCCATCCCCACGCGCTCTCTTCCTCCGTTGTGGTCCGGTGTATGGGAGTAATAAGGGCAGTTTTCCTCTGTGTCGTATATTAAAAATGCGCCGTCCAGACAGCTGTCCTTTTCATGATATTGCTGTTTTTCCACAATAAACCTGCATCTTTTCTCTGCAAACTGTTTTATCTCCGGGAGAACTAAGGTTTTTGCCGTAGTATGATACTCACCGATATGGATATCCCAGCTTTTTTCCCCGGTATGATATTCTGCATCCTCTGCATAAATTTTATTTTGCGAGTTGCGGCTCATAATGGCTTCTTTACCATTTACCAGAACTTTCACCTGACTTATTGCATCTTCTTTCAAATCATTATGATAACGGATCCATATGCCCCCCTTTTCGTTTTGAAATGCCACAGGCCGATCCGGCGTAACAAGAACCGTATTGGGATAACTTCTCAATATGCGGTAAAAATCTTCTTCATCCTGAAACCATACCAGATCCCAGGTGACCGTCATTTTTTCTCCCGGATTTAAATGGAATTTATCGGGATGCAGAATGATGCTTCCTCTGTCATTGCTGATTTCTTCCAGATTTCTTTTCACACTGTATCCGTCTATACTACCCTGATTGAAAATCAGTCCCAAATGCGGCGGTTCTCCTCCCATGCGAAGACCATAGATATATGATGTATTTTTACCACACCAGATATGGGCATGGCAACGTTCTTTCATACAAACATCCGAGGATTTATAATCATCCGGAAATGTTGTATAAATACCAACCTCATTTTTTCTGGTAAATACGTCAAACTCTGTCTCATTGGAGAATGTATAGCATTCTCTCAGCCTTCCCTGATCCGTAAACCTCCTGTCAACCCGGATGGATAGAAAATCCGGCGCATCGACATTTCCCCAGTTTTCTTTGCCGCTTAGCCAGTTCATTTTATAATCATCACTTTTGTGCAGCAACGCTGTCAGATATCCATCCTCGTTTAATTCATATAAAAAGTTCTGATTAAGTTCTTCCTGTTTTATTTCTGTGCTGTAATTAATCTTACTCATGTCTGTTCCTTTCTGTACAACTATTTCAGAGCTGCTAACTTCCTTAACCTTTTAAAGACCCTGCCATTACTCCGCTGATAATATACCGCTGCATAAACAAATAAAAAATCAAAAGCGGGAGGATTCCCAGAACCATCATAGGGAAGAGGCTGGTCCAATCTGTGGAAAACTGCCCGATATTGCGATAAACTTCCTGGAGAATAACATCTTTTTCACGGGTCTGCAGAAAATATAAAGGCCCCATAAAGTCGTTCCATACATTCAGCGTGTTCAAGATGGCTACGGTGGCAGCCACTGGTTTCAACAGGGGAAAAGTGATCGTTGCAAATGTGAGGAAAACACCGGCACCGTCGATTTTAGCCGCCTCTTCCAGTTCAATTGGCACGGAAGAAATAAAGTTTTTCATTAAAAAAGTGGCAAATGGAATATTGATAGCAATATCAATGAAAATTACACCTAAAATACTGTTCATAAGCCCCAGTCCCCTGACCAGTTTATACAACCCCAAAATCGACATCTGATAGGGGAACATCATACCGGATAAAATCAGTATAAATACTGCCTGGGTAATCTTATACCTGCCCTTTCTGTTTAATACATACCCGCACATAGAACTGGTGAAAATGATACCCAAAACCGCGCTTACGGTAATAATAAGGGTATTTTTGAATGCCCTCGGATACTGCATATCCTGAAATGCCTGGACATATGCACTGAAATCCAGTGAAGACGGCAGTCCCATAGGGCTGACAGCAGCCTCCGTTCCCGTCTTGAATGTGGTAACGATCAGATAATAAATCGGGGTCAAAACAATCAAAACTAATAGCAGTAAATATGTATGTTTTAAAATATCAGTAACTATTTTCTTATTTTTCATTATCCTAACTTAGCCTCCCACTTTCCGAATAATCCAAGCATGACAGCCGCCACCAGCATACTTACCACAAGAAATACCATACCAAAAGCAGAAGCATAACCATAATTTCCATCCGAAAATTTGGTAAACATCAAAGTCAGGATAGTCTCTGTCTTGTGGGCAGGCCCTCCATTGGTTGTTGCCAGAACCAGATCGAATACTTTGAGTCCCGAAATCATACTCGTTACAAAATTAATCTTAATAGCCGGTGCCAGCCCCGGCAGAGTAATATGCCAGAACTTCTGGAAACTGTTTCCTCCGTCTACGGAAGCCGCCTCGTACAGCTCTTCACTGATTCCCTGCAGACTTCCAAGATAAATTACCATAGACCATCCAAACCACTGCCAGACTGAAATAGTGATTATGGACAGCATTGCAATATTTCCACTTCCCAGAAAATTAATTTTCTCAAATCCCAGACCTGTGAGCAGCTGATTAAAAAAACCATAGTCACTGGCTGACATTAAATATTTCCATAAATACCCTACAACCAGTGTGCTGAGTACCGCCGGTGCAAAGAAAACCGCCCGGTAAATATTTCTGCACCTTATTTTTGAATTCAGAAACACAGAGACCGGAAGAGAAATCAGACTCTGAACCGTGACGGTTACTGCTGCAAATAGAAGCGTATTTTTCACGCCTTTTAGCAGGATTCCATCCTCAAATAATTTTTTGTAGTTTTCCCATCCTGTAAATGTCACATCAGGTGAAAAATTAGTCCAGTTGTAGAAACTGTACTTTGCCGTATAAATCAGCGGCAGAATAAAAAATATAACAAAGATTACTACAGCCGGTAAAATCATAATCACATATGGAGCACCATTTTTCATTTTATAAGCTTTCACTTTTTTCATTTTCATTGCCCTTTCCTTAGACTCTTTATTTTATACTTTTATTATAGACAGCCTGGATCAGGGATTAAATAATAAAAATTTTAACTGCTTATCAATTTTTTAATATCACTGAAATTCATAATTGGGAATTGTCTTTTGACAGCTGTCGGTGACATTATATGTACTTCCAGACCCTGATTGCATTAAAAAGACAGCAGCATAAGATTTACCTATGCTGCTGCCTGCATTCATAATTATTCATATCGAATAGAATCTGCCTTTGTATCAATCGCCTTCACACATTCATCCGTTGTAATATCACCGGATATTACACCCTGTAGCTGTGCCGCCAGTTCATCCAGCACCGCCTGTGACGGCATATTAATTGCCCAGCGGTCCCACGGGCACTCTACATTTCCACTGTTGATGATTTCCGCCACATCATCATATTCTTCCGGCATCTTAACCGTGACACCTGCACGATAACTGAAACCGCCTGTATTAGCATCTACAAATGCCTGCTGCACCTCTACGGAAGCAAGTGCCTCCAATGCCGCTTCTGCACCATCCATGTTCTTACTGTTCACATTAATTCCAAAACATGCCGCCGGACCTCCAACCAGATAGAGATTCTCACCCGTTTCATTAAGCTGGGGAATCATACCAAAGTTTAAGCCCGCTTCTTTAATTTCATTATACTGCCAGGGACCTCCGTTAAAAAATGCAACCTCTCCTGTTTTAAAATGATTGAGTGCCTCCTGAACAGATATTCCCAGCATCTCCGGTGTTATAAATCCTTTGTCGATTAAAGTTGCCCACTGTTTTACAGACTCATTAATATTACCGTCCATTGTCACTTCACCTTTGGCAAATTTCTCATCAAATCCGGTTCCGTCTCCATTGGCTTTATTGTTGTGGTAGAATGAATTTTCCAAATGCCCCATTAAGGAATTCACAACCGTGCTGTCATCCGCAAGACCAAACTCCATGGGTACATGCCCAGCCGCTTTGATTTTCTCACATGCAGCTACATATTCATCAAAGGTGCCGGGAACTTCAACACCGCATTCAGCAAGGATATCCTTGTTGTACCATACTCCCCCAAACCAGCCGTAGGAAGGTATTCCGTAGATTTTACCATTTGCGCTTGTGAGTGTTAGCCCCGCCTCATTAAAATCATTGAGCAGCTCATAATCCGTTATATCTTTTACATTTCCTGCCTTTACTTTGGCAACAAAGCCGGTTCCGTCCATTACAATATCCGGCCCCTCTCCTGCAGCCAGCTGAGTACTCAGTACATTATTATAATCGGAGTTGGATACATAGGTGTATTCTAACGTATATTTTTGATCCATCTTAGCATTAATGGCCTCCAATACGCCTTTCATATCTGCCTCATCATACCATCCCATCATCGTTACCGTCTTGCTGCCGGCAGTTTCCTGTTTCCCGCTCTCTTCTGTCCCATCTTTTTTCCCGTCACTGCCACATCCGACTGCCGCAGCTGCCATCATACTGACTGCAAGCAGTACTGCCAAAACTCTCTTCTTCTTCATCATTGTTCCCCTTTCTGCTTCGTTTGCTATACATTTATTATAGACAGGAAAAACTTCAGAAAAAATAATAAAAATTTTAACTGCTTATCAACTTTTTAAGATTTCAGTCCCAGAATGGGATTGCAGAACAATACTGTCCTCTTTGATCCGCAGGGTAGACAATGTCCCATTTTCATCTGCGGAGATACGCACGCCAAAGAAAAGTCCGCACATCAGCTGAATTCTCTTATCAACATTACTTACCCCATATCCGAACTCTTTTGTATCCATAACCGCTTTCCCGATTTTATGATACAATTCCTGTCCATTATCATGAATTTCGATGATGATGACTCCGTTATCTTCCCTAACTTTTATGGAAATATGCCCCTTGCTATCCCGCAAAGTATCGATCCCGTGTTCAATGGCATTTTCCACCAGGGGCTGCATAATGAATATAGGAATATCTACATCAAGAAGCTGATCCGGGATATCATAATCCACGGTAAAGGAATCATCATGGGCAATGAGCTGAAGCTTTATGTACGCTTTTATGTTCTCTGTCTCCACCCGTAATTTATCAATATTTACCCCTTTGTTCAGAGCAGTTCTGTAAAATGCAGCCATCTGTGTGGTAATTTCGTAGATCTGGTCCTCCCCGTTCTCAATTGCAATCCAGTTTATGGCTGATAAATTGTTATACAGAAAATGGGGATTTATTTTGGACTGTAAAAGATTCAATTCCAGATTCTTTTTTGAAAGTTCAGATTTATAGATCTCGTCAATCAGAAGCTGGATCTTCTGCAGCATTCTGTTAATGCCCTGCGCCAGTTCTCCGATTTCATCCTGTGAAGATTCATCCACTCTGATTTCAAAATTATCATCCTTCACTCTTTTTACATCTTCCAGAAGTTGAAACAGATATTTCAGCAGATATTTTGTACTGTAATTTACTGCTGCCCATGCCAAAATCAGAATTAGAATTACAATAACAATAGAAATCATAATCCTGGGATGAAACGCCGTAGAAAAGTTTTCTTCACCTATGCCATATGTAATCATCCAGCCTGCATTTTTTACTTCCTTTGTTTCCTCATATCCTACCCGTTCAATATCTTTGCCGGCATCATTGGTATAATTATATATTTCTTCTCCACTGGTTTGGTCCTTGATTGAAATTTTTACCGGCATTTTGGAGAACATACGAAAACTCTCCTGAAATATGTCGTCTTTTATATTGATTTTAATGGCTGCAAGCACCTTCTCAGGGAAATCATTGATCACCCTTTTCGTAATAAAATATCCCTCTTCATCATGCCACCACAGTGTCTCTAAAGTTCCAAGGGTTTTTTCATACCACACTGTCTCTGCAACTTCCTTTTCTTCTTTAAACAAATCATTTGAAACAGCAAATTTTTTATCCGAATATACCTGTATTTTTGAAAAATACTGGCTGGAAAGGAGACTATTGTACAGAAGGGGCGCTATATTTTTTGCCATCTGTACTCTCTTCAGGTACTCATCATCTTTGGTCTTTAAGAACTCTTTCAGCATATTGTTACTCACCAGATAAAGAATGGACTTTTCACATTGCTCCATCTGGTTTTGAATATTCAGAAAATTTCTGCCTATGGTTTCTTCTACTTCCAGCATCTGCTGTTCCCTTATAAAATTACCGGATGAAGAGAGTACAAAGCATTCCAGCCCCAGAATCGGAATAAAAATCAAAAGGCTGTATATCAAACGTACTTTATTCAGAAATTTCATTTTTTGAAAATGTGTTTTAATCCGCCTCATTACTCCATGTCCTCTCACGGTACTGCACCGGGCTGCATCCTTCGTGGTTTCTGAAAATCGAAATATAGTAAGATACACTGATATATCCTACCTGTAAAGCAATATCACTTACTTTCATATTAGATTGTTTCAATAATTCTTTGGATTTTTCCACCCGATATCTGGTTATAAATTTTACCAGGTTCTGACCGGTTTCTATTTTAAACAAACTGCTTAAGTAAGCTGTAGAAATATCTAATGCTTCCGCAACAGAAGATACCCCCAGACTGCTTTCCTGATATTTTTCATATATCATTTCTTTCGCCATCCGTACAATCCGGTTTTCTTTCACTTCCTTTTTCCGGTTCTCCGCCATATCATCCAGTGATTCATAAACCACCGCGCTTACTTCTTCCATGGAACGTGCTTCATAGATCCTTTTTATATATTCCAGAAGATCCGTATCGGATTTTGTATATTCACTGATTTTCTTAATTGCATCGGTAAACGTATATTTTACATACACCGAACTAAAACCCATCTGCTTTTCTATATAAAGAAATACCTTTTTAAACTCTTTCTTCATTCCTGTGTAATCCGGCATTTTAGCACAGTTATAAATGCGTTCAAAATATAGAGAAAGCATATCCTTTTCTCTTTTATTGAAATAGGACTGGTCATGCACCAAAAGCATACTTTCAGAAACAAAAAACTGATAATCCAGCTGGTCCTTAATCTCTTCATACTCCTTTTTCAGATTGATCAATGAATCCATCTGCGTACCAACTACAATAAATACATCCGTCTTATATTTTCGTTTCGACTGTTCCATCAGCGCCTCGCAGCTTTTTTTCATTTCGGATATGCGATACTCTCCCCTTTCCCGGATTAGAAGTATCAGAATCTGGTTATCTTCTTTGTTAATAATCATCATCCTGCCGCCCAGCTGTTTTTCTATCTCACTCTGATAAGTTTCCCATTCAATGGAAAACAGATTGGAATAACAGGATATCAGGATTGGTATACAAACATTTTTGTCAAACTTAAATTCTTCAGACAGCCTTCTTTCCTGTGCTCCCGGAGTCTGCGCATCATTTTGCTTCATTTCATCAGAATTTCGCTCGCTTTCCAAATAATTCAGAAGGTTCCGGTTAAACTTAAATGATGCCATTTCTTCCACTACCTGCTGCATTTCCGCCTTTTCTTTTTCTACCTCATCCCGTGCTCTGCAAAGATCTATCACCTTGTGAAAAAGCTCTTCAAAAGCATCCAGCCGAATTGGTTTCAGCAAATATTCCAGGACCCCCAGGGATATGGCATTCTGCGCATATTCAAACTCTCCGTATGCACTGTAAATAATGCAGATCGGATTCATACCCCGTTTCTGTAATTCCTTAATCAGTTGAATCCCATCCATAAAAGGCATTTTAATATCCGTCAGAAGAATATCATATTCCTCTTTTTCAAATTCTTTTAAAGCTTCCTCACCGTTAGAAGCCTGACTGATTTTTAAATCAAACCGGTATCGTTTCAAGAGACGGCTGATTCCATCCCGTTCCTTTTTCTCATCATCTGCAATTAATATGCTGTACATTATTCTTCATCCTTTTCATTATCGATCATCTATCTGTCCCAATCGGACATTTTTCTACACAACTGCTGCAACCGGCGCCTGTTAAAAATTCCTTTCTGACGACTGGCGGGAATGAATTTTAAACTGGCTCCAGACAACTCTTATGTAAATATTAACATAGCGTCTCTGAAATGACAATCTAATAAAAAAGGGCTGTAATGGAAGATTTCTTTGTTTTATAATTGGGCTCTTATATTAATTTCATTGAATATCCAGAGCGATATACTAAATGCTTGACATATATAGATATTCGATATATTATATAGATGTTCGATACAATACATAGATGATCTATATAAGGAGGAATCTCAACATGAAAATTGATAAAGCGCTCATGTCCGGAAGTACCACAATGCTATTATTAACACTCTTATCAGAAAAAGATATGTACGGTTATGAAATGATTGAGACACTGAAGAACCGTTCCCAAAATGTATTTGAATTAAAGGCGGGAACTCTGTATCCTCTGCTTCATGCACTGGAGGACAAAAGGTATCTGGCGGTCTACGAAAAGGAAGTTACCGGGAAAACAAGAAAATATTATTCTATTACAAAAGAGGGACGAAAGATACTTTCTGAGAAAAAGGAAGAGTGGAAAACTTATACCGCTGCCGTTACCCAGGTATTGAGTATGGGAGGTGCTGTATGAATACAGATGATTACTTAAACGCCCTGACCGATCAGATACGGTATAAAAAGGCGAGAAGCACCGTAGCGGAGGAAATCCGTATTCACATAGAAGATCAGACGGAGACATTCCTACACGAAGGTATGGATGAAGAAAACGCCGAAAAAATGGCTGTGCAGGAAATGGGAGATCCCATAGAAACCGGTATTGCGCTGGACCGAATACACCGTCCCCGAATGGCTTGGGGAATGATCGGACTGGTTGCACTATTGAGTATTACGGGGCTTATTTTGCAGTACCTGGTGCAGTTGGACTTTTCAAAAGCTCAAATGTCCGGCATTCAGACGGCAGCAGACAGGATAAGCTATCTTTTTCCCGTAGATATACAAAAGAGTATTTTCATTGTAATACTGGGTCTGGCAATGATGGTATTCGTCTGTTATGCTGACTACAGCCGTATTGGACTCTGGGCAAAAGAAATTATGATTTTTCTTTTTCTTGGTATTCTCATATGGAAACAGTTAGCAGGCAATACGATAAACGGGGCACTGAACTGGGTTAATTTCGGACCGGTTTCCCTCAATATTTCCATGCTTCTGTTTCTGTTTGTCCCGCTGTATGGAGCCGCCCTTTACAGCTATCGTGGAAAAGGATATCGTGGAATGATATATGGATTGATGTGGATGTTCCCGCCTGTTTGGATCGCCCTTTTAATCCGCAGTATCCTCACTGTAATGCTATTGTTTATCACCTTCATGGTGGTTTTGACCATAGCAGTTTTACGGGGGTGGTTTCAGGCGGCACGGAAACGCACGGTGGGTATCATGTGGTTTATTGTCCTGATGCTGCCCATATGCATGTATTTTCTGGTTAATGCCCGGGCCGCCGTATATCAGGTAGAGAGAATTCAGATGTATTTTAACTATCTCTCAAGATTATTCGGGGGAGCAAATACAGACTCCGGAAACGGGCCTTATTATCTGCTGGAAGCAGTTCATCAAATGGTGATGAAAAGCCAGCTGGTAGGCGGCGGGCAAATGAGCGAAGGGGCAGCATCCGTGATGCAGCAGAGCAATTATTATATGCTGGCATACACACTCTCTTTCTATGGAATCCTTGCAGCTGCTGTTTTATTCAGTGCAATAATATTTGTGTTTTGCCGATTTTTACGAATATCACTCAGACAAAAAAACCAACTTGGCATGATTATGGGAACCGCTTGCTCCACTCTGTTTATATTGCAGCTCATTCTCTATTTTATAAACAATCTGGGAATTATGCCCACAGAAACTAATATTCCATTCCTCTCCTATGCCGGAACCGGGGCAGTAATTACCTATATACTGATTGGAATACTGCTAAGCATCTGCCGATACCAGAATATCCTGCCTGTTTCACCTCCTTCAAAAGCATTGGGAATACGTGGGAAAGTACGCGTTTAGGGTTGGGGAGACGTTGCAGGAATCGCTGTCAGTCCGTTAATTTCTCCTCCGGATATTAAATACATACCGCTTCCAAAACAAACGCATACAAGATCACAGATGATGCGGTTATATTTAAATTTGCCCACTTTCCAGGTGTTCGCAATAATAAGTGAAACTGCATCATAAGTTGATACGCCCAGATCTGCTGTAAAATAAACCGAAGATGCCAGACACAAAAGGACGATTCCAATCATCAAAAATAGGAACCTGCCTCCCGACTGCATCACGGGAAAAGCCGAAAATAAAATTTCCCGTGAAAAATCAATCACATATCCCTGGAAAAATAAAGTCACAAACGTCGCTAAACCGATGTAATGCCGGTCTGATATCAGGCTGAATGTAAGCAATACCAGACTGGCAATTACATATAACGTACCAAAACTAATAAGCAGGACAGAATCTAAAAGCTTTCTCAAAGATGCAGCCTCTTCCTTACGATAAACATGTATGTGCAATTGTAAATTCTCTAACGGGCAATAACTAAAAAGTTCCGGTACTACTTCTTTTTTGTATGATCAAATAATCAAGATGTTCTTTCCACAACCGCGTTTGATCTTTTCCTACTGTTTCCAAGTCATTCAGCAGATATGCTTTTCCAACCTGACTCCACTTTCCTTTGCCAAAACTGTGATAAGGCATTAGTTCAACGTCAGACAATGGCAAGTCTGCAGCCAGAGAAGCAATTTTCTGAAAATGCTCCTCCTTATCATTAATCCCGGGTATTATTGGACATCTTAGAATAACCTCTTTCCCATTTTGGCATAAATATTTGAGATTCTCCAGTATGCGGTTTAAATTTCCGCCTGTATATTCTTTCATATTTTCAGGATCTGACAGCTTAAAATCAAACAAGAATAAGTCGGTATATTTCTCAATACGGCGAAATGCATTTTGGTTCACATCACCACAGGTTTCCACACAGGTTGTAATCCCTTCTTCTTTACATCGCTGCAAAAGCTGTCTGCTAAACTCCGGCTGAAGCAGAGGCTCACCACCGGACAAAGTAATCCCCCCATCACTTCTGTAATATGCCCTGTCTTTTCGAACCTGCTGCATGACTTCCTCCACATTCATAACCTTCCCTGACACAGATAGGGCACCAGTGGGGCAGATATGGATACATTTCTGACAAAGTTCACACTCTGCCCATTGTATCTGGTGTTCTGTCCCTTTTGAATTATGAAAATCCAAAAACGAATGTACATTATTGGAACAGACTTGCCCACATGCGCCGCATTCCACACAGGATTCACCAACATACTTTAATTCCGGTTTCATCCGGTGGCTTTCCGGGTTATGACACCAGATGCAGGAAAGAGGGCACCCTTTCAAAAATATGCTGGTACGCACACCCGGTCCGTCATGTATGGAAAACCGCTCAATGGAAAGTACAATTCCTTTTTTCTTTTCCAACTCTGGGGTAATATTAATTGCTGCTTTCACCGTCTTCACTGCTCCCGCTTCTTTCTCTGGCTCTGCTGACATCTCAGCACCTCCCATACCATTAATTCCAGACACTTCTTTTTAATAACATGTTCTGCTCAGAATATCTGCCTGGACTTCTTCTGATAATTCTACAAATCTGGCGCTGAATCCCCCCACGCGTACTAATAAATTCATATAATCCTGCGGATGCTTCACTGCTTCTTCCAGATCTTCTCTTCCAACTACCGTGATCATTAGCTGTGCTCCGCCTTGTTCAAAATATGCCTCAATTACGCTTCTGGCAGCATCTCTGTAATCGTTAAATGTTTCTTTGGAAAATTTAATATTTTGAACGGAACCGGCATGTATATCAGAATCCATTTTCAGCATGGAATTCAATACCGCGGTGATACCATTCCTGTCCCCCTGTGCCTGAGGGCTGTTAGCATTTGCCATAGGCTTACCGCTATTTCTTCCATCCGGTGAAGCTCCCGTCAATAGTCCGAGAGAGGTATTGGCACTATTGTTGATAATCACAACCAGGTAACTGTCCAGCCCGGCTTTTTTTGCCTGCTCTTTCGCCGTGATGCACACAAAGCGATGCAAATCACGCATGAGACGGTCTGCCCCCTCCTGGTCATTGCCAAACTTATCACAGTCTTTTAGTTGTTTTTGTATTCTTTCATATCCCTGAAAATCAGCCTTCACAGACAGCAGAAGTTCCTCTTTTCCAATCTTCTTTTCTTCGAAGACTAGCTTTTCTATTGCGTAGAGGCTGTCCGCAGTATTAACATTCCCGTAACTTTCTAAGGTTCCGCCCAAATATTTAATTCCGCCTTCAAAAATTCCCTTTCCCTCTCTGATACAATTATCATACAGCATAGATAGATATGGCAGACAGCAAGTCTCCGCCGCAAAATCATATTCCATCTTTTCCTGCTGTGCAATGATCTCAATATGGAAAGCGATGAATTTCTTATAGTCCTCATAGAATTCAGCAAAACTATGATATTCCTCAAATGATTTACCAGCTCCCGTTTCCTGTCTGATTGCCTCCAAAACAGATTGTCCTTTCCCCTGTTCCAGATACGAGGCATCTTGTTCCCTGCCATAATTCAGGAAAATTTCCAACCCCTTCAGCAGATTGATTACTCCGCTTGGAGTCCCAAAACTTTGATGGTCAATGACATATTCACCACAACCGTAAGGTACATAATTTTCTGCGACCTTTTCCGGAAGTGCAAATGCCTTTTGGACATCCCTTATAATTACATCATCATTATAGAGAACCGGATAAGTACACCCTTCCCCGATGGCTTCCATCGCCAGTTCCATTAACTCTGGATTCATCCCCTGGTAAAAACGCAGTGACAGCTGAGGATCCGGATTCTTTAATATCCGGGTTGCCTGTATACAGGCAATTGCCAAACGGTCTGCATGCTCTTCATTTTTTCTGCCCCTTCCCCCCACCATTACTCTTCCATCTGTAATAGTACGGCGTTTTCCCATACGTTCCCAGAGTTTTCGAATAATTGTATCCGCTTCCTCCCTTGTCAGGTATCCACTGTCAATATCGTCAGCGTAAAAATCTCCCAGGTAAATATCAGTTCTGCCATAATTACGTACTTCAGAAACAACTACATACATCCAAAATAACTCCACCGCTTCCAGCAAGTGTTTTGGTCTGTCCGTTTTGATTGCTTCCATTGCTCTTTTTATGGCATTCATCCGACGCCCGGTATCTTTGTCACCATTATTTCTTGCAAAATTCTCTTTTTCTTCCGCCCTGTTTCTATAGCATTGGATTACTTCCTTTAAAGTTTCCAATGCTATTTTCATTCCCTCATAAACACTATAGGCATCCTGATACGGCGCATATTTACGTTGTTGATTCTCCACCTCTGCGTATAAACCATGCAAGCCCAAAGACAGCAATTTAGAAAAATCCAAAATCGCTCCTGCAATTCGGTATAGCGGATAAGTAACCGCCTTCTCCCTTTCCCAATCATCCGTAGGAAGTGCAAGTAACTGGCGGTCTGTATATTTCAGACGAAGGTTGTCGCAGCTATTTTCCTGTTTCCAAAAGCGAAGCATATTTTCCAGCTGATCAACGTATTTCGCTTGATTCTGACACCTATTAATCTCTGCTCTAATTTTATCTTCATGGTAATAGTACAAAAAACCCCCTATTTGTGATGAAAATCCAACTGCCCCATAATCGCATCCCCCCGGCACCAGATCATCGTCATCAATATCCAGTATAATCCTGGGAAGCTGCCATGCAAGGCAGCGGGCTTCCCGAACAGCCTTGTGCTCTTTTATATTTTCCTGGTAAATTTGGGTAAACCCCAATTCTAACTCAAAAAATTCTCTCGGTAATATGGTAGACATGATGTACCTCCTTGTTTTATTTAAGTACGCTATTTTTTAGTTCCATATTTTCATCCCATAGCATTTAGATGTCTCACTAAGGATCTGTTTCGAATCACTTCTATCATTCATCAGCAAGCATAAGTTTAGCGATATGAATTTGTGGAATTAAAATTTATTCATTTTTGTACCATAAATTTATCATATTAAATCATATTATACAAGCATAATATGATTTAATATGATTTTATTTGGTTTGTATTAATTTTAGAATCAGACAGGATTTTATCAGCAACACAAAAACGTGTATTAAATAAGGATAATCCAATTTAATACACGTCAAATAATTCATTATTTATGTAGGATCCACACTGCCCGTTCTACGCCATTAACGTCCAGCATGCCACAACCCAAGGGGTCCCATCATGCTGAGAAAACCGAGGGCACTGAAAAAGTACATATTTCATCAGAAATAATGCCTACAACCCGCATAAACACGTTGTGATTTTTGTATAAAACAGACTTTTTCAGTGCCCTCGAGAAAACCAACTTTGTATCAAGAAAGAGAAGTGGGCGCACCAGGACAGGCGTTTGGCGTTTCTAGCCGGATGCAGTACTAGATCCTGTTTAAAATTCCATTAGCTGCTTTTCAATCTTCTTATTCAGATAATCTTCAACTTCCTCAATGGAAATCTGGAATCTGACTGCAATTTCACCATACAAAAATTTTCTTGCTTTTTCCTGATATTCTGGTTCAAAATCTTCATAACGCTTCTCTTCCATACGAAGGTGTACGCTCTTAATAATTCTGACCCATTCTAAATAATCGAATTCAGACATTGCAAGTTGATACAATTCCCTTCCTGTTTTACCATTGGGTGCCTGTATTGTCTGTATGTAAGGCATTCGTTCGATAAGCTCTTTTAACTCTTCCTTTGTACTGATTTCTCTTATGATGCCATCTGGAAAGGTGTCTTTTTTCTTTTCAATTCCAGTTTCTGTAACCACATAGATCTCTTCCATTTCATCACCTGCTAACTTTCCTTATATCGTCATTCTCCAGTTACGCTTATTCCTAACTGCTTCTAGTGCATCTTCATTGCACAACACCATATCCGTTGCGATCCTCCATTTAACTGTATCCATCAGTTATATATAGTTTATCATAAATTTTCCTTAATTTTCAAAGGTCATCTTTCACAAATATAACATTGTACACAATATAAAATTAACCATAAAACGGTAAACAGCTTCTATTCAAGCATCTATTCACATATTATTATTTTAATGTTTTTCAGTTGTTTTTTAGATTATTTTTAAAGAGAAATTAAATTTTCAAACTGAATCTAACATGTTATAATTAGCTCAAATTAAAATTGTGTGATCAACTTTTCATTCTGACGCCTGTTAATGGTTCTAATTATTTAAGGAGGGAATACCATGAAATGTCCTTACTGCAACCAAGAAATACAAAACGGTTATCTTACATCCGATGCTCGGGCAATTGCCTGGCGGAAAGAAAAATACGAATCCTCATTAGTAGGAAAAGGGGATGGTGTACAATTATCTCGGAATATTTTGGGAGGGGCTGCTACAATTCCAAATGCTTATTGCTGTAAATCCTGTGAGAAAATAATAATTGATTATTCAAATAATGACATTTAATAGTAATTAAAAATAAGCCATTGAATACATATATGTGAGCCGACCCCCAAAAGTTAGACCTAAAAATCTAACGATTGGGAGGTCGGTTTTCTATGGCAAAATATAGCTATGAGTTCAAGAAAAAGGTCGTTGATTCATACTTAAATGGGGAAGCTGGGTATGTCTTTTTGGCCGAAGCATATGATATTGCAGCATGGTCTAATATCAAGAAATGGGTATTAGCCTATTCAAAAATGGGTGATGAGGGATTATTACGTTCACGAAAAAGATCAAATTATTCTTTTGAATATAAACTTCATGTGGTAGAGTTATATTTATCAAGAGAGGTTTCATACCAAGAGCTAGCTCTTCAAGAGAGAATTAATAACCCTGCGCAGATAACCAAATGGGTAAATGATTTCAGAATAGCAGGTCCTGATGCTTTGAGACCTAAGAAGAAAGGTCGTAAGAAGTCGTTGAAATTAAATAACAAAAAAAATATCAAGTTATCATCAACAGATGACATTAATTGTACGCCACCAGTGGATATAACAGCTGAACACGTAAAACAGCTTGAAGATGAACTATTAAAACTAAGGATAGAGAATGCTTATTTAAAAGAACTGAGGAGGCTGCGTTTAGAGGAGGAAGCTCTTCTGAAAAAACAGCGAGAATCGTCCACAGCCTCCGAGGAGAATTCAGACTGAAAGATATTCTCGCAGTAGTAAACTTTCCAAAAGCAACGTACATGTATTGGCAGAAGAGATTTGTTAGAGTGAATCCCAATAAAGAGCTTGAAGAAAAAATCATAGAAATACGTTCGATTCATAAAGACTACGGTTATCGGCGGATGTTGGGTGAATTACGCAAACAGGGATATATAGTGAATAAGAAACGGGTTCAGAGAATCATGCAAAAATTATCCCTGCAAGTTACATCATTTACACGTAAAAGCCGAAAGTACAGCTCCTACAAAGGAAAAATCGGAAAAGTGGCCCCCAATAGGTTACGAAGACGATTTGACACAAAAATACCACATCAAAAGATAACAACAGACACCACAGAGTTTAAGTATTATGATGTGAATGCAAATGGGCGTATGATAATCAAAAAAATATATTTAGATCCCTTCATGGATTTATGCAATAGAGAGATTTTGAGCTATGGGGTATCCCCATCGCCATCTGCCAAAAGTATAATGGATTCTCTAAACACAGCAATAGAAATCACATCTGACTGTCCATATCGTAGAACATTTCATTCAGATCAGGGCTGGGGCTATCAGATGAAAGCTTATGTTCATGCGTTACAAGAACACCGCATCTTTCAAAGTATGTCCAGAAAGGGAAACTGCCATGATAATTCGGTGATGGAAAATTTCTTTGCACTCATGAAACAAGAAATGTATTATGGAGAAGTTTATTACAGTTATGATGAGCTTAAAGAGGCAATAGACAAATACATAGATTATTACAATAAACAACGTATAAAAGAGAAACTAGGATGGATGAGTCCTGTAGAATACAGGCTTAGCCTCCTGGCATCATAAATAAAATTGCGAAGTGGAAAAACCACTTCGCAATAAAGTCTAACTTTTAGGGGTCACATTAATGAATACTCAATGGCTTACCTTCTATTTTACATTTATCATAGACATGATATCTTCTACTGACTTTCCGCTTTCCTGAATCATATCATAGAGCTGACCCAGATTATCTTCTCTTTTCTTTTGCTCTAATCCTTTTCTCTGCTCTAACAAAGCATCCATTTTCAATTGCACTTTTGCAATTTGTTCATCCAAAACTGCGATTTGATCATCAATTGTTTTTCTTTGACCTCTTGCCATAATAAATTCCTCCAGTATTTTTTACATTTATTTCTAATATTGTAAATCATTAAGGACTTTTTGTCTATGTTTTATATAGGTATTTTATAAAAGTTAATAGATATTCTTATTCTAAAAATTTCTTATATAGCGAATATTACTGTTTAGTCACGAATTGTCTGTCGAAATTCCCGATACGTTAGAAGCAGGTGAACAAGTTCTTCAAAATACAGGAGCAAGTGTTGAACGTATTAAAATAGCAATATTAGAATTAAAGTTAGCCATAAAAAACCTGGGAGAAACGGTTACCAGTTTACCACGGTAAATATTCCGGATACGGTAAAGATTAAAAATATTACTTATAAGATTACCGGGATCTCTGGCAGCGCTTTTAAGAATAACAAAAAATTAAAGACGGTTACCATCGGAAAGAATGTGAAAAAGATTGGTTCCAATTCATTTAACGGAGCAAATGTATTGAAGAATATATCCATTACTTCAAAGGGACTTAAGAGCGTGGAATGGCAATTAAGGGTATGTAGAAAAGAGTATGTGAAAGTTTTTCTGTAAATAAAGATTTCCAAGGTCTTCTATGGTAAAATAAAAAATCATAGGAGGCCTTATATTATGGCAAGAGAAAAAAAACACGTACACAAGGTACAAATGACAGATGGAAAAAGAAACATTATCCAGCAGCTTTTGCAGGAGTATGACATCCAGTCCGCAGAAGATATTCAGGATGCACTCAAGGATCTGCTTGGCGGCACTATCAAAGAAATGATGGAAAAGGAGATGGACCAACACCTGGGCTATGAAAAGTCAGAACGTTCTGACACAGAGGATTACCGTAACGGCTATAAATCTAAGCGCATCAATAGCAGCTATGGCAGCATGGATATCCAGGTTCCCCAGGATCGCAAATCCACTTTTGAGCCACAAGTGGTCAAAAAACGTCAGAAAGACATCTCTGACATTGACCAGAAAATCATTTCTATGTATGCCAAAGGAATGACCACCAGACAGATTTCCGATACGCTGGAGGATATTTATGGTTTTGAGGCTTCTGAAGGTTTTATTTCTGACGTTACAGATAAAATCATGCCCCAGATTGAGGACTGGCAGAATCGCCCTTTATCAGAAGTATATCCAGTGCTCTACATTGATGCCATCCACTATTCCGTTCGTGATAATGGCATCATCCGTAAGCTTGCAGCTTATGTCATTCTTGGTATCAATCAGGAAGGACATAAAGAGGTCTTAACCATAGAGGTTGGCGAAAATGAAAGTTCTAAATATTGGCTGTCTGTTTTAAATGGATTGAAAAACCGGGGAGTGAAGGATATTTTAATCATCTGTGCAGATGGGCTTAGCGGCATCAAAGAAGCTATCACAGCAGCGTATCCTAAAACGGAATATCAACGCTGTATCGTGCATCAGGTACGTAATACCATGAAATATGTTGCAGATAAGGATAGAAAGCCGTTTTGTGCAGACCTTAAAACAATCTATCAGGCGCCAACCGAAGAAAAAGCTTTGGAAATACTGGAACGGGTCACTGAAAAATGGAGTGAGAAATATCCAAATTCCATGAGGAGCTGGAAGCAGAACTGGGATGCCATTTCTCCCATCTTTAAGTTTTCCTCAGTGGTCAGAAAAGTCATTTACACGACCAATGCGATTGAAAGCCTGAATGCGACCTATCGAAAATTAAACCGCCAGAGAAGCGTATTTCCAAGTGATACAGCCCTTCTGAAAGCGTTGTACCTGTGTACGTTTGAAGCAACAAAGAACTGGTCTATGCCAATTAGGAACTGGGGACAGGTCTATGGTGAGCTGAGTATTATGTACGAGGGCCGCCTGCCAGAATAAGCGAATCGAAACGATTTTCACAGGCGGATCTTTCGCCTGCTCTTGACATGCAACAGCATGTGCTGTTATAAATAAAACAAGGACCGGAAGCTCGGCTAAGAACTTCCAGTCCAATCATTATCATAGAAGATCAGTATTTACAGACTTTTCTTCACACACTCGTAGAAAATTAAAATCTTCAATCGAATACGCAGATCTTTGTATTTTTTCTTTAATTTACAAAACATTACGCCCTCCGGATATAGCCTCCTATGATCAGCTACTTTATCATAGAAAGCTTTATACCCACTATATACTTTTATAAAAATATCTGTGGGGTTCTTCGCCCCTCAAATCTCTTTCACAAATGTTCTATAGACACATCTCTCCAGTTCTTTTGAAATATAGGAGTCTGCTCCTCCAATATTTGACCGGTTAACCATAAGCACCATTTGCAGTTCATGCAACGGATCCACATAAAAGTGTGTGCCGTATGCACCACTCCAGCCAAAACTGCCTTCACCAACAAATCGACCAGTCTCTTCTCTCTTACCAAATACAATCATTCCAAGTCCCCAATATATTCCATCTGCTATGAACTTGTCCGCAGGTCCGCTGTTTCTGAGCAGCTCTGACATGGATTGTTTACTTACAATCTGTTTTCCTTCCACACTGCCTTTTCCAAAAAGCATTCGGACAAACTGATCATAAGCAGCAATACTACCCTTTAATCCAGCTGTTCCTGAATAATAGTTTTTGTAATGTGTAATACTCTTCCACATCACATCGCTTTGGGTAACATCCAGCAGTGAGCCGTTATTGTACTCATACAGCTTTGCCATTCTGCTTACCTGTTCTTCTGTCAGTGTATATATAATATCTGTAATTCCCAGAGGTTCAAATATCTTTTTTCGCAGAAATGTTTCCAGTTCCAGTTCTGATACTATTTCTATAATGCGCCCTAATACTTCGTATGCCCACAAAGCACTGTATCCCGTATCCGTACCAGGTTCGAAATCCAATTCTATTCCAGATAATTTTTCCACTCTTTTTTCCAGTGTATCCGGCTGTTCAAAGATCTCCATGATTTTTTCACTGCTTCCCGGTCGTTCGCCCATCCCGGAACTGTGATTCAGCATTGTGCGTATTGTTATAGGTTTACCGCAATCATGATTACTCCCCTCCACATGCATATTCGAGTAAGATGAAAGGTAACTGGATAATGGATCATCCAGCCTCAGTTTTCCTTCTTCCACAAGAATCATAATTCCAATCGCTATTATTGGTTTTGTCATGGAAGCTAACCGGAATATCGTGTCCTTACTTACCTTTCTTTTCATTTCTATGTCTGCATATCCATAGGAATCATCAAAAACAATTTCATCGCGAAAACGAACACGTAAAGCGATACCGGCTATCTCTCCCTGATCGACATAAGTTTGCAGTATACTTTGAAGCGCGCTATTATTCTTCATTGCATTTACCTCACCCTTCTGATTTTAATATTTCTTCTTTCTAAATTGGAAAATTGAGTTCTAAAAATATGACTCGCCCGGATATCACCTGTACTTTTATTGTTTTCATCCTGCCAGGCGAAAGACACATAATATCTGTCAAAATTTCTTTTTCACTTTTTTCAACCTGTTTCTCTGTTACGTTCTCTTCGCAGATAAATCGAACAATGCTGTCTTCCAGTGGTATCATCCTGCAGGCTGCATAACAGTCACAGGTAATATTTCTTATCGTATAGCAGGCAAATTCTTCTGCTTTCATTTCCAGCCACAATTCTTCCAGTGGATTGTTTTGTACACCTTCAAATCCCATATGTGGAATACTGCAGGTAACATAGGCTCCTGGTTTCATGACTAATTTCATCCCGTCTTCTGAGCGATACCCCAATGGGTTTCCATAAAAAGATTTACTATAAAAGGATATTCCTCTGCCTCCTGTATTATCATAACCCACAGCCGGAAGTGAAATCCCCTGAGACCGCTGACTGTAACGAAAAGCTGCTTGATCCGGAATGCAGTTTTCAAACTTAACTGCCTCCAGCATTTCATCAAATATCCCGGCAGATTGTAAATAGCCAGGACGTGCTTCTCCTTTTCGAATAAATGCAGCCACTTCATTCCACCTCTTAGGTAATTTGTATAAATTGCCTCCCATCTGTCCGCCAGTCATCTCACTTGCTTTCCATCCAAAGAGATTGTAACCGATGCCGTAGTCCGCAGCGATTTCAAAAAATACTGCTTTACTTTTATCATCTGCATTTCCTTCACCAATCCAGACAGGAATGTTTAATCTTTCCGATACGTCTAAAAATTTATACAGATCTCTTACATGCGGTGTGAAACCATACATATGGACTGAAATACACCAATTATTATATTCTTCATCATAGCGTTCTTCAAAAACGCGCATATCAGTGGAAAATATTGCGCCTTCCAGTATGAGCATATGCTTTTTATCTATTCTTCGAATTCTTTTGATCACTTCTTTATAAAAATCCTGCAATTCAGGAATTAAATGAAGCCATTGCGCAGAAGACAGCGGTTCGTTTAACAAATCGTATCCACCAACTATCCAGCGATTCCCATAACGCCTCGCAAATTCTTCCCAAATAACCATCGTGCGCTCTCTGCTCTCCGGTTCTAAAAACATATGCGGTACATTGTCAATTCCATCATCACACCCAATGGCTGACTGTCCGCCGGGTGCACCATGTAAGTCAAGAATTGCGTAGATGCGGTATTTCTCGCACCAATCCAGGACATCATTGAGCATTTTAAAACTGTCTTCCTTCCATTCATAGCCAGGACCTTCCCGTAAAAAGGCCCAGGCAGTAACAGGTAATCTCACTGAATTGTATCCCAGCTCCTGCATAGCCCGTATATCAGATTCAGCCAGATGATTCCGATACCATCTGGGCCAAAATTCTTCTGCATATTTACTCCCGCACAGTTCCCTTATTGTTGCATCCATGCTTCTCGCCCGTTCAAAACGTCCTGGCAAGATCAATTTATCCCCCAGCGGGACATGGTCTATCCCGGCTCCTATCATGAAGCCCTCCGGATTAGTCCAGTTGGCTGCTGCCCATCCTCTTAAGATAATCTCTTCTCCTGATTCATTAACTACTTTTCTTCCATTTGCACGCAGAAATCCCTGCACTCTTTCATTACTGAACTTATCCATAATCTACTCCTTCTTATTCCTTTACTCCGCCTAATGTAATTCCTTTTACAAAATACTTCTGAAAAAACGGGTATAATAGCATAATCGGAAGTACACCGAGCACCGCGATTGCCATACGTACTGTGGTAGCAGGAAGGCTGATTGCCGTACTGCCAAGCTGCGAAGAATTAGACTGCAGCATTGCAATATTATTATTAATATTATTCATGATGATCTGTATGGTATACAAGTCTCCACCGCCTCGTCCGCTTAAATAGTACAGGCCGTTCTGCCAGTCATTCCAAAATGCAATTGCCGTCATAAGCCCAATCGTTGCAATAATCGGTTTACTTAACGGTATGACAAACTTCACAAATATGTAAAATTCACTGCTCCCATCAATTCTTGCTGCTTCCAAAATTGACTCTGGAATACTGTTTTTATAATAATTTTTCACTAGTATTACATTAAATGCATTCATTAAAAGGTTTGGTACAATAAGCCCCCAAATCGTGTTCTTAATATGAAAGATATTGACATAGCTGTAATAGGAGGCTACAATTCCCCCGCTAAACAACATGGTAAATATCATCATAAAGTTCAATATTTTCATTCCCGGAACTGCTGTTTTAGAAATTGCATAGGCAAATGTAGTAGTCAGAACAATACTTAAAACTGTTCCGATTGCGGTTACAATGATGGTCATTATATAAGCTTTTCCTATGGTAGATGCCTGTACGGAGATATATTTGTATGCATCCAGACTGAATTCCTCAGGAAAAAAACTAAATCCGTTGGCTGTTGCCCATGTATTGTCCGTTATAGAGGCAAGCACTAATAAAATAAAAGGAATAAGTGCCAGCAAAGAAGCCAACAACATAACGGTATTGGAAATCCCCTGTACAATCCTGCTTTCTCTCGATTTAATCATGATCGTCCTCCTTAAAAGATTGCATTTTCTGAGTTTATTTTTCTAACTGCTTTGTTTGCAAAAACGATAGTTATAAATCCAACTACAGATTGGAAAACACTCGCCGCACTGGACATACCATAATCATTATTATTCATAAGCGCATTGTAAACATATACATCTATAGTTCTGGTAGCATCATACAATACACCACTATTTCTCGGCATCTGATAGAAAAGACCGAAGTCAGAACGGAAAATCTGACCAACACTAATAATAAACAAAGTGATAAGCGTCGGTTTTAAAAGAGGAAGTGTGATATATTTAATCTGCTGTAGCTTAGATGCACCATCTATCGTAGCTGCTTCATAATAATCCAAACCAATGCCCACGATACTTGACAAATAGATAATCATACTGTAGCCGACCGTTTTCCAGATATTACTGAAAGTAAGTATAAACGGCCAGTACTGTTTATGATTATACCAGTTTATCGGCTCTAATCCTAAAGGCTCCAGGATACTTTTGTTAATCATGCCTGTATCTGCTGACAGAAAGGCATATCCCAGATAACTGACTACAACCCAGCTCATCAAATAGGGGAGCAGTACCAGGCTCTGATATGTTTTAGACAATTTCTTATTTCTGATTTCATTAATCATAATAGCAAATGCAACTGCAAAAAATGTTCCTAAAACGAAGAAAACAATATTGTACAAAATTGTATTTCTGGATATACTCCATGCATCAGAAGATGAAAATAAAAACTTGAAATTATCTAAACCCACCCAGGGACTTTTGAAAATCCCTTCCTTGAAATTCAGTTTTTTAAATGCAATTACTACGCCAAACATTGGAATATAATTATTAATCAGCAAATATAGAAAACCCGGGATCGCCATTATATAAAATGGCAGACATTTCTTCCAATTGACTTTTCGTTTTTTTACTTTAGCTAAACTTGTCATGCATGCTCTCCTCTTCCCTATAAATTACTGGCTGCCAATCACATTTCCTAATTGACAGCCCTTATTATAAATTAATAATGCTATTGCTGTGCTTTCCATTCATCCAGCTGTCTTTGATTTTCTTCTATTATCTTCTGTATTCCGGCTGCCTCCAATGCCTCTCTGAATTTAGGAAGTACTTCTGAGGGATCCGCTGCTCCTGTATCAATCGTAATATGATATTGATCTATAACCGATGTTACCGCTGCAAACTCGCTGGCAACACTGTCGGATACAAAGGTATATCCAAGAGCCGGCGATACATGGGTAATACTTTCATTAAACGACCTTGTTGTTTCTGCATAGTCAATAGCCAGTGGATATCGTACAGGCAGGTCCGTTTCTACTCCATATACACCAAAGGGCTGTGTATATGGAACCGTATTGCTATCCAATCCTTCCGGATAATCAATTACTCTGCTGTTTTCATTTTCCTCTTTCACAACATATGAAACTCCTTCTTTACCATGAAGCAGCAAAGTGCCAATACGATCATCCTTATATATTAAGTTTAAAAGCTGCATGGCTTTCTCGGGATTTGCACTTGTAATTGGAATACTCCATAAAACAGAATTTAAGCTTCTTTGTGTTGAATATGGATCTATCAGCTTGATTGCTGTCATGGCAATACCCGTCTGAGACTCATAATTCTGTGCTGCTCCAGGCACAACAGTGGTGAACCAGCCGAAATAATTACCCCCGGCCAGCTGGTCCTGACCCATAATTGTATTTGTTCCGGCATCTGCTGAAAAATAGCCCTTTTGTGCCCAATCATACATTTTGGCGGCATATTCTCCATACCTGTCTGCTGCAAACAAATTCTGAACTTTCATATCCTCAAAGCTATCGCATAACATCAGGACTCCGGAAGCCGGTGTTGATCCAAGTGCGTCTATTTCTCCATAAGCTCCCTGCAGCATCCCTAAACTGATGTCATCATATGTTCCTCCGATTGGATAAAAACTACTGCCTTCTCCCGCTTTGACGGTCGCAAATATTTCTTCCAATTCTTGTAAGGAATAAACTTTATCTTCACTGATATTAATATTATATTTTTCTAAGATTTTTGTACTGCACATAAAACCACGAACGTCTCCGGTCTGTGCGATTTTCGGAATGGCATATAATTCATTGTTATAATACCCACCTGCAATAGCAGTATCTAAACTCTTAGCAATATCTTTACCATACGTTTCATATAAATTTCCCAAAGGCTGAATAGCTCCACTACTTACCAAATCTCCAACTCCCGTAAACAGGCTGAGACAGAGGTCGACCTGCTCTCCGGAAGAAACAGCCAGACTTGTTTCATTTGCTAAATTTGTCCAATCCACAGGTTCCAGTACTACTTTTACTCCAATTTCTTTCATTGTAATTTCGTTTACCGCATTTTCCACATCATCAAACCCCTCTGGCACAGAACCACCCATAGATGGCCACTGCATAATAACCTCAGCGACCTCATCTGACCCGGCATCTGCCGTCTGGCTGGCATCAGCTTTTGCTGCTGTTGCTGTTTCTGAACTATTCGTTTTTCCACACGCCATTAATCCAACTGCCATAGCCACTGTGAAGGCTATTAATTTCATTTTTTTCATATTCTTTTTATCCTCCTAAGATACCTTTTTACGAGCCGCTCATATCAATTATTATAAGAAACCGAACTCTGATTTACTATCTAAATTTCAAACTTTGTATCTGCTGAATTTGAACTAATTTTCTGATTTTACTAAAAAAAACGATATTTTTGAGGCTTTCTCAAGAATATCGTTTATGAAATATTTATTTTCTATGTTGTGCAGGTGTATATCCATAATATTTTTTAAAAGTAGCGTGAAAATTAGAATAGCTCCCATATCCGACTTTCTCGGCTACCATACTCGTGCTCCATGTTCCTTTTTCAAGAAATAATCCTGCTAAAATCATGCGTTCCTTAATAATATATTGACTGATGGAAATCCCTTTCTCCTTCTTAAATATACGATTTAAATAAATGGGACTCAGATAAAACTGTTCTGCCAGTTTATTTACAGTCAATGACTCATCTCCCAGATTACGGTCAACATATTTCACAATCTCTTCTACAACTTCTCTGGGATTTCTTTTTTCCTCCCTTTCTTCATCTGCACTTGACAGCTTCTCATTGATATAATACTCCCCATATTTTTTCAGGCACTTCTGTTCTTCATTTTGCAGCAGACGTTTGACCACTTTTAAAACAGCATTGCCAATATCATCATATTTAGCTGGCATCAGGATATACTCCTGGCATTTTAACTCTATCGCTTCCTGTGCATATTCAAACTTCGCATGACAGGTCAGAAGTATACATTCTATATCCATATTATTTTCGCGAATCCAACGAAGCAGTGCAATACCATTTTCACCCGGCATCTCAATATCACATAATATTATATTTATCGATTTCTTCAGAATTGCCGTCTTTCCCTGTTCCACATTGTAAGCAACGAAAGCCTCTTCTATTCCATAATCTTTCCAGATAATATCTGTCTGCATAGACTGTGCCATTAAAACCTCATCATTAACAATCAGTAGATTCATATTCTTCTCCTAAATAAAATGGAATCATTATCGTAACACAAGTTCCTCTTTCTAATTCTGATTCAATATGCAAAGAATAATTTTCTCCATAAAAATAATGAAGACGCCTGATTGCATTTCGAAATCCTAAATGTTCATTGCTCTCAGCAGCATTTATCTGATCCGTACCATAAGCATTAATTTTTTTAATAACATCCTGCTTCATCCCCATTCCATCATCCGTAATTTCGAATGTCACCGTGTTATTTTTAAAAACTGCCTTTATATGCAGATGCATGATTTTACCCTGGATAATTGCATGCTTTATAGCGTTCTCTACAAAGTTATGAACCAGAAGGGGGGGAATCCGCACACATTTTACCTTTGGATCAATATCATAAGAATCCTCAATATTATCCGGATATCTGACTTTTGAAACTTTTACATAATCTTTTATTAAATCATATTCTTTTGCAAATAATTCCAGCTGCTTATCACTTCTAAATATATAACGAAAATAATTTGAAAGATAAAATATGGTTTCCTGTATCGGTTCCAGTTTTCCACGTATTGCCAATACATTAATTATATTAAAAGTATTCAGCAAAAAATGTGGCCTTATCTGAAGCTGCAGATTCTGCAGTTCCATCTTCTGCCTGGCTATTTCTTTTTCATAATTGTCAATTTTCAGAAATTTTATATTATCAGCCATTTTGTTAAATGCCACATAAACATATTGAAATTCCGAAGAATTCGCCCTCTCTTCGATTCTATATTCCTGATTTGAAATTTCTATCTCGTGATGAGCATTCCTGATAACTTTCAAAGGCTTTATTAATAAATGGTTCAATAATAAATATAATAGCGGTATCAATAGCAAGTAACAAAAAGCAATGAACGAAATCGTCCTCTGCATTGTGGGAATACCACCCAAAATTTCTAACCGGTTCAGCGATATATTCAGATAAAGATTGATTTTATCCGATTTTACACTTATAACTTCCTGATTTTTATTTGCCTGTTCTAATGGCTTCTCAGAAAAGGAAACGGTTACATCCTGGTATTCCAAATCGTTCACAATATTCTTTCTAACCGCTTCTAAATCTAAAAATATTGCATAATACAGGTTTCTCACGCTGCCGCATCTGACTAACAGTTCATTCTGTTCCTGCGGTATAACTATCCACCCCTCTGATTTTCCTGTATCAGCCAATTTTTTCAATCGGTTATCTAAACTGCCAGGATCATTCATATGATTTTTGGAATAGTATAAGTTCTCATCCTGTTCAGCCATATAAAAATAGAATCCATCAATTGCATTCATTAATGAAACTTGTTTTTTCATTTCTCTGAAAAAGCTGATTTTAGCAACGGTATAATCACTCCCATTGTCAGCTTTCATCAATTCTTTGCAGTTCTCGTTATCATTAAATGCCGTATATAGCAGATAGTCCCCATTGCTCATATATGTCTCCAGGTCCTTTACATACTTATTACTTACATTCTCTGCCATTAATTTCACCCGGCTCACCATTTCCTTTGAGACATTAAAGGTTTGCCAGATACTTAATATATTCAGAGGGAAAACCAGCATAACAATTAAAATGGTAACCTTTGCCGTAATTGGCAATAACCTGCCCTTAAATTCTTTCATGCCATTCTCCTCCGAATATAAAATCAAATGCTATATTAAAATTCAATATAGCATTCGTTTTAAATTAAGTCAAGAAATCACCTGAAAAATATATGCCACTGAACTTTCGCTCAGCTCCGTACCCTCAAATTCCTAATCTTCAATCCGCCATTCATCTTTCCATTCAATATACGGAACTTCACCATGAAAGTAAATCGGAAGCCAGACATACCTTGAGATAGAGGTATTATCCTTTCCGTAATTTACGTCCTCCTGTTTTTCACCGTTATCCGGTAAAAACATTCTTTTGAATATTTTCGCTGTGTCTCTGTAAGCGTCTCCCGTGTAAAACTTATCACCCGCCTCTTCGGGCAGATTTGGCAGCCACCGGTCGGCCATTGCTATATAGAGATCCTGTTTTTCAGGATGTTTAAAGACACAGGATATCTGCGAATTAAACGATGTGAGTGTTTTATCTTCCTGATGAGGATCCCCCAGTACTTTCCACGGGCCATGCCAGTCATCTGCAACTGCAGCCTCAGACGGATTCGGATGATATCCGGTAGTTCCTGAAGTAATCAGATAATGTTTCCCGTTTCTTACAAAATGAGCCGGAGCTTCACGTACATATGGCGGTTGGCCATACTCAAAATGTTTGGTAAAACGCTCACCGGTTCCTGTGTAATCCTCACTCAATTCTGCACAGATTAGTTCCGTATGTACCTTTTCAAAATAATAATATCCTTTTCCATCTTCATCTGTATCCAAATCAAAATCCCCGGCACTCATCTCAAATGGCCGGAAATGTTCTTTTACCATAGTATATGGGCCCAGAATTTTATCTGAAATCAAAACGGTCATGTCCTGAGTTCCATCTTTCTCCATTATTTTCAGCCAGCAGACATATTTCCCTGTTTTTTTATTATAGAGAATATGTGGTCTGTCCATACATACAGACGGATATAAGGAGGATTCCGGGTCCTCTGTATTAGGTGGAATTATAATACCTTCATCTTTCCAGTTGTATAAATCCTGTGAGCTGTAACATCGCACACCCCAATGCCAGATATCATTATCTGGTTTTGTTTTTTCTTTATTTTCTCCATACCAGTAAAATGTTCCATTGGCATATATAACGGATCCGCCATGTGCCTGAATCAATTTTCCATCTGTATCCAGCCATTCTTTACCTGGCCTAAATGAATTATAATGCATATTTATACCTCCTTCATACCGCAGGTCCCGCCTGCGATACTACATTAATAAGTAGTTTGAAAGGAACTTTCAAACTTATACCCCTGTATACCGCTGACAAGTCTGCGGTATGCATTAATAAGTAGTTTGAAACGATTTTGTTTCAAACTTATTACTCTTTTTTTTATATTGAGAAGGTGTCATTTCTGTGACACTTTTAAATATCCTGCTGAAATAATAAGGATTGTCATATCCTATCATCATCGCTACTTCTTTGATATTCAGAACTGGTTCTGTATCAAAAAGTATTTTAGCCTTATCTATCCGCTTCTTAATAATATAATCATTGGGTGTTTCCCCAAAATACCTTTTAAACCCGGTGCATAAATAAGTATAGTTAAATCCAAACTTTTCTGCAATTTCCATAATTGACAGCTTTTCTGTATAATTATAGTCAATATAACTTTTAATAGTCTCCATTGTATGCACCGATTCACTGTCTCTTACGTTCTGCCCCTCATACAGATTCAACCCCGATCTAAAAAGCTGTAAAACGTTATCTTCCAACTCATTGTAATTCTGGGAGATTGTAACGGTTAAATCCAGCATATTACTTTCAAAATGCCCTTGTACCTGCTGTTCCAGTAAGAAATAATATTTTCGGAGAATTTCTGTCAGTTTAACCTGGCTGAACCCTTTTTTTCTACATTCGCTCAACTGATTTTTCAAGAATATTTCTATTTCAGCACTTTCACGCTTCTTTACAATCTGCTTCCAATAATCCATGCTTTCAGGGGATATCTGCCCCGTTTGCTCCTGTGAACTGTTTTCGTTTGATAATGCAGTAAAAATACATTGGCTTTGTGAAAATATAATCTTTTTCTTTAATATCAGCCCTGTCTCCAGCAGCTTTTCTCTGAGTTGTTCCGCATTATATATATCAGTACCGTAAACCAGTGTTACACTTAAACTGCATCTTTCCGTAATTAACCTATATATTGCTTCTGCAAACTCTTGATCCTGTCCGGAAACACATTGCCCCACAATAAGTTTTTCATTTTCAAACTTACCGTCCAGGATCCAGTATTTTTTATCTCCCAGCTCCTGATCTAAAGCTTCTAAAATGTTTTTATAATAGCCAAAACAGGAACTGACTTGAAACTGATTGTTCCGATAGCTTATATAAGTACCAAGACATATATACGCGATATAAAATCTCTTATTTTCACCAAAGACATTGTCTTCCCGTCCGATCCTTCCCCCATGTATCAATTCCTGCAGATACGCAAGCTGTCCTTCATGAAGGGTTTTCTTCAGCTGTTTTTTCATATTCTGCAATAATTCCGACAAAACTACCGGATTAACAGGTTTCACAAGATAATCTTCTACCCCCAGCGTAATTGCTTTTTTGGCATATTCAAATTCCTGATATCCACTAATGAGCACTATTTTTGATGAGATCTTTTTGTCCCGTATAGCAGCAGCAAACTGTAAACCATCAAATATTGGCATTTTAATATCCGTAAAAATAATATCCGGCTGCATTTGCTCTGCCATTTCGAGAGCCATCTGACCATTTGTAGCCTGACCAATGACTTCATACTCATGATCCAGACTTTCGATATTCATTTTCAGGCTTCTGAGCAGCAATGGTTCATCATCAGCAATTATTACCTTTATCATCTCTTCACCTCTATCCTCACAATAGTTCCCGGCGAATCCTCATTATCTAATAAAATAAACTGAATTTTTTCTCCGTACTCTTTTTTTAATCTGATATAAATATTTAATACAGCCATGTTTTCAACCCGCAGATTGATGTATTCTTTGCTCATTGCAAAAATATGGTCAATGTCGGAAATAGCTCCATGAATCTTGTTTCGCTTTTCTTCATCTATTCCGGTCCCATTATCTTTCATCTCAAATATCCAGCCACTCTCTGAAATATTACATGTGACAATAATCTCATACGGTGGCAGTATCTTTGAAAATCCATGCACAAATGCATTTTCCACTAACGGCTGAAATGTCAGCTTCGGGATGAAATCAACATCCGTTTTTCCATCCACCTGTATACGGTAGTGCAGGTTATCTTCATATCTCCACTTCATACAGCTTAAGTAACTTTTCAGATTATTAAGCTCAGATTGTATGTCCACTTTACGCTCGGTATCGCTGCCTGAATATCTCAGTAATTCGCTTAATTCCACACACATCATCTGAGTCTTAAAACTTCCATCCTCCATTCCCGCAGCGCCAATAGCCGCCAGTGAATTGTATAAAAAATGAGGATTCATCTGCGCCTGTAATGCTGAAATCTTTAATTCCAGTTCATTTTCCCTCATAACTGACATCAGCTCTGTAGATTCTTTAATATGCCTGATCATTTTTGTAAATGCTTCCTGCAATAAATTAATTTCATCTATTTCTGTTTTTAGATCTGAGAAGTTAAGTGTCCTGCGCACTTCCTCACTTTCCAGAGAAAGCCTCAATTTAACAATCGGATTCATCATCTGCTGTGTAACCATATAAACTGCAAAAATAACCAATAAAACCATGCTGATTCCCAATATCAAAATCCATCTTAATGAACCCAGAATAGGATCTAAAAACCGGGCATTGTTTTGTACCATAACTACATTCCAGGGAGCATTGCTTAATTTATGGTAAATCCCGACTCCTACATTTCTTTGTTCTCCTGAAATCAAAGTATCTGCCGGTTTTTCTTTTATAAATTGAGTTATATTCACCTCTGCCCCGGCTGTCTCTCTGTATGGAAACACTACGTCTCCATTATCATCTATCACATAGAGCATCATCTCGTCCTGGTTATAATTCTGTCTGCATATGTCTTCGATCTTTTCATAGCTTTGCTGAACTTCAATTACACCAAATTCCTGCTGTCCATAAAAGCTTAATGTCTGCTTTCTTAAAAGAGAAACAGTGATTTTATCTTTTTCTCCATAAAGCACAAACGGATCTTCATGGGTCGGCAGGATCTTATAATCTCCCTCCCAATCTTCAAATGTTCCTTTATTCCACTCTCTGTTAATATCCTTCATATCAGGTATTTCCAGCAAACCGATAAAGGTATTCGGATAAATAATAGATAAATTAGCAATTGCCTTACGTGGGGAATTAAAACTCCATAGAACTTCCTGAACTTCCATCTTCGCTTCCGGGTTCTGTTCAAAATAATTTATGCCGCTCTCTCCATCCTGGGAGGCGTAAAATAGTTGTCTCTGTATTGTTTTGTTTCCAAATACCTGGCAACTTATCATATCCAAGCTGTCTATTTCTCTTTCCAAACTCAGTGCAGTCCGCTCCACAATATCCTTAAACTGCGCCTGTGCACGTTCTTTATTATCTATATATGAGCGTGCATAGAATACCCCGGAAAGGATCAGTACAAATATTATACTTAAACCTGTAAATACAATAAAAATTTTTCTTGAATATGATAATTTTCTTTTCATAGTCTTATCCCTTAATGGCTCCAGCCGTCATTCCCGCCATGATATGTTTCTGTGCAAATATATATACGATAGCTATGGGTAGAACTGTAATGACTATATCTGCAAATATCAGATTCCATTCCTGCCCATGTGCTCCGTAAAAACTGTTAATCGTTAATGGCAATGCCCATTTATCTCCGCTCAGTAAAAATAATGGTAACTGTGCATCATTCCATACCCCCATAAAATTAAAAATCAGCAAGGTGGCTGTCGTTGTTTTTAAAAGCGGAAATATGATTGATCTGTATAAGTTCAACGCCCCGCAGCCGTCCAGCATGGCAGCCTCATCCAGTTCTCTGGGAATGCCCTTAATTGCAGCAACATAAAGAAATATTGCCAATGGCATTCCATAAGTGGCATGTATGAAGATATACCCGGTATGTGTGTTCAGTAAATTGAGTGTATCCAGTACCAGATAGGTAGGTATGTAAGCGATCGGTACGATCAGCCCTGCCAGAAAAATATAATAAGAATTACTTATAAATTTATTGCCGGACCGGGCAATTACAAAAGCCGCAAGCGAACCAATCAAAAGCACAATTAAAGTAGATCCGCCAGCCTGTATAAGTCCATTAAAAAAGGAACGGACAACTCCCCCCTCTGCAAATATCTGAGCATAATTATCCAGTGTAAACCTGTCCGGTAATCCCAATCCCATTAAATTTGCTTCTTCTCTGGCTTTAAAAGAATTCACAACTACCATCCATATCGGCATGATATAAATCAGGCAAAACAGCACTTCTATGATATATTTTACAGCACTCTTTTTCGTTCTCATTTAGTATTCCACCTCCTTTTTTCTTAAAAATGCAAGAAGTGACATACTTAATACTACAATCAATATCGTGGTAAAAAGACCAACTGCCGAAGAATATCCCAGAAATCCATTACCAAAACTCTTAAATAAGAATGTGCCCAAAACATGTGTGCTGTCCGCCGGACCTCCATTGGTGGTTGAATAGACCTGGGCAAATACTTTAAATCCTGAAATAATATTAAACACCAGACTGATTGTAAGAGAGCTTACCACCAAAGGTACTGTTACAAACTTAAGCTGCTGCCATTTATTTGCACCATCAATCCTTGCCGCCTCATAATACTCCTCTGGAATTGCCTGCAGTCCAGCCAGCATAACGCACATTGTAAATCCTGTCCCCTGCCAAATATCCATAATGCAGATGGAATTCATAGCATATTTTGCATCAAAAAGCCAGTCCTGCGCTAATCCGCTCAGCCCAATTGTCCGAAGCATCTCATTAATAATACCGTTAGTTGGATTATAGATGGAAACAAATACAATTGCAACTACCATTGTGCTGATCGTCATAGGCAGAAATACAACCGCCCTGAGTAAAGTATTAAATTTACTGCTTTTTTTCACTACCAATGCCATGGCAAACCCAAATATATTCTTAACAAATACAGTAATAATTGCAAAGTAAAAGGTATTTTTTATTGCAATAACAAACGTACCTTCGCTAAACAAACGTTTAAAATTATCCAATCCGTTAAATTTTATATTGTCAAAATCATATAAAGACCAGTCTGTGAAACCCAACGCAAACGACGCCAGATTCGGAATCACGAAAAACACCACGAACAGAATCACAGCAGGCAGCATAAACCATCCTGAATAATATTGTCCAATCCTTTTTTTCTTCATATAACCTCCTAAAAGCCGCTGCAGCAGCTAATCTTAAATTAACCGCTGCAGCTACTTGTTTTTATTAGAATCCTTCTGCTTTTCTGGCTTTCGCTTCTTCCGCGTACGCATTATACCAGTCATTCAACGTATCCTCTACTGATTTTCCGGCAATTAACCCCTGTATACGATCAGAAAAATTTCCATAAAAACCATTTAGTACAGCTTTTCCATCAACCAGGATACTTTGATAATCTGAATATAAATTATCATCTGTTGCATAAGTCAGCAGTTCATCTCCCAGTGATCCCTGATCCAAATCAAACCCTAAATCGGTATATGGCGAAATTCCGGGGAGCAATTCATAGTATTTTTGCAGTACTTCCTGACTAAGTAACGTATTCACAAACTCCTTCGCCAGTTCGGCATTTTCGTTATCAGCCGGAACTGACAGGAAGTTACCTGCCTGGCCTACGTCAACTACAGAATCACTTTCATCATCCCAAAGCGGAGTGTTCATCATTCCTAGCTTCGCTTCATATTCTTCTCTTGAATAATTATTCAACTTTGAAAAACCTGCATAAAAAGCAGTTTTTCCATCCATCAATGACTGCTCCGCCATAACATTCGTAGCAGACATATAATCTTCATTTACATATCCGGAATCTCTTAACTCAACAAAGTTCTCCATAAGCTTTACCAGTTTATCATTTTCTTTTGGGGTTACTTCATTTTTAGCCATTTTAATCGCAAATTCAGGATCTCCAAACAAAGCCGGCTGTATGGTTGACAGCATCCATATCTGTGCAGTCCAATTTTCTTTGTTCGATAAATAAACCGGTGTTACACCCTTGGATTGAATCTTGACACATGCTTCTTTAAACTCTTTAAAATTTTTAATAGGCAGTTCCACACCTGCATTCTTCAGAACTTCTTTGTTATACAGCAATCCAAAAGCTGAGGCACTGGAAAATGGTGCTTTCAGTACATTTCCCTCTCCATCTACTGTCATAGGCAAAGACTGCTCTGATATATGTTTCGTCCAATCCCCTTCTAAAACTGCGAGTTTTTTTGCAGGCAGGGTAGCCACACCAATATTATGTATGATAACGTCGCTTGCATTTCCCGTTGCCAATTTTGTGTTAAGCACACTCATCATCTGTTCATCCGGATAGACATCAAATTCTATCTCTATCCCCATCTTATCTGCAGCCATTTCCAGGACTGTTTCAACTGCACTGTTACCGCTGTCCGAATTACTCAGCATAACTGTCAATTTCTGATTCCCGGGTAATTCCGATGATTCCGATGACTCCCCCTTTTTCTCTTCACTTTTTGTGTTACCGCATCCTGCAAGAGACACACTGATCATTAAACCAGCCAGCAATAATGATAAAATTTTCTTTTTCATTGGAAACCTCCATATCCTTTCTTTTATCGATATTATATCATTTAACTGTAACTATAAAAATGCACTAACTTTTTTAGAGCATGCACAATCTTTACATTCTTAACTTAATTTTTTATTGTCTTACTGCTTTCATATATTGCTTTCAATTTTCCTCAAAAAATATTGTCTTTCCCCACAGAAAGTGCGATAATGGAAAAAAATATAAGGCGGAAATCCTCATGATAGCAGGTTTAACCATTTACATGGCAGCAAGTTATTTTACAGAATTAGTTATTCATTATTTAGGGTGCAAAATACTGAACAAAAAGGTACCCTGGATACCGATTTTCATTGCATCTTTCTTGATTGATATTCTGATATGCCCTGTCCTGTTCCTTTATATGACAGGATACTTAAAGTCATTTCTTCCTAATAATCTTCTGTATTATTTACTGGATATGTCAGTAGTAATCATGAATCTTGTATCGATGTACATTATTTTGGAACACAACATTTTTAAGATCATCATTTCGGGTACATTTGCCTATTTTATCTTTTACCAAACATATTTGATTTCATTTTTATTTGTACCAATGCAATTTGCATATAACAATATTGCGAACCAATTTATATCCTGTTCTGTTCTCATCTTATTTACGCTATTTATCGGCAAAGTGATTACCAGGCTTAACGTGAATTCCTTTGTAAACCGATGCATGGCTAATAAGAAACATCGGATTTATGGAGCTATTACCGGATTTTTGCTGGCTGGCTCTTCCAATTATTTTGTGATACTTTCCAAAATTATAAAGGATTACAATACCCTGCTGGCTGTCATCGGCTTAGGACTGTTGTTTTTATTTGCTGTCTTCTATCAGTTTGCCACCAGAAATATTATTCATGAAGAAAACGAGAAATCTCAAAAAAACATTATTGCCCAGCAAAATGCCTACATCCAAAGTCTGGAGGAGATCCAAAAGGATGTACGTATTTACCGGCATGATTTCCGAAATATTATGACTGGAATGTATTTGGATGTAAAGGAAGGAAAGACAGAGGCACTGGAAAATTACATGCAGGGTATGTTAAATGATTTCGACCAGCGGATCGGTTCCAAAATTCAAATTGCAAACCAGATGATGAATCTGGAAATCATCGAACTGAAAAGCCTCCTGATGACGAAACTTGCCCTGATGCAGACACTGAATATTCCCTTTCATTTTGAAGTGATGTATCCGGTGGTCAAATGTAATATGAATATCCAGGATCTTTTAAGATGTATTGGAATTCTGTTGGATAATGCCATAGAAGAAGTAAAACATACATCCGGTGATATTGAAATTATTATAACCGCCCAGCAGAATTACGTTGATTTTTTGATAAACAACTCCATTACAGATCAGCCGGATTTACTAAAGATGTGGAAAAAAGGATATTCTACCAAAGGGGATAACAGGGGTATGGGTCTGTACAGCTATCAGCAGATTGCGAATCAATATGCCAATGTCAGTTGTTCAACGGACTGCCGCAATGAGCGGTTTTATCAGGAATTAAGAATAGGAGTATAGACAAATGATACCAATACTGTTATGTGATGATGATGACAGGATCCGAAATGAAATTGCAGCACTAATCAGCAAACAAATTCTGATTCAGCAGTATGATATGGAAATAGTCATAAGCTGCGACAGCCCGGTAATCCTGCTGGAAGAATTAAAAAAGATGAATCTGAAGAGAAATATCTATTTTCTGGATGTTGAGTTAAATCATCCGGAATATGACGGATTTCTTCTGGGAAAGAAGATCAGGGATGTGGATCCCAATGGAACGATTGTCTACATCACCAGTTTTAAGGATCTGGCTTATAAGACCTTTCAGTATCATATTGAAGCCTTTGATTATATTGTCAAGGACAGGCCGGAGGAACTGGCAAATGCTATATCCCGCTGTCTGTGCTCTCTGGGAAACAGACTGAAAATGGAAAAAACAGATCCTACCGAATACTACACCGTTAAAACCGGAGACAGCATACGAAATGTACCGCTGAATGATATACTCTTTTTTGAAACATCTCCTAAATCTCACTTTATTATCCTCCATGGAACGAAGCAGCGAATTGAGTTTCTGGGGAATCTGGGCAGTATCGAAAAGGAGCTGGGTGAGCGCTTTATCAAGATCCACCGGTCTTATCTGGTAGCTGTCAATAAAATTGAAGAAATTGATTTAAAGCATAACACCGTTAACATCGGCGGGGAAACCTGCAGTATCTCCCGAAAAGAGAAATCCAGGCTGCTGGAACGTGTTGGAAATTGACTGCCGCAAGCCTGATCTTCCCCACATCCATCTTTACTTTTTAACCGTTTAGGAATTCACTGGTACCATTCAGGAAATAAAACCCAGTATTCCGACAGCAAATGATATATTCATGTACGAAGAGCCAGTTTTACCTGGCTGCAAACTTTTATACGAGGAGGAAGGTACGTGAATAAAGAATTTATCAGGTTAGAACATATTTCAAAAAAGTTCAGGGATGGGCTTGTACTAAAAGATATCGATGCCAAGCTGAACAAGGGTGAAATCCTGGGCTTTCTGGGTCCAAGCGGCGCCGGCAAAACAACGACGATCAAAATACTGACCGGGCAGTTAAAGCAGACATCGGGTGAAGCTTATATTCTGGGGATTAACTCCCAGAATATAGACGAAACCATCTATGAACAAATTGGAATCGTAACCGACAGCAGCGGAATCTATGAATATCTGAGCGTCTATCAGAACCTGGAGTATTTCGCTAAAATCTTAAAGGTGGAAAAGGAAAGGATCAAAGAGGTCTTAAAGCAGGTAGGACTTTATGAACATCGAAAAAAAATAGCCGGAAAGCTATCAAAGGGACAGACACAGCGTCTTGTGCTCGCCAGAGCAGTGCTGCATAAACCAAAAGTCCTGTTCCTGGATGAACCAACATCCGGATTAGACCCCTCCACAGCACTTGAAATCCATAAAATGCTGCTTCAAATGAAAAATGAAGGAATGGCTATCTTCCTGACTACTCACAACATGGAAGAAGCCACAAAGATGTGTGATCATGTGGCATTGCTCAATGAAGGTATCATCGTTGAGTACGGTACCCCCAAAGAGATCTGTCTGAAGTATAACAAAGTCAGAAAATACAGCATTCAATTAGAGGATGGTTCTGAACATCTTCTGGAGCAGGATGCAAAAAGCATCGGACAGATCACAGATTGGATGACTGAAAATAAAATCCAGACACTTCATTCATGTGAACCTACATTAGAAAGCGTATTCTTAGAAGTTACCGGGAGGGAATTATCATGAAAACAATCCATTTAAACAAGGTCCTGGCAATTGCACAGGTAAAAACAAAAGCATTTCTGGGCAAAAACTGTATTATTATGCCGGTTTTTGCATTGGGATTCACGATTCTCATGAAATTTCTCTACAGTCAAATGGGTACCTCTTCCTCTCCGGAAGAACTCAATGCTTATATATTAAGTATGGGACTTGTTATGAATATCGGCATGATGGGTATATATTGCCCCTGTCTGCTGCTGGCGGAAGAAAAAGAGAAAAAAACGCTGAGAGTTCTAATGACTTCCTCTGTAAATGGATTAGAATTCTTTTTAGGAAGTATTTTACCCGTCTTTATTGCAACAATCATCCTGAACTACGTTTTGATGCCAATCAGCGGCTTTATCATTACCGGCAGCAACCTGATCCCGTTTACCATCGTATCCGTCATTGCCTCACTGATTAGTTGTATTATTGGAATGATTCTGGGTATTTTCGCTAAGAATCAGGTTAGTGCCGGAACGATTATGACACCGGTACTGATGATATTTATTTTCATCCCCATATTCTCTGAAATTATCAAAGTACTGGCTGACATCTCGAAATTTATGTTCACCGGGATTTTAATGGAAATGACCATGAATATGGCAGCCAAAACCGATAAGGTTCTGAATGTGGGAAGTGTTGTCATCATGCTGGCAGAAGTCGTAATTTCTATTTTTGTTTTTCTCTTCTTTTACAAAAAAAATGGATTTGAAAAAGATTAGATGATGCAGTGCCTGGAGTCTCGTAAAACTCCAGGCACTTAACGCTCGCTTCGTATCTCTACTATGTCATACAAATCATCATAAGATATTTTTGTATTTATAATCTTCAGGATTCTTGCCGTATCATCCACCCGAGACACCATGCCCGTTAATTTGAGATATTCATTTTTACAAAAATAAACCACTGTTACAATATCATTTTTGCGCACCTGGCGTAGTTTTCGGCTCAGTTCCTCCTGATACTCTTCTAAAAGTTCCATCTTCGGCACCACGATTTTTTCTTTTTTCCTCAGAACTTCTGTATATCCTTTTAACGCAGCAAATGGCATGAACTGTTTTGCACGTTCTTCTCTGCTCATTTTAGACACCACTTTTATGCCCTCCGATCTGGCGGTTCCGCTCCATTGTAGTTGCCCCTTCCTGCAGATTCATTCCCTTTAGAATTGCGTTTTTTCCAAACTTTTCTTTTATATCCAGCATCGCTTTCTGCATCTTATGTTCCCTTTCCAGCTCTGCAGGATCCGTAAATAAATCATACTGCTGATACATCTCATCCACAACATTATTAAAAGTCAGATAAACTCTGTGCACAGGGGTATGCCTGTCCACAATCTTCTTATACAACTCCTGGGTATAATCCATGATCTGCTTTGCGGAACTGGTGGTAACTGTCATAGATGTTGTCCCATGAGCAGATTTTTTCTCAAGCCGGTTGGAATACCCCACATAAAGAGTGATGGAATCGGTAACAAGCCCTTTATCCACCAGCTCCAGGCAGAGTAAATCCGCCATTTCCTTTACGATGAGCAATCCTTTTTCATAGTTATAATCGCAGCCCAGTACCTGACCGCTGGATATGGAATTTGACTTGGATTTATACGCTTTAATGTCTGCCATGGTAGTGGTTTCTCTTCCCCTGGCATGATCAATCAGCAATTCCGCATCAATGCCAAAGAGCTTGTAAAGCATTCCCTCATCTGCTTCTGCAACCTGTTTCATCGTATAGATGCCCATCCGTTCCAGACGTTTTGCTATACCCGCTCCGATCCTCCAGAAATCCGTAAGGGGCCTGTGACTGCTCAATGTTTTGCAGTAAGACTCTTCGTCCAGAATTCCGATGTGATCATCCACGTGTTTTGCCGTTATATCAAGGGCAATTTTCGCCAGATACAGGTTCGTGCCAATCCCGCAGGTTGCAGTAATACCTGTGGTATCAAAAATGTCCTTCATCATCTGCATACTCAAATCCTTCGCCGTCATCTGATACATAGCCAGATAGTCTGTAACATCCATAAATACCTCATCAATAGAATAGACGTGGATATCTTCTTTTGCAATATATTTAAGATAGACGGCATAGATTTCCGCCGAATATTCCATATATAACTGCATCCTGGGCGGAGCCATTATATAATCTATATGTGCAGGGATCTGAAAAACACGGCATCTGCCTGGAACCCCCTGAGCCTTCATGGACGGTAAAACAGCCAGACAGATGGTTTTCTCCGTCCGCTGTGGATCTGCCACCACAAGATTGGTTGTCATGGGATCAAGCCCCCGTTCTACGCATTCTACCGAAGCATAGAATGATTTTAAATCTATACAGACATAGGTTCTATTTTGTAATTTTGCTTCTGACACTGCTCTCACCTCAATTTACGATTCATCTGTTACGATTATACAGCATGTACACTCATCCTGTAAATACAACACAAAAGCCCTGCCATCTCACCTGACAGGACTGTTTGCTTTTATTATCTTTTATTATAGAATATTATCTCTTCTTATTTCCACTTTTATTTATAAAGTACAAATCGTCCGTCCTTAGCCGGAGAAATGGTACCAGCCGATTCAACCGCCCGGGTTACAATATCGTAAGACAGGCTGTCTGTCTTTGAGCAGTTCTGCAGATATTCTTCCGGTACAGATTCCTCCGTTACCACTATCGTATAATTACGTGCCGGATCAATTGCCGATCCGTCCGACGCAGTTATTTTTTTTACCCGGTTTCCTGGCTCAGCTGTGGGGTCAAATTCCATTTTAAGACCCGAAAAATAGTAAAACCATCCGGTCTGGTTATTCTCCACACTTACGGAATATTCCAGCACAGCCAGGAGATCCTCGCCGCTGATGGATGCTTTCCATAACGCTCCGCTGTCATTTGCCTTTAGATCGGGCATAATGCGGTCAATATCACTGGTAGTAATATCTCCGGCATAAATGCGCCCGCTAATACCCTTGCCGTTGTAATTGCCATCCTTGCCATTATCCAGATACAGTGCAAGCTCACAATCACCCCAGGTGCGCATGGCATCGGCAACAAAATTTCCTGTGTCGGTAAGAGAAAAACTTTCACTTGCTTCACCCAGCAGCTTTGGAGACTCCGTAACGGGAGGAAAGAGATTCTGTTCATCTGCCATGCGGATCACATCTTCCTTGGTCAGAGTTCCCTTTAACATCCCGGCAAGCCCCTCCCGGAGTGCGCCCTGTGCATTCCCAAGGGTGGGGAATACCGCATAGCGCCCCTGATTCAATGCGGGAATCAGCGCTTCTATTTCCGGAACATCCGGCGGCGTGGCATCGATCAGACTGGAATACATCGCCCCTGTGTCTGCCGACAGCATCTTCTGGCCTTCCACTGTTGATATGTAGTTCATAATCTCCATAACCAAATCGTATTTATCCTTGTTTTCCGGTTCCGCCAGATGCTTGTTCAGTCCAATATAACAAACCATATAGAGACGTGCCCAGTCATTATTGCTCCCTGGATTAAAAAACGGCATCAGGGCAAATTCATCCGATGTGCCGGTTTGGCTATATCCCATTTTGGCCATGAGAGATGAATCCTCCACCATGGCGCACTGACGGGTAAACAGCATTTTCTCCCGTTCCGAATAATCGATCTCTAAATCCGAGGCTTTCCAGACACCGGCATCTGTCATTTGCTGAAATACATCTAATGCCCCGCCAAACTGCTCCCCGAAACTTCCGATCCCCTGATTATAGTCATCCATCCATTCCAGATCCTGTGGACGGCTAAAGTAATTGCCAAAATTGTAGCCAACAAAAGCCGTATCCAGTACCTCCTGATTTTGAAATCCCAATTGTATGGAACGGATACCGCTGGCTTCTATGGTTTTGCACAATTCCAGAAAGCCTTCATAGTCCTTTGGAACCTCCCAGCCTTTTTCCTTGAACAGCGTTTTGTTATATACAATGCCTCTTACCTGCGCCGGACCGGGCAGATAATAAAGCTTTCCATCTGTGGAAATGTCATTTAGCATCGAGGTATTATAACGACTGGAAAACTCCATGCCGGAGAGGTCAAGAAGCCGGTCACTCCAATACTCCCTGCCCACATCCAAAGGCCATGTCATGACGATATCCGGAATATCGTCATGTTCCAAACGGGCTGCATATTCCTCGATCCCCATATTCCGCGTATAATTCCCTACCTGTACTAAATCAATATCAGGAAACTGTTTCTCAACTGCTTTTTCAAACTCATTTATAGTAAAGGCATATTTCACCAGTACGGTAATCTGAGTCTTTCCTTTTGACGCTGCCTTTTGAGTCAGAACATCCTCACTTTTATTTGAATCACTGGCGGAGCATCCGGACAAAAAAAGTAAAAGTGAAAGTGTAATGATAAAGATAGCAGTTAACACCGGCTGCTGAATTTTTTCTATACGTTCAAGCACTACCATCCGCACCCCCTCTTAACCTTTCACGTTATCTGCTGCTAAACATTCAAACGCAGGGATATCCATTGGTTTTGCAAAAACATATCCCTGTATATAGTCGCAGCCTGCGCGTTTCAGCATATCTACCTGCTCCCGTTCTTCCACGCCCTCTGCAACGGTTTCCATGGAAAGAGCTTTTGCCATGCTTATAATATTAGTGACTACAGCTTCTGTCCTGCTCAAATCGACTCCCTCACCATGGAAGAATATTTTATCCAGCTTCAGAACATCCACCGGTATTGTCTGGATCAGATTCAGTGATGAATAACCGCTGCCAAAGTCATCCATAGAGCATTCAAAGCCCGCCTTTTTGATATTTCGGATAATACTGATGAGACGGACGCTGTTTTCCAGTACCATACTTTCGGTCACTTCAATTTCAATCAGTGATTTATCCAATTGAAACTCTTCCGCAATACGGACGTACTCGGTCAGGAAATTCTTGTCTTTAAAATGAAGCCTGGAACAATTCACGGAAATCCTGATTGGGGTCATTCCCTGGTCAATCCATCTGCGCAATGTACGGCAGACTGTTTCAAATACATATAAATCCAGTTGGATAATAAAGCCGTTTTTTTCAAACAGCGGAATAAACTCATCCGGGAAAATCATGCCCTCACTGGTACTCTTCCACCGCACAAGTGCCTCGGCACCACCAATCCGTTCCTCCGGCAAATGGTACTTGGGCTGTAAAAATACCACAAACTCCCCGTTATTAAGCGCTGCTTCCATCCTGTCTTCCAGCTGCTTTTCACGGAGCAGCTGACGTCGCACTTCATCATCATAAAAGGCACACCGCAGCTTACTGTCAATAGTACGGGGTGATTCACGTAATGCCAGCTTCGCCCGGTCAATCATCTGGGGAAATGTCAGAGTATTGTTGTCTATTACATAAATACCAAATTCCATAACGGGCAGACTCCATGCCACTTTCATGTCCATAACAATCTGCTCTGCCTGCTCATGCCATATTCTAAATTTATCCAATAATTCATATTCATCCGAAAATTGTATTAATATACAGAAATGATCAGCAGACTGCCTGCCGATACATTCTGATTCGGATATCTTTTTATTCATATATTCGCTGAAAAAACGCAGCATGGCATCACAGTTAATGCGTCCCAGCTCATCATTAAGCACTTTAAACTTGACAATATTGGTATACACCAGCGCATAACGCAAATTATGATTGGAGGTAAGCAGCTCCTCTGCCAGCTCGTAAAAGCGCTGTATGGTATGCCCCCCGGTTACTTCATCCACATAAGCAATCTGCTCCAGCTTACGCTTGTGATTGTTAAAAATATAAACCAGAGCTGCCGCCAATCCTGCAAAGGTAACTGCAATCATTCCACAGATTACCAGCGTAGACTTCAACAGTAAATTTGATTTTTCGTTAACAACTTCAACCGGTACAAAGGACATGAGATACCAGTTATCCGGTGCAACAGGGGTATAGACCATATAAGTCTCCCTCCCGTCTAAATTAAACCGAATCTGCCCGGATGCATTAACAGCCATTTCCTCCATTACATCTGACAGTTTCGTATCCCCAATAATCAGACCTTCCAGGGTAGAGAATATATTGTATCCGCTCTTGAAGGCATAAGAAGAAGAGGAACGCACTACTACCGCCCCGTTCATGGTTACGATCTGAGAGTAAGCCTGATCGTTAAAGGAAGACATTGACAGAACCTGATCAAAGGAGGACGGCGCATAGCTCGCAGCCAGCGCAACCATCGTTTTGTCATCAATATTCATATCATCAAGGGGTACGGAAAACAATATGTACTCTTTATTTTGGATTAGCTGAGTGGTGGACATAGAGTCCTTCCCGCTGAGCAAATCCTTGCGTACCAATTTGTCAAGTGTCAGAAATGTCTGCAAATCGCTCAGATCATAAGCGATACCATTCTGATCAATAAGATAAATACTCTCAAAACCTAGACCTTCCTTCTGCTTTTGGAGCATTTTCTTTGCTTCTTCTAATTTGTTAATTCCGGAGTATTCCAAGGAAGCAGCCATTGTATGGAGTACATCGTAATTATCATTGACAATGCGATCAACATTGGCACCTATGCGGCGGGAAATTTCCTGCAGGTAAGCTTCACTCTCCTCTCGAATCGTGGAAGCTAACCGACCGTAATATTGAAAGCTGAAAATAGTAATCAGGATACAGATAATAAAAAATATCAAAAACACTCTACGGTAAATACCCAAACTGGTCAAACTGCTAAACGGACTTTTCTTTTCCTTCCGGCCCATTGTGATTCCTCCCACGCTCTTTACGAGAATATTAAATTTTATAGTCCCATTATATCACAATTTTTGAATCTGTCGATATATGTAATGTGAATATATAATCAAAATTTTGAAACAATTTTCGCTGTTGATCACTTATTTGAGTATATCATTAAGGAGTCTGCTCATTTCTTCCGGTGTTCTTCTCGGTTCTTCCTCTGACCAAAGAACCGTCGCTTTCCAAAATCCCGCCAGTTTCACCGCAAATGCAAACTTATATCTTTTGTAGTACTCCGCCAGTTCTTCTTCCTCCAAATGCTCAGGCACATGCCCCACCTTTTTGGCAACCTCGTATATCAGCGAAAGCAGATGGTCTTCTATAAAATAAAGCAGATGTGCCTTGTTCATTAGCATCAGAATATCAATGTGATTATCCCAGAACTCAAAATAGGATTTTGTGATGCTTTCCTGGGTATCCGCGTGATTTAGAATGATAGTATTTGCAAATTCATTCATAAGGAGTTTTGTCGTGTACTCCACTACCTCATTTTTTGTTTTAAAATAACGGTAAAAAGTTCTCCTGCCCAACCCTGCCTTATTCACAATCTGGGCAATGGTAATATCCTGATATTCTTTACGGCTCAATAAATCAAATAACGCATCTATGATCCATTTTTTCGTTTTGTTTTCTTCTTTTAAATTCATACGGCTTCTCCTTTCTGGCACAAAATGAAATATATGTATCACTTTGCCGGATCGTATTGTATTGGTTTGTTAAACGTATTATACTAAGCAATAAATAAATGCACAAGTGTGTCACACAAAAATTTTATCTTTCTTTATCTTCACCACTATTTGATTCCTCAGATAGCTTATATTTTTACTAAATAGTTAGCCATTACTAACTTTTTTAAAAATTGTGCACACAGAAAATAAGGAGAACTATATGAACATTGTAAATGCAAAGAATCTGACAAAGAATTTTCATGATCTGACTGCTGTGGATCACATCAGCTTTCAAGTGGAAAAAGGGGATATTTACGGTTTTGTGGGACCAAATGGCGCCGGAAAAAGTACCACAATTAATATGCTATCCGGACTGTTAATCCCCGATAACGGAACTATTTTATTTGAAGGCGGAGCCACTTTTGACAAATGGCACGCCAGTATTGGGCTGGTTCCACAGGATCTTGCTATATATCCCGATTTATCAGCCGAAGAAAATGTATCTTTTTTTGCTTCTCTATATGGGCTGAAAGGAAAAGATCTGAAACAGCATGTAATGGATGCATTAAAATTAGTGGGCCTTGAGGAGCATAAGAAGAAGAGATCCGAAAAGTATTCCGGGGGAATGAAACGAAGGCTGAATATTGCCTGTGGAATCGTTCATAAACCAAAGCTCATCATTATGGATGAACCAACGGTAGGTATAGACCCTCAGTCCAGAAATTTTATATTAGACAGTATCCGAAAGCTGTCTCAAAATGGCACAACGGTCATTTACACCTCACATTACATGGAAGAAGTAGCGGAAATATGCAATAAAATCCTGCTTATTGACCATGGTAAAGTTATTATTACCGGAGAAATTGAAGAAATCAGAAACAAGTTCAGTAAAGAAGAAGAACTTTCATTAGAAGAAATATTCTTATTATTAACCGGAAAGGAGCTTCGGGACTCATGATTACCAGAATGTATTGTAAAGAAATCAAACAGTTTTTCAGAAAGCCTTTTAACGTTTTATTTATGCTTGCAGCTCCCGTCGTCCTGATTTTACTAATGGGGTACGCTATGTCAAACCTTATTGGATCTGCTGAAACAGAATCATCATCTCCCGAGTTAACGGTATTGTACCTGACAGAAAAAGACAGCCCCTCACAATACAAACAAAAGTTTACTGCATTTCAGAAATATATTACAGCGAGTATGAACGTTTCATTTAAAGAAACAGACAGCTTCGTCCAGGGATGCCAGGAAGTGGATAAAAATAAAGCGGCTGCTTTGATAAAAGTTTCCTCAGAAGGTTTTTATTATTACCGCTCCCCTTACAATGAACCAACAGAGGGTAAAATGCTTAGAACGGCATTTCACACGCTTATGGCTTCCTCCGAAAATGCCGTTACGGGATCTTATATTGATTCAAAAGTGGTCCCGCAGAAAACCATCGATTCTTATACTTATTTTACCTTTGCGGAATTGGGATTTATTATGATTTATTTATGCCTGATCGTAGGGCAGAGTGTATATGCCGAAAAAGAAACCAGGACTTATGAACGGATCTGTATTTCGAAAGCCAGCACCGGCAAAATGCTGATCAGCAAAATAGCCATGGGAGTTACCATTGCGCTCATACAGATTTTCTTAGTCTATATGATCTCGGTCTTTGCGTTGCAGGTTGATTGGGGAAATCTGTCTGTATTCTTAGTCTTCTTATATTTACTGCTGGCAATGTTCAGTTCTACAATGGGCGCTGTAACCGGACTTCTCATGAAGAAAAAGACTTCACTGAATGATTTACTTTTAATGATATCCATATTTATCGGTTTTTTAGGCGGCGGGCTTACTCCTTTATCTTTTCTGGATACGATCAAACCTGTCTCAGTACTATGTAAACTCAGTCCGCTATACTGGGTCACGAATTCTGCTATTATCCTTTCCAGCGGAAAGTTTGACGTAAAATTTGCCATCGCTGTTGTTGTTAGTCTGCTTATGACAGGGCTCATGGCTGGTATTTATTTCATAAGAAGAAAAAAAGAAAAAGGAAAGGGGGTCTATGTTTATGCGTAATATTTTTAAAAATTCCAGGCTGCTGTTTACTAGGAATCGGGATTATTTTTCAAGCATCGTATTATCACCTGTAATCATGCTGCTGTTATTTTCCTTTATCCTGTCATTCCAATCCAAAGTGAATATTGCAGTCATCAATCAGGACAGCGGTGGATTCGGGGCAATGATAGAAGAAACCATTGCTGATATGGACTTTATTAATCCACTTGCGATTGACCTAAAGGAAGTAGAGAATGACATCCGAAACGGGAAAATAGATCTTGCTGTTATAATTGCCCCAAATGCCTCCGCCATGGACAACGACTTAGAAAAACCAATCCGGTTTGTAAAATCACAAAATGCCGGCTTGGCGGATTATATGGAAATCATGCTGAATACAGCAGTGGAAAATTATATAACAGGAAATGCAAACCAGACGGTTATTTCCCAAAATCCAGTTCCCCAAAAAGGCGTTCCCATTACCAACGCTTTGGGTATGGTGATCTTTAAAATGATTGGTTCTGCTTCTATACTTGCCGGAATTATTATCACAGAAAAGAATACTGGCATAAAAAATCGTATATTCATGAGCAAAACAAAACTGTCTGTTTATCTGCTGGGCCGCGGCAGTATGCTCTTTTTACATCTGCTGCTGTTTTCATTCCTATACTTTATAACAGCAAAGCTGTTTCACTTTGATTTTGGAATGAAATATCCCGCACTGATTCTGGCAGTATTCAGTGTGCTGGGCATATTTACAACTGCTTTTGGTTTACTTCTGGCTGCTTTTGCAAAGGATGATAACACTGCATGGCGTTTTGGGGTGCTGGTACTATTGCCGACTTCCATATTGTCAGGGGCTTTATTTCCTTTTGAAGCAATGCCCAAAAGCCTGCAGACAGTGGGAAACCTTTTTCCTCAGCGCTGGATTACAAGCGCTATAGAAACCCTGCAAAACGGCGGCGATTTTACTGACACGCTGCTTCCCTTACTTGGCGTGCTGTCATTGTCCATTGCATTTTTTATTACGGCAAGCGTCCGGTTAAATAAGAGATGAGATATATTCTAAAAATCGTTTCACAGCCAGGGACGCCGTTTTTTTATCACGCAGGGCAATGGCGATATCCCGGTATGCCGGAACATCCAGCTCCCTGGCAACAATCCGGTAGGGAATCCGCTGTAAGATCAGCTGGGGTAAAATGCTGATGCCAAGACCGCTTTCTACCATAGACATAATGGCATAATCATCCCAGGTCGTAAAATGTATCTTGGGAGAAATATGGTTTCTTTCGAAGATCTCTGAAACTTCCGCTTTTGCCCCCTTTTCCAGAAGCATGAAAGGATAGTCGCACAAAGCACTGACCGGAAATCGCTCAAAAGCTGCCATGGGATGATTTTCCGGCAGAATAACCAGCAATTTATCCTGCTTTATAAATGTCGTTTCAAACTCTGCATGTGTTGGAAGCCGCAGGAAACCACAGTCCACCCGCCCCTCTAAAATCCAGTTTTCAATTTCAGTATAGTCACCCAGAAGCAGCTCGTAATCAATATTCGGATAGTCCTTTTGAAATTCCTGGATGATAGTGGGGAGCCAATGAGTCGCTGTACTGGAAATGGTCCCTATCCGGATCAGTCCCGTCTGCAGCCCGTTCAGCTCATCCACCTGTGACTGTAATTTCTGGTATTCCCTGCACACATTTTGCACAAAGGGCAGTAATTTCAACCCATCGGAAGTTAACCGCACGCCGTTTCTCCCCCGCTCCAGCAGCGAAACTTTCCATTCTTTTTCCAGATCATTGATCATGCGGCTGATTCCCGACTGGGAATAGTTTAAAATCTCTGCCGCTTTTGTAAAACTTCCGTATTCTACCGTTTTGGCTAACGCCAGGTATTTTTGAATATTCATATCCATGGGATGTTCCTCCTGTACATCTGGTTTTATCATTTAAATCATGATAAATATTCACTTTTGTAATTATTAGGGATATGATACACTCGAGGTGAAAAGAATTCAAGTATTTTGAATGAGAAAGATTTAATTTGGTAAAGGGGCGCACAGAATGAAACAAGCATATGTTAAATATTTATTGGCTTTATTACTTTTTGGATCTAATGGGATAGTGGCGGATTATATTTCGATGAACAGTTACGAGATTGTCTTTTTTCGGACTCTGACGGGGAGTCTATTACTCCTGATACTTTTTGTATTTTCCCAAAAAAAGAAAAAGAAAACGGCATGTAGGAACCGGAAACATTTTTTCTTCCTTTTCATTTCCGGTACAGCTATGGGATTCAGCTGGATGCTGCTCTATGAGGCGTATCAACAGATTGGTGTGAGCATGGCAACACTTGCCTATTACTGCGGACCAGTCATTGTAATGGCTGTTTCTCCCCTGCTTTTTAAGGAACAGATATCAAAAGCAAAGCTGCTGGGATTTGCAGCGGTTCTCACGGGAATGTTTTTTACAAATAGTTCGGACCTTTTACATAATGGAATTTCCTGGGGATTACTCTGCGGTATCCTGGCTGCAGTTATGTATGCGGTTATGGTGGTATTCAATAAAATGGCGTCTGGAATCACCGGGCTGGAAAATGCAGCGCTCCAGCTCGCTGCAAGTTTCCTGACTGTGGCTGTTTTTACATTTGCAAAACAGGGCGTAGTATTTTCTGATCTGTCACAAAATCTGTTTCCGATACTGTTTTTAGGAATCGTCAATACCGGAATCGGATGCTACCTTTACTTCTCCTCTATATCGCAGCTGCCCGCCGGGACGGTAGCCGTCTGCGGATATTTAGAACCATTGTCTGCCCTTCTGTTTGCCAGTATATTTCTGGATGAAAAACTGACTGTGATACAATTCATTGGCGCTGCATTTATCTTGTCTGGTGCAGTGTTCAGTGAATCTTTTCAATCCAGGCGTGTGATTTAAGAAAACCGGATCCTTTGTGCAGCATTTGGAATACCGCCATATATCTTTTCCCATTTCCCCTGATTGAACACTTCATATTGTTCAAAGGCACAGGGCAGTCCATTTGCCGCAGAAATGTCTGCGCTGTCCATTAGTTGAAAATGCAGATGGGGAAACATGGAATTCCCGGTATGACCAATACACCCCAGAATATCCCCTTTTTTTACTGCTTGTCCCACCGATACTTTTACAGAACCAGGCTTAAGATGGCAAAACGCTGCATAGATACCATCGCTATGTTTCATGATAATGAAATTACCGGTTAAATTCTTTACATCATCTCTGTCAGGATCAAATCTGCTGTTAGCGCCGGCACGTCTATAATCCGAAAGCAATCTTGCTTTTTCTCGTTCCATGCAATGATCTTCTATTTCTATAACAGTTCCCGCACAAGGTGCATAAATCTCTTTTCCGTAACAGTAACATCTGTTCACAGATACACCCGCCAGTAGATAAGATAATGGACTGACACTGTAGCTGGGGTTCCCCTTTCGCTTCCAGTCCACCTGAAGAAAGTCATAGGCATATCGCGTTCCTAACAAATTCGTGCCGTGGCTGGGAATGCGTGTACCAGGCGTATTAGGGACAGCCCATTCGCCCCTTAGCGGAAACTGAACAACCACTGGTTCTTTGAATTTTTCCATTGGCACCTCATAAATTATCGTTAATTATTTTCTCGTTTATAAAATATCTGTCTCAATTGTATGAACAAACCATTCAATTCCTTTTCCATAGATTGATAATCCAGCCGGGAATATTCGGTATTTCTGATGTTTTCTAACATTTGATTGGAAAATCCCACACAAGACCACAGAATGATCTGTTCGCATTTTTCAATATCTAATTCCTCTCTGAATCCGGACGTATCTATGGCATCAAATATCGCCGGATAACATTCTGCATGCTTCCTGCTGTTTCTTTTCTCTAATTCGCTGTTGATATCTTCTGAATGAGTGACTGCGGAAAGTTTATTGAACTCAAAGATCCATGGATATTCCTTTAACAGTTTGATCTGAAGCAGTAAGGACTGGTGGAGTCTGTTAAAAATATCTGGTTCATCATAATCGATTAACTGGTAATATTCTTTATTGAGCAGCTCTGCAAAATAGTCGTAAACATATAAGAACAGGTCTTGTTTACTGCCTATGTAATGAAACATCAAAGGTTTTGATATTCCCGCTTCCTTTGCAATTACATTTGTGGAAGCATTGTCATATCCCCTTAATGCAAATTCTTTTAGTGCCGCATTTAGAATTGCATTGCGTCTATTGGTATCTAAATCGTAAATTTTTGTTGGCATGTATATTCTCCTTGCCAGTGCGTATTTTAGGTTGTTTTCTAACGACTGTAAGTCTCACTTGGTGGGCATAAGATAATTATTGACCTATCAGGTTAATGCCATTATACATCTATTTACCTAACAGGTCAATATTAATTTCCTCTATCAATCATAGAATATCTTGAACGTAAAGGGGAATTTCTTCTTTTTTCTTATTTCTTCGGTCTCTTTTTCTTCTTCAACAAGTTGATGAACCTGCGCTTTACCTGTTCCCGAAAGAGCTTCCAGCATCTTGACTATCTCATTTTGGGCTAAGGAACCTGAGCCCAAGGACATACTTACCATTAATATGAGAAATAATTTATATATTTTTTCTTTCATTCATTTTCCTCCAATTCAATCTCTTCTTTTCACTCATAATAGGGATGCAATGTACACCCGCTACCCAATTTGCATGCAAAAAGAAAGCCATTTAGAAATGACTTATAAAGCTTTGTCCATGATTTGAAAAAGAATTGATTCAATTGTCCAGACGTACCTTCTGATTAATTAATGTCCATCCATCAGGCAATAATATAAATAAGGTTAAAAAGAAAAATAGAAACACTATAATAAGAAAAAGAAACAGACTGAATCCTTTTTGGAAAGCTGCAATTGGAAGTATTGAGCTTGTATTCTTCGTTATCGTTCCATTATAAGAATTATTTTTGTTTAAACATAGCGTTTTAAAATAGGAATTATGATCACCGTCACCATTTGCAACGATACTTTCAGAAATTGCCCACGTCTCAATTACAGTTGTCTTATCTAATAATTCATAAAGATTATAAGTACTAAAAAAGAACGCACCCATAGCTAAGCACATAGCAAAAAGAAGCATTTTGAAATAGACGCTAACACGAGACAGATGATTTTTCTTATTATTTGTTTCCATTACAATTCCCTTCTTTGCTACTGGTACGGTTAAAGTGGTCATTTCATTATACCAGAAAGAAAAGCTAAAATAAAGCACTGTATATTTATTCGATTTTGCACTTCATGAATAAAGGGTTTAGTTGATTAAGGGACGCTTTGTAAATGATAGGTAGTGTACGGAAAGAGAAGGGGGCGGACCAGGACATTGGTTTGGAAGGCTTAACGTGATTGTCGTAAAGCTACTGATATAAAGCAACTGATCTTGAGACTGTGATTTGTTTTTCATTCTGTGATCAGAAAAAAGAGTAAACTTTCATCTTCTCTTATGCATAAACTGTCGAAATATACCACACTGC
>UQGG01000032.1 GCA_900540475.1 uncultured Robinsoniella sp. | reverse complement strand
CAGTTTCCCACGCCCATCTTTCCGCACACTACCTATCATTTACAAAGCGTCCTTAATCAGCGAAACCCCAATTTAATCTTTTATAACGTAGGCCTTATTCTGTTTTAGCTAATTGTTCTAGCTAATTCCCCTAATTTGTTAGTAATATATTTGTAACCTGAAATTGTACGCTGTAGTAATAGCGAGCCTCAAAAATGTAAAATAGTATATTTTTACAAATAGATTAAATTTCTATAAATTTGCATCTTACTATTGCAGTTTACATAATAATTTGTTATAGTTACAGTATAACAAATATAATAATACCATTTTGAATTTTACATGGTCTGGAAGGGGGGAAATAACCATGAAAATAGAAAAAGTGAATGATTCAAGGCTTCTGTGGTCACTAAATCGAGAGGACTTTATTGAATATAAACTCAATGTCAATGATTTTTTATACGGGACGCAAAAGGCACGCACACTATTCCAGGAAGCTATGAGGAAGGCAGAAAAAGATTTAATGTTCCAGGTGGAAGGTTATCTCCTTCATTGTCAGCTTCAGGAATTATCAGCAAGCGGAGTCACATTTTCTATTACCAGAAAAGAGCAGCTGCCAAAGACAGAAGAGAACCAGTCAGATGCAGATACGGTTGAACATACAATGGGAAAACAAGAGGAATTACATCTCCTCTATGAATTTGCTGATCTGGATGATGTCATTCGGGTATCAAGACTTATCAATACAGAAATTCCTTTGGAAAATGCATTGTATAAATTTGAAGGTGAATACCTTTTATTCGTAGAACCCAATAAGGACGAAGGGGAACAGATGGCATGGTGTACCATTAATCTGGCTGAATTTGCAGATGTGGAATCTGTGACAAGAGGACAAAAGGCTTTGTTGTGTGAACATTCTGAATGTATTTTGGAAAAGGATGCACTGCAGAAATTACGGGTTCTCAGTTAAATAGATAAATCAAGGAATCCCGGCGGGAAATGCATTTATGCAGCCGGCTATAGGAGCGGAGACGCTGTTTATAGCGGTTTGTTAAATGTAATTCCCGTCGGGATATTTTATGCCGGGCAACTAGTGCCTCCCGGCGCAAATACGCCACTATATAGCACCCGCTATCTGCTCCAGCTGCACGACTGTGAATCTAGCCGTAGCCCGCTACGCCGTCGATTCACAGACGCACACCTGACACAGATATCAGGTACTATATATCGACGTATTTACGCCGGGAGGCACTAGAGCGTGTTTTAGTTTTTTGTCCACAGACCTACCTCATTGAAAGAACCCCATGTACCCTTATTTAATAAAATGAAGAGGCTTCGGATACCCATAAGAACGGAACAGGGCCTCCAGTTTTGTCTGCCCCTGTATAAGGGCATCTTCTATGGTATAGCCTTTCTCTAAAATGTTTCTTAGCACACCACATAGAATCGATTCAATTTTGTTCTGGGGGATTATCAGGGACCTGCTTCGGTAAGGGCCGTTTCTTTTGCGGCAATAGGCAAAGCTTTTTTCGGTTAATTCCATCCAGGGATACAGTTTCATTAATTCATGGCTGTGGTATGGTGCTATGACCGGTGACTGTCCATCCAGAATCGTCATGTAGCTGCTGGTATCGGGCTGGCAGAGCCAGTTGAAATATCGAAATATTTCTTCTGACTTTGTAGTAAACGGATTCAGGCCGAAATTCCAGCCAATGCTCACCGGAGTTTTCCCGGGAATGGGTTCATAGCCTACCCGGCCTATGATATTTTCATGAATACTGTTGCTGATTTTTGCAGCGTATTCCGTGTATGTAAGAAGAATTGCTGTTTTCCCGGAATAAAAATCAGAAACCGTCTTTTGAATGGATGTCTCAAAAGGGGACTGCTCTACATAGTGTAATGTCTCTAATATGTGGCGGAATGCCTTTATATTTTCGGGAGTGTTCATGCATACCCGGTTGTATTTATCCCATAATTTCCCGCCGAATGACCAGAGCCTTATCAGGATTTCCGGAGCCAGTTCCTCATCCATGCTTCCGGCAAAGGAAGTGCCATAAATAGTGGGGGAATCAGGGTTGCAGGATCGGGTAAAAAAATTGGCAATTCCGTTAAATTCTGTCCAGGTCTTGGGCGGACGAAGGGATATCTTATATTTATTTTTAAATGCTTTTATCAGGTCACGTTTTTCAAAGAGATCTTTGCGGTAAAACATGATCTGGGATCCGCCAATGATGGGGATACCATAGTAGCGGTTTTCATAGCAGCAGTTGTCCATGTTTTCATCAAACAGTAAGAGGGGGTTAAAGCTGCCATTTGCAATGAAATCTGTGATTTCCGATACCAGGGAGTTTTGAACCATATACTCCAGCCAGGGCACATCATACATATAGATATCATAATAATTTCTGGAACGGTCAATATCTTCTATAATTTTATTTAACAAGTTATTTTGTGGGACAAAATCAAATTCTACCGTGATGCCGGACTGCCTGGTAAAGGAACTGGTCAGGAGTTTTGTAGAATGAGAAGTGTCCAGATCCACCATAAGGGCACGTAATACCGGTGCCTTTTTTAAAGGGACCGCAGAAGGCAGAGGTGAGGAGGGAGGCGCTGGAAAGTCTAGGGAAGAGTCTGTTATACTGTCAGTAAAATTCAGTAATTTTTCTTCAAAAAACATAGGGGACTCAATATTCTTTGCCAATAACCGGGAAGCTTCCGTGCCCAGGGTAAAAGCTGTTCTGCACGTATAGATAGTTCCGGGCAGTTTGGCAGAACTGTTCCAGCTTTCCTCCCCGAGGGTGATCATCTGGATATCCCGGGGAACATTGCGGCCCTGGATATGGAATGCTTCCAGGACGCCGTAAGCGATGTTTTCCGAAGAGGTAATGACTGCTTCAACTGCTTTGCCGCTCAGGCGGTGCATGGTGGATTTAAAAGCATCTTCTTTTGTCATATTTGTAGTGCAGACCAGAGCGTCATCAAATTTTAGCCCATAGTTTTGAAAAGCCGTCTGGTATCCGCAAATGCAGTCTTTTTCAGAAGAAAAATGGGAAGCACCCGTAATTAAAGCGATGTTTCTATAACCCTTGGATAATAGTTTTTCGGTAATGAAACAGGTGGTGCGGTAGTTGTCAAAGCCGGCGAAACTGACATCGACATTGTGGGGTCTTCGTTCAATAAAGACGGCGGGAATATTAAAATTCTTAATCCTGTTTTGAAAAAATTCCGTATTCTGTGGCTGGCAGGTTACGATCAAAAGCCCGGAAACGTTCTGACTTACAAAATCTTCAATTTTCTCGCATTCGATATCCGGAGAGTTATTGGAAAATGCCACACTGATTGTATAATCTTTATTCTGAAGATAGGATGAAATTCCTTTAAATATTTCTGCGTGATAGTGGTTGTCGATATCTGTGAGTACCACACCAATCCGGTTAGTAGCAGATAATTTTAAGTTTCTGGCTGAGGCGTTGGGTATATACTTCAGCTTTTCTATGGAATCCATAACTTTCATTTTTGTTTCCGGTTTCACCTGGCGTTTTCCACTTAAGCAGCAGGAAACTGTTGCAATGGATACGCCGGCATCTCTAGCAACATCATTTAAAGTTGCCATGTAAGACATACCCCCTTATTTTAAAGCGAATCTGGTACTGGAAAAGGTCACCGCCAGTACCGGTTAATAAGAAGTTATCATGAATTTATCAAACAGTCAATAGATCTAAACGTTTAGATTTATATTTTAGAAAACATATTGTAAAAAATGATTAAGAATATATAATGTAAATATCAGATGAGCAATAAAAAAACGAAAAACAGGTTTAGAATAGTGTATAAATTGTGCAGTATGACGGATGTGTTAGCGACTTCTGGCGCAAGGTGTTTGAAAGCAGAGTAAAAAAGTAAAAAAGCTTTTCAAACAGGCTGATTACATTTAAACAAATTAAGAAAATGGAGGAATAGAAGTATGAGAAGATACGGGCAGGTAATCAGGGTAAAAAAAGAACATTTAGAAACCTATAAAGCTTTGCATGCACAGCCGTGGCCGGAGATCAATGCAAAGATCAAAGAGTGCAATATCAGTAATTATTCCATATATTACCGGGATGGCTACTTATTCAGCTACTATGAATATACGGGAAATGACTACGAAGCGGATATGAAGAAGATGGCAGATGATCCGAAAACCCAGGAGTGGTGGGGGTTGTGTGATCCGTGCCAGGAGCCTGTGGAATCAGCCGCAGAAGGTGAATGGTGGGCAGAAATGAATGAGGTTTATCATTTAGACTAAAATCTAAACGTTTAGAGAAAAGGAGATTAATATGACATCAAGAGAACGGATATTAACATCAATCGGACATAAGCAGCCGGATTATGTTCCTCTGGATTTAGGAGGAACACCAAGCTCGGGAATATCAGCAATTGCCTACAACAAATTAAAAAGGCATTTGAATCTGACGGGAGGACATACAAGAATTTTTGATGTAGTGCAGCAGGTCGTGCAGCCGGAAGAAAACATCATGGATATGTTCGGGGTAGATGTAATTGATATAGGAAGAGCATTTAACGAAAAGGACAGCGACTGGTATGACATTACTTTAGCAGATGGGTCTGTTGGCCAATATCCCAAGTGGTTCCATCCACAGAAACAGGAAAACGGGGATTATCTGGTAATTGACGGTGAAGGAACTGCCATTGCAAAAATGCCGGTGGGAGCTACATTTTTTGACCAGACCTATTTCCCTTACTGTGAGGACTACCCGGATGACTATCGTGATCTGGATCATCAAATGGGAAAAGTGTTGTGGAGTGCATTGGTACATAGCCCCTGGGATCATGCCACAGAGCCGGATTTCTACAGCCAGCTTCGGGAGCGCACACTCAAGATGAGGGAAACCACAGACCGTGCACTTATGATCACCTGTGGATGCAACCTTTTTGAGTGGGGCACCTTCTTAAGAAGAATGGATAATTTTCTCATGGATACTTATGCAGACCCGGAAAATGTAGAGATATTGGTAGGGGAACTGATGGAACGTCACCTGGCTACGCTGGAAAAGGTATGTGAGTCGGTGGGAGATATTGTAGATATTCTCAGATTTGGAGATGACCTGGGCATGGATACCGGAATGTTTATGTCTCAGGAGAAATATCAGACACTTTTTAAGCCTCATCATAAGAAATTAAATGAATATGTCCACAAACACAGCAATATGAAAACATTTTTACACTCTTGCGGTTCCATTTACCCCATAATGGGAGATCTCATCGATGCGGGATACGATGTGATTAATCCGGTTCAGACCACTGCTTATCAGATGGACCCACAGGTATTAAAAAGAGAATTTGGCAGGGACATCACCTTTTGGGGCGGCGGCTGCAATACACGTTCTGTACTCAACCGGTCCACTCCTGAGGAAGTATATGACTACACCAGAAGGATGATTGATATCTTCTATCAGGATGGAGGATTTGTGTTCAATCAGGAACACAATATTATGCCGGATGTACCGCCGGAGAATTTACTGGCAATGTATCGGGCAGTGGCTGACGCAAGATAGGTTAGAGAGAGTGTGTGTAATAGATATGGATAACATGAAATGGCATGAAAGGAGTATTAAGAAATGGAAAAGGGCAATAAAGTCAATAAAAGCCAGCTGAAAAAATTGTTTGCGAGAAGTGAGGTAACGGTAATTGCGGCAGTACTGGCTCTGGGAATTATTTTTACAGCATTTTCGGACAGCTTTTTTACCGCCTATAATTTATTCAACATGGGCAGAACGGCTGCAATCTATATATTTATTGCAATTGGGCAGGCATTGGTGGTAATTGTAGGCGGCATGAACTTATCTCTTGGATATATCGGAGGCATGACGGTTGTGGCAGCCGGTTACAGTATGCAGGTATTGGGACTTCCGCCAGCTGCAGCAGTACTTGCAGGTCTGGCAGTGGGTGTAGCAGCAGGCTGTATCAATGGCATAATTATCACAACATTAAAGTTAAATTCATTTGTAGTAACCCTGGCTACTTCCTTTATTTTTACCGGGTTAATCAACGGTATATCCCAGGGGTATCCCTACAATGAGATACCGGAAAGCTTTACATTTTTGGGAAGAGAAGGTTTCCTTGGGATTCCGTTTCTTCTCTGGATGGCAGCGATTGCATTAATAGTACTGGGATATTTCTTTAAATATACGGTGACAGGGCGCCGTATCTTATCTACCGGAGGAAATGTGGAGGCGGCAAGGATGTCCGGCGTCAATACAAATAAAATGATTATTCTGGCGAATGTGGGTTCCGGATTATTTGCAGCAATCGCAGGGCTTTTATGGATCTCCAGAACGGGGTCCGCACAGCCGTCTACCGGTGTGGACTGGATGGTTATTTCATTTGCGGTGGCAGTAATCGGCGGAACGGCGCTAAAGGGCGGTGTATTTAATCCCATCGGAGTATTTTTTGCAGGCTTTTTGATTGTTATGGTTAAGAACGGTTTAGTTATGTTAAATGCCAATATTTATTACGAGCAGGCATATTTGGGATTGATTCTTTTGCTTGCGGTTTCCCTGGATAGTATTAAATCCATTATGAATAACAGGAAGCTGAAGCAGGAGCTGAAAAAGAAGCAGCACGCTTAGAGCGTGTTTGGAAAATCTCTCAGAAACTGGAATGTATAGCTGCCAGAAAGCATTATTCAAACATGCTCTCGGGCTGCCGGTACGGGTTGTATTACATATAAAAAGCAGGAGCTATGAAAGCTCCTATGAAAAGGAGAACAATAATATGAAAAAAATGATCGCAACTTTATTATGTGCAGTATTAGTAACGGGATTAAGTGCATGTGGAAGTCCAAAAGCACCGGCGGAAGAAACAAAATCAGGTCAGACGACGGATGCGGCTGCCGCAGATGCAGCAGGAGAAGAAAAAGCTGGTTCTGATTCAGCAACTAAGATTGCCTGGTATGCACCGGCACCCCATCCCTATTTCGATGAAGTGAAAAAGGGTGTGGAAAAATTCCAGAAAGATGAGGGTGTGGAAGTCGTAATCCAGATCGGACCAGACTGGACTCAGGCGAGTGAAAATGAAAAGGTAGAGGCATTGATCGCACAGGGGGTAAATGCACTTTCCATCTATCCCTGTGATGCTTCCGGAGCAAACGGGCTGTATGAAGAAATTACAAAAAAGATGGGCGTTAATGTTATTAACTTTGGTACGGATACCGCCAAACCTACAACTGCTTCCTTTGCAGTGGCTACCGATGTAAAACAGGCAGCGTATGATGCTACAGAAGCTGTTATTAAGATGATGGGTGAAAAAGGAAATATCTTAAACGTTCTGGAAGTATTGGAAGATCCCAATACGGCTCTGCGTAAAGAAGGCGTAGAAGAAGCTGTAGCAAAATATCCGGACGTAAAAATCATTCAGGAAATAGCCGGAATTAAAACCCAGGAAGAGGCGGTCAGCAAAATTGAAAGTGCACTTTCTGCAAATGTTGGTAAAATAGATGGAATCGTATGTACCGGACTTGTGACAAGTGTAGGTATGACACAGACTTTATCGGACTATTATGAGAAACAGGGAGATGACAAACACATCTTTACGGTTGCGATTGATACAGACTCCGGTGTAATGAAAGGTATTGAAGATGGAATCGTAGATGCAACAATTGCCCAGAATACCGCAGGACACGGTTATATTTCCTGTATGATTCTAAAATATATGGGAGAAGGATATCAGGTAAAGGATGACAAGTATTTTATCAATGCGGGTAATGTTATCGTAACGAAAGACAATCTGACTACCTATGAAGCAGAACTGGATCAGGTAACCCAGGATATCTTAGGGAAACTCACAACGGAATATCTGACGAAATAGAATAATGTGCTTACCGGCGAAAATATCATCTATTAACGAAGTATTTACGCCGGCAGGTATCTAGTGGAGGTTTGTATGCTGGAATTAAAAAATATAAGTAAAATTTTCCCGGGGGTTAAGGCACTGGATGATGTTTCATTAAGCTTTAGCAAAGGTGAAATACATGCTTTAATGGGTGAAAATGGTGCTGGGAAATCAACCCTCATGAAAATTATAACGGGAATTTATCATCCGGATATGGGAGAGATGTATCTGGATGGAGTAAAAACAGATATTAAGAATTTCAGAGATGCTGTTGCCCATGATATTAATATGGTAAGCCAGGAGATTCAGGTTATCCCAGAATCAACGGTGGCTGAAAACATTATTTTAGACCGGATTGACCAGTTTAAAAAAAGGGGCATGGTAGACTGGAAGCGGATTAATGAGACAGCGGAGAAGTATCTGCGTATTGTGGGGCTGGATATCAGCCCAACCCAGAAAATTGAACATCTGACGGCAGCCCAGAAGCAGTTAATTCAGATAGCGAAAGCGTTGTCCTCAAATGCAAAATACATACTCCTGGATGAGCCTACATCCTCTTTGACCACATACGAGAGCAATAATCTGATTAAGATTGTAAAGCGTCTAAAGGAACAGAATGTGGCAGTTATCTTTGTATCCCATAAACTGGAAGAGGTAATTGCACTTTGTGATAAAGTTTCCGTACTGAGAGACGGGAAATATGTGGGGACAAAAAGCTGTGTGGGAATTACCAGACAGGACATTGTAAAAATGATGATTGGGCGGGAGGAATCAAATGAACACCTGGGATTTCTGGATGTAAAAGACGATGTGGTGCTGGAAGCGAAAAATATCACCACTTACGGGCAGTTTGACCATGTTGGATTCCAGTTAAAGCGTGGGGAAATCCTTGGATTTTATGGGTTGGTTGGCTCCGGACGGACAGAATTAGTGAGGCTTTTGATTGGTGCAGATAAAATGGATCAGGGTGAAGTTTTCGTAAAAGGGAAAAAGGCATCCATAAATTCTGTCCAGGACAGCCTGGAGCGGTATGGCATCGGGTATGTATCGGAAAACAGGAAAGAGGAAGGACTGATTCTGGACTTTTCGGTTGGCACAAATACAACCATAACAATATGGTCCCGCATACGCAATAAGTTTAAGAAGATCAGCATAAAGGAAGAAGAGAAAACGATCCGCTATATGATCGACAAAATGAAAATCAAGACGCCCACTGCGGAAACCAGGGTAGGAAGCCTCTCCGGCGGAAATCAGCAAAAGGTGAGCATCGGAAAGTGGCTGGCAGCAGACTGTGATGTACTCATTATCGACGAGCCTACGGTTGGCGTTGATGTAGGCGCGAAAAAATATATTCATGATTTAATCTGGAGTCTTGCCAAGGATGAAGGGAAATCCATTATCCTGATTTCTTCCGATATGCCAGAGATGATTACCCTTGCCAGACGTATCCTGGTATTTAAGGACCAGAAGATTACAGGTGAAATTGATAACCTGAATGCTGAGGAACGAAGATATGAGGATGTCAGCGGTGAAATTGGAAAGCTGATGGCTTAAAAAATAATTCTATTTAGCATAACCACCGGAAAATTACAAATGTGTAGTTTTTCGGTGGTTTTGTGTTAGAATAGAAATTCTGTCCCGGATTTTCCACATAATTGTTCAGGAATGTGCATTTCCTAAGAAAAATCCATTTGCTATACTTAAGAATATCACAGGAAAGCGCTAAGAGCAGCCTTTTGGCCGGTTTACTGTGAAAAAAAGAAATGGGGGTTTCATTTATGAGAAGGAAGAGAAGAAAAGTATGGCAGGGGTTGGCTGGAATTTTGTGTACGGCGATGCTGGTACCATGTATCAGTCCGGCATTTACGGTCAGGGCAGAAAGTGAAAGCAGGGATGCACAGTGGGAAAAGATTTCCGGGATCATGGATACGTTTGCGGATAAAGCGGTCTGGACGAATACGAAATATGACCAGGCAGTCACGCAGCAGATGCCAAGTACGGCACTTTTAGGAAACGGAGAAATCGGTGCAACCTCTTACGGGAATGATACGGAAAAAACCTGGCTTTTATCATCCAATGATTTCTGGTCAGACAATTCCCTGTACTTTGGATATGTGGGAAGAACTCCGCAGATCATAACGGGGGGCGGATTGACAATTGCCCCGGCAGAGGCCGGACATGAATATAATCTGGTCTATGGAAGCCAGGTGAAAGCAAGCTCTGAGGCAGAAGAACATCCGGGCAAGCTGACAACAGGCGGATTGTATCTGAGAAATTTAAATGGAGACGGTGAAAACTTTACGGGATGGGAGGCAGCGGAAGCCGTAACGCCACAGTGGCTTTTGTATGATCTGGGATTTCAGGAAATTATGGACCGGCTGGTGGTGCGCCATGACAATTATACATCCGGCAAGGGAAGCGGGCGCAATACGAGGGATTTTGAGATTCAGACGTTAAAGAATGGTGTAAAGCCGGAAAATGCAAAGGAAGATGATTGGATTACGGTTGAAGAAATTACTGGAAATGAAGCAGACAGTACGGAAATAAAATTAAATCCGGCACAGAGCTTCCGGTATCTTCGCATCTATATTACAGGAGCGACTGCAGAAGAGGAAGACGGCATTGCCAGAATCGGGCAATTGGAAGGTTATTACCAAAACGATGAATACCAGATGCCGATTATTGATAATAAAGGATCGGAACATCCTTTTAATAAAGTATATCAGATGCCGGTTTATGCCAGCAGCCAGACCCAGGGGCAAGAGGCTTCTATAGCTGTGGGCGGCGTCAACCAGGCAGAAGGCTGGGTATCCGATATCGGACAGGAACAGTACCTGGTTGTGGATCTGAAGGTGTCCACGAAATTTAACCGCTGGCATGTGAAACATGATAATTATACATCCAGGAAAGGTACAGATAGAAATACGGATTCTTTTGATCTGCAGATCAGCGAGGATGGTGTGAACTGGACAACTGTTGATTCTGTGTCAGGCAATAAAGCGGATGTGACAGACAGAAGACTGCTCTATGATCATCAGGCACGCTATGTAAAATTAAATATTACGAAAGCTTCCGGGGAGGCGGATCAGGCTGCAAGAGCAAGAATCAGCCAGTTTGAAATCTATAGAGATGACAATTACGGTACCAGCTATGCCACTTTAGAGGCAGGAGCACAGGCAACGGTTTCCAGCATTATGAATGAGGCACGCACCGGAGACAATATGATTAATAATAACTGGTATACGGAAGGTAATGGCGGAAATGACTATTGTGGATGGGTCAGCAATACCAATGTGAAACCCCACTGGGCTCAAATCGATCTGGGAACGGAGCGATCCATTGATGAGATTGCAATTTTACATATGGGTTTGCAGGCACATATGAATGACCTGTATGCAACAGGAAATAAAAATGCTTCGGGATATCAAAAGTTTACTACGAATAACTATAAGGTTTCCCTAAGTAAAGATGGAACAAACTGGGATGTACTGGAGGATATAACAGGAAATAAGGCGAGTATTTACGACAGAAAATTAAGCCAGCCAGTAACTGCAAGGTACCTGCGGGTAGATATCGGGAAGTCTGAGCAAAGTGCAAATGACCGGGCACGTGTGTTAAAAGTATTTGCTTTCAATAATGTAGAAAATCCGCTGTATTCCATGCCGCTTGAATTTACGCCGGAAGATCCTAAACCGGATGATAACAAGGAAGTAATCCCTCCACAAGAGGCACAGTACAATCTGGCATACCAGGCAGAAGTCAGCGTAAGTTCTGAGCGTGAAGGATACGAAGGGGAAAATGCGGCAGGCGGCGTGTACCAGTACACAGATGATACAAAGGAAAAAGCCTTTGAAGGCTGGGTATCTATGCCCGGGCAGGAGCAGTATCTCCAGCTGAGCTTCCCTGAGATGATACAGTTTAACCGCTGGCACGTGAAACACAACAATGCAACTGCCGGCCAAGGCTCCCTTTATAATACCAGAGATTTTCAGCTGGAAATCAGCAGGGACGGACAGAAATGGGTAACGATTGACCAGGTGGTTAACAACCAGGAAGATATTACAGACAGGCAGATGCTCTATCCGGTAAGTGCCAAATACGTTCGATTAAAGATTACGAAGGCATCCGGAGAAGAAAATGGGGAAGCAAAGGCACGTATCAGCCAGTTTGAACTTTATTTGGATGATGACTTTGCAAACAGCCTGACTATGGCGGATAAAGGAGCATCAGTAACCACATCATCCGATCCTTATGCAACACAGGAAAATCTGATCTCCGATAATTTTGTAAAGCCGGACAAAAACGGAATCAATGACTATAACGGCTGGATCAGTGTACACGCACAGATGCCTCAGTGGGCGAAAGTGGATCTGGGTGAAGTGAAATCTTTTGATGAAGTCGGCATTTTATTTGCGGGGGCAGAAGCCCTGGTGCAGGATCTTGCAGCAGGTGGGGCCGTAAATGCGGACAACAGCAAATATACAGATGAAGAAGGAAATGTGGGCTATCGAAGGTTTCGGGCAAAACAGTTTGCCATATCCCTGAGCAAAGACGGAGAGACCTGGGATGAGATAGGAAATTATTCCGATAATCGCGCAGGAGAGGTAACCGTCCAATTAGAGGATCCGGCAGAAGCACGTTATATTATGGTCAATGTCACACAGGGTCAGCAGACTCCTGCAGCGGATCAAAGAGCCAGAATTGGCAAAATATATGCATTTAATAATCAGGAGACTCCAAAAGTTGTAATGCCTGTAGAAGAATTTCCTGTTTATCAGGAGATGGCAGAGACAGGGGAACAGACAGAGGGAAATAGGAATATTGCAAATGAGCTGTTTGAAGAAGAATATGTAACGGTAGAGGCGCCAGAATTTGTACCGGAAGAGACCGCCGTTCAAAAGGGCGAAGCTGCGGCTGTCCAGGCAAGAGAAGCAACTCCCTTCCGGGAAGAGATGGACATTGCAAAAGCAGAAGTACGCACAGTCATGGATATGGGAGAGGTTCCGGTGGACATGACAAACTGGCTTTCTGCTGATAAAAATATCATGGTAACCCGGATTACGTCTAAGGGAGACCAGGCACAGACTGTAGATGTCCGGCCATGGGGGAAAAATACCCTGTCTAAGACTACTACAGATGCAAATGTATTAAGCCAACCTCAGACAATTGCCCAGTCAGGAGTCAGCAATGATATGGTATGGGCAACCAGAAAATCAAATGTAGAAGATGAAATAAAGAAAAACAGCGATGGAAGCCAGACGGTAATAGAGGCGGAGTGGATGAGCGAGTTCGCCATTGCATCCAAAGTATTGGGGGCAGAAAGCGTAAAATATTCCTCACAGGAAAATGAAGGAATTATACGCGTGGAGATCCCGGCAGGAGAAACCGTCACCGTGGTCACAGCCATAGACTGTGCAGAAAACCAGGTACCGGATGCCGCAGATGGTGCGCAGGGGCTGGCAGTTCAGAATGTGCTGGGGCTGCTGGAAGGTGTAAAGAGCATGGAAGATGTGGATAACCTTCATGAAAATCACCTGGAGTGGTGGAAAGATTATTATCAGCTGTCCTATGCAGATTTTAAAGATGCGGATTTAAACCGCCTGTATTATGGTTCTCAATACATCTTTGCTTGCTGTACCAGAGAAGGCTCCCAGGCACCGGGCTTGTATGGGGTATGGACAACCAGAGACAATTCGGGATGGCAGGGCGACTACCATCTGAATTATAATTTCCAGTCCCCGTATTACGGCTCATATTCCAGCAACAGGCTGAAAGAATTTTCACAGCCAATGTTTGATGTGTTTATTGAATATATGGATTCCGCAATCGAAAGAGCAGCGAATCCGGAACATTTAAAATCCATCAGCAGCTGGTATTATGGAACCCGTGAGGAAGACTTTAAAAATGGATTTGAGGACGCATTGCTGCTGCCGGTAGGATTGAAACCATATAAAGTAACATCGGATGATGCATCCTATTTGAATCAGACGATTAATGCTCTGTTCTGTGCATCCCAGATTTGTGCATATTACAACTATACACTGGATAAGGAATGGCTGATGAAAAAGCAGGAATCCGCATCGGGAAATCTGTATTCCCCATACGATTTTCTTGTAAAGACAGCGAATTTCTATGAACAATGGGTAGAAAAACGGGGAGCCAGAATTGATGATGAATTTGTAAAAGATAATCCCTGTTCCGATGCAGGAGGACAGTCACAGACGACGAAATATTCTAAAAATTATGAGAAATATCCGGAATATGACGGTACAGGCGAATACACCTACGTATTATTTGACGGTTCTCATGAAGGATCTTTTGAATTCAACCCAAATGTAACCATCGGCAATTTACAGAACCTGCTGGATACCCTGGTTGGAATCGGAAAGGAAGCAGCACCGACAGAAGAAAAGTTTGGAGTTTGGCAGGATATTTCCACGCATCTGCCGGGAATGGAAGTCAGCATATATGAATACCAGGGATTTAATACAAATTCCCAGAAAAACTCCAATTACTTAGGAAAAGAAATATTCGGGCTTTCAGAAGACCGCAAGATCCGCCCCATATCCGCAACTGTTAACCTGGAAGGAATACAGCCCGGAGATCAGCTGGGATTTGATTCCGATCCCTATTTGCTGGAAGTAGCGCGCAATACCGTAAATGTATGCGGAAATGACGGTGCCGCTTATGGAAGTGCCGGCTGGAATATGGTAAATAATACGCCGAAGATCTTCACACATGCAGCAAGGGTACAATACGATGCAGCAACACTGATCAGCAAGATCAAACAGTATGTGGTTAAGAAAATGGCAGGAAATTATTACGTGGATGACAATACACATGGATGGGAAAAAGTAGGGGTTATGGAAGCTCTGAATGATATGATGGTGTATTCCGACAATGGATTTATCAAGACATTCCCAACCTGGACAGGAAATGATGCAGAATTTCAGGATATTCGTGTAAAAGGAGCCTTTCTGGTTTCGGCAGAAATGAAAGAAGGAAAGGTACCATCCATTCATATTACAAGTGAGAAAGGAACAGATGCAAAAGTCGTTCTTCCATGGGAGGGGGCATTCGTGACCAGGGAAGACGGAAGGCTGGTATCTTCACATTATGGGGAAACGCAGAATTCCAAAGAAAAAACAATTGAGTTTAACACAGAACCGGGAACTACTTATATCATCCACGAATTAGGAAATAACAATGAAGAACTGTTAGAAATCCTGGATAAAATGCTGACGGATGCGGAAGAAGCAAAGGCATCAGCAGAAGCGGCACAGCAAAAAGCTGAGGAAGAAAAGATTGCAGCCCAGGAGGCTAAAAAAGCGGCAGAGGAAGCAAAGGCTGCGGCAGAAGCAGCGCAGAATGCTGCCAATCAGGATGCAAAAGCAGCAAAAGAAGCATTGGAAAAGGCAGAGGCAGCCAGAGTGGAAGCAGCAAAAGCCCAGGAAAAGGCCGAAGAAGCCAGAAAAGCGGCAGAAGCGGCGAAGACAGCAGCCCAGGAAGCCCAGTCCAAGGCAGAAGCCACCAAAGAAGAAATTGCCCGTTTGAAAGCAGCGGCAGAGGAAGCACAGAAACAGGCAGAAGCGGAAAAGCAGGCAGCCGAAGAAGCCAGAAAACAGGCGGAGGCGGAAAAGCAGGCGGCAGAAGAAGCAAAGAAACAGGCAGAGGCGGAAAAGCAGGCGGCAGAAGAAGCCAGACAAAAAGCAGAAGAAGAAAGAAAAGCAGCAGAAGAGGCAAAGAAAGCCGCCCAGGATGCCCAGGCGAAAGCAGAAGAGGCAAAAAAAGCCGCCCAGGAAGCGCAGACGAAAGCAGAAGAGGCAGAAAAAGCGGCAGAAGAAGTACAAAAGAAAGTAGAAGCGGCAAAGACTGCAGCACAAGAGGCGCAGAGAAAAGCAGAAGAAGCCCAAAAAGCTGCCCAGAAAACCGCAGAAAAGGATAATACAGATACCTCCTCAGAACTAAAGGCAGGCAAAGTATACCAGAGTGGTTCCCTCAGGTATAAAATAACCAAACTCACGTCCGGAACGAAAACCGTAGCAGTAACCGGAACCACAAATAAAAACATAAAGAAACTGACGATCCCCGCTTCCGTAACCATACAGAAGGTGAAGTTTAAAGTAACGGAAATTGGAAGCAAGGCATTTAAAAAACAGAAAAAGCTGGAGAAGGTTACCATTGGTTCCAATGTGAAGAAGATTGGCTCACAGGCATTCTATGGCACGAAAAAACTGGACAATATCACAATGAAATCCAAAGGCTTAAATTCTGTTGGCAAAAATGCATGGAAAGGCATTTCTTCAAAAGCTGTCATACGTGTTCCAAAGTCTAAACTGAATACCTACACCAGCTTATTCCGTGGAAAAGGACAGGCAAAGACAGTTAAAATAACGAAATAAAAACAGGGGGCTGTCCCATAGGGCTGAGAGATCAGGGTTATGGGGCAGCCTTTTTTGCGGGGCAGAATATATGCTGAAAACAGCCGGAGATTACAGAGGCAAAAAAATTTTTAATCATAAAATAAAGAAATTTCCCTTGCTTTTATACGTTGCTTTGATACAATAAGATTAACGAAAGGGAAACAGTAACAGAACTGTTGACCCGAAATAATAAGTCTGAATAACAGATGATGACAATGGGGGATTTTACATGAGAGATCTGGAAGCAGTATTAAGCAGATGCAAGGAAGCAGGGGTACACGAGGCGGCAGTTGTACCCGTAGAGAAGATTGTATTTTCGGATGAAGTCAGGGATATGTGCGCGTCAAACCAATGCGGGCAGTATGGCAAGACCTGGGCATGTCCTCCGGGTGTAGGAACCGTGGAGGAGTGCAGGGAACGGTCTATGAAGTACAAAAACGTGGTGGTTTTCTCAACGGTTTCGAAGCTGGAAGATTCCTTTGACTGGGATGGAATGATGGATGCGAAAAAAAGGCATGAAGAAGTGAGTAAAAAGGTAAGGGAAATCTTTTTAGAAGACGGGGACGATATTCTGATGCTGTCATCGGAGGGATGCCAGAATTGCAAATCCTGTACCTATCCCGATGCCCCGTGCCGCTTTCCCGACCAGATGTTTCCCTCAGTGGAAAGCTTTGGAATCTATGTGAATAAAGAAGCATCTGCGGCTGGGATCCATTACATAAACGGTGCAAATACGGTGACATATTTCAGCAACATCTTTTTTTAATAACGGTTATATTTCAGAAGATATCTTTTCAAATTAGAAGAATGACTGAGGAACTCAATGAATCAAGTTATATTAGGTTATCCAAGGAGCTTCCTGTATAATTCAAATTTAGGGCTATTCAGGAAAAAAGGTTGAGAAAAAAATACCTCAGTGTAAAATAAGATTACTGACTTTGGATGTTAGTAAAAAAATTTTAATAGTAGGAATTGATGTTGGAAGTGAGACCCACTTTGCAAGAGCCTTTGACTGGCGAGGTTATGAATACGCCAGGAAGCCGTTGGCATTTAGCAACAATGAGGTCGACTTTGGGATATTCCTATCCATCGGTGCTCAAGGAGTAATCTTTGGGTGCTAAGCAGATGGAGACAATGTGATGAAGTCCTCTAGTCACATGGGGAACAGTTGCTAGGAAAGTTATGCATGGATAAGATAAATACATTGAAACTTCATAAGAATCGTCAAGTGTACAATGGTGAAAGTGGATGACACACCATACCAAATATGGGATTGAACGTTGGTAAAAGACGTGAACCAAACCTATTACAAAACAGCGGACTAGGGTCAGACGTTCCGGTTTAAAGGAGTGCAAGTGCCCTAAACAGAACATGTTCGATATGATTAAGAGGGATAACCCCTTATAAGCGAGTTGTGAGGTAAGCTGAATCCTCATGAGGGAGTAGGAAAGTAAGAGAAGCGAATGGGTGGTGGTAACCGCTATCATAGAGGTTCAAGATTTGCCTCGCCCGAAAGGGAGCAGACGCTAACAGGTCAGGAATCTTGTAAAGAGGTTACAGTATTTACTAACCAACTCGTTTTATGCCAAAACAATGGCGGTCAAGAAAGTTTCTTCGAACAGAGGAAAGAAAACGCCAGACATCGATGATGAAATTTGGAATTCAGATGAAAAGAAGTGGATTGCTATTAAAAGTCTTAAATTAGTAGGATAAAAAGCATTTCCAACCAAAAGAGTTCATATACCAAAGAGCAATGGTAAAAAACGTCCTCTTTCAATGCCAACAATGTGTTAAAACAGATGGACGCTGTAAAAAAACAAAGAGGTGTTTGAACTGTTGTACAGCAACAACAAGAGGGTGGATTCAGAACGAATGTTTACTGATCATCCCCACTACCAGGGACTTTAACTAATAAGATTATGCCCATGCTAGGCGTACATAAAAACAAGCCAATCACCAACATTGGGAATAGCTTGTTTTTATTAAAATCATGACAAGTTTCCATAACTGTCACAACTTAACCTAACAGACTGGGTGTAAGAATTTACCACACTTCCATTCATGTAGAGTGTCCCCGTAGCTGTAGCTGTAGCTGATTTCCCACTTCTTTTTGACGAGGGGGAAGACACTTTCCAAGAAGATGATTTGGAACTTGCAGATGCCGACGCACTTGTACAAGTAGAACTTTTACCTACAGTATATGAATATGTACCATTTACAGAGACCGACCACATAATCTGTCCTGAAGAATTTTTATAATTAGTTGTCTTACTTCCAGATCTGGTAAAAGTTCCTGCCCTTGAGCTTACTTTGATTTCACTTGAAGTTATTATTGTTTCAAAATAACTTCCGTCAGATAGGTACTGAATATCTCCTGCTATTACATTAGGTTGTTTTGCATTAACATGCAAAGGCATTATACAAAGGAAACATAAAACAATAGCAAAAAAACTTCTAATTCTCATAATAATCCCCTTTCAATTCTTATATTCTATGATTGTTTGTTCAGTAGTAACTATAGCCTTCTCAGCTTCTTGCTTTACTTGCAATAGAAAAATAACTCTTAACATAAATAAAATTACAATAGCAATCGTCGTTATAAAAATGCCAAATTTTATATTTTTTGAACTTTTTATATGAGTCAAATAATATTCAGAATCCATACTCGAAAGATATTCACAAATTACATCTTTAGGTGTACCAAATTCTTCAATTAAATTATCCATAGAACACTCTGGATGCACGTCTACATATTCCTGTACATTAGTTTGAAAATCCATAAAAAATCTTTTTTCATATTTGTGATATACTGGAAATAACAAACGAATATTTCTAGTGTAACATTTCATTATTTTCGTCATATATTTTTTCCTCTTTTTTAGAATTATATAAAATATTATATATACCCTGATTAAGAGTGTTATACTCATCTATCAAAATCCTAAGGTATTCTATGCCAGAAGGTTGGATATGGTAATAAACCCTTTGCAATCTTTTTCCAACCAGGCGTTTTTCATCAACAATATATCCATCTGCCATTAATCGATATAAAGCGGGATAAAGTGATCCTTCGGGCATAGAAATTATACCTTCTGAATACTCTTTTACGAGTTGAGAAAGCTGATATCCATAGCATTCTTTTTCGCTAAGAAGACATAGCAAAATCATCTCAACATAATTTTTCCCTTTTTTCAAACTGTCACTGCGATTCAATATATCTCATCTCCTAAATTACATAATATTATTATACGCTTATTATTATAAAAAATCAATACCTAGATAATAAAAGTATTTATTGACAACTGAATATTGGTATGATATTGTAACAATATAATAATAATTTTTGATTTTCACAATTATGTTGGAATATAAACAGAAAAAACCTGGATAAAAATGTAATTATAATACATATTACTCAAAATACTTATTTTTGCTCAATAGATTTTTGCTCAATAGATTTTTGCTCAATAGATCAAAGTTACAGATGAAATTGAGAAATGGTTGTTGAAGAGAAAAGAGGATAGCAACAAGCTTTTAACAATTTAGTAGCAATAATCCAACTATGAAGCGTACGAGCATAGTTTAGATTATACAGAATTAGGGAATTTGATAATTGGTATTTCAATTAACAAGAAAATAAAGGAAGGAGGAAGATATTTTTAATACATTTTTTATGAGTTTATTTATTAGAACAAAAAAACCATGAGGATAAGAAAGGAATCTGCCATTATGAAAAAAAAGATAGGTTTAGTTTTATTATGTTTGTCAATTTTAAGTTCTTCAGTAAATGTATTTGCTTCGGATGCTAATAGTAAGCAAGGGGATAGTTCTTTTTCAGAATGGCATACTGAAGCGGCTATTCCAACAAACAAAATGCAAAGTAGAGCGGCTGGTATTGTATGGGGATATGGATTAACTGGAACAGCTGGGTGGATATCTGGTCATAATATTACGGCTACATCATCAGCTAAAACAAACGGAACACTCAAAAAAATTGATAAGATGACAACCAAACTTACTTTCAATTTTACGGGTACTGCAACAAAGTCTGATAGTAAGTCAGGCAGCGCTAGTTCACAATCTGTATATATGTACGATGGTTCTGGAAATACAGAGATTAAATCTTATGTAAGTAAACATACATTTCAACATACAGGGTATGTTACAACTACTAAAACAATTAGTAAATCACCAGGTACTATTTAATGCAAAAAGGAATCTATAAATATATACTGTTTCTTGTGTTAATGCTATCCTTAATGGGATGTAACAGTGACTCTTCTTCAACTAAATTTCAAGATAATACAAAGTTTGAAAAACGGCTTAGCAATAACGATAAATCAAATATGAAATACCTTGACGTTTCTGATGAAGAAGGGAGTATCAGTTACGGTATATTAGATTCTCAAGGTAATCCGGAAACCAAAGGGATATATTATCTTAATGATGGAGAAAAATTAACTAAATATATAACAATTAAAAATTATTTAGGAAAGCCTATTCAAGCTACGCTATTAATGTTAAATAATTATGAACAGAAAGAGTTTCTGGTAGATGGAGATAATTATTTAACAAAAGAAATCTATATTAACAATAAAACTGAAATACAAATACCTATTGAGTTAAACGATTTTCACAAAGGTTATAATGATATAGTATTTGTGATTGCCATTGATACGAAAGATTTCTTAGATAGTGAGGTTCAAGAGGTACAGCCTAATCTTGTTACTCTAAGATTTAGTTTATTTAATCAAAATGATACAATTCCACAATACAATGTTGAAACAATGAAATCCTGGGATGAATCATGTTTTTTAAATATACACCCAATAACAAAAAAAAATATATTATACAGCACTCAAGATGTAAACGTTAATGAAAAATTGAACGTTTTAGTGAGTGCAGGTAATAATACAGAAAAAAATGGAGATTTTGCATTTATTGTTTTTGAAGATTGGAAACAAAAATCAATAAATAATAATAAATATATTTTAGTTAACATCCCATTGAATAAAAGTATTTCTATTCCAACTACTTTCGTTTATTCAAATAAAGGGCATCATGATATTTCCGCTATATTAATAAATGATGTTTATAATGCTTATAATATGAAAACTTCAGATATTGATAGTAGTTATAGACTTCGTATTACAGTAAAATGAGAATTTTTAAATTTTATAGGGTGAGGTTATTAGAATGTTGCTCTATAGTGTGCGTACCCTAATTACCGATTTTTGAACTCCTGAACAAAGAATAAGAAGATCCCATGGAATCCAGTGTTTTTGCACTTGATTTTCCATAGGATCTTCTTCCTTTTTCCAATGCTGCTTATTTTAGGGCACAAAACCCCTTGGAACCATATTTCGAAACACTCTTTTTTCAAAGCTGTTTTCTGGTCCATTTTTCCTTCAAATTTACGGATTACCTCATGAAGAAACCTGCTATATTTATTTACATTTCGACCGATCGCATACAGCATGAATTCTTTATACACTTTTTCTGATTCCCTTTTCAGTTTAGGACTATCTATTTCCCGACACCCTTATTTGATATTACAGTTTTATGATATAGCAGTTATATAAATTAATAAGTTATTTCATAGAAGTTTTTAAATAAGATTATCAATGATATCTTCTCATGCGTTCTTCTTAAGCTACAGGTTTCGGCTCCTCCATCCCTTTCTGCAGCCGTGTAAGCTCCCGCATTTCCCGAATCAGGAAGTAAATACAAACAACCGCCGCCGCCGCGTCAGCAATAGGACCGGCATACATTACGCCGTCTATCCCCATGAAGATCGGGAAGATGACAAAAAGCGGGAGCAGGAAGATAATCTGCCTGGTAAGGGACATGAATACTCCCAGTACGGATTTCCCAATGGAGGTGAAGAAATTGGAAGTAACCGGCTGGATTCCATTTATAAAGGTCATAAACAGGAAGATCCGGAAATACCGTTCAGCAAATTTAAAATAGGTTTCACTTCCGTTTCCAAAGACGGAGATAATCTGCCTGGGGAAAAACTGGAAGCAGAGGAACGCCAAAATGGAAATGATCGTGGCACTTAAAACTGCCAGCTTGTAAGTTTCTTTGACGCGTCCGTATTTTTTTGCGCCGTAATTGAATCCTACAATGGGCTGGGTTCCCTGTGATATACCGATGACAAGTGCCATAAAAATCATATTCACTTTAATGATAATCCCTGCGCAGGCAAGTGGAATTTCACTTCCATATACAGATCTGGCGCCATAATAAGAGAGCACATTGTTCATGACAATCTGTGTAACCGTCATGGCGATCTGGTTAAAACAGGCACTGGCTCCAAGGGCAAATATATTTTTGCAGAATTTAAACTTTAACTGGAAGCATTTACGTGTCAGCTTTATATGACGGAAATGGAATGCGTATTTTACGCTGATACAAAAGGATACGATCTGTCCTATGATGGTTGCAAGAGCGGCACCAGCCATACCCATATCAAATACAAATATAAAAATCGGATCTAAAATGGTATTGATTACGGCACCAACCAGCATGGAAGTCATGGAATATTTGGGACTGCCGTCTGCCAGGATTAATTTACTGATTGCAGTGTTGATAATCAGAAATGGAAATCCGATAGAGGTAATCCGGGTGTAGGTCTGGGCATATGGAAGAACATCGTCCGTTGCGCCAAAGATTTTCAACATGGGCGTCAGGAAGATTGTAACAATCAAAAAGAGTGCGATTCCGGATACCGCCATCATGGTGATGGCATTTCCAGCTGACTTTGCTGCATGATCTTCTCTGCCGGCACCCAGTTCCAGTGAAAAATTAGAGGCACCTCCGATGCCAAGCAGTAAAGCAATTGCAGTGCAGGTAGTGGATAAAGGAAATGCGATGTTCGTTGCGGCATTTCCCAGGACACCCACACCCTGTCCGATAAATATCTGATCCACAATGTTATAAAGTGCCGTAACCAGCATGGAAATGATACAGGGGACGGCATATCCGGTCAGGAGCTTGGATACCTTGCGATATCCCAGGGGATTATTCGCTTCTTGTGAAACTGGCTTCATTTTTTATCCTCCTTTTTCTTTCGTTTTATCGTAATGCCTCCAGACAGTTGTGATTTACACAATTTCTCAATAGTATTCCCGGACTTTTGCAGTTGGATACAGCAGAATAGTAAGCCGGAAACATGCTCTGTAGTATAAAAACCGATAATGGTTCAATAACAAAAATTGCGCACGCAAATAACCATTTGCGTGCGCAATTAGTATAGAACTAATTCTAAAAAAAGTCAAGATGATACTTGGGAGTTTCCGACAAAAAAATCCTTTATTTTTTTACGGCTGATGTCTTTTCCAATAATGTTCAGCAGTGCATTGTGGGGACGGCAGGGGGTAACGAGTAATTCGTTTGCGGAACAATTCACTTCGTAACAGCTGCCGTCCAGAGTGGGAACATAGCCTTTTATGCGGAGTATATAGCCACAGCGCCCACTCATAATTTGTTTTAATGCATGAAGGAGGTCTGCCTCATTCTGACAGAAATCGGCAAGGGTAGTGCTGGAGTAGAGACGGCTGTGGTCAAAGCGTTTCCGTTCGTGCCAGTGAGCCTGACAGCCGCTGTTTCTAAATCTTTCAAAATCATCATCCGTAAAATCAGACCAGTCTTTGATGCAGACATCCGTTCCAAAGGACCGGTCACTTTCATATCGTTTCATAAGATCGTTTAAATCTGCAATAGAAGATAAAATGTCTTCGGGAGTTACATTCCCCGTTTTGCTTAAAATCACCTGCCCGGTATTCAAAAGCTGGGAATACATAATATACATTGCTTCCTCGGAAAGGTCAGTCAGAGGATGCGGATCAGCAATGGTTAAGATGCTTCCTACCCGGCAGCAGGACCGGATGGCAGGACTGTTAACAATATCAAAGAATTCATCCATATTGTAAATGCCCGAAGGTTCCACAATAATGTGAGAGCAGCCGTGAGTGGACAATTCCAGAAGCAAGTCATGAAAATTAACTTTCTGGGAACAGCAGATACAGCCTCCTGTCAGCTGGTTAATATTGAAGCCCCTGCCCGACAGAAATGCGGTGTCTACTCCTGCTGCTCCAAATTCATTTTCAATAATGGTCACGGATTCTCCTATGCGGGTGAGATAGTCGGCATAGTATTTAATAAAGGTGGTTTTTCCGGCACCAAGGAATCCGGTGATCAGATCAATAACAGCCATAAGTCTTTGCGATATTTACCATGCGCCTTGCCCGGTCAAAGGAGGCATTTGCCGGGTATTCACAGCCGGTGGCAAGCATAAAGCCGCCGCCCTTTGCCATGGCATCAATGTTGTTCTTACATTCCAGATCCCATTCCTCATCGGTACCGATAACGGCACTTGCAGGAGTGACGCAGCCAATCAGGGTAACTTTATCGCCGTATTTTGCCTTGCATTCCTGAAAATCTGCGCAATCATCCGGCGGATAGAGGAAAGAGATTGCCGCAGGGTTCATCGTTTCGATCTGGGCGTCAAAATATATTTTCTGCCCGCAGTTGTGAATCATTACCAGACATCCTCTATCATGAACCACATCAGCCAGTTCTTTTACCAGATCCCCTTCCATTTCCATCCACATGGTTTTACTCATAATTGCCCCGGATGAGAACAGTGTATCGAACATAATACCATTGACTCCGGTATCCATAAGCGCGTTGCAGTAATCCTTCAGGGTTTCATTTACTTCTCTTGCAGCATCGTGTACAGCATCCGGGTCGTCATAGAGATCCATATACATATCCTGCTGATTACGGAGCATGGAAAGGGTTCCCAGGGGACCAAAGACAAAGGCAACCACCGGGTATTCCCCATTAGCAGCTTCCACCAGCTTCTTACAGGTTTCAATGTGCATCATCATACGTTTCGAGGTACGGTAATCCACTTTTTTAATCTTGGCATAGTCCTCGATTTCCTTAACGACACAGTTATTGTAGTTGGGATGCGCCGCCTCGTCTTCCGGGTAGACCAGTTCCTGACCCCAGGCATCACACTCGATGGAGAGATCAATCAGTGTTACGATACAATCCAGGTCAAATTCTTCCCTTGCTTTTAACAATGCTTCTGCACAGATATCAGCATCGTTGGACCAGTCCTTATAAGAAGCACCGATCAGCCGTCTGGAAGCTCCGCTGATGATAGGATAAACCGGTACCCGGTCAGGTTCTTTGTGTTGCAGTGCAGTTACTACACGTTGCATAGAATTCATAAAAATACCCCGCTTTCTATTTAATCCGGCTCAGGTGCTCTGTCCAGCTGGTTACGCTGGTACAGCACTTGCCGTTTCATTCTTATGAGCAAAGTATAGAATATTTCAAACTAAATTTTTAGAAAAAAACATAGAAAATTAGTAAAAAATATGGAATTCATACTGAAACGATAATATATTAAATAAGGTATAACTTTGGATTATCAAAAAAAATTACTAAATACAATCATTATGAACAATTATTTTAAACAATAAACAGACTCTATAAAGAAATAATCCTGCCTATGGCATTGCCCACAATCATCTCTCCCAGGAATAAGTTATTTTCCCCAATTGCAGCCTCGGAGGTACTGCTTTCGTAAGAAGTTGTGATTTCACCTACGGCGCCTCTCTGGTAAGCCTCAGATCTTGCACCTTCCAGGGCTTCTTCAATAGCAGTTTCCTTTGCAGCATCATAGTCTTTAAAGCTTAAGCATCCGCTTCGTGTGAAAACCTGGTAGCCGGTCAGGTCGGAAGAGTCGTAGAGGGGTTTGATCTCCACGGAATAAGAAGCAGATACATTACCCACTACGGCGCCCAGAGCATTAGCCACGGCTGCATTTCTGGGAATGACAGCTTTAGTGCCCAGAAGCTTTGCCACGTCTTCTAAGAAGATGTGGATGGGGGCACCAACACCAATCAACGTAGCATGGGTGCGGAACTGGGTGGAAAAGAAACAGGAAGCTCCGTGGGATACGGCATCTTCGTAGCTTTCTTCAATCAGGCTGTTCAGCATTTCGGGACTTAAGTGTTTATGCTTTGTGGCATTGTGGTCGTTGATCAGGATGCGCACCAGATTGCAGTAAAGTTTCTTTTTGACCAGATGGTAGACTTTATCGGTAAGGCGTTCCGATGTTATCTCTACGGAACGGGCAATAAATTCTGCACCCAGTACGGATGCCTTCCGGTCAAAGGGGGTGTAGTCTTTTCGAATATGCATAATATCAGTGGGAGTAAGCCCGGAACGCATTACGATGCCTTCCTGTTCCAGCCGCTTCATACTGAAGTTATAAGTGTCCTTTCGGATGGCAGCGGCAGCTTTGGTAAAAATCAGGGGACCGTCGGCAAGAGCGGTGCAAAAGTTCAGTTCTTCCTGGGTATAGCTGCATTTGTTTTTGGGTTCTTTCATTAATACAAAGAACTCGTGCAGGAAATGGCTGTGGGGTTTACCGGTCTGGATCAGTTCGTCCAGTTGTTCCAGCACGCCCGGAAACTGGGAAGAAAGGGTACAAAGGGGAATGACCCGTTCTGTGTCCAGATAGAGCTTGCCGTTTTCATAGCGGATGGCACTGTCGCCTCCCAGACCAAAAGTATCCACATACAGACCCTTCACAAAGGTTTTGTAGATACCAATCTGAATGCCTTCCCGGACGGTCACCGGTGTATGGTTTTTAACAATGGCAATGTCAGATGTAGTTCCTCCCATATCCACGATCAGGGCATTTTCTTCATCGGCAAGCTCCACTCCGCCCATAACACTGGCAGCGGGACCGCATAAAAGTGTTTCCACCGGCCGTGTGGAGGCAAATCCCTGAGACATAAGGGATCCGTCACTTCTTACAATTACGATAGGAAGAGACAGCCCCAGATTTTCCAGAGAAGCTTTGATTGCTTTGAAAAAATCCTGCATTACCGGCATCAGTCTTGCATTTAACAGGGCACTGGCACCCCGGCGCAGGACGTTTAAATCGTGAAACAGTTCGTAACCCGTAATGCAGGGGACATCCAGCTCGTCTGTAATAATGCGATGCGCCGTTTTCTCATAAGCAGCCCCGTTATCTTTGGGATGGATCTGTACCACGGCAATGCTGTCACAATCACTAAACTGTGTGCGGATATCCTGGCGGAATTTTTCCCAGTCCGGCTTTATCTCCGGGCGCAGTGCATCAGCCGGATCCCCATCCATAAAATAAATTTCACGGGAGGGAGGCAGGCCGTAGGAGAGATAGGTCTCATCTACCGTTCCGGGATTTACTCCGATAAATATGAGCTTTGCTCTTCCGCCTTTGCCTTCCACACAGGCATTCGTTGCCAGGGTTGTGGACAGTGCCATAAAGGATGCAGACTGAAGAGCCGTCTGTGATAACTTTTCCAGTACATTGGTAATGCCTGTTTCCAGGCGGCTTTTTGTGGTCAGGGATTTTGCGCTTTCTAATATCTGTTTGTTCTCCAAATCATAGATGACAGCATCTGTATAAGTGCCGCCGGTGTCAATGCCAATTCCAATCATGATAATATCCTCCATTCATGAGCGTGTTTAAAATTCATTCCTGCCATCTGCACGCCCCACTTAGCGGCATATTTGCCCCGAATTCAGGTTACGTAGCCCGCTACGCGCCCTTCATCCGGGACAAATCTCCCACAAAGTGTGACGCACAGCTGCCAGAAAGCAATTTTAAAGCACGCTCTAGTAAGTTCTGTTTCTACATATATTATAGCGTTTCCGTCACCAGGGATTTTTTCATAATTTTGGATTTTTAGTAAAATTTCTATGAATCTAAAAAATTTCCCAATAATCCAGGTTTTTTACTTTTCTATTCCGGGCAGTGAGTTTATAATAAATACAGAAAGGGCGATAGCAGGATGTGTGCTATATGCAAAGGGTAAAGATATGGGAAATTACAGTGAATTGGATATTTATTATGATAAAATGACAGAGAAACTGCTTACATATTATGAATCAGGTGAAAATAAAACCATCTGGGAACTGGCGGAAGAACTGATGGATATTGAAGGGCTTCCCATGCATTGCCCGCCCCACCACTATCTAATGCCAGGGGTACTTTTGACTGCCTGTCATAAGATAGAGGAAGATGAGACGGCAGTTCTGGAAGAAGATCTTCGGGAAGCTCTGTCCAGGGCGAAAAATGTACTGGGCGGGTTTTGCGGACTCTATGGCTCCTGTGGAGCGGCAGTGGGAGTTGGAATCTTCTTAAGTATTTACACCCAGACGACACCGCTTTCAAAGGGAACCTGGGCGTGGACCAACCAAGCGGTAGGCAGGGCGCTGCTTGCTATCTCCGGTGTAGATGGTCCCAGATGCTGCAAGCGGAATACCTATCTCGCCTTAGAGAGTGCGGTTGAAAGTATCCGGGAGTACCTTGGGATCGAACTGGAAAAGCCGGAAAAGGTGATTTGCAAATACTACAAGAATAATAAGGAATGTAAAGGAAAAGCCTGTCCATACTTTGAATAGGTATATCCATGTTCCATCACAGCAATGAGCGTGTTTGAATATTCATTCCTGTCAGCTGGCAGAAAGCAATTTTCCAACACGCTCCAGGAGGAAAAAATGTCACGAATAGAAATTACCGTACCAAAAAAGGCAATGCCGAAAAAAGATCCGGAGCATCCCTGTCCGTGTCAGGACAGACCGGTGAACCTGACTTTTAAGACCGGCACGCTGACCTGGTTAAAAGAGATCGGGGAAGCAGTGGAAGAAGGGGAGACTGTGTGCGAGGGAGAAGTAGAAAAGAAGGCTCTGGAATTTACAGCACCCTGCAGCGGCACCCTGTGCGAAATATGTATTGAAGATGAAGAAGAGTTTGCGTTTCAGGAGATACTGGGTTACATCGAAGACGGAAAGGAGCAGGAATGAAAAAAGAGATTGATTTATATCTGATATCCGGTTTTCTGGGGGCAGGTAAGACAACCTTTTTGCAGAAACTTCTCCAGGCACTGCCCAATAAGAAGATTGGGGTCATTATTAATGAATTTGGCAGCCTGGGAATTGACGGCATGCTGGTGGAAAAGGAAGGCATTCAACTGGTGGAGATCAATAACGGTTCCATATTCTGTGCCTGTTTAAAAGGTGGATTTGTAAAAACCCTCATTGGTTTTTCAAAGGAAGATATAGATATCCTGCTGATTGAGAACTCCGGCATGGCGGATCCTTCCAATATGCATCTGCTTCTTCAGGAAATGGAACATATGGTAAGCCGTTCCCAGAAAGATTCGGATGCCCGCCCTTATCGGTACCGGGGGGCAGTCTGCATTACGGACAGCGTTACGTTCCTGCGTCATGTGCAGGTATTGGCACCGGTGCAGAATCAGATTGCATCCAGTAACTTTATTGTGATTAATAAAGTGGATCTGGTGAATCAGGTGACCATAGAGAAGATCAAAGGAAAAATCCGGGAATTGAATCCCAAAGCATACCTGTACGAAACGATGTTTGCACAGGTTCCCCTGGGGTTACTGGATGAAAAACTAATCGATAACGGATATGTGGGTGAGACCAGCAATCAACCCTGGAACCGTCCGGCGACTTATTCCCTGGAATGCGGGACAAAAGTAAATAAGCCGGATCTGGAGCAGTTCGTGAAAAAAATGCAGCCTATGGCACTGCGTATAAAAGGAATCGCAGATACGCAGGAAGGATGGATCCAGGTGGACGGGGTAGGAGACTATCTGGAAATTAAGCCTTTTAAAGCGGGAAAAAGGGATGTAATTACACATACGAAGCTTGTGGTCATCGGCAATGGTCCTGAGGAATTTGAAGAGACGCTGGAGGATACCTGGAAATCAACCTGCAAGGAAGCGTGTGAGATCTATGAATAGAAGAGACGGCATGTTATATGTAGAAAGCCCGTTTACAGATCCCTGTATAAATCTGGCACTGGAAGAATATTTTTTCTATCACAAGACGGCAGTTTATCCCGATGCGGACATACTGATGTTATGGCAGAATGAAAATAGCATTATCATTGGAAAACACCAGAATACGCTGGAAGAAATCAATGAGGAAGCAGTGGAAAAGCACGGAACAAAAGTGGTGCGCAGAAATACCGGCGGCGGCGCCGTATTCCATGATCTGGGGAATCTGAACTTTTCATTTATTACCACAGCAGATGAAGATATGGATATATCCTATGAGAGATTCCTGGAACCAGTTATAGAAGCCTTACAGACATTGGGAGTACCAGCCGTGAAAAGCGGCAGAAATGATATTACGGCGGATGGCAAGAAGGTATCCGGCAATGCCCAGGCACTGCACCAGAACCGGATACTCCATCATGGTACGCTTTTATTTTGTGCAGATCTTGCGCAGGCAGCAGAGCTCTTAAATGTCAGCCAGGATAAGTTATCCTCAAAAGGTGTGAAGTCGGTGAAGAGCAGAATCGGCAATATAAAGGACTACCTGGATGACCAGGGGATGAGTGTACTGCAATTCCGGGATTACCTGCGCACTTATTTTGAAAAGGAAGCAGGGGGTATCACAAAGGTGGAAATCACACCTGGGATTCTGGCAGAGACAGAGGAACTGGCACTTCACAAATATGCGTCCAGGGATTGGAATTATGGACGCTCCCCCATGTTTAACCACAGGAAAGAAAAGCGGTTTACCAATGGAAAAGTGACGGTAGAGATGTTAATCAAAAAAGGAATGATTACCGCATGTAAAATCAGCGGCGATTTTCTTGCCCTCTGTCCTGCATCTGACATTGAAAATATGCTGATCGGATTGGAATACAGGCGGGAGGTGTTAGAAGGGGTATTGGAGCACGTACCCCTTGTAAAATATTTTGGCAATATTACAAAAGAGGAACTGATGGAATGTTTTTACTAAAATTATTACCAAATAACTATGATTTTTTCAAAATAAATTTTGACTTGCTGATATAATGAGTGTATGGTTGATGCCGTTAATCCGCAGGCGGTATCAGTGCGTATTTGAAAGTGCCAAATTGAAATGCATAACTGTCAGAAGCAATTTTCAGATCCGTATTAACAGTCGTTAGAAATAAAAATAGATATGAAAAATACATAAAGGAGATTAAGAGAATGAATTCAAGAGAATTAGTATTTCGTGCTATGCAGTGCAAAGAAGTAGACCGTATACCCTGGGTTCCTTTTGTAGGATGCCACGCAGCAAGTCTGATAGATGTAAATTGTGAGGAATTCTTTAAAAGTGCAGATCATATCGTAAATGGAGTATTAAAGGCAGTAGAATTGTATCAGCCAGACGGGATTCCTGCATTATTTGACCTTCAGCTGGAAGCAGAGGCTATGGGATGTAACCTGACTTATGCAAAGGATAATCCGCCTGCAGTATCCAGCCATATCTTAGAGCAGGGCAAGACGCTGGAGGATCTGAAGATCCCAACAGAGGAAGATGGACGTTTCCCAATAGCAATGGACGCTACAAGACGCATTGTGGAAGCAATTGGTGATAAATGTGCAGTTTACGGATTAATCACAGGACCCTTTACTCTGGCACTTCATTTAAAAGGAACCGATATCTTCTATGATATGCTGGATGAACCGGAAGAGGTGGAGGAATTAATGGAATTCTGCCAGAAGGTAGCGATCAATACTGCAAAAATGTATATCGATGCCGGTGTGGATATCGTAGCAATCGTTGATCCTATGACTTCTCAGATTTCTCCTGATAACTTTGAGGAATTTGTAACACCCTATGTAACACCTGTATTTGATTACATTCGTGAAAGAGGCAAACTGGGCTCCTTCTTCGTTTGTGGTAATGCAAAACGTAATATTGAAGCAATGTGCCAGACCCATTGTGATAATATTTCCATAGACGAAAATATTCCGCTGGAGTATGTAGTGGAGACCTGTAAACCATACAAGGTATCTGTAGGCGGTAATATCAAACTGACCCTGACCATGCTCTTTGGAACTCCTTATGACAATGTGAGGGATGCTACAAACTGTATGAATATCGGCGGTAAAACAGGATATATCCTGGCTCCTGGCTGTGATATGCCTTATGCAACTCCGGTTGCTAACGTTCAGGCTGTTACCAGCACTGTACACGGCAATATCGAAGAGATCTTTGAAGGCGAAGATGTTATGGCAGGTGTAGACTATGAATTACCGGATTATGCAAGCGAAAAACAGGTCATTATAGACTGTATTACACTGGATTCCGAATCCTGTGCTGCTTGCCAGTACAATATGGAAGCCGTTTATACCGCAGCTGCACCATTGGGTGATAAAGTAAAGATCATCGAGCATAAGATCAAAGAAAAAGAAGGCGTTGCCTGCATGATGAAATTAGGTGCTAAGAATGTACCGACAATCTGTGTGGACGGCGAAGTGAAATATGAAAGTATTCTGCCGGATAATGCAGAGCTGACTGCATGTTTCCAGGCTGCTGTAGATAAAAAAAGCTGTTAAGTGAAGGTAATGTGTGAGGGCTGTTCCCCGATTATGGGTAGCAGCTCTTATTTTTGTGGAAATTTATATGCGGTCATGGTAAACTGGTTGGGAAAGAGATGATCGGTAAGGCAGATAAGATAGAAAATATAGATGACGCAGGAAGGATTATTGCATTTTTATAATATATTTAAGGAGGTAAAAAGTATGGAATACAGATTGATCGGAGAGGTTATGCCGGCAGTGGAAATGCGACTCAGACAGGGAGAAGCCATTTATACCCAGTCTGGCGGCATGTCCTGGATGAGTGAAGGAATTGATATGACTACAAATGCCAGAGGCGGGATTATGAAGGGATTGGGAAGGATGTTTTCCGGAGAATCCTTTTTTATGACCACCTATTCAGCTATGCAGGATGGTGTTACCATCGGATTTTCCGCTACGGTTCCGGGAGAAATTCTTCCGGTGGATCTGAGTACTTATGGAAGCCTGATCTGCCAAAAGGGAGCATTTTTGTGCGCTCAGAACATGGTAGATGTAAGGGCAGTCTTTACGAAAAAGATGTCAGCCGGTTTCTTTGGGGGCGAAGGGTTTATCCTGCAGGAAATGTCCGGAAACGGCATGGCATTTTTAGAAGTGGATGGCAATAAGGTGGAAAAGGTGCTGGCGCCGGGTGAAGTCCTTAAGGTTGACACCGGAAATTTAGTGGCATTTGAAAACACGGTGCGGTATGAAGTGGAAATGATGCGCGGAGGCATGAACATTTTCCTGGGTGGTGAAGGCTTATTTATTACTAGACTTACCGGACCGGGAAGAGTCGTGCTGCAGACACAGAACTTTTCAGAATTTGTGGGCAGGATACGGACTTATATACCGAACCAGAGCAGCTAAGGGTGACAGGATAGAAATAAAGAGACTGCAGCTAAGGATGTTATTCAGATGGAAGCCCCGGTTTTTCTGTTTGTTTCAAGGAAGTTTTGAAACATCAGGAAATCCGGGGCTATCTTTATGAATTCAAAAATAAATGAAAATAAAATGAACCCCACCGAAAGTTATGACGATTATATAATAGCAGGGTAAAAAGGAGGTGTGGATGTGCTTGCAGATCAGGTAGAAGTTTTGATTGAGCAATATGGAACGGATGTATACCGGTTTTGTTCCAGGTTATGCAGAAACCGGGCAGATGCGGAGGATTTGTATCAGAAGACATTTTTAAAAGTTCTGGAACTTTCGGTGGAAGTGAACCGGGATGGAAATCCGAAAGCATTTTTATTTTCTGTTACAAATGGACTGTGGATGAATGAAGTGCGGAAAATGGCAAGGCACAGCCGGATTGCCCCAAGTGTATCCCTGGATGACGACAATGAAAATCTGGCGGCAGACCAGGTTGATCTGGAAAGTGAAGTTCTGGCACGAATCCGGGACGGGGTGCTGCGAAAGATTATGGAGGAACTGCCGGAGAAGTTTCGGATACCGGTGATTCTCTATTATACCTGTGAGGTTTCGCTGGAGGAGATCGGAAAGATTATGAAAAAACCTACGGGTACCATAAAGAGCAGGCTGCATAAAGCCCGCAGCATTATTAAGAAAAGATTGGAGGAACAGGGGTATGAGTATGCAGGATGATAGACAACAGAATAAGAGACAACAAAATGATAGAAATCTGAATGATAGATACCAGGGTCAAAGGTACCAAGATCAAAGAGAACAGGATCAAAGAGAACCGCAGCTCAATGACCGTTTGGGAGAAGAGATTAAAAATGCCATGGCATCTTCTGAGAAGCCGGATGATAATCTCAATAAAATCCTGATGAGGCAGGTCAGGGAAAAAGAAGCATATTTGAAATCGGCTGCAGGTGCCAGAACCATTTCACTGTGGTTTCTTCCCATGCTTTTAAATGGACTGCTGTTTGGACTGCTGGCATTTCTGGGATACTTTTTAATTCCGAACATGTTACTGGCAAAGCTGGTCATGAGTGCCTGCATTTATATGGTTCTTGCAGGCGTGGCGCTTACAGCCGCTGGCATGTGGTTTTCTGATTTAAAAGAAAAGATGGTTCTGGTTTTTGAAAAAGGAGGGGACAAAGCATGAATTCTGATAAAAAGAAAAAGTATATCATCATTGGAATTGTGGTTTTAATTGCAGCAATTATCCTGCGGGTGGCAGTATGGGGAGTGAAAGAAGGGATAGGAACCATCAGCTTGCTTGCGGGCGGACTCTTGTTTGGCGGGCTTTTATGTGCACTGCTGGTCTATGTGTGTATCTGCATCTGGATCTATCGGGATTGTATAAAAAGGGGAGAAAATGGACTGCTCTGGATGATCATCGTGTTCATTGCAACCCCGATTTTAGGCTTGATTATCTATATGGTTACCAGAGGTGAAAACAGGATTTTATGCAGAAATTGTGGATACCGGATCAGGCAGTCAGCCAGATACTGTGAGAACTGCGGCGAAGAAAATCAGGGACGTCAGGGGGAAATGGCAGTGGAGAAATCAAGTAAAGGTTTTGGATTTATCATAGCGGCGATCCTGTCAGGAATCCTGATGCTTGGATGTTTGATTTCTTTCATTGTCCTGGCATTTACCACGGATGACTTCCTGGATAAAAACACCTGGAACACCGGCATTATCATGGCTTCCATTGAAAATAAATGGGGTGATGACTGGAACTTAAGCTTTAAATACGCATCGGAGGGATTCCGCAAGAGTGCAAAATTTAGGATTGATGACAATCAGGCAGTGCTGCATGCCCAGGTCAGCAGTGAAGAAGGTCAGCTGCTCATGCATATTATTCAGGATGAGAAAGAGGAAATCATTGATGTGAGTAATTTAAAGGAGCCTCTGGTGTATCCCCTTACCGAATACAAGGCAGGAAAGATTCAGGTTGTTCTGGAGATTAACGGGGCTAAAAATGTAAAATCAAAGATTCAAATTGAAAATCCAGGTGACAGCTGACGGTAATGGAAATCTGCCTCGGAAATAGTTCGTACAGTATGGCTTAATTATTTGAGCAAAGCTGTACTGGCTGATTCCGGGGCAGTTAATTTTTAATTTCTCTTATAACGGTACTGATGCTTAAATTCGGTGGGGCTTAACCCGGTATATTTTTTAAAGATCGAAGAAAAATAAGTGGGATCATTATAGCCAACCAGCCCGGCAACTTCATATGCCAGGGTTCCCGGATTGATCAGGTATTCCTTTGCCTTTTCGATTCGGGTTTTATTGATATATTCTGTAATCGGCTCGCTATAAGACTTGCGGAATGTTCTGCTTAAATGGGAAGGGGATATATGTAAGTTTTCCGCTATATTTTCTAAGGACAGAGATTCGGATAAGTGGCTGTGGATGTACTTAATCGTATCTTCCACAATCTTATTTTGAGAAGCTCCGGTTCCGGTCAGGTGGCTGATGGTGGTATCCAGCATTTCCTGCAAGGAAGTTTCCAGGGTGAAAATATCGTTGGAATTATATATACCCGTCAGGTATTCGGCTCCGCAGGGCGTAATGCCCCTTTTTAGAGATACCCTGGAGCAGATATAATAAATCTGGGAGCAGATATTTTTGGCATCTCTGGATTTTACAAGGTTTCTTTTAAATTTAGTAAACAGGTTATGTATGATGTTCCGGGAATCGTCAAAGCTAAACTGATTCAGGGTGTTTTCAAGATTGAGCAAATCCATAGAATTTTCAGCATTGATATCGTATTCATCAGGACTTGCCGTCTGGGTGAAGCGGGCAATATTATTTTCTGTATAAAAGGTCAGTGAGAGGGCATAAATGGCTTCCGATACGGCTGCACTGAATTCGGCAGCGGTATCATGACAGCGGCTGATCCCGATGGCCGCCTGGCTGGAATCCAAAGTATGGGTGATGGCAGCGATTTCGGAACAACTTTCCAGGATGTAGGCGGGAACCTGATTACTGCTTTTAGCCAGATAATAGACTACGATAACCAGGTGGTTGTAGCGGTAACAATACGCCTTCTCAGATAAGATTAATTTTTTAAAAGAAGAGATATCCGGGTTCGGAGGGGTAATCTGGAAGGCAGCAATATAGTATTGCTCCAGGCATATTCCATACTGAAAAATTCGCTGTTCCAATGAGGGTGTCAGAGGAGAGACAGTCAGTTCCTGCAGCAATTGTTCCTTTAAAAAAGTCAGATCTTCTTCCGCAGCAGAAGTGGTTTTTTTGGACGTGAGCATCTTTTTCTGAGCGGACTGGACTGCTTCAAATAAATCCTTTTTGTTGGTAGGCTTCAGAATGAATGCAGAGACATTATAATGGATGGCTCTTTGGGCATATTCAAAGTCTGCGAATCCGGTCAACAGGATGACCTGTACGCCCGGCATATTCTCGTATACAAATTTGGCGACCTCCAGCCCGTCTGAGACCGGCATCCGAATATCGGTTATCACAATATCTACGTGGTTTTTCTGAATAAAATCAATCGCTTCTATGCCATCACTGGCTGTTCCTGCAACTTCACATCCTATGGATTCCCAGTTCATAAAATTAGAAATGCCTTTTCTCATAGTGGACTCATCATCCACAATTAATAATTGAAATATCATAACTTTGTCTCCTTTTCCCCAGCCATCTAAAAATCAATTTAAATATTGAAAAATCATTTCTCAAAGATGCTAAAATAAAATTTATCCCTTACAATTCCGGCACATCGGTATGAATCGGAATACGAAAAGATATGGAAGTACATACATTTGGCGTACTCAGAATATGTAATCTTGCCTCTTCCCCATATAACAGCTCCAGGCGCTTATCCAGATTTTTCAATCCGATATGGGTGTGGGAACCCTCGTTTTTGGATGCAATCTGGCGTATATCGGGAACTGTTTCAAATCCAATACCGTTATCATTAATGGAAATTTCCATATAACGTTTTGTTTCTATAATATTGATGGATAACTTTCCGTTCCCTTTCTTTGGCTCCAGTCCGTGTATAATTGCATTTTCCACTAAGGGCTGTATGCAAAAGCCGGGGATCATACATTTCATCAGTGAATCAGGGACCTGTATATCGAAGGAAATTTTATCTTCAAACCGCATCTGCTGCAGATAGATATAGAATTTCACGTATTTCATCTCCTGTTCCAGCTGCGTGTATGCAGATTCTTTCGATAAGGTATTGATCCGAAGCAGTTCGCCAAGGGAGATAATCATATCATAGATCTCTTCATTATCGCTCATCTGGGCTTTCCAGGCGATGGTATTTAATACATTGAACAGGAAATGGGGATCCATCTGGGACTGCAAAGCCCGGATCTCTGCATTTTTTAACAGCAATTGTTTCTGGAAATTATCATTATAAGAGATATCCAGTTTTTTCAGCATTTGATTAAATGCGTTCATCCATATCTGAAACTCATAATGCATCTTAAGGGGAGGCAGGCTGTCCTGGCGTCCCTGGGAAATTTCATTAATATGATAGACCATTTTATTGATGGGCCTCGTAACGGTCCGGCTCAGAATAACGGCTGTCGTCAGAGCGATCAGGACGATTACGGACATTAAAAGGAGATATGATTTCAGGGTCTGGTTTAAATCCCGCATCATTAAATGCTTCGGTGCAGCAACGGCAGAGGTGATCTGCAGTCCCTGTAATTCCTGGGCAGCCACAAAATAGGGTTCGCCCGATAGCGTCAGCTCCTGGAATGAAACGGTGGAATTCTGTTTATCAATTTGTTGCAGCAGCTGTTCACTCTGTACTTCCATTTCCCCATTGGAGAGTACACTCATTTCATTATTATATAAATAGATGAACCATGAGGGATCCAGTCCTTTGGCACAGAACTGGATCCAGTTTACAGGAGCCACATCTACAATAAAGAGCCCGATATGCTTTCCTGTATTGCTGCTGAATATATTTCTGGCGAAAAAGATACTTTTATATTCGGAGTAGAGTGACATGCAGATCAATCCGGGGTCTGTGGGGTCTATGTTATCCAGCAGGCGCTGATTCAGGTCAAGATCCCGCTCTGAACCGCCGGAGGTGGGGATATAAAATTCCGTACCGTCATCGCTATATATGTGTATCCCGTTTATAAAATTTTTGCTGGACAGCGAGGTACTGTAGTAGGTGTGGGACATCTGTTTTTCAATGCTGATTTTGCTGTCATTCGTTACCGAATTATAGTTGATGGATTCCAGGGTATTTGAAATCAGTGAATTGGACAGAAACATGGGAATGATGGAATCCAATGCATCGATTTGTTCACTGATCTGCTGGTTAACCTGGCTGAGCTGGGCAGTTATGGACTGCTCATATTCGTTTATCAAAATAAAAGACGTTTCCTTATAGAAGAAGGAAATGGACAACACCAGTATTACAGTAACAATCAGTGAAATGACAACGGTGATAAATGTGCGAAGAGATAAGGTCTTGCGGGTATCAGTAACTTCTTTGGACATATGGCATCTCCTTAAAAAGCATTATTCAGATTCGATGATAATAGAGCCTGTCTGCAAATTTATTCCTGCCATGTGCACGCCCCATTTCGCGGCATATTCGTTCCAAATACAGGTTACATAGCCAGCTATGTGCCCTTCATCTGGAACGAATCTCCCACAAAGTGTAACCCACAGCTTCCTGAAAGCAATTCTCAAACACGCTCTAATAGGGATTATGCCATATTTAAAGGTTGGTATCAATAAATTTCAGAAGGATGACCGGATTTTTAAAGAAAAGGTCAATATTTTCATAGTTTTTGTCTGAATTCAAAACTGTGAAAAAAATATGAGCAGAAAGGGATCTGAAAGTCCAAGCCATGAATCTTATATTTTATTCACTAATGAGCAATTTACAGTTATAATTTAGCCATAAGATGACAAGGAGGATTTATATGAAAAGAAAATTGACAAAAAGAGCGATTGCTACAGCATTGGCAGGTATTATGGTTTTAGGACTTACTGCATGTGGAGGAAATAGTGAAACTGCCGGAAAAGCAGATGATAAGGCAACAGATGCGCAGACAACAGACGCCCAGACAACAGATGGCAAAACAACGGAGGAACAGTCTTCAGAAGCGGGCAGTGTTGCATCCGCAGAAGATGGAAAAAAAGTAGAGTTAAATGTAATTAATTATCATGTTGGTACGGATTATGCGGCAGAATACTATACATATCTGTTTGAGGAATTTAAAAAGACCGATGCCGGTAAAAATGTAGAGTTTAATTTTGAAGAGATCCCTACAACCGATGCTTATAATCAGAAGATTAAGCTGCTGATATCCAGCGGTGACCTTCCTGATATTGTATTTAACGGAGGAAATAATATCACAGAGCTGGCAGCAAAATCAGGAAAAGTTACAGATTTAACACCTTATTTTGAGGCAGATCCTGAGTGGAAGGCACTGTTTGATGACACATCCCTGAAGTTTAATACAGTAGACGGCAAAATCTACGGAGTGCCGGTTTCAAAAGAAATCTCTTACATCTATTATAATAAGGAATTATTTGAAAAGGCAGGAGTTGAGATTCCGGAAACTTCATTTGCAAACTGGGATGAGTTCTTTAAAGCCTGTGACAAATTAAAAGAAGCTGACATTACGCCTCTTGGCATGGATACGGCTGACAGCGGATGGCTTACAAATCTCTGGATGAGCGCATTGATCGGCACAGATGGTGACGCAGGAAATAAGTGGATGAATACACTTTACCCCACTGATTTCAATACACCGGAAGTAGAAAAAGCGGCAGAAAACATTCAAAAAATGTTCGAAAATTACACAACAGCCGATGCAATAGGTGGAAAATATGATCCCATGGCAACTCATTTCTTCAATGGAGAAGTTGCGATGTTCCCCAATGGTCCGTGGATGATTCCTGACTTTTCCCAGACAGAAAAGGCACCGGAAGGATTCTATGACAAAGTTGGAATTATGCTGATGCCGGGAGACGGAATGGAAATGGTTCCAACACCCGGAGATATGGTGGGAGCTAAGGACAAGGATAAAATTGAAGCTGCAGTAGCATTTTTGAAGTTTGAAACAAGTCCTGAAAATCAGATTAAAGCACTGGAGATGACGGGACTTCAGCCGGTATCCAACAATCTGGACATTCCTTCTGATTTAAGCGAAAAAGATCCACTGATGGCTCAGGTTCTGGAGATTCAGAATAAAGCAAAGTTGACATATGGGCAGAACCAGGCATATTGGTATCAGAATGCAATCGATACATTTTCAACAGAACTGCCTGAACTGGCATATGGCAATATTACACCAAAAGAATTCTGTCAAAAATTGTCTGATTCTGCAGCTAAAAATCAGGAATAGAATAGAGCATGTCTATAGACATGCCCTGAGATAAAAATTGGATTCGCAGGCACAAACTTGCGGATCTAATTTTTTAAAGAGAGATGAAAGGGTGTTGATATGAAAGTTAAAAATAAGAAGTTATGGATCGTAATGTTTACGCTGCCCTGTATGGCTTTATTTGCCCTGGTGTACGCAGCGCCAATTGTTACCGTAGTTTATACCTCGCTTTGTGATTATACTACTTTTTCGGGTCCGGTTTTTACCGGTTTGAAAAATTTTCTGGCGATCTTTCAGGATGAAACTTTTTTAGCAGCGATTAAAAATACGCTGGTGTGGGTGCTCCTGCAGTCCACCTTCCATGTCTGCCTGGGATTGCTTATGGCGCTGGTTTTAAGGCGGAAACCGAAAGGATGGAAAATAGTGCGGACCGCTTATATGATCCCCAATATTATACCCACGGCAGCAACAGGTGTCATGTTTACCTTATTGCTGAATCCCTCCTTTGGTGTGGTAAAGCCCATTTTCGAGGCACTTGGATTCAATGCCTCCCAGGTACCGAACCTGTTTGGAAATTCCAAATATGCATTCTGGACGGTAACACTTACCTGGATGCTCTATGCGGGCTTTAATACCATTATATTCTTAGCAGAGATGGGAGCAATTGACAAAGAAATATACGAGGCGGCAAGAGTAGACGGAGCAAAGCCCTGGCAGGTAGACCGCTTTATCACCCTGCCCCTTATGAAGAATATATTTGGTACCTGTGTCATACTGGCATCCGTTGCAATGGTTTCTCAGTTTGATATCATCTATGTGACAACGAAGGGCGGGCCAGGAACCACCACTTTAAACCTGCCCATGTTCTTGTACAAAGCGGCTACCCTGGAGAATAACTACGGAAAAGCCAATGCTGTCGGGGTGGTACAGATCGTGCTGGGGCTGGTATTAGTCATTCTGATTCAACAGCTGTTCCGGGATAAAAAAGAGATAAGGGAGGGGAAATAATTGAAGAAAACATCAAAAGTATCCATAATCTGTGCAGTCATTGCAAAATATTTATTCTTAATATTCTTTGTATTTATTGCAGTAGGTCCGATTGTATGGGCATTTATCAGTTCTTTCAAGAGCTATTCAGAGATCAATTCCTCTGCATTGTCCTGGCCGTCCACATTTAATCTGGATAACTATAAAGCGGCTTTTAAATATGCGCCCATAGCCAAGTATTTTCTGAACAGCGTCATTATCGTAGGCTGCAGCGTGTTGGTCACTCTGGCATTCGTTGCCATGTGTGCCTATATTATCTCCCGGTTTGAGTTCAAATTAAAGCCGCTGATCGTGCTGTTAATTTCGGCATCCTTAATGCTTCCGGCACAGGCTATTTCCCAGCCGTTGTTTTCCATTTTCCAGAAGCTGGGGATCTTCGATACAAAGTTTGGGCTGGTCATTGTCTACTCCGCTATGGGGATACCCATGTCATTCTTTGTTATGACAAGCTATTATAAAACCATTTCCACTGCACTGGAGGAATCGGCTTATATTGACGGCGCCACATTCTTGCAGACCTTCTGGCATATTATCCTGCCTCTGGCAAAGCCGGGACTGGTGACCATAGCACTTTTACAGTTTATCAATACCTGGAATGAGTTTTACTTTGCTTTAATGCTTACAAGCGGGGACACTGCCCGGACGATACCAATTGCATTAAATTACTACATGGGGACATTTGCCAATAATTATTCTGCTCTCTTTGCGGCGGTGGTAATGACCGTACTGCCTACAATCGCAGTATTTATCATTTTACAGAGACAGGTAATGGAAAGTTTAACCGCAGGTGCGGTGAAAGGATAATCACAGGATGGAATTACATAATAAAAAAATATATCCCATAGAACCATGGAACATCACAGAAGACAGGTTTTGTATGGAGAACAACTACAGGAATGAGACAACATTTGCATTGTCCAACGGTTATATTGGAACCAGGGGAACCTTTGAGGAAGACTATGATTTTTCCGTGGATGAGGGACTGGAAGGAAATTTTATCAATGGATTTTATGAAAGTGAGGATATACGTTACGGGGAATGGAATTTCGGATTTCCCCTAAAGAGCCAGTCCCTTTTGAACCTGCCCAATGGTAAGCCTGTAAAAATATATTTGGACAATGAGCTGTTTGACATGAGGCAGGGGCGTCTGGATTATTATCAGAGGACGCTGAACATGGAGAGTGGAACGGTTGTAAGGTCTGTGGACTGGACATCTCCCAATGGGATAAAGGTTCGGCTTTTATTTGAACGGATGGTGTCATTTGCGGATAAAAATGTAATGGTGCAGAGGCTCAGCCTTTTACTGTTAAACCGGAAATGTGAAGTACGGATCTGTTCCTATATTGATGGGGACGTGGAAAACCATACGAGAAAGACAAATCCACTGGTGGATTACGGTCCGTTTGGAAAGCGGATTCGTGAAACCAGATGCAGTGCTTCTGAGGAACTGCTGTATTTTGAAGGAAAGACCAAAAAGAGCGGACTGACTGCTGCATTTGGAGTGGGACACAGCTGCCACGGTTCCATGGCATGTCAATCGGTATCTGCGTTGCAGAAAGAGGCGTATGCAGAGCTTACCTGGACATTTCTGGGACAACAGAGTGAGAAACTGGTACTGGACAAATTTATTGTCTGCACCTCCTCCCTGGATATGCAGGAGGAGAGCCTGTTTGGATTTGTGGAAGAGAAATGCAGGGAGTGTACCGATCTGGGCTATGGTTATTTTAAAGAAAAACAGAAAGAATATATGAAGTCATTCTGGGATATAGCAGACGTGGGAATACAGGGAGACGAAGCCCTGCAGCAGGGAATACGGTTTAATCTGTTCCATATTATGCAGGCTGCGGGCAGGGACGGGCGTACTTCCCTGGGAGCAAAAGGACTTTCCGGAGAGGGGTACGAAGGACATTATTTCTGGGATACGGAAATGTATGTGCTGCCGGTGTTTGTCTATACAGCACCGGAACTGGCGAAAAAGCTGCTGGAATACCGTTATCATACCCTGGATCAGGCAAGGGTGCGGGCGAGAGTGCTGGGGCATGAAAAGGGAGCTCTTTATCCCTGGCGGACCATTAATGGGGAGGAAGCATCCACCTATTTTCCACTGGGAACGGCACAGTACCATATCAATGGAGATATAGCCTATGCATTCCAGCTGTATGTGGATGTCTCCGGTGACAGGGAGTTTTTAAAGGAAATGGCGGCAGAGGTACTCTGTGAAACCGCCAGAGTATGGGCAGACGTTGGGTGCTTTGCAGAGTGCAGAGGAAATCAATACTGTATCTGTGCAGTAACAGGTCCCGATGAATACAATGCAATTGTAGATAACAATTTCTATACCAATCTCATGGCGAGAGAGAATATCCGGTATGCACTGAAAGCGCTGGATCTGCTAAAGGAAACAGAACCGCAATTCTATCAGGAATTTATCGAAAGGCTGTCCATCACAGATCAGGAGACGGCGTACTGGGAGCGAATTGTTGAAAATATGTATTTTCCATATGACGAAAAACGGCAGGTGTATCCGCTGGATGATGGATTCATGATGAGAAAGCCATGGGATGATTCCAGGATTCCTGTGGAGAAACGGCATCTTTTATACGAGAATTATCATCCGCTGTTTATATACCGTCAGCGGATGTCCAAACAGGCAGATGCTATTTTAGGAATGTATCTGCACAGCAACCTGTTTACGAAGGAGGAACTGAAACGGAATTACGACTTTTATCAGGAGGTAACGCTGCATCACTCCTCTTTGTCTACCTGCATTTTTGGAATTCTGGCAAGTGAAATCGGGTATCAGGAAGAAGCTTACGAGTATTTTTCCCAGTCCGCACGTATGGATCTGGATGATTACCACAACAACTTTTATGCCGGTATACACGCAGCCAATATGGCGGGTACCTGGCTGGCTATTGTAAATGGATTTGCGGGGCTTCGGACCAATGCAGGAATGCTTGCGTTTAACCCCTTTGTACCAAAAGGCTGGGAAGGATATACCTTCCGGATTCAATACCGGGGCAGCGTACTGGAAGCAGACATGACCAAGGATGCGTGCAGATTTACGTTAATCAGCGGCGGCGAATTAGAGCTGTCAGTAAATGGAAAGAAAATAAAACTAACAGAAAAGGAGGCAAGCTGCTGTGAAAAAATATAAAGCGATTTTTTTTGACTGGGATGGTACGGCAGTGCTGTCCAGGAAAGCGCCGGTAGATGAGGTGGTGGTTCCCATGAAAGAGCTGCTGGCCCGGGGCGTAAAACTGGCGGTCATAAGCGGTACTACGCTGGAAAATATTGCAGAAGGAAAGCTGCATGAATATTTTAGTACAGAGGAGCGGAAAAGTCTGTTTTTCGGACTGGGAAGAGGGGCATATAATTATGCTTTCGATGAAAATGGAAACCCTTACCTGCTCAGCCACAGGATACCTTCCAAATCCGGTTTAGTCCGGATTCATGACATCTGCTATGATATACACCGCAGTTTACTGGAGGATTATTCCATCGCTACCGATATTGTATTCAGCCGTCCAAATTACTGCAAGATTGACCTGATGGTTGAAAACAACAGAGGAGAATCCCTTTTTTTACAGGACGGGGAGAAGGAGCAGCTTCTGGCGAACCTGAGCAGCCATGGATTTACGGGAGGAATCAGGGGCCTGATTGACCTGGCAGAGGATATGGGCAGAAAACACGGCATGGCGGTTTGTGCAACTACAGACGCAAAGTATCTGGAAGTGGGCATTTCCAGCAAGAGCGACAATGTGAATGATTTCATGGATTACTTTGGCAATCAGTATCAGATCCGGGAAGAGGAATGCAGCTTCTGGGGTGATGAATATATCGGTTTTGATGAATGCTTATTTGGAAGTGACAGTTATATGATAACGGATAAAACCAGACACGGGGAATTCTTCGATGTGTCAGATACAGAAGGTTTACGTCCAAATGAGGTAAAACAGGTGGGAGGAGGTGTGCAAAGCTTCTTAAGATTTCTTGGAGAACAAAATAACAGATAATGGAAGGAGAAAGTTATGTTTAAGAAAAGCAAAAGATGGATCAGCCTGGGGCTTTGTGCAATGCTGGCATTGGGAAGCCTGATTGTACCAGGGACAGAGGTTCAGGCAGAGGAAGCTGCCGGAACTACATATTATATTGATTTTGACGGCGGGGATGACGAAAATCCGGGAACAAGTGAAGCGGATGCATGGTCATCGCTGGAAAAGGTAAACAGCACTACGTTTGAGCCCGGTGATCAGATACTTTTCCAAAAGGGTGATGTATGGACTGGGCAGCTAAGCCCGAAAGGCTCCGGAGAAAAGGGAAATCCCATCCAGATAGGAGCTTATGGAGACTCAGAAGCAAGACCGCTGATACAGGGGAATAACTGGTGCGGCGAAGATGGAGATGATCTGGAGAACAGGATCTTTAATGCGGCAGTTTATTTTTATAATCAGCAATACTGGGAAATTACTTCACTTGAGGTTACCAATCGAATTCCGGGAGAGAATCCGGATGACCATATTAAAAAATATGGCGTACTGATTATGGCAGAGGATGCGGGAACCTTAGAGCAGATGAACTGCAGGGATCTCTATGTGCATGATATTGTTTCCCATCCCATAGGACAGCAGGCTGGTATCGGACGGGGCGGAATCATTTACAGCATCAGAGGAAACCAGGTTCCAACCAGATGGAATGATATCACTGTGGAGAACAATATTGTGGGACCTAATATCAACCACTATGGAATCAACTTCATGTCCACCTGGGGCAGCAGCCGTTTTCAGCATGAAACAGGAATTCCAGACAGCGAATACGCAGGTTCAAGATATAACAGCACGAATCTGGTAATCCGCAACAATTATTGTGAGGATATTGGAAACGCAGCTATCTGTCCTACGGCTTACTCCAATGCGGTGATTGAGTACAATACCAGCGACGGCTGCAACAGCGGACCAAATGGCAATGTACCGATCTGGTGGGAGAACGGCGAGTACACAGTCGCACAGTTTAATGAGGTATTCGGCTCAGGTGCCTCGGAATCCAAAGAAGATTCTCAGGCTTTTGACGCAGATGTGAATGCAACACTTAATTATATACAGTATAATTATACACATGACAATCCTTCCGGAGCTTACTTCGAATGTGCACTGGGCAGTACATATACCACTCATATACGATACAATATCAGTCAGAATGACGGTTATGGTACTAACAGCTATGGAGGAGGCGCCATTGTCACAATGGGCGGCTGGTCCACCGGCGATAATAACAGGATGTATGTATATAACAACGATTTTTATCTCAGTGAGGGGCATAACAGCTATATCACCAATAACTGGGATGGAACGCCTGTGAATAAAGAGAACTTCCGGTTTACCAACAATGTAATTTACAGCGATGCCAGCTCCAAAGGATGGCATGAGGATTTAATGGGAACGGCTGAAAACAATGCATATGGAGGAAGTGATGCCAGCATTTTAAGAAGCGATGATGAAAAGGCAGTTACGGTAACGGCGGATGATTTTGTAAATATTGGCACCGGGTCCAGGGGGCTTGACAGTGTTGGCGGTTATCAGCTGAGCGATAATTCAAACTGTATCGAAGCAGGAACTTTGATTGAAGATAATGGCGGCCGTGATTACTGGGGCAATCCCGTATCGGCTGTGGGGGCACCAAATATCGGAGCTGACAACAGCAGAGCGGCAAATCAGGTTCCCGATGGAACGATTGATTTCGAAGACCGTCCTGACGAAGAAATGCCATTTGCGGAGATGTACAGAGACTGTATCTTTTCCGGAGAGTGGAGAACAGGATCTGCAAACGGACTGAAATCCCTTTATCTGGCAGAGGGAGAGACCAGCGGCGTGATTACACTGCCAAAGAGCCAGAAACTGAAAAGCTTTCAGGCACAATGTGAAGGAACTGCATGGGTAACCCTGGAAGCAGAAGGGTATAAGAAATCATTTTTGATTACTTCTGCCAATAACTTTTTCAATACAGGACTTACATCGGCGGTTGATAATCTCACCGTGACGGTGGAAGGCAGTGCCGGAAGTGTGGTATACTTTGATAACCTGCTTCTGGAAAAAGGGGAATATGAACCGGTAAACATTGCTCTGAACAAGCCTGTCACCACAAGCGGCAACGACCAGTATGAGGGATCCAACGGAAACGATGGAAATGAAGGAACCATGTGGGTTCATGCAGGCGCTGAATTAAACGAATGGTGGCTGGTAGATCTTGGACAGGAATATGATTTAAAGAACTTTGAACTGGTATTTGAAAAGGATGAAACCGAGGGTGCCTGGGGATATCAGATTGAAGGAAGAAAAGGCCCCGATGATGACTTTGAAATGTTGTGTGACAGGTCAGATAATACAGACGGTTCCAAAGTGCAGACCGGCACGTTCGAAACAACCGGTACTTACCGTTATCTGAAAGTAATCCTCACGGGATTTCCGGGAGATGATTTCTGGCCCGGGTTTGCAGAATTCAAGGTATATGAAAAAGAAGCGCCTGAAGAAATCCTGCCCACCGGTATCACCCTGAGCCAGGACGAAGCATTGCTTACAAAGGAAAATGAAACCTTACAGCTGGCAGCAGAAGTTACGCCGGAGGATGCAGATCATAAAACGGTCATCTGGGAGTCCTCCAACCAGGGTGTGGCTGCGGTAAACCAGGAAGGTCTGGTGAGTGCCAAAGCCAATGGAACATCTGTAATAACAGCTACAGTAGAAGGAACAGAACTAACAGCAACCTGTCTGGTAACCGTGGAAATTCCGACTCCTGTCATACCGGTCAGCAAAGTGGAACTGGATAAAACTGCAGTAACGCTAACTAAAACCGGAGAGCGGGTACAGATAAAGGCAGTGGTATCTCCGCAGAACGCTACGGATAAAACGGTCAGCTTCCGGTCTACGAATACAGCGGTAGCTGCTGTAGATTCAAACGGCGTGATCAGTGCGGTGGGAAATGGCAAAGCAGATATTATTGCCACTACAAGGGATGGAAGCAAGACCGCGGTCTGCAAAGTAAATGTTGCCATACCTGTGAAGGTAACCGGAATAACTTTAGATAAGACAGAGGTCAGGCTGACAAAGAAAGGTGCATCCGTACAGCTGAATGCACAAGTGCAACCGGCAAATGCCAGTGAAAAGACACTGACCTGGAGTTCATCCCAGCCAAAAACCGTATCCGTATCCAACACCGGAAAAATAACAGCACTGAAAAATGGAAGGTCTGAGATCACCGTAAAGACGTTAGACGGAGGATTTGTCAAAAAATGCCTTGTGACGGTAGAATATAAAGACGCAAATGTAAAAAAACCAGGAAAAATATCCAATGTAAAAGCATCAGGCATTTCGAATAAATCCTTGAGAATATCCTGGAAAAAAGATAAAAGCGCCGATTATTACAAAGTTTACCTCTACAATAAAAAAGATAAGAAGTGGAAAGAGGTAAAACGCACCTATGACACCAGCATCAAGCTATCCGGACTGAAGGAAGGCTCCGGTTATACCTACCGGGTTGCAGGGGTAAATGCCGGCGGAACCGGAAAGAAATCCGCAAGCCTGACTGCAGTAACAAAGCCGGGCACTGCGAAGCTGAAATCGGTAAAAAAATCTACCCGGGGCAGGGCAGTACTGAGCTATAGCAAAGTGAAAAACGCCAGCTATGTGATCCGTATGAAAACCGGTAAAGGTTCCTACAAAAATATTGGAGAAACATCTAAGACAAAGTTCTATACTTCAAAGCTAAAAAAAGGTAAAACTTATACCTTTAAAGTACGTACCTACATCAAGTATGGCAAGGATAAGATCTGGGGTAATTATTCTAACACCGTAAAATATCAGGCAAAATAGAAGAAAACATCAGAGCGTGTCCGTATATCTTATGGGGCACGCTCTGGAAGGGAGAACGAGCTATGAGAAAAAAACATGTGATGGCAGCTTTTGCATCAACCCTATTGATTATGGGAGGAATTTCCGCTATACCGGCAGAAAAGGTTCATGCGGCAGAGGAAGTGAATGCAGCAGAAGACGTAAATGAGACAGAAGAAGTGAATGCGGCAGAAGAAGTGAATGCGGCAGAAGACGTAAATACGGCAGAAGACGTAAATGCGACAAAAAATGTAAATGCGGCAGAAGCAGAAATTCGACAGACGGTCATTGATTTTGAGGATCGGGGCGGTGAAGATCTGGCGCTTACCGGGATCTATGGAGGATGCGATTTTGGAACCGGTGGATTTTTTACCGGCGCATCTAATGGAAATGTAAAATTATGGGCGGAAACCCTGACAAAGGATGCCCAGGTAAGTAAAATAGCAATACCCTATGGGAAAATATTCCGGGGATTCTCAGCATTTTCAAGCAGCGGGGCAACCGTGAAGGTAGTATCTGGATCGGAAAGCAATAGCTTTTCTGTGGGAACTGAGGAACGGGAGTTTCGGACAGATTTTTACAACGATGAAATGGCGGTGTATCTTGTGATGGAAAGCCAGGGAGGTCCCGCTGAGATTAAGCTGGACAACCTGATTCTGGAAGATGTGGATATGTCAAAGCTAAACGTATCACAAAACAAACCGGTAACTACATCCGGTGACAATCAGCGTCCCGCATCAAATGGAAATGATGGAAATTACGACTCCATGTGGATCAACAACGGATCTGGTGCAGATAAATGGTGGCAGGTGGATCTGGGACAGGATTATGACCTTCTGGATTTCGAATTGACATTTGAAAAAGAGGAAAGCAATCCCTGGAAGTACAAAATTGAAGGATCTTCAGACGGAGTGAATTTTACCATGCTGTCTGATCGGACAGGGAATACCGATGGCAGTAAAACTCAGACTGGGGTATTTGAAGAGAACACTAAATTCCGATATGTGAGAGTAACTATTACCGGGCTTCCGGCAGAAACTTACTGGTGCGGTTTTGCAGAGTTTAAAGTGTTTACCGACAATCAGTTAAGCAATGTCGCCCTGCACAAGAATGCGGAACAGTCCGGAGGAAGCAATGCACCGGGACTGGCGGTAGACGGAGATACCAAGACCTTCAGTGGAAATACAGGCACCTTCCCCTACTGGTGGACAGTGGATCTGGGGAGCAATTACAATGTTAAAAAACTGGAGATTGAATGGGAAGATTTAAAGGATAACAATATAGATCTGGCTGAAGACTGGAAGTACACAATTGAGTATTCTAATGACGGTGGAGAAAACTGGGTCACCGCAGTAGATTATTCACAGGAATCTCCTTACACCGACCCGGCATCATCAATGGTTCAGACGGAGGATGTGGATATTGAATGCAGTAAGATCCGGGTTACAATTACGGGTACGCCAACGCAGAGACCTCTTGCATGGGCAATCATTCCGGAATTCAGAGCATTTGCAGTAGATGGAAATGTGCCAACAGAAGCGGGACAGGACTTGAACTTAGACCTTGCTTTTGGGCAGCCGGTAGAAGCGTCAGGTACAGCGGAAAATTACAATGGAGAAGCGGTAACGGACAACGATCCGGCTACTTCATGGAAACCGGCGGTTATAGAAGAACCGGCATATCTGCAGATTGACCTGGGCAGAGAATTCAACATCCGAAATCATAAGGTGGACTTTGCAGAAAATACAACAAAAAACAATTATCAGTTCCTGGTATCCTCAGATAATGAGAACTGGACCATTTTGTCTGAAGTATCCGGGGAGACAGCAGAAGATGAAATTCAGATACCGGTAACTCCGGCAAGATATGTAAAGTTTCTCTTCCCCAATCCATCAGCTGACCTGGAAGTGACCGGTATCCATTTTGACGGTCTGGATGCAGGCGTGCCAAGCGGAAAAAATATATTAATTCTGGCACCTCACCAGGATGATGAGATGCTGATGGCAGGAGGAATCATCAAACGGGCAGTAGATGCAGGTGACAATGTAAAGGTGCTTCTTGCAACCAATGGCGACTACAATGGCCAGGGAAGCGGTCAGGGCAGAATTGTGGAAACCATCAATGCACTGAATGCGCTGGGGCTGTCCAAAGACAATATCATGTTCCTGGGATATGCAGATACAGGCGGTCTTGGAGGTACACAGACATACTGGGACAGTTTTCTGTATCAATTATATACGGGTGAAGACGATGCTGTTTTAACCAGTAGATTTGGCAACCAGTACAGCTATGGCAATCCTGATATTAAGCAGGACTATCGCTTCGAATTAACAGGTGAGCACTCCTTATACACAAGGGCAAATTTCCTGAATGATTTAAAGACTGCTATTCTTAACAGCAATGCTACGGACATCTATGTTCCATCCAGATATGATATGCACTTTGACCATGCCTATCTGGACCTGTTTGCAATAGAGGCGATCCAGAGCATCAAGAAGGAAAATCCCTCCTATAATCCGACGCTGCATGAAAGCATTATCCATTCCTGTGCAGGCGATGGTAACTGGCCGGTGTTAAACAGTGATGAAGCGGGTATCCAGGCATTTAACATGCCGCAGGGTCTGGAGGATCTGACGATGTTTAAATGGTCAGAGAGAGAAAATGTCAATGTGCCTTATTCCATGAGACAGACGCCGTTTTCCTTTAATTTAAAAGACCAGGCACTTCGCCTGTATACCTCACAGTATTATGGCTATATTGGATCCTTTGCAAAGGTGAATGAGATTTTCTGGACCAGGGATTTTACCAGTTTCGCAATGAATGCGGCAGTGACGGCTTCTTCAGAAATGAGCAGTAAAGACAGGAAGCTGGATCAGAGTGCCATAAAAGCGGTTGATGGCGTCCTGGACGGAGAAGCCGGAGGGCTTCCCTATGGGCACATGAGGTTTGCACATGCAGAATGGGTAACAAACCAGGAAACTGCGGGGGCATGGATCAATCTGGACTTCCAAAGTAAGACAGATATCAGCCGGATAAAATTATATGACAGACCGGATATGAATAACCAGATCACAGGCGGTAAACTGATATTCGATGACGGTTCGGAAATCGAAGTGGGCGAACTTCCCAACAATGGAAGACCTCTGGAGATTGCAGTGAATAAAAAATCCAGCAGTGTTAAATTTGTGATCACGTCCGTATCGGACAGCACAACCAGCACCGGTCTGGCTGAAATAGAAGTAGAATAAGTGTGATGCAGCCATGTGATTTCAGACGCAGTGAATCTGCGTTTGGATACGGCATGGCTGCATCCTGCAATGGGAACATTCGGATGTAACGCAATAATTCAAACAGGGAGAAAAGATGAAGTATATACGATGGAGTGTTGTCTGCATCCTGCTGCTGGGACTGGCAGCAGGAATTTTCTACATATGTTTAAAAGATACCGATACTTATATTATGAAGTTAGGCACGACAGAAATAACAGACGGGCAGTTTCAGTTTTACCTGGATAAAAACAGAACAGATATAATCAGCAGTTATCAGAAACCCGGCGAAACAGTGGACGATGAATTTTGGAACCGTCAGGTAAAAGACGGAATGTCCGCAGCCACGCTGCTAAAAGCACAGGCGAAACAGGATTGCCTGAGGGAACAGATGATTTTTATTCTGGCAAAGGAAAAAGGACTTAGAAAAACAGTTACCTTTGAGGAAATAAAAGAAGAGATGGAAAAGGAAAATTCAGACAGGGAGAACTCTGTAAAAAGCGGAAAAATCGTATACGGTAATAAAAACTACAGTATGTTGACATATATGAATTACTGCATCAGTAATATATCCAGGGAATTGATAAAGCTCATGGAAGACGATGAATTAAAATATACAGATGAGCAGATCCGTTCATACTGCGAAGAAAACGGAAAGGATATAAGTGGACTGAATAGCAACGAAATCCGGGATAAATACGGGGTAGTTTTTAAAAACGATCTGCTTATAAGATATGCAGATGCTCGTATTGAAGAGCTGGGGGTTGCAGTCAATCAGGAGAAATTTGATGAGTTTGCGATGCAATAGATATGTAGGTATTGTCTTACAAGCAGTCTGGAGGGGCATGCTGAACGCGATTGGCTTAAAGCAACTGTTCTTGAGACCAGGATATGTTTTTCATTCTGTGATCAGAAAAAGGAGTAGACGTTCATCTTCTTCTACGCATAAATTGTGAAAATATACCGCGCTACATCCAATAAAGAACAGCCAGCCACAGCCCAGGGGTTCCAACCTGCTGAGAAAACCAGCTTTGTTGCGATAAACTGAATCTCGGAAAGATGGGTGTGGGAAACTGGTATGGGCGGAGGAAGCGTAGAGCAGAGCTGAGTATTTTCTTAGCTTCCCGGAGTGTTTTTTGGCGGATAGTATTCGACTGGCTCCCATCGGATACTAAGCGGGCAGTGAGCTGCGAAATGCATCAGGATTTCGGAGCGAATGCCCGCGTGCCGCCAAAAAGCGCTTCGGAAATAAAGCGTCCTTAATCAGCTACCCCCCCAATTTCATCGATACTGCTTCGGCGTAAGACCAGTATATTTTTTAAATACTTTTGAGAAATAGCTCTGATCCTCAAATCCCACTGCGATAGCGATGTCAATTACAGAATAATCCGTATTCGCCAGCAGCCGTTTACTCTCTTCGATGCGCACCATATTCAGGTATTCTTTAAAAGAAGAGCCGCAGGACTGCTTGAAGACTGTGGAGAAATATGCGGGATTGAGATGTACATCATTTGCAACTTCCTCTAATGTCAGATTTTTGGAATAATTTTTGGATATATAGGCAATTGCCTTTTTCATAAGCTCATTGTTTTTGGAAGGAATATAGTTAAACATGGATTCGGTGAATACCTCCACGCTTTCCTGGAGCTTATAACACAGTTCATCCAGGTTGTTGATGTTCTGGAGGTTCTGTAAAAAGTGGTTATTTATTTTTAAAATGCTGTCGGTGGCGGCACCGCCCTCAATAGCGGCGCGGGAAAGCAGGGAACACAGCTCTATCGCCCTGGATTTCAGGATGTCCATGCTGTTTCCGCCGGAAAATAGTACATAGCCCAAAAGGTCGTTGAGGATGCCTTTTGCTTCCGGTACATTTTTTGTTTTTACTTTCGTAATCAGTTCTTTTTCTTTTTCATAAGGGTAGCTTACTTTTTCTTCATCTCCAAAGGATTTATACATCTGTATGGATTCATTTATCTTCGATTGCTGATGTAATTTACCCTGGTTGATAATCAATTGCTGCCGGCTGTCTGAAATCAGGCTTGAGAACAGGTAATAGAGCAATTTACTGATCTGGGTCACATGTGCCGGAGTAATGACCTTGATGGAGTTTGACTCTTCGTACAATTCTAAAAGAGATTCAGTAGGAATCTCGTAACGCTTTGCGATATCCAGAATCATAAGGGAATCCGGTGAGTCCATTAAAAAAGGCCCTACGAGAATAGAACCAAAGAAGGCATTCTTATTCAGCAGAGGAAATACAATATGGTTCAGATTCGCATGGCAGGAAAATATATAGGTCTCTCCAAGAGTGATTGCACGCTTACTGGCATTGATATGCAGCAGTTCACAGCTGTCATCCTTAGGCAGATGTTTTTTAAATGTATTGCAGAAGCAGGTCTCTGCCCCGCTGGATTCCAGGATCTTACCGTTTTCATCGATTACCTGAATGGGCAGATCTACGCAGGCCTGGAATGCTCCCAGCATTTCCGTTAAATGTTCTTTTTCAACCACAGTGTAGAGATATGGCGTCATAGTTGTTACCTCCCGGACCAATAAATGGTAAAAATTTTGTGAGAGTGATATCTAAAGTAAAATATATACAAAACCCAAAGGTTCAATTTGTGTATTTTAGACAAATCGCAAATAAAACCTTTATTTTTCTTCATTATAGCATACATAATGCAAAAAAAATACATTGAATCTAAAATAATTACAAAAAAAGAATTTTAAAATGAATTATACTGTGGACATACAAATTACAGATGCTTTGCGGAGAGCAGTTGTAATTATAAAATGTAATGGCAAATAAAAGGAGGATATTAGTCATGGCAATTATTGAAGAAATTTCAGCATTTTTACAAAAAGGTAGAGCAAAAAACGTTAAGGCATTGGTGCAGCAGGCAATTGATGAAAACCTGGATCCAAAAGCAGTCTTAAATGAAGGTCTGTTATCCGGAATGATGATCATCGGTGAAAAATTCAAAAATAATGAAGTTTTCGTACCGGAAGTACTGGTAGCAGCAAGAGCAATGAACGCAGGACTGGCTATTTTGGAACCAAAGCTGGTTGAAGTTGGAAATGAACCGGTTGGTAAAGCAATTGTAGGTACTGTAAAAGGTGATTTACATGATATTGGTAAGAACCTTGTAGTAATGATGTTAAAAGGAGCAGGTCTTGAAATTCATGATATCGGCGTAGATGCAGAGCCGGCAGCATTTATTGATAAGGCAGAAGAAGTTGGGGCAGATATTATCTGTATGTCAGCACTTCTTACCACAACAATGCCGAATATGCAGACTGTTGTTGATGAGTTAAAAGAAAAAGGTCTCCGTGATAAATATATCGTAATGGTTGGTGGAGCACCAGTAAATGAAAGCTTTGCAGAACAAATTGGAGCAGACTACTATACACCGGATGCAGCTACCTGCGCCGAAGTTGCAAAAAAAGCTGTATTAGCCAATTAAAGTTATAAAAAACGAAAAAATTTACATAGGCTGTTGCATACCGGAAGGGTTGTGTAACAGCCTTGCTTACATTTAACGGCGTATATTTTAGAGTGTGTTATAAATACGTTCTTCGGGAAAGCTTTCTAACACGATTTAGATATGCGGGCGGATGACACTGCGGGAGGGTCATGATATGCAGATAACGAGAAAGGGTGAGATTATCTGTCTGGATGGATTTGACGTCAGGATAGATAAAAAGGTGGTCCTGCAGCTACTGGACTGCAAGGAAGATAACCCCATTTATGAAGAAGTGGAAGAAGAGTATGAGGAACTGGAAGAACTGGTATATGGAAAAATCGAGTCCCATGCCTTGATTAAATTTGATACCGTACCGGAAGAGATTGCAAAGCAGGCAGATCTTACGGAACAACAGGCGGCTTACGTTTTAACAACCGTTGGAGGGGAAGTAAGTGCCTATAGTACAGAGATGTTTCGCCAGGGGGATTATCTGAAGGGGATGCTGATTGATGCCATGGCTGACAGTTATCTGTTTCAGATGGAAGATGCCCTTCAGGATGTACTGAGGGAGGAGTGCGCCAGCCGGAAAGCGGGGATTAAGAAGCGTCTGGAAGCGCCCCATGATATTCCGATGGAAATGCAGCAGGTGATGCACCGCCAGATTAAGGCAGAAGAACTGCTGGGGATCGGCATCACCTCAGGATTCATGTTTGATCCCGTAAAAACATCTTGTCTGATCCTGATTCTGACTGATGATGAAAAGGAATTCCGGATGCAGCATGATTGCAGAAAATGCAGTGCACTGCACTGTAAATTAAGAAAGGTGGCACCTGTTATGATTGAAGTGATTGAGAATGGAAAGAGCTACCGGATACCATGTGCAGAAAAACAGAGTATTCTGGATGCCCTGATCGCCCATGATGTTTATTTCAGCGCTGTATGCGGCGGGAAAGGAATCTGTGGGAAATGCAAGATCCGGCTTTTGGAAGGCAGCCTTTTAATCACGCCTTCGGATGAGAAAAAGTTTACAAAAGAGGAGCTGGATATGGGATACCGGCTGTCCTGCAGAGCATTTCCGGATGGGGACTGTAAAATAGCATTAGACAGAAATGATGAGTCTGATTTTGAAATTGTTTCAGACTACACGGGAAAACAATACGATTCGGGAGCATTAAAGGACACGGAATTTGGCATAGCAATTGATATCGGAACCACCACCATTGCACTGAATCTGGTGGGAAAACAGAGCAGGGAGGTTGTGCATTCTTTTTCTACCATTAATAAGCAGAGAAGCTTTGGGGCAGATGTCATATCCCGCATCCAGGCGTCCAATGACGGGAAGAAAGAAGAACTCCAGGCTTCAATCCGCCAGGATCTGTTAACCGGTATCCGTGAAATTTTAAAAGAAACGGGTATTGCCTCCGGACAGGTGGAACAGGTAGTGATCGGATGTAACACCACCATGGGGCATCTGCTCATGGGATATTCCTGTGAAACGTTAGGGGTAGTGCCGTTCACACCGGTTAATATTAAGATGGTAAAAGAACCTTTTGAACATATTCTGGGAGAAGGTCTGCTGGATTGTGAAGTAGTAGTGCTGCCCGGTATTTCTACCTATGTTGGGGGAGATATTGTATCCGGGATGTATTTCTGTGACTTTTTTAAAAGCGAAGAAATCTGCCTTCTAGTTGACCTTGGGACAAACGGAGAGATGGCACTGGGCAACAAGGATAAGATACTGGTGTCATCCACGGCGGCAGGACCTGCTTTTGAGGGTGGAAATATTACCTGGGGAATGGGCAGCGTAAAAGGCGCTATCTGTGGGGTACATCTGAACAAAGAGCGTGCAGAGGTAGAGACCATTGGAAATGAACCGCCCATTGGGCTGTGCGGCACTGGAGTAATAGAAACAGCTGCTGAGCTTGTCAGGGAAGAGTATGTGGATGAGACGGGACTTTTGGATGAAGATTATTTTGACGACGGATTCCCGATTGCAAGAACACCGGATGGAAAAGACATTGTATTTACCCAGAAGGATGTAAGAGAAATCCAGCTTGCCAAGGCAGCGGTACGAGGGGGCGTGGAAACGCTGCTTCTGCGGTATGGGGTAACTTATGACCAGGTAACAACTGTCTATCTGGCTGGTGGGTTTGGTTTTCATATTGATACGAAAAAGGCCATCCAGATTGGGATGCTGCCGGGAGAATTTGAAAATAAGATCCAGACGGTAGGAAACAGCAGCCTGGGCGGTGCCATCCGTTATTTTATATCGGAAGACGGTGACCGGGAGATGGAATGCATCGTGGGTCTGTCTACGGAAATTAATCTTTCCTGCGACAAAGAATTTAACGATTTTTATATGGAGCATATGTTTTTCGAGTAAGGCATATATTGTTGTTAAGACTTCAATGGATTGTGGATAGTTATGGAGAAGTGGAAACAGTATGTGGAAAGAGGTTTGATCCTGGCTGGAATTGTAGTTTTTGTGTTGTGTATGGTGAATCTGTGGCAGTCAAAGCCTGGAACAGCAGAGAGTTTGGATGCAATGGATACAAAGATTTACGGGGATTCCGGGGAGACGCCGTTAACAGAAATAAAAGAAACTGAAGCAGGACGGGGACCAGATAAAGGGAAAGAGACAGAGGACGCAGATGATGTGAAGCCAAAGATTGCTCTGACTTTTGATGATGGTCCCCATCCTGTTTTTACGCCGGAGCTGCTGGACGGTTTGAAGGAGCGGGGAGTAAAAGCCAGTTTCTTTGTCATGGGAAAAAATATCAAGGGACATGAAGATATTATTAAAAGAATGGCAGAAGAAGGCCATGTGATTGGCAACCATACATATTCCCATATTAACCTGAACCAGCTGTCGGCGGAAAAGGCATGTGGAGAACTTGCGAAAACCAGCGATCTGGTAAGGGAGCTAACCGGAAAAGGAACCGAATATGTCCGGCCTCCGTTTGGCATCTGGAATGATCAGTTAGACTGCCGGATTACTATGCTCCCGGTGATGTGGAATATCGATCCTCTGGACTGGAAGACCATGAATGCATCCACAGTTACAAATAGGGTAGTGACGAAAGCCAAAGAAAATGCTATTATTTTATTACACGACTATTATCAGACTTCCGTTGATGCAGCGTTACAGATTATAGATCAGCTGCAGGCGAAAGGATACCGGTTTGTAACCGTTGAGGATATATTGTTAGAATAACAGTTACCAGTACAGCAATACTGTACCGGTATAACGCTCAGCAAATAGCAGAATGGTTCACTGGTCTGATTTTCAGGTTATACAAGAATCATACAGGAGAAAAGAAGATGGATTTATTTGATTATATGCGAAGCAATACCATGGAAAATGAAGCTCCTCTGGCTTCCAGAATACGTCCCAAAACCTTGGAAGAGGTGGTGGGACAGCAGCACATTATTGGAAAAGACAAGCTGCTTTATCGTGCCATTAAGGCAGATAAGCTAAGTTCTATTATATTCTACGGACCGCCGGGTACCGGTAAGACGACGCTGGCAAAGGTCATTGCCAATACCACCAGTGCGGAATTTACCCAGATCAATGCAACGGTAGCGGGAAAGAAGGATATGGAAGAGGTCGTAAAAGGTGCACAGGACAAACTTGGGATGTATGGAAAAAAAACCATTCTGTTTGTGGATGAGATTCACCGCTTTAATAAAGGCCAGCAGGATTATCTGCTGCCCTTTGTAGAGGATGGAACCCTGATCCTCATTGGGGCGACCACGGAAAATCCATATTTTGAAGTTAACAGTGCCTTGATTTCCAGATCCATTATTTTCGAACTGAAACCCCTTGGTACAGGTGATATCCGGACATTGATGGAACGCGCCGTATATGATGTGGAACGGGGAATGGGGGCTTATAATGCGGTGATAGAAGAAGATGCCCTGGAGTTTCTGGCTGACATAGCAGGCGGAGATGCCAGATCGGCACTGAATGCCATTGAGTTAGGTGTGTTAACCACCCAGAAAAGTGAGGACGGGAAGATTCATATTACGCTGGATGTGGCTTCGGAATGCATTCAGAAGAGAGTCGTGAGATATGATAAAACAGGGGATAATCACTACGATACCATATCGGCATTTATCAAAAGCATGAGAGGGTCCGATCCGGATGCGGCAGTGTATTATCTGGCGCGGATGCTCTATGCCGGAGAAAGCGTGACATTTATTGCAAGGCGCATCATGATCTGTGCATCGGAAGATGTGGGAAATGCAGATCCCCAGGCGCTTCAGGTGGCAGTAGCGGCCGCACAGGCAGTGGAGCGCATCGGAATGCCGGAATCCCAGCTGATCCTGGCACAGGCAGTTCTCTATGTGGCTACGGCACCGAAAAGTAATTCTGCTACCAATGCAATCTTCCAGGCTACGGAGGCAGTGAAGAATAAAAAGGTAACCATACCGCCTTATCTCCAGGATGCCCATTACAAAGGTGCGGCTAAACTGGGACATGGCATAGGCTATGAATACGCCCATGATTTTCCGAAGCACTTCTCCAGGCAGCAGTATCTGCCGGATGAACTGACGGGACAAGTCTTTTATGAGCCTTCCGATAATGGATATGAGAAGAAAATACAGGAACATATGAAGTGGTTAAAAGAATAGGCACGACACAGATATTGGGGGAACCTACCGGTTCCCCCAATATCTGTGTTCAAAGTCTTTTGCACTTATGGGCTTTGAAAAGTAAAATCCCTGGATACTGTCCGGATGAATGGAACGTACCGTTTCCAGTTCTTCCGGGTATTCGATGCCTTCTACGCATACCTGGATATCAACACTGTGGCAGAGCTGTATTACCGCATTGATAAAGGAATAGTTAAATACTTCCCGGTTAATTGCAGATATAAAGATCCGGTCTATTTTTACGATGTCTGCAGGGGATTGTGCCAGCATTCCAAGGGAAGAATACCCTGTCCCAAAATCATCCATGGCAATCTTAATCTGTTCTTTCCGCAGCTGGGAAAAGGTATTTTTAAGGGCCTCCATATCAGTAACAAAATAACTTTCCGTCAGTTCCAGGACGATATGGCGGGGTTCCAGCTGATGCTTGAGCAGCAGGTCACGGATGTGCTGCAGGAAAGAGGCGTCCAGCATCTGTAAATAGGATATATTAATGTTCATGACAAAATCAGGGGCATTTGTAATCCACTCTTTGCAGGTTTTAAACGCCTGCTCCAGAACCCATTTGCCAACAGGTACGATAAGACCGCTGGATTCCAGAACAGGGATAAATTCCATGGGACCTACCGGGCCATAGATCTCGCTGGTCCAGCGAAGCAATGCCTCTGCTCCGCCCACTTCCAGGGTATCATTGCTGATTAGAGGCTGATATACCATATGGAAATGCTCCATTTGATTCATGATGTCCAACTGCAGCTGGTTGGTAATTTCCAGGGTACGGAGTTTGGACTTGATTAAATCATGGGAAAAGAATGTGCAGGTATTTTTCCCGTTCTGCTTGGAGGCTTCCAGTGCACTGGCGGCAAACTTAATTAAATCCAGATAATTATCTCCGTCAGTTCCGATCATGGTGATGCCGGCTGACACGGTACAGAAGTAAGAAATCCCGTCTGTAATCTGCCTGCGGTTGGCATAGGCATGTATTTTCTGATAAAGCTGGTATAATTCCTGTCCGGAAGCATTTTTATATACAATGGCGAATTCATCCCCGTCAAATCGGAACAGATCTGCATTGGCAGGAAGAAACTGCAATATGGTCTGGGCAAACTGGCGAAGTACCGTATTACCAAATATATGGTCATTTAAGGCATTGATTCTGGAGAAGTCATCCAGACCCAGCAGGAGAATACCGCCTGGATTGGTTTCATTTGCAATCAATCTGGTGATCAGTTTTTCGCATTCTTTCTGGGCGAACAGTCCGGTGATATAATCGATTTTGCCTTTACTGCCCAGATTCGTTACAACACCTGCAAAAAATATGGGGTTTCCGTTCTGGTCTCTTTTTAGCAGACCCCGGCAGACAACCCACATATACTCATTTTTTCGGTTCCGGATCTGATATTCAACATTGTGCTCATCCGTTTCTCCCTCCAGCATCTTTTCGATAGAATCGAAATACCGCTGTCTGTCTTTTTCGTGTACCAATTCACCCCATAGAGGAACAAGTCCAGGTACCTTCCTGCCGGGAAGGTCAAAATCTTGCAGCATATTTTCTGAGATAAGGGAGATATCCCGAATCATATCAACTATGTAGATATAGTCATCCGTACTGTTTTCGATTGCCTCGTAAAAAAGATAGGGGTCAATTGTAAAATCATGAAATATTTGCTCATTATCAGCCATTGGTACACCTCTTTTCGCCGGATATGTTGTATAATAAGGAAAGGAGCATTGTTGTTGAAATATCTTGTTTTTGGTAATGTATAAGATCATTATACAATAAATGGAAGGTTTTTAAAACGAAAAAATACTTTTTTTGCAAAGCAATTTTACAATCTTTTGCAATGAAAATACTTTTGTGATAAAGTAGGACAGGAGATATCCCCACCCGGAAGCAGGGGTGAAAAAGTGAAATATAAAAGCAGAAAGAAAAGGAGCGAATATGGCAATGAATGAAAATTGTTATGCTGTAAAAGGAAATATTATATATAGTACTACGCCGGATAATCTGGTTTTAATAGAAAATGGTTACGTTGTCTGTGAAAACGGCATCAGCGGAGGTGTTTTTGAAAATCTTCCGGAAAAATATAGAAGTATTCAGGTGAAGGATTACGGTGACCGGCTTGTTATACCCGGTCTGGTGGATCTGCACATGCATGCACCCCAATATGGACTGCGGGGATTTGGCATGGATCTGGAACTTCTGGACTGGCTGAATACCTACACATTTCCAGAAGAAGCCAGGTATGCCGAAGAAGCGTATGCAAAGAGGGCTTATGGCATGTTTACGGAAGAACTGAAAAAAAGCCCGACTACCAGAGCCTGCATATTTGCCACGATCCACAGGGATGCTACGAAGATTTTAATGGATCTGCTGGAGGATACAAAACTGCGGACGATGGTGGGTAAAGTAAACATGGACAGAAATGCACCCGAATACCTGTGTGAAGCCACAGAGGAATCCCAGGAGGAGACGCTGCGCTGGCTGAAAGATATGGAGGGACATTATCAATATACATCGCCTATTCTGACACCCAGGTTCATACCCAGTTGTACGGACAGCCTGATGGTGAAGCTGGGGGAAATCCAGAAAGAGCACCATCTGCCGGTTCAGTCCCATTTGTCGGAAAACGAAGGGGAGATTGCCTGGGTAAAGGAATTGTGTCCGTCTGCAGGTTTTTACGGAGAAGCTTATGAACAGGCCGGTCTGTTCGGGAATGGATGCAAGACCGTTATGGCACATTGTGTATCTTCCGCAGAGGAGGAGATCGCACTGATCAGGAAAAATGGTGTATATGTGGCTCATTGCCCCCAGTCCAATATGAATCTGTCTTCGGGGATTGCTCCTGTCAGAAAGTATCTGAATGAAGGGCTGCATGTGGGACTGGGGAGTGACCTTGCAGGAGGAAGCTCCATGTCCATGTTCCGTGCTATGTCAGATGCTATACAGGTTTCAAAGCTCTATTGGAGGCTGGTGGACCAGACGGCATCCCCGCTTACGTTAAAAGAAGTATTTTATCTGGCAACCAGGGGAGGCGGTGAATTTTTTGGAAAAGTTGGAAGCTTTGAGGCAGGCTTTGCATTTGATGCACTGGTGATCGATGACGAATCAATCTGGCATCCCCAGCCGCTTGGTCTTTTAGAAAGGCTGGAGCGGGTAATCTATCTGGGGGACAGCAGCAATATCGTGGAAAAGATGGTAGAAGGGGAGACCATCTAAAAAGCGTACCCGGCGAGGAAAGTAACTTCTGCCGGGTACGCTTTTTCTATTTAATCAAATAATTTCAGATAATAAACCTCACTGAAATCAAACCGCATATCACATTTTTCGGTGTATCCGTATCTGCCACCGGTCTGCAGATACATCTGGGATAACAGGGAATCTGGAACCATATAGCCCAGGATGAAAGTCTGATCCTCCCCGGCGGGTATGGGATAATAGCCTTTTTCCGGCTGGAGGCTGGATTCAACACTACTGACGGGCTGAGTGCCATCCGAAGCAAGGTGAAAACGGATTTGGCGGTACTCCGGCTGGAATTCAACGATTTTCCCGGCATCATTATTGTGGACTTTTAATGTTACCCAGACATAGGAGTGTGTTGTGCCGTCGAAAGCTGATGCATGAGACTTTGTCCCGTCAGCGGAAGCAGTGCCGGAGGTCTTGGCGGTCTCCACTTTTTCAACCGTGTAAGTGACGCTTCGCTTCTGATTCTCAGTCACTGTGACAGGCGTGTTCAGGTCAATGCCGTCGGAAGCCTGTATATCTGCTTCTGTTTCTTTTTCCGTTTTTTTTACTGGTTCATCGGAATGTATAAATATGGGGTTTGTTTCAATTTCGGGAGGAAGTGTACGAGCTTCCACTTCGGGAGGAAGTGTATGTGTTTCCGCTTCAGCAGACAGTGTACGTGTTTCCGGAACCGCACTTTCCGAGGAACTTACTGCTTGAGTCTCTGTCTGGAAGCTGGGTACCGCAGTACATCCTGCCAGCAGAAGACACATACCTGCACATATATATAGGAAGAATTTCTTTTTCATCATTACAGGGTCCTTTCGTCATGGTTTTATGTAAATTAAAAGATGGTGAATAAATTCATTCTAGCGCTGTTTCCTTCAGATTGCAACTGTTTCTGACGACTGCTGTAGCTAAGCTATATAATAGTGAAATGAAAAAATATACAAAATTTATGGATAATTCACATATTTTTGCATATTTTACTTTACGGCGGGATTTCCCTGTGATATGATAAAAAAGTGGTTTACATAATATTTCAAAATATATTTAAGAGAGGTGATGCGATTGCTCTATATTTTAGCTATCTGCAGTGCAGTATTGCTGCTATGTGTTTTTTTGGGAAAGATATCCGGCCGTCTGGGGGTTCCGAGCCTATTGCTTTTCATGGTTCTGGGGATGTGTTTCGGATCGGATGGTTTTATTAAAATCCCCTTTGACAATTTTGGTATGGCAGAGTCCATATGCTCTACCGCCTTGATTTTTATTATGTTTTCCGGAGGCTTCGAGACGAACTGGGCAGCGGCAAAGGCGACTAGCATACAAGGAATCCTGCTTTCTGTCTTCGGTGTTTTGATGACTGCCGGTATTACAGGTCTGTTTTGCCATTACGTACTTGGCATGACCTTGCTGGAAGGTATGCTGATTGGTTCTGTAGTGGGTTCTACGGATGCGGCATCTGTTTTTTCTATTCTGCGTTCTAAAAAGTTAAATCTGAAAAATGGCCTCGCTTCCGTACTGGAAATAGAAAGTGGAAGTAATGACCCGGTTGCCTATACCATGACTCTGATTATTTTATCCTTTATGTCCGGAGGTTCTTCTGTTCCGGTAATTTCCATTTTTCTCAAGCAAATGCTGTTCGGCCTTCTTGCGGGCGTAATCATTTCATTTATTGCGGTACGAATTCTGCAGAGAGTGCGGTTTGAATCTACCGGCATGCGGACGATTTTCGTTGTCGCAGCTGCATTGACGGCTTATACACTGCCTTCTTTTATTGGCGGAAACGGATATCTCAGTGTATATGTTGCAGGAATTATCATGGGGAACAGTAAGATGGTGCAAAAGGTGGAACTGATTCAGTTCTTTGACAGTCTTTCAGGACTGATGCAGATTCTTCTGTTTTTCCTTCTGGGTCTCCTGGCATTTCCATCCCAGATACCGGGAATTTTGCTGACCGCCCTGCTGATTGCGGTATTTATGAGCTTTGTTGCACGTCCGGCGGCTGTATACCTGATCATGAAGCCATTTGGAAGGTCTTTTCGTGAAATTGTTTTTACATCCTGGGCTGGTCTTCGGGGCGCGGCATCTATAGTATTTGCAATCATGACGGTGACAAATCAGGCAGATCCGCAAAATGATATTTTTCATATCGTATTTTGTATCGCACTTTTATCCGTAACTTTCCAGGGAAGTTTCCTTCCTTACATGGCGAAAAAATTAAATCTGGTATACGATGAAGAAAATGTTATGAAGACGTTCAATGATTATCAGGATGATACGGATATCGTGTTAATTGAAACCGCTATTGACGAACACAGCCCCTGGAAAGACAAGAGGATTAATGAAGTATGCCTGCCCTCGGAATCCCTGATCGTGATGATTAAAAGAGAGGGAAATACCATTATTCCAAAAGGCAATACGATTATTTGCGAAGGTGATATTCTGATTTCCAACAGAATTGCATCCAGAAGCAGCTCCGATATACCTCTTGTGGAAGTTCCGGTTACCAGCGGTCATAAATGGGCGGATAAACCGTTAAGCCAGATTAACCTCCCCAAGGATTCTCTGATTGTGATGATTAAGCGAAACTCTGAAATTTTAATACCGGGAGGAAATACAAAGATACTGACTGGGGATATATTAGTTATGAACATGTAACAGCCAAAAGTGGGAATAATTTTGCGACATTTGCCGAAAAATCAAATTTGAGAGTAAAAAGCCTTGTATTTATCCGAAAAAAGTCTTATGATATAACATAAAATCAAATGAAGGAGAAGATAAAATGGCATTCTATTACAACGAACCATCCCACACTTTTAGCGAGTATTTATTAGTACCAGGATATTCTTCAGCCCAGTGTATTCCGGCAAATGCATCCTTACGTACCCCGATAACGAAATTCAGGAAGGGTGAGGAACCGGCAATTTCCATGAATATTCCGCTTGTATCTGCGATCATGCAGTCGGTTTCCGATGATAACATGGCAATTGCATTAGCCAAAGAAGGTGGTATTTCCTTTATATATGGTTCCCAGACAATTGAACAGCAGGCAGAGATGGTAACCAGGGTGAAAAATTATAAGGCAGGTTTTGTATCCAGTGATTCTAATGTAAGACCGGATCAGACACTTGCAGATATTCTGGCGCTGAAAGCCGAGACCGGTCACGCAACCGTGGCAGTAACCGATGATGGTACCGCGAACGGCAAGCTGGTAGGTATTGTTACCAGCAGGGATTACCGTGTCAGCCGTATGGATCCTGCAACCAGGATTTCTGAATTTATGACTCCGATTGAAAATGTAATCTATGCAAAAGAAGGTATCAGTCTGAAAGAGGCAAATAATGTGATCTGGGATCACAAATTAAATGCCCTTCCAATCCTGGACAGCAACCAGAGGCTGATTGCTTTTGTATTCCGTAAAGATTACGATTCCCATAAAGAAAACCCATTGGAACTTTTAGATACTTCCAAACGTTATATCGTTGGTGCCGGTATCAATACAAAAGATTATGACAAGCGTGTTCCTGCATTAGTAGAAGCAGGTGCTGACATCCTTTGCATTGACTCCTCGGAAGGATTTTCCGAATGGCAGAAACTGACCATTGAATTCATCCGTAAGAACTACGGAGATACCGTAAAAGTTGGTGCAGGAAATGTAGTTGACCGTGAAGGATTCCGTTTCCTGGCGGAAGCAGGTGCTGACTTTGTTAAAATCGGTATCGGCGGAGGATCAATCTGTATCACTCGTGAAACAAAAGGAATTGGCCGTGGACAGGCAACTGCTGTTATCGAAGTGGCTAAAGCAAGAGATGAATATTTTGAAGAAACAGGAATCTATGTACCGATTTGTTCTGACGGTGGAATTGTACATGATTACCATATCACCCTGGCACTTGCTATGGGCGCAGATTTCTGCATGCTGGGCAGATACTTCTCCAGATTTGATGAAAGCCCGACAAATAAAGTAATGGTAAATGGCAATTATATGAAAGAGTACTGGGGCGAAGGTTCCGCAAGAGCCAGAAACTGGCAGAGATACGATATGGGCGGAGCATCCAAGCTTTCCTTCGAAGAAGGTGTTGACTCCTATGTACCATATGCAGGAAGCCTTCATGACAACCTGAGCATAACGCTTAGTAAAGTACGTTCAACAATGTGCAACTGCGGTGCTTTAAGCATACCGGACTTCCAGCGCGATGCAAGACTGACCCTGGTTTCCTCCGTAAGTATTGTAGAAGGCGGAGCACATGATGTCGTATTAAAAGACAATAATATTACACCTGTTAAATAAGGGGATTTATTGAGTTAATCAGAATGATGTAACTGTGAAGTTTATATAGAAAAAACAGAATGAAATAGGAATCACGAATAGTGAAACCCGGAGTATTGCTGATGATGAGTTGGCAGGCTCCGGGTTTTTTGATTGGGATGGATTGCTGATAGATACGCTTTGTGTAAGATAGGTAGTGTACAAAGCGTCTTTAATCGGCTACCCCCTCAATTTTTTCATATCCCGCAAACACCCTCCCAAACAAAAAGGAATTACAATAAGCAATAAAAGCAAATCCCACGATCACCATAAACAGTTTAGTCTGGTCTGCCATTATGCACAGCAATATAGCAATACCCTGGATCAGGAGAAGAGCTATAGTCTGCAGGTGGTGTTCCATGGCAATCCGGTAGGAGTTTTTAATCGTGACAGCAATTCGGTTTTGAAATCTTGCAATAAGGGGAAAGGTATACAGGAAGGAGATAATCAGCATGGCACTGAGCAGTGTCAAAACCAGCAGTATTACATTGGCAGCCATCGTTCCTATTGCATTCCAAAAAACCAGATTGAATAAAAGAACAGCCCCGGCAATGAAATAGAATAGAAATGCAAGGGTCGCAGCTTTAAAATTTTCCCGGAATGCCCGGAAGAAGGTTTTCAGGATATAGCCATGTTCGCCCCTGGCTTCCCGTATCGTGACCTGATACAGTGCGCTTAAGGAAGCTCCGATTGTGAAAACGGGCAGGCAGCAGATCAGGAATACGATATTTAACAGAATGAATTCACAAAAGGTGTTGATAAACTGGAATACTGGACTGTTGATATTGAACTTCATTGGTTTTCTCCTCTACTTTTTCATTTATTAGATACTCTGATCTTATAGGGGAGGCGGAAATTGGTCTACAGGAAAAATAATAGAAAAAATACAGATAAAATTAGAGGTTTTATTCATAGGACCGTAAAGATATAATTTTTACAGGATCCATGTGAAATTTTGCAGGTATTCCTAAATTCACAGGAATGGTAACATAAATGCAGATACCGCACCACATGAAAGTATGTTGCTCCATGTGAATTGATAGGAGGAAAAAGAGTGAAGAAGAATTTGACATCTGCCACGATTGATGGCAGACAAAAAAAGGCAAAGAGCAGACAGGGAAAAAAGTTGTTTTTTTGGGTACTGCCCTTTATTATTCTGTGTTTTTTATTTTCGTATTTTCCATTACACGGTTGGATTTACGCATTTTTTGATTATAAACCGCCGCTTCCGCTGTCCAAGTGTGAATTCGTGGGACTTCAGTGGTTTCAGACGTTATTTGCAAACAAAACCCAGATGGATCAGCTGATGCAGGTAATGAGAAATACATTTGCCATGAGTTTACTGGGGATTGCAACATCCGTACTGCCAATAGGATTTGCTATCTTTTTAAATGAAATCAAGTGCAAATGGTTTAAAAACCTGGTACAGACCCTGACTACGCTGCCCAATTTTATCAGCTGGGTACTTGTCTATTCTGTGGCATTCAGTCTTTTTTCCAACAGCGGAATGGCCAATACCATGTTGCAGCATATGGGGGTTATCACGGAACCATTAAAGTTTTTAGACAGTGATTCCCATACCTGGCTCTGGATGATTTTATGGAATACCTGGAAAGGCCTGGGATGGGGCTCTATCATGTATCTGGCTTCAATAGCAGGTGTGGATACAGAATTGTACGAAGCAGCCAGAGTGGATGGGGCAAATCGTTTCCAGCTCATGCGGAACATTACGCTTCCTGCCCTGATGCCTACATTTTTTGTATTGCTGATGCTGTCCATCGCCAATTTCCTGAACAATGGAATGGATCAGTATTTTGTATTCCAGAATTCCTTTAACAAGACACATATTCAGGTTCTGGACCTTTACGTTTACAATATCGGCATGACAGGAAACAGCCTGTCCCTGGCAACCGCCATCAGTATGCTGAAAAGTCTGGTGAGTGTTACGCTGCTGGTAATCGTCAATTTTGTTTCTAAAAAGACCCGGGGAGAATCCATTATTTAACGGCGGGAAAGGAGAAGTAATGAAAGAAGTAAAAAAGAAAAAGCATCTTACAAAAGGAGATGTTACCTTTAATATATTTAATTATCTGATTTTTGGGCTGCTCACACTAATCTGTGCCTATCCCTTTTACTATCTGATTGTAAATACGATCAGTGCCAATGACTTAAGTGCCAACGGAATGATCAATTTCCTTCCGCAAAAGATACATTTTGAAAATTATGTGCAGGTTCTGCAGCTGAAAGGACTGCCGCTGGCGGCGTTGATCTCTCTGGCACGAACGGTGCTGGGAACGGCACTCACGGTATTGGCATCGGCTTTTCTGGGATTTATGTTTACCCAGGAAAAAATGTGGCACAGAAAGCTGTGGTATCGTTTTTTGGTCATTACCATGTATTTTAATGCCGGTTTGATCCCTATGTTTATTACGATGAAGACCCTGCACCTTACCAATACGTTCTGGGTATATGTGATTCCGGCAATTGTTCAGCCCTTTAATATTATTCTGGTTAAGACATACATTGAATCCATTCCCAAATCCCTCCAGGAGGCAGCAGAGATCGACGGCGCCGGCATTATTAAGATTTTCTACAAGATTATTCTGCCGACCTGTACGCCGATCCTTGCCACAGTAGCAATATTCGCAGCGGTTGCCCAGTGGAATTCCTTTCAGGATACCCTGATTTATATTACGGACCAAAAGCTCTATTCTCTGCAGTATCTGCTGTACCAGTATATCAACCAGGCGAACTCCCTGGCTGCCATGGTGAAAAATAACGCCGGCTCTGCACTGAATATGGCAGCTCTGGCAACCACCCAGACGCCTACATCCATCCGGATGACGGTCTCTGTTATCGTAGTACTGCCGATCCTGTTTGTTTATCCGATTTTCCAGAAATATTTTGTAAAGGGAATTATGATCGGGTCGGTAAAAGGCTGATCTTTTGTCAAGTTTTTGAAAGTTTGTTTTGCTATGAAAAATGAAATAAAATATAATAAATATATGGAGGTAAGATATGAAAAAGAAATTAATCAGTGTATTCTTATGTATGGCTATGACAGCATCTGTTCTCGCAGGCTGCGGTGGAGAAAGCAAGCAATCTGCGGAATCATCAGGCAGTAAAGGGGCTGGGGAAGAAGCCTCAAACAGTAAGTATGAGGATTTTATTACGGTAGACGTATTTGACAGCCTGGCAAATTACCAGGGGATTCAGTCGGGATGGTTTGCAAAAGTGGTGAAAGATAAATTTAATATGGAACTGAATATCATCGCTCCAAATGTTGCAGGAGGAGGCGATACACTGTTTCAGACACGATCTGCAGCAGGGGATCTGGGAGACTTAATCATTACGGGCACCGGAAATGGAAAACTGCAGAACCTGGTTACGGCGGGACTGCTGATGGATATGACGGATTTGCTGAAGGATAAAGAGGTTACCGCCAACTATCAGCCGGCAATTGACAAAACGAATAAACTGGTGAAGGAAGAAGGAACCTGGGCTATTCCAAGTGAAATCTCCACACAGCCGGCTGATACGCCCAGTGAAGGTCTGGATCTTACATTTGGTCCTTATTTCAGATGGGATGCATACAAGGAAGCGGGATATCCGCAGATGAAGACGTTGGAGGACATGCTGCCTGTTCTGCAAAAAATGCAGGAGGTATGCTCAACCAGTGACTCCGGTAAAAAGACTTATGCCATATCCCTGTTTAAGGACTGGGACGGCAATATGATGAATAATGCAAAGCAGCCAACCTGCTTCTATGGCTATGATGAGCAGGGATTTGTTCTGGCGAAGGCGGATGGCTCCGACTACCAGAGCATAATTGACAGTGATTCTATGTATGTCCGTGTGCTGAAGTTCTTCTTTGATGCAAATCAGATGGGGCTTGTAGATCCGGAATCCACAACCCAGAATTACGATACCCTGGGCAATAAATACAAAGATGGTCAGGTCTTATATGCACCATGGCCATGGCTTGGACAGAATATGTACAATACACCGGAGCGTAAAGAAGAAGGAAAAGGCTTTATGCTGGCACCTATTGACGACATGAAAATCTTTTCTTACGGATGCTATGCAGAAGGCAATTCCAATAGTGTAATGGCGATTGGAAGTAAAGCGGAAGATCCTCAGAGGCTGGCTGACTTCATTGACTGGCTGTATTCCCCGGAAGGAATAGAAATCAATGGGCAATCTTCGGGTGCGGCAGGTCCGGAAGGCCTGACCTGGGAAATGAAAGACGGAAAGCCCTGCCTTACTGATTTTGGCAAGCAGGTACTTCCAAGTAATGATGTAGCAGTTCCGGAAGAATGGGGCGGCGGTTCCTGGAAGGATGGCGTATCAGCCTTGAATTATAAGACAAATTCATTGGTAGACATCGATCCCAATACTAATTCCGCATACAATTATCTGTTATGGGATTCCGTACTGGAAGAGAATAAGACGAAACTGGATATGGACTGGCAGGAGAAGATGGGTGCAAAAACAACGTTAGATTATCTGGAGAACAACGATCAGATTATGGTAGCTCCCGGAAGCGGCTATATTGCACCGGAAGAAGATTCCAATATTACCACATTAAGAAGCCAGTGCAAAGCATCTATTGTGGACTATTCCTGGAAGATGATATTTGCATCCGGGGAAGATGAATTTAACAGCATGCTGAAAGAAATGCAGGATACAGTTCTGGGGCTTGGATACGAGGATGTACTTGCCGTGGATATGCAAAATGCAAAAGACCAGGCGGTTTCCAGAACGGAAATACTGAAAACAGCGCCGGAATCAGAAACTACTAATTAAGGAATAGCACAAGCCGGCTTGCGCTATTCCAGGGGGATAAATATGACATATAGTGATAAAGCGGAAAAAATATTGTATGGCGGTGACTATAATCCGGAGCAGTGGGAAGAAAGTGTCTGGGAAGAAGATATGCGGCTGTTTGCTCTCGCAGGGATTGATATTGTCACATTGAATGTATTTAACTGGGCGGCGCTTCAGAAGGATGAAGAAAGTTATTCCTTTGACAGGCTGGATAAAATCATGGATCTGGTAAAGAAAAATGGATTGAAGGTGTGCCTGGCTACGTCTACGGGTGCCCATCCCGCATGGATGGCTAAACGGTATCCCGACATATTACGCACAGAAGCAGACGGTAAGAAACGAAGTTTGGGGGCAGGCATAATTCCTGCCCCAATAGCCCCACATACCGGAAATATTCGGTACGTCTGGCAAGGGAACTGGCTAAAAGGTATCAGAATTATGAGAATATTGTGGCATGGCATATATCCAATGAATACGGAGGGGAGTGCTATTGCGGGCAGTGTGAGGAGGCATTCCGGGAATGGCTGAAAGGCAGGTATCATACTCTGGATGCCTTGAACCGATCATGGAATACGGCATTCTGGGGGCACACTTTTTACGACTGGGATGAAATTGTACTGCCTAATTTATTGAGCGAACATTTTGGAGATGAGCGGACTATGTTCCAGGGAATTTCCCTGGATTACCGCAGATTCAATTCCGAAAGCATGCAGCACTGCTTTGAAGCAGAGTATCGGGCAGTAAAAGAGTTTACGCCGGATTTACCGGTTACGACTAACCTCATGGGATTTTATAAAAATCTGGATTACCGGAAATGGTCTGAAAGCATGGATTTCATTTCATGGGACAGCTATCCGTCCAACCAGGATTCCAGGGCACAGATGGCGCTGTCCCACGATTTAATGCGGGGATTAAAGGGAGGGAATCCTTTTGTGCTAATGGAGCAGACCCCCAGCGTTACAAACTGGCAGGCATATAACGCCCTGAAAAGACCGGGGATTATGCGCCTTTGGAGCTACCAGGCGATTGCCCACGGAGCAGATGCCGTCATGTTCTTCCAGATGAGAAGAAGTATCGGAGCCTGCGAAAAATTCCATGGAGCGGTGATTGACCATGCAGGACATGAAAATACCCGTGTGTTCCGGGAAACGGCGGCGCTTGGGAAAGAGTTGGAGAAGCTTGGCGGGGAACTGTTGGGCGGAAGGACACCGGCTGAGACGGCAATACTCTTTGACTGGGAAAACTGGTGGGCAGTGGAATATTCAGCCGGACCCAGCTGTGAACTTAAATATTATGATGAGGTACGAAGCTATTACGAAACGCTGCATGAAATGAATATTGCAACCGATATTGTAGGAACCAAAGAAGATCTGAGCCATTATAAAGTGGTGATTGTGCCGCTGCTTTATATGACCAAACCGGGCGTAGATGAAAAACTGCGCAGCTTTACCCAAAGCGGGGGAATCTTGATTGTAACCTATTTTAGCGGGATTGTAGATGAATATGATCTGGTCATTACAGGCGGCTATCCCGGCAGACTCAGAGATATCCTGGGAATTTGGGTGGAAGAAACCGATGCCCTTTCCTTTGGAGCGGAAAACAGATTTTACTATGGAAGGGGGCAGTATCCCGCAAAAATACTATGTGATATCATTCATACAGAAGGTGCTGAAGTCCTTGGCGTATATGAAACAGACTTTTATAAGGGTACTCCCGTTATAACCAGGAATTTTTTCGGGCAGGGACAGGCATATTATGTGGGAACCAGGTCAGACGACGGTTTCTACGCCAGATTTTTAGGGGAAATACTGCAGCAGGCAGGAATACGTCCTGTAATGGAGACACCAAAAGAAGTAGAAGCGGCAGAACGCCGGAATGGAAACGGGGCTTATATCTTCTTAATGAACCACGCTGCTCAGGAAAAGAAGATAACTGCTGCGGAAAAATTTGTGGAATTACTCACCGGTCAGGTTTATAATGTAGGAGAAATGATCATGCTGCCGGGCAGAGATGTTAAGATCTTAAAAAGGCAGGATGAATAAAGTATGGAACAAAAGCGTTCCATACTTTCTATTGAAGCAGTACCGCAGACCCGTCTGCGGTATGCATGGGTATAAGTTTAGAAATTCTACACAAAATTTGCACAGGAGCGTGTTTGAAAAATGCTTTCTATCGGCTATGCATTCCAGTTTGCGGGAATGACTTTTCAAACAGGATCTGGTAAAACAGGAGGATGAATGAATATGAGACTGGAAAAAAGAAGCAGATTAGTCATGATTGGAGATTCTATAACAGACTGCGGAAGGGACTATAATGCCACACCGGCAGGATGGGGATCTTTTGGTGACGGGTATGTAAATCTTGTAAATGCATGTCTGACGGGACTTGCACCGTCTTATGGCATTATGGTTGCAAATAAAGGAGTCAACGGCAATACGATCCGGGATCTGAAGAAACGCTGGCAAAAAGATGTTCTGGACTTAAAGCCGGATTATGTGTCGGTCATGATTGGGATAAACGATGTGTGGAGGCATTTTGACGGAGTCCTGCAGCAGACAGAACAGGTCAGTACGGAGGAGTACAGAAGGATCTATGATGAACTGATTACAGAAACAAAGCCAAAAGTAAAAGATATTTTTATTATGAGTCCTTTTATGATTGAACCCAACAGACAGGATCCAATGCGCAGGATGGTTGATGAATATGCTGATATTGCCAGGGAAACGGCTGCAAGCCACGGATTGTTATATGTGGATGTGCAGAAGAAAATAGATGCGTTTTTGGAAGAACTCTCCCCATACATCATCTGCAGCGACCGTGTGCATCCCAATGTACAGGGGCATATGATTGTAGCAAAGGCATTTCTGGACGGGATCGGATTTTCCTGGGAGTAAGATAAGTGGATGGATCGTATCCGATGGGAACCATTCGTATACGATCCACCCAAAAACACTCCGTCAAGGTAAAATACTCAGCTCAACTCTACGCTTACTCCACTCATACCATTTTCCCGGGATTCAGGTTATTGCCACAAACCTGGTTTTCTCAGCATGGTGTAGATCCCGCTCACCCCAAATTACTAATTTCCTTCCGAAACTCGGCAGGACTTATGCCAACATATTTTTTGAACTTTTTATGGAAGTAGTCAACGTTTTTGTAGCCTACCTGCTCGGCTATTTCATATACTTTCAGGGTATTTTCCTGCAACAGCTTTTTGGAACAGTCGATTCGGACGTGGTCGATATAGGAGTTGAAGCTTTCGCCGACTTTTTTATTGAAGATTTTTCCCAGATAGGAGGAATTGTAGCCAAAGAGCGGGGCAATGGATTCCAGCTTCAGGTTCTCACGGTAGTTGTGTTTGATGTAGTGCAGGATGTCGTCCAGGACACTGTCACTGGAAGAGCTGCCTACGGCGTTCATGCACATTTCAAATTGTTCTGAGAAAAATTGTATGATCTCATAGCAGTAATATTTATTTTCAAGGAGTTCAATAATAGCGGCATTTGTGGGAAATGGTATTTCAATGCTTATATATGTGTGGGTCAGGATGGATTTAATCTGGATGTAGATATCCGCCAGAAAATGTTTGATACTGGTCACATCGTCTGTAGCGTAGTACAGATTCTGTTTCATTTCATTTAAAGTATCTGCAATCAGTACCCGGTTATGGGATTTGATGTAATCGGACAGGCGCTGCTTGTAAGATTCCGCCTCCTTTGGGCTAATCTGCCAGGTAAACTGATCATCTAAAGGCAGCTTGTTAAAGCCCAGCACATGTTGGTTCTGTTCACAGAAAAAGCGCCGCTTGGAGAGAGAAAGCGCATCCTCATAGGATAAGTGGACCTGTTCCAGACGATAGACTTTTCTTCCGTAAGTCAGAAACAGGGAGTCCAGGGGAGAACCTTTCTGGGGGTTCTTATCATAATGGGCAAGGAGGTATTGAAAGCGTTCGATGGCAAATTCCCCTTTCAAAAGTATGATATCCTGCCCGTCCAGCTGAATATGTTCAAAGGAATTATGATCCTGGTTCGTTACTCTCAGCAGACCGGCAAAGTCCCAGGCGCTGTGAAAGGTATCCTGGTTGTAATTTTCATAGATAATTGCCTGGTATACGCTGCAGTTTAAATGCAGGTCCGAATAATCGATGGAATAATAATCCACCTGATTAAGCAGGAGATCCCGCAGAATGGTATCCCTTGCTTTTTCCCGGTATTGAAGCATAACCGTGTGGTTTTTATGTGCTTTAAGAATGTCGTCCCGTACACTTTTTACCGCATTTTCCAGCTCATCTTCATCAATTGGTTTTGTCAGATAGAAATCAACGCCATGGCGCATTGCCGTCTGGGCATAAGTAAAATCGGAATATCCGCTTAGTATTATAAATTTACCGCCGTAGGATTCTTCCCGGCAGCGTTTTACCACCTCCAGCCCGGATAGCCTGGGCATGCGGATATCCAGAAGCACCAGCTCCGGCTGGAGACGTAAAATCTTTTCCAGGGTTTCTTCCCCGTTTTTTGACTCTGCACAAATGGTAAAGCCAAGTGCCTGCCAGTCAATAATATATTTCAGCCCTTCTAAAACGGCTGATTCGTCATCTGCAATTAATACATTCATAAATCCTTCCCCCTGTTTGTGGTGAGCGGAAGCTGGAGAGATACCAGGGTCCCTTCTGTTTTGCGACTCTTAACCGTCAATCCGTAAGAGGTACCATAGCAAAGCTTAATCCGCTGGTTGATATTGTATAGCCCGATGCTGTCTGCTGAGGCTTTATCATGGTTATTCATATTGGAAATCATCTTTTCCAGCTCTTCTGCAGTCATGCCTTCCCCGTTGTCAAAAATATCAATGCAGAGGTATTCATCATCCTTCGTCCATATATGGATAATAATCTGACCGTTTTCTTCTACCCCTTCCAAACCATGTAAAATAGCATTTTCCACAATTGGCTGCAGAAGCAGCGGCAGTATCTGGAATTCCGAGATATCAGTTTCCGGTTCTATTTGAATTTGATAGTTTACACGTTCATGGAAGCGCAGCTTTTGGATAGACAGATAAGTCTCGATGTAGTCCATCTCCTTTTTAAGAGTTGTGGATGCAGTTCCGGTATTTTCCAGAACATAGCGCATGGATTTGCCCAACAGCTTAATTGCGGTAGCAACCTCACGGTTTCCGGCAGTGAGGGACTTCATGCGGATTGTCTCCAGTGTATTATAGAGAAAGTGGGGATTGATCTGGCTTGCCAGCATCTTAAATTCCATCTGCTGCTGGCGGTTAGTGATTTCCTGCTCTTTAATCTGTGCCTCATACATCTGCGCTTCGTTGTCCTTGATCTTTTCAATCATTACTTTTAAATCCTGGAAAGCCTCTGACAGCTCATCATCTCCCTGAAAGGAATCAATAATATTATAATCCCCGTTGCTTGCCTGATGCATGGCACTTCGCAGGACACCCACACGGGCACTGAAATATCTGGTAAATATATATATAATCCCTGTTGGGACAAAGAGGATCAGCAAAATGATAATCCCATAAGTCAGTGTTACTTTATTAATATAGGGATATGCCTGAAAATTCAGTGAAGTCAGATACAGGATATCGTCTGACTGGTAGGGTGTCAGTGTGGAAACGGCACTTAAGACTTTGGTTCCGTCCAGTTCATTTCGCCCCAGATACTGATAGAATCCCTTGCTGTAATCCACCTCAACCCCAAGCGGGAAGCCCACAAAACTGCGGTTGCTGCTGTAAAACACAGGTTCCTGGTTGACGGAAAGGATGGTAGCCAGCGTATTGTTTTCTATGCGGTTTTTCAGGTAATTGGAACTGGTGGTCATTTCAAGAACCGCGTAGCTTTTCGTATCCGGGAGCGGAATTTTCCGGTATAAGGTCAGTTCATAGTAATCATTGGAAAAGTGGTCGGTCTGCTTTTTTACTTTCCAGAAAATATTAGACTGCCCGGAAGCTTTTTGGAACCAGTCCGTTTCCCGGATCTCCTCCGTTGCAAATAGAATCCGGTCATAGTCTTCAATGGTTTCATTCAGGGTATAGACCTTTAAATCTGCCACAGAGGTTTCATTTTTTAAAATGGACAGGATTCTCTTATAATTGCCGCATGCCGTCCGGGATTCTACAGGAGAAGCATATTTTGTACTGAGCAGTTTTTGCAGATTCGTATCAAAGGCGAGGTCTTCGGACTGGTTGTATATGTTCGTGGTGATATCAAACATAATGGATTTGATGCGCAGGTTGTCCGATTCAATCTGGTTCTCATAATGATTGGTCAAAAGCCTCTGGGTATTCAGCAGGAGCAGGATCCCGATTACCGTAACCGGAATCAGAATAGCGGCAAAGAATATGGCGTAAAGCTGTTTCTGCACCTTTGTTTTTGAAAACATGGACTGCAGCTTGTCTTTTAGTTTCATCAGTAATTCCTTTCTGTCGGGGAGCCTTAACAGGGGATTTGTATATAATATCGGGTATCTTTTCTACTTATGTTTATTGTACAACAAAACAAATCCTGCGTACAGCGTCATTATTGGAGGTAAAATACTCTAATTTTTAGAGTGTTTTATCTGGAATTCTGATGGTATCGGGATGAGTGAAAGTCCGCTATAATGTGGTCAAATGTAACTGATCAGCAGGCAAATACGGAACAGTTACGGTCAAAAAATGAAACGAACAGTTGAAAGGAGACGGACTATGAAATTTAGTAATGGATGCTGGCTGCAAAAAGAAGGATGCGGGTGCTTTTCGCCCCAACAGGCTTATTTTATAAAAAAAGAGGATAGGTTGGTGACCATTTGTGCCCCCACCGAAAGGATTAACCACAGAGGAGATACCCTGGGAGGCATTAACCTCACGGTGGAGATCTCTTCCCCTATGCCGGAGATTCTCCGGGTGCAGACAACCCACCATAAGGGCATCAAAAGGAAGGGACCTGATTTTGACCTTCATCTGGGAGAGATGCAGAAATTGGATATCCTGGAAGACGAAGAAAAGCTCACTGTAAAAAGCGGAAGCTTAGGGCTGGTAATCACAAAGAAAGACTGGTCTATGACGTACATAAGGAATGAGGAAAAACTCACAAAGAGCGTTTCCAGAGATCTGGCATATATGAAGACCAGGTGGAACGGTTTTGCCTATGATAAAGGGAGTGACGATGCCTATATGCGTCAGCAGCTCAGCCTGTCTGTAGGGGAGCTGGTCTATGGTATGGGCGAGCGTTTTACTCCGTTTGTCAAAAACGGGCAGTCTGTTGATATCTGGAATGAGGATGGTGGAACCAGCACGGACCAGTCCTATAAAAATATTCCTTTTTATCTCACAAATAAAGGATATGGTGTTTTTGTTAACCACCCCGAAAAAGTATCTTTTGAAACCGCTACGGAGCAAGTGACGAAAGTGGAATTCAGTGTGCCGGGGGAAACTCTGGACTACTTTGTAATCAATGGTCCTGAAATGAAAGAGGTTTTAGCGCGGTATACAGATCTGACAGGAAAGCCGTCACTGCCTGCGCCATGGACTTTTGGCCTGTGGCTTTCTACATCATTTACCACTAATTATGACGAAGAGACTGTAATGAGTTTTATTGACGGTATGCTGGAAAGAGAGATTCCCCTTCGGGTTTTCCACTTTGACTGTTTTTGGATGAAAGAATTCCACTGGTCGGATTTCATTTGGGATCACAGAGTTTTTCCGGATCCGAAAGGAATGCTGGGAAGAATTAAGGATAAAGGACTGAATATCTGCGTCTGGATCAATCCGTATATCGGGCAGGAGTCAGCACTTTTTGAGGAAGGAATGGAGCAGGGATATTTTATTAAGCGCCAGAACGGAGATGTATGGCAGTGGGATATGTGGCAGCCCGGAATGGCTGTGGTGGATTTTACCAATCCTGCGGCATGCAGCTGGTTCCAGGAGAAACTGGAAGCGCTGTTAGATATGGGAGTGGATTGTTTTAAGACAGATTTTGGGGAACGCATACCTACAGATGTTGTTTATTACGACGGCTCAGATCCGAATAAGATGCATAACTACTATACCTATCTGTACAACAAGATCGTATATGAACTGTTAGAGAAGAAAAGAGGAAAAGGAGAGGCCGTTTTATTTGCCCGCTCTGCAACAGTAGGAGGACAGAAGTTCCCGGTACATTGGGGCGGTGACTGCTGGTCTGACTATGAATCCATGGAAGAGAGTCTGAGAGGCGGGCTGTCACTTATGATGTCCGGTTTTGGATACTGGAGCCATGATATCGGTGGGTTTGAAAGTACTTCTACACCGGATGTCTATAAACGGTGGGCGGCGTTTGGACTGCTGTCTACCCACAGCCGCCTTCATGGAAGCACCTCTTACCGGGTGCCCTGGGCTTATGACGATGAAGCGGTAGAGGTTGTCCGCTTTTTTACAAAGCTCAAAGCAAGCCTGATGCCCTATTTATTCAGCGGTGCGGTTGAAACATCCAAAAGCGGTGTGCCGCTTATGAGAAGTATGGTATTGGAATACACAGAGGACAGGAACTGTCATTATCTGGACCGCCAGTATATGCTGGGAGGCCGGCTGCTTTGTGCCCCTGTTTTCCGGGAAGACAACATAGCTGAATATTACCTGCCGGAAGGAACCTGGACCAATTATCTCACAGGTGCACAAGTGGACGGGGGCAGATGGTTCACAGAGAAGCAGGATTATTTAAGCATACCGCTGATGGTGCGGGAAAATACAATTCTCCCAATCGGGGCATGTGATACAAGGGCGGATTATGACTATGCCAGGGATGTGGAATTTAAGATTTATTCCTTAAAAGACCATGCATCCGCAGAAGTCTATGGCTGTGATGGAAAACCGGATGCCTTTATTACAGCAGATAATCATCAGGGTGTAATCACGATTTGCACAAAATCCGAAAAGCCGTACACGGTACGTCTGGTAAATCAAATGGTGAAAGAAGTAAAAGGAGCACATGGGGTAATAGAAGGCAGGGACACTGTCCTGAAGCCGGAAGCAGGTGCAGCAGAGATACTTGTTATTTTAGAATGTTAGAACATGTTTGAAATTCGGGGGCAGAATAAATATGGAATCAAAAAGCGTAATGGATAAAAAGATAGAAGATTTGTTAAGTCAGCTCACATTAGAGGAAAAGCTGGGGATGATACACGGTGACGGATTATTCTGTACCAAAGGTGTGGAGCGCCTGGATATACCGCCTCTTAAGATGTCCGACGGACCCATGGGAGTGCGCAATGAATTTGAAAAAGATAAATGGATTGCGGTGGGGAATTCAGATGATTATGTGACCTATCTGCCCAGCAACAGTGCCCTTTCGTCCACCTGGAACCGTGATCTTGCTTACCGTATGGGACAGGTGCTGGGAGAGGAAGCCAGAGGCAGGGGAAAAGACGTGATTCTGGCTCCCGGCATCAATATAAAGAGAAGCCCCCTCTGTGGCAGAAATTTTGAATATATGAGTGAAGACCCCTATTTGACAAAGGAAGAGGCGGTGCCGCTCATACAGGGGATTCAGGAGTCTGATGTGGCGGCATGCGTAAAGCATTATGCGCTGAACAACCAGGAGACGGAAAGACTCTGGGTAGATGTGGAAATCGGGGAGCGGCCCCTGCGGGAAATCTATCTTCCGGCATTTTATGATGCGGTGAAACGAGGCGGCGCGTATTCACTGATGGGAGCATATAACAAAGTCCGGGGCGAACATTGCTGCCAGAGCCACTACCTTCTGGATGAGATCTTAAGAGAGGAATGGAAGTATGACGGAACCGTGATCTCTGACTGGGGTGCTGTTCATGATACAGCAGAAGCTGCAAAAACCAGCCTTGATATAGAAATGTCAGTCACGGATAATTTCGATGAATACTGTCTTGCCAATCCTTTATACCAGGAAATACAGGAGGGAAGGATTGCGGAATCTTTCATAGACAGCAAAGTAAGGCGGATTCTCAGGATGATGGAGCGTCTGCACATGCTTGGCGGTGAGAGAAAAAGCGGGTGCTATCATACACCCGGGCACCGGCAGACCGCTTTGGAGACAGCAAGAGAATCCATCGTTCTGTTGAAAAATGAAGATCAACGACTGCCCCTTCAAAGAAAGAATTTAAAAAAGCTCCTGGTAATTGGCGATAACGGGGAGCGGATTCATTCAAATGGCGGCGGCAGTGCGGAGATTAAGGCATTATATGAAATTTCGCCTCTGCTGGGACTAAAGTCTATGCTTGGAGGAAATACCGAGATAAAATATGTAAGAGGGTACTGCCCTGACATCAAAGAAGAGCCGGGGGAAGTTAACTGGCAGGAAGCCAGCCTGAATGCCGGTAATGAGACAAAAGATAACCTTGCAAAAGATTCCGCTCTGCAGGAGAAAAGAAACAAACTACGAAAAGAGGCAGTAGAAGCAGCTTCGGAGTATGAGGAGGTTCTGTTTATCGGAGGACTGAATCACGATTATGACGTGGAAGGATATGACAGAGAAGATATGATTCTCCCCTACGGACAGGATGAGGTGATTCAACAGGTGTTAAAAGCCAATCCCAATACGGTGGTAATACTAAGCGCCGGTGCTCCGGTGGAAATGAAATCCTGGGTCAATGAGGCAAAAGCACTGGTCTGGAACTGGTATGCCGGTATGGAGGGGGGGACCGCCCTGGCTGAAGTACTTCTGGGAGAGGTAAACCCATCAGGCAGGCTTCCAGAATCATTTCCAATAACCCATCTGGATTGTCCGGCTACCCGCCTGAGAGAATTTCCCGGGAAGGAAAAGGTCTGTTACAAGGAAGGCATTTATGTGGGGTACCGCTATTATGATACTTATGAGATCGAACCCCAATTCTGCTTTGGCTATGGATTGTCCTTCACAGAATTCACCTGCCGCAATCTGGAGATCAGTGACAATAGCAGCGCTTTTCCGGTGTCTGTCTCCCTGGACGTTAAAAACACCGGAGAAAAATCCGGAAAAGAAGTGGTGCAGTTATATGTGCGTTGCCTGGAACCAAAGGCAGAGAGACCGTACCAGGAATTAAAAGGATATGAAAAGGTATTATTAGATCCGGGTGAAGAGAAGCGGATATGCTTTTTGCTGGATGAAAGCAGTTTTCATTATTATAATGAAAAACAGGGGGATTTTTGTATCGAACCGGGCAGATATGAGATTTGTATTGGGAAATCTTCAAGAGATATTTGTCAGAAAAAAGAGATAAACATAGTAATTTGACAGATGCTATCGTCACCGAATATGGTCCCCGGAATAACATATAGTAAGAAACCAGAGAGGTAAATGCCAATGCTTACTATAGATATAATAATTGTTATTTTGATCATAGTGATACTATTTGCGGTTATAAGCTTTATCCGTATCAGACGAATTAGAGCGGAAAGAAATAAGGCGGTAAGGGTAAAAGAACAGGCGGCTTTGGAAATAGCACAGCCGAACAAACCGGGACCCTCCAGGCCCAATTGTTCCGTGTGCCCAAGAAAATGTACGCCTAAGTATGTGGACTTCAATTGTCCCAACCTGCCAAAATGCAAACTCTGCCCGGGTGTCCGGGTAGACAGAAATGGTAAGGAATGTAATCCCTATTGCCCGGTGAAATATCCGGATCAACCGGAAGATGTACAGGATAAATCTGAATAAAAAAACGCGTAACAGTGTGCCACACAGCTGTCAGAGCGTTATCTTCAATCGTAGGAGAATGGAAGGAACCCGTAAAAAGGTTCCTTCTTTTGCAGTACGCAGCTATAAGCATTTTATAGTGGAAATATGTGGGATTGAGATTGGTCGTATCTTAGCGTATACTTAAACATGAGTTTAAGGGGGAGCAGCGGATAAGGAAGCTGTGGATTGAATATAGTGGATAGGGAAGCAGTAGATTGGTAAGTGCAGATTGAGAAGTGTCGATAGAGAAGCTTTTGAAGTGCCGATTAGAAGTGGTTAGTGGAAAGTGAAGAGCGGTTTTTTAGCAAAATTTGAGAAAACCTTGAGATTTATATTTTAAAATAAAGCAAACAATGAAATACCCATTACAGCGAATGCTTTATATGTGTACTATTAAATGCGTTATATTTGGGTTTCGCTGAGGAAGGACGCTTTGTAAATGATAGGTAGTGCAGGTCAAGATGGGCGTGGGAAACTGGTATGGACTCCGTCAGCTGGCCGCAGAACTGGTATTTTCTAACCTTTCCGAAGCGCTTTTTGGCGGCACGCGGGCATTCGCTCCGAAATCCTGATGCATTTCGCAGCTCACTGCCCGCTTA
>UQGG01000031.1 GCA_900540475.1 uncultured Robinsoniella sp. | reverse complement strand
ATCGGATACTAAGCGGGTACTGAACCGAGAAATGCATCAGGATTTCTCGGTGAATACCCGCGTGCCGCCAAAAAAGACTTCGGGAAGCTTAGAAAATACCAGTTCTGCGTTAAGCTGACGGAGTCCATGTAATTTTCCTACTCCAATCTTTCCGGACACTACCTATATTCCACAAAGCGTATTTTATCAGCGAAACCCCAATTTAATGCATTTATTAGAGCATTACAAAACCTTCACTGTAGTACTAGCCCAATGCAGGGTTTTCTAAGCATGACGACAGAACGCCGTAATGAATGATTTTTCACTTTCATTTATTACGGCGTCTTCTACTTTTAAAATTCCTTTAGATCCTTTAGAATTCATTAGCTCCTTTATAATCTATTAGCTCCTTTAGATTTCTTTAGGTTTTTCAGTTTTCAGTAAGTTCTTCAAATTTCTTTACAAGCTTTCAAAAAACACTTTATACGATCATCGGAAACATTTTTATCAATTCCAACACAGGAAACTGAGATTAATCCTCCATTTTCCTGCCCCACTGCTGCCAATTCCTGAACTTCCCGGGTAATTTCCGCTTCTGATGCTTCCAAAAGCCGCGCCGGACTATACCTGGCATTTAAAAATACGCCCGGAAGTCTGCTTCTCACCAAGGCTAAATCTGAAAAAGCGCCCACTTCCGCAAACTCCAGACCGGGAATCTTCCGGTAGCCATCTACTACATGTTCCATTGTGGCACCACAATGATGCACACCAAAGCTGCCAAAAGCTTTTGCCAGATTCTGATCACATGGCAAGAGAAATTTTTCATACAAGTCATTGGAAATCATCTCTACCGAACAATTGGAGGTCAGATAGATATTCGGCCTTACTTTTCTTACAATAGCGGTAACGCCCCCGGATATGTCGTCAGACAGCCCCTTCAGACGTTTTCCCACGGAGATGGAAAGCTTTGTTATTTCATGCAGAAGATGCTCTGCCTCCTCCGGTGCCGTATAAAACACCACCATGGCTTCCTGCCCCATCAGATCCATGGAAATGTTCTGAATTCCCTGAAGATTGATATATGACTCCACATAACCAAAGTGATCCAGCAGATAATCTATCTGCCTCTGTGTACGCTGCCATACTTCACTGGTTTCCAGTTCCGGTGCATAGATTTCACCTATCTCATCTTCATCCAAATCTCTGCAAATAATCTGCGGAGAATTATCAGCCTGATATTTCACTTCACACCCCATCAGTTCTGAATAAAGGTAGCCTGCGGCTAAAAGGTCGGTCCCAATCAGAGGTCGCATGAGCGGAGCTTTTTCTCCCAGACCATACGCTCCAAAATGATCATATAGTGCACGGCGCATTTTTATATCGCATTCCATCCGATACTGCGGATCGTCAAAAAATTCCCTGGTAAACGCTATTCCTGCATGAGCATGCCACCAGGACGGGTGAAAGGTTATATCATATTTCATCGTATCACCTCCATACTATGTAACTTTTTATATAGCTTCTTCTGTTCCTCCGGAGACTTGCAGTATGTTACACAGATAAGCTTCTGCTTTGGTTTCCATAGCTTTTCAAACACCTTGAATGCGTGATCTGCATCGCCTACTGCCCTTGCATTCAGCACAATGCCGCTGCCTGCAAATCCCTCTGCAAATACCTCGGGACAATTTGGTGATGGATCTGTCTCTATGGAAAAAGCACCGTCAGCCATAAAAATATTCCGGTAACGTTTAACCATATCAATCTTCGACTCCCAACCCCCACAGGAATGGTATACCACTCCTCCAAATGCCTCTCCCAGCTTTTCATCGGATTTTTTGAAAATCTCCTCATAGTCTTCATTCCGAACCATAATAGACATATCATTACTAAGTCCGATTCCCGGGAATGCACGGCTGGATGCAAAGCCATGTCCGGGCCCTGCCATTGCACTGCCCAATAACTTTTTCTGCTCCAATAAAAACTCCAACAGCAGACCGCTCACCAATTCAGCCGCTTTTTGTACCTGTTCGGGTTCATCCACCACATCATAAAATAAATTGGTTACCGGCAGCAGGTAGGTAAGCATATTAATGGGGGATTGTACATCGGTGAGGGAAATGGGTACTTTTCCCCTGGTCTGATCCATAAAATATTCCGTCATTTCTAAGATACGCCTGCCGGTCTCTGTGCTGGCAATTGGTATAAAATCACTGTTTAATATATCTTCTGCAGATTCAAACCCCGGGTCCACACTGGGCGCCTGCCCTGGCTCCCAGACATATTTTCCTCCAAAGCAGGATGCAATATAGCCAATTCCGTACCATGGCTCCAAAAAGTTGGCAATATCCGCCTCATAACTCATACTTAGTTTTAAAGCCCCGAGCTGAAGCGCCAGAGATTCTTTATAGTCTCTGCATCTGTCATAAAAAACCCCATCTGCCCTTACCCTCCGGTAAACCAGAAGCCCTTCTTCTTTTTCAAGAAAAATGCGGTTCTTTTCCAACTGTTTATCCTCATAGTCTGCATATGCTTCCAGGTCAAATCTCTCCGGGCTGACCGGATCTACTTTCGTTCCCTGGGAATCCCTGAGTGATGTGTCAAATTTTTTATCCATCATTAACTGTCCTATCCTCCATGTATACACAATTCGTTTGCTTGAATACTTCTGCCCGCCTCTTATGTAAGCGCTTACAACGATCCTATATTTTTTTTCTCCTTTTGTCAATGGAACAGCACCATGAATGTTGAATTTTTACAGTTTTCTTGAGAAATTATAAAATTATGTGAAGCTTTCTCTTCGGTTACCTTTCATTACTGATCAGACCGTGCGGTGCACTCCCCGGTTGACTGCGCTTCACGGCATCGGAGCCAATAAAGCAATGGCTGCATGGCATCTGCTTCTCCCCGAAGGAGATTTCAGATAGTATACAGATAACGATGACCGATTTTCATTGCATTTTAACTTATCAGGCATTATAATATTTTATTAATGATGTAAGACCTTACTCTACAAAAGAAAGGGCAGATGCGTTATGAATATTTATGACATCTCAGAAAAGGCAGGCGTATCCATCGCCACTGTTTCCAGAGTATTAAACGGAAGCGGAAATGTAAGTGATAAAACAAGGGACAAGGTGTTGTCCGTCATAGAGGAAACAGGATATACCCCTAATATTTTCGCAAGGGGACTTGGTTTGAATACAATGAATACCATCGGCATTTTATGTGCGGATTCTTCCGACAGCTTTTTGGCTAATGCCATTTATTTTCTTGAACGGGAATTGCGCAGACACGATTATGATTCTATTCTCTGCTGTACCGGTTACGATCAGGAAATAAAAGAAAAATATCTGAATCTGCTTCTTTCAAAGCGGGTAGATGCGATCATTCTGGCTGGTTCCAGTTATATTGAAAAAAACACCAAACAGAATAAATATCTTCTGGACGCGGCAAAATCGGCCCCTCTGATCATTGTAAACGGCTATCTGCAGGGAGACAACATCTACTGTTCACTCTGTGATGACACTCAGGCGATCTGCCAGTTAACAACAAAGCTTCTGGAAAGCGGAAGAAAATCTCCCTGTTATCTATACCGCTCTCTCTCCTACAGCGGCCGTCAGAAGTTGAACGGATATTTAAAAGCCTGTAAAGACTTTGGCATAGCAGATGCCAGAAATCTCTGCCATAACAGCGATATCCTGTCCACCAGAGATTTCCTGCTTTCAGACCGTACCTTTGAAGAACACGATGCCTTTATTACCTCTGATGATGATATGGCAATCAGTGTTTTAAAATACGAGCAAAGTCTCGGACGCCGGATCCCGGAAGAGGTATGCATAACCGGTTATAACAATTCCAAGATGGGAATCTGCTGTGAACCGGAACTGACTACCCTGGATAACCGGCTGGAGTTTTCCTGCATCAATGCAGTTTCAATGCTTATGCAGGTTCTCTCAGGTAAGAAAGTTCCCTCCAAGGCGATAATTACCGGGGAAATCGTGGAGCGTGGAACAACGGATATTCGGTTTTAGTCATTTCCAATTTTAGATGAGTGATTAAAAATGACTGGGTATTTAAACATATAAATAAAAATAGGATTGAAGGGACTATTTCCTTTTCAATCCTATTTTTACAATTACTTCTCTATTCTCAGCCGCTATTCTCAGTTTTTACTCTCATTCTCTATCATCAGACTCTATTCTCAGTTTTTATTCTCTTTCTCTATCATCAGACTCTATTCTCAGTTTTTATCCTCATTCTCTATCATCGGCCTCTATTCTCAGTTTTTATTCTCTTTCTCTATTGTCAGTTTCTATTCTTCTGTATTCTCAAACTCAGCCGCTTTCTTCAGAGCATCTTTCCATGCCTTTTTATAATATAGCTCCACATCATCCATCCCCAGATCCTTCGCCTTCTTCACCATATTCTTCCAAAGTTCTTCAAATGTATCCTCATCCTTTGCGTAAACCAGATCCCAGGAATCACCGCGCACTACCTCTCCGATTTCCGCAATTTTATTCTCCATAACATCGGATACAGGAGGTATCATATTAACTGCTATGGTAGATTTCGCCACCATATCGTTTTCATAGAGATATTCCGCCAGAACATCCTTTCCCAGCATCTCATTTACCTCTTTCTGCATTAGGGTTTCATCTGCATTCAGACTGGACGGCCAGTAGCGGTAACTGATGGTATATCCGTCATCCATCAGTGTAGACGCCTGTAACCCTAATCCATTGAAGTGATAAACCCCATTTTGAAAGGAGCCGCCGCCTTCTGCCGGCATGAGATCTTCGTTTTTCTCATTGATCACATCCCAGCCCTTATCTGTTACATACGGCTCACCATCCGGCTTGCGTTCCCAGACGCCGCCTTCCGGTCCGTTATACAGATATTGTTCCACTTCCGGGTTATAAAGCCAGTTTAAGAACTCACATGCTTTTTTTACATTTTTGCAATTTTTGCTTATGGCAAAATACCAGTTACGTCCAATTACCTGATCCGGCGCTTCGTATATTTTCATATCTGATGCCAGAACATTTGCATACCCATCCGGTTTTTCCTTATTATTCACATGGCCGGAAGATACGTTGTTATAATTTCCCCATAACCAGGAAAACCAGGAAAACATGACTCTTCCATCGCTGTATTTCTTCTCCAGATTGCTATAACTCTGTGTAGCGGAATCCGGATCCAGAAGCCCCCTCTGATTGGCTTCAAAATAAAATTTTAATGCACGTTTATAAAAGCTGTCTTCTCTTAAAATGGAATTCGTCTCTTTTGTAAGAATATTGGTTTCCATCAATGTGGACACATATTCGGAATCGATCCCGTAAAAATAGGATAAGGATGCAATCTCCAGTGCCGAATATTTGTCCCAGTCAGAAAACAGGGAAAATCCATACACTTTCTCACCAGATTCCGTAACCGGCTTTGCTGCAACCATTTTTTCTACTACATCCAGATAATCTTCCAGGGTATTTAATTTGGGCGCACCCGCCTTTTTATAAGCATCCCATTGCAGAAGCGGCACCCAGTTATACGCATTATAGGAAACCGGTCCGATGGAAGTGGGCATGAAGAACAGTTTTCCTGTTCCATTACTGGTATTTTCCATGGTATATGCTATGGCACTCTGATACTCTTCTGTACGAAATATGGACGGCAGAAGCTCCTCATATTCTTCCAGAGGCAGCAATAAATCCGCATCCATCAGAAGCTGCGCCTCATCCAAATCCCGAAACCCAATGATATCGGGTAAATTCCCAGCTGCCATGTATTGCTTTAATTTCTGCTCTACCTCATTACCGCTGGCATAGAAATCCACCTTAATACCGGTATCATCATAAAGCTTCTGTGCCCCCCAGCCTTCCCAGATTCCATCATCAGAAGCTACTGACTGCTGTACAAATGCAGTCAATATGGTTTCATCACTGTTTTCTTCTGTTTTTCCGGATACTGACCCATCAGAAGATGGATTGCATCCTGTCAAGATGCCGGTCATCATCAGACAGGCGCCCATCACCAGAAACCACATTACAGCTTTTCGCATTTTATCCGGTTTCAATGTTTTAAATATGATTTTTATCATTTTGTATCCTCTTTAAATCCCTTACTTTTCGCCTGTTTTCTTGCTTTTTATTCTGTCGGCTGTTATAATTTCAGTATATCAGATTCGTCTGAATTTTCATAGACTCACTTGTATGGTGAGTTGCTGAATTTTCATAGAACAATCTTCAAGGAGCTTTCATGCTGAAAAAAATTACAAGCGGATATTATTCTAAAATGATGTTAATTTGTATTACCGCAGTCTGCACCATTACGGCTGTGCTTCTGTCTTTATGCAGTTTTTTAATTCGGGATCAGGAAAAATCGGAATATTTAAAGAACTATGATATTGCGGTAAACAATCTATCCTCCATTCTAACGACCAAACAAAACTCTTTTGCCAATACTCTTTCTCCCGTATTTTCAAGCACTTCCCGGTATCAGGCACTTTGCAGCCTCTATCAGAAAGATTATGATAATGATTACAATACATCCCAATCGGTAATCCGTATGCTGTCTGAGATCTGCCGCTATGACCAGTTCTGCCGCGGCATCCTGCTGATTACCAATTCCGGAAAGCTTTATCAGTATAATGTCAGTTATGATACCCTGGTTCCGCTGCAGTTTGACGGCACAGCGCCGGCAATCACCTCCTACGATCTGCAAATCCTCTCGGATTCCCAGATCGATGATCTGAGCAGCAACTACGATAAGCCCGCAGAACATGTCTATGGACTGAGCAGCACAATATTTGATTACTCCAATAAAAATCTGGTCACATTAGGCCAGATGATTATATTGTACTCTACTGCTGAATTTACCAATGCAATTGCCGATGCACATCTGGATGAAAGCGGACTTTTTTCCATCACCGACTTAAAAAACAACATCATCTATACTTCTGATGGGGAATACCTGGATTCTTCCAATTTGCTTCTGCACTCAGAACATCCCGGCACGACCAATATTGTCCAACTGCCTGTTGCAGAGTATAAGAAAAACGATACCAGTTTTTTCTATTCCTCTATTTTTAATGGAAAGTATGATTTTTATACCAATTACCAGCTGCCCCGTTCAGCCGTTACCGGAAGCTTTACCCTGGTGATCCTTGCTATTCTGGCACTTGTGATCTGCCTGGCATCCATTTCGCTTTATGTGATTACGATGCGGATTTCCAACAGAAAAATTAAAACCATACAGGCTGGCATGAGCCGCGTGGGACAGAATAATCTGGATTACCGCCTGCCTCTGCCTGACAGTAATGATGAATTTAAACAGATTACCGTAAGTTTCAATAAAATGTGCGACGAGCTGCAGCGAAATGTAGAGAAAGCATATGTTTATGAAATTTCCCAGAAAAAAGCGGAACTTTATGCAATGCAGACCAGTATCAACCCGCATTTTCTCTACAATGCCCTGGAACAGATACGGGTTCAGATCGTTAAGGGGCTTTATAACGATGCCTCCCAGATGCTGCTGCTGCTCTCCAAAATGTATCGAAACCAGACCCGCCGAAATCTCTATGTCTCCATCGGTGAAGAACTGAATCTCTGTGAGAATCTGATTAACCTATATATGTACCGGTTTGGTAATTTTGAATATGAATTTATTATAGATAATGCACTGAAGATCTATGGCATTCCTAAGAATACCCTTCAGCCCCTGATCGAAAACTATTTTGTTCATGGGCTGGTTCTGGATCGGGATGACAATATGCTGACCATAACGGTCACCTCCGTTACGAGAGATACAAAAGACATGTTAGAACTGGCTGTGGAAGATAACGGATCATCCATAACACAGGAGGAACTGGAGTTATTAAAAGAAAAACTCAGCCAGCCGGTTATGAAACGCAACGAAGATAATGGTTTCGCCCTCTCTAATGTCAATACACGTTTAAAATTAGTATTTGGCGAAGACTCCTGTCTCCTCCCACAGGCGGGCAGTGACGGCTGCGGATTTCGCATTGCATTTTATATACCAGCGGTATTGCCGGAGGATATTAAATAATATTTATGATAGCAGAATGCGCCGTTAGTCACTTATTGTTTTTATTACACCTTATATATGATTTATTATATTTTATTTTTTTATTGGACATTTCATATTGTGAATGATATACTGTTTTTAGGAATAACCGTTACAGGGTAGTTGACCTCCTAATTTAAATGATAGGGGGTGGTGCTATGACTACATACCAGGTATTAACTTTGATGTTACTATTTGGCGGATTTTTATTGACACTCCTTGGCTATATAGACAAGAAAAAATAAAAACTACCCTGTTTTACGAGAACAGGGTAGTTTCACTCAACTAGAGGAAAACTGCCTAACCCGAGCGGTTATTCCTTTTCTACGCATATAATACCATCAGATGCAAAAAAAGTCAAATCAAACATTAACGTATCAGATTATGAAAATCTATACTTATCCGTTTTCCATCATAGCATACCTGTCTTACCAATATTTCACCGTCTCTTCTAAATAACTTCACTTCAAACTCCTGTGGATAAGAATAATTTCCTTCTGCCTCTTCCAAAATTACGCATTTTTCCTCATCTTGATAGCTTATCGTAATCAATGCATAGTTTCCTTCTTCGTATTGATAATCCACACCATTGTCCAGATAATAGTCAAAGCTGCCATTGCATCCTTCATATACTTCTATTGTATCTGCCACGCCATCCTTTGCGCATTTTTTACTTAACGGCAGAATGGACCCGGCTTTTATAAATACCGGCTGCCAGTTTATGGGGGCCTCCACTTCTATATTCTGTCCGCCGTTCAATACTTCTTTGGATTTCTGGTGATACCAGCAGCTTCCCTCCGGCAGGTAAACATTCCAGGTTGTTTTTCCATCCAGCTTTGTATTTTCCGGGCCATATTCCATTGCCTGGGTTACCGGGCAGACCAGATAAGATGGGCCATACATAAATTCATTGGATATTTTCTGTACATTCCTGTCCTTATCAAAGTCAAACATCAGACTGCGCAGCATTGTATAGCCCTCTGCTTCTACCTTATGTGCCAGGGAATATGTATAAGGCAGCATTTCATATCGCAGCTTGATATAATCCACAATCGTATCATAATATTTTGTTCCCTGTTCTCCAAAATACCATGGTTCCCGATAGGTATCTGTTCCGTGAGAACGCATAACGGGAAGAAAGGCTCCAAACTGCAGCCACCTGGTATACAATTCACGATAGCCAAAATCATCCGTGCCTTTTTCAAAAAGTCCGTGCCAGAACCAGGGCGCTTCTCCTTCTTCTACATTGCAGAAACGTCTGAATCCCTGGGTGGATCCTGCAAAAAATGCTCCGATATCCAGGGTCCAGTAAGGAATTCCTGACATACACATGCTTAATCCTTCTGCAATCTGATTTCGGAAAACATCCCAGGTTGCCATGATGTCTCCGGACCATAGAATTGTACCATACTGCTGTATAGACAGCGAACCGGAACGTGTCAGGTTTGCAACCCGTTTTTGATTACTTGCCGCTCTTTGATGTTCATAGATTCCTTTTGCATGCACAAGCGCATAGTTATTTGCTTTTCTGGCATCAAAATATCTTGTGAGATTTTCTCTGGCAAGCTCATAACGCTCCTCCTCCGCTCTCTTTTCCAAACCGTTCCAGTCGGGAGTGAAAGGTTCTGTAGAATCACACCACCATGCATCTGCTCCGTTTTTAAACAATTCTTTCTCACATTGCTTCCAGTACAGATCTCTTGCTTCAGGATCAAAAGCATCATAAGTGGAGAGATTTGCCAATAGTTTGCCTGCATCCAGCATTTCCTGATTGTTATCACAGCCTTTATTCATATTCGGCCAAATAGATATCATAAAAGCGGTATCTTTTTCGTGGAGTTTATCTGTCATTTCTTTTAAATCGGGAAATCGTTCTTTATCAACGAATTTATTTCCCCATTCTCCTTCTGCCCAGGACTTCCAGTCTAAGACAAGACAGGATACCGGAATATTACGCTTTTCAAATTCCTCCCTGGTATCCAGAATATCTTTTTGTGTGATATAGCGTTCCCTGGACTGTATATAACCAAATGCCCAGCGTGGAAGCATAACCGCTGTTCCGGTAAGTTCCCGGATTCCTGCTATCAGATCGTCAAAATTTTCTCCGGTAATTACGTAATAAGCCATCTGATCAACCGCATCAAAATTCAGGGTAATAATATTGTCTTTTTCTTCATATGTCATAAGACAGTCCGCATCCAAAAGAACCCCATACCCCTTTGAAGACAGAAAAACAGGCATGGGAATCTGCATGTTATTCTGATAGAGATATTCCTTAACTTTGCGGTAATTATATTTCCCCTGTTCCTGCTGTCCTAATCCGTAGATAGCTTCCTCTTCGTCAATCCCGAATTTGAGCATTCCGGAAAATGCATCTCCCGTTTTGACACTGGCTGCATTCTCGATAAAGGAACGCTCTCCGTCAATAGTCTTCCTGGTAATAATCTTTGCCTTTTTGCCTTCGATTACATACTGGAAAATTTCCCGGTCTTTAAATGCAAACTCTTTTTGTGTAAGAACTGTGGCGCCGTCTCGGATAAATGCCACATCTTCTCTAGCATTTTGATCCAGCACTACTGTTTCATAATCTTTCTTGCTCACAATTGTCATTCCCGGTTCTCTTAGCTTTCCATCCGGGGTAAGTACAACTCTTGTAATATGGCCAACTTCTCTGTTCATAATTTTACCCATTGCCTATTGCCACAATCATTAAAGGTTGAAAGAATCTCTGCGTGGCTTCCTTCCAAATTCTTATTTTCCTTCAACTTTATTTCTCTTGAATAGGACACACGATTTATCAACAAGTGATTTGAAAGCAGGTTTCTTGTACCTAGTACATCATTGCTTAAATAATTGAGCAATACACACAGGATATTCGTATCAGGGGATCCAAACCATTCTGCAGGTGTAGCGGGCTACATCAAAGAATGGTTTGGATTTCCTGGTGCGGATAGCCGAAGTGTATTACTTGATTATTTATGCAATGATGTACTAGATCGCCCGTCATTGTATCATGGTATCCGCTTCAAAAGTGCAAATCCATTCCTTTCCAAATAAATCTCCCTTTGACAACTATCATTTTTCAGCACATCTTCCATAGGTTCCTCCAGGATGAGACTGGTATCTTGGGCGGTAAAGTTCAATACATAGTAGTAATCAGCTCCATCCAGTTTTCGATGAATCACTTCCACTTTTTTCTGCGGGCATACCGGATTCCTTTTAATTTCTGCCTTGTCACAGAGATAAGTAAATAAATGTTTCATGGATTCATCATCTACATCGGTTCCCAGATAACACGCCGTTCCCTTTCCATAAGAATGCTCGCTGACTGCCATGGCTCCGGTTTTATAATCTTCCATATAGGTACCGATTGCCTTTGCATTCCCTTTCAGAAGATCACTCCACATCCCGTCCAGAGTCTCCTGTACGCTGCTTCCCAGGTTTAATTTCAGCCTGGTTCTATTGGATGCAAACACCGGCTCCACCTCTTCAACGGTCATGCCAAAGACATCATTTAATCCTGCCGGAAGCGAATCCGTATACCCCACATTGTCTTCATTTTTCGCAGAAGTTAAAAATGTGGACAGCAAAATGCCTCCGTTTTCAACAAAGCCGCGCAGCTTTTTCTGGAATCTGCGGTTCGCTACAAACGCCGTGGGTACCACAAGGAATTTATATTTTAAAAAGTCAGCCCCAAACCCAATCACATCTGCATTGTATCCGGCATCTTCCAATAAGTTGTACAGCCTCGCGCAATAGTCCAGATAATTGAACTCCGGATCATTCACAGGCTTTATCCGAAGTGACCAATGCACATCATAATCTACGCAGACGGCAATCTCATTTACAAACTCTGCCTGCTCGTATGCCTTTAACTGCTCCAGAATTCTTGCGGTCTCCTGCATTTCATAATATCTTCTTCTGGGCACTCCATCCATATCCACGATGGCATAATTCAACTGCTCTGCCCCGAATGGGAACGTTCGAAACTGGAAATGCAGCATCATATCCGCACCGTGGGCATAAGACTGAATCACTGCCTGTTTCAGTGCACCCGGATTGGGCTGGACTCTTCCGGATCCCCCAAAACGATGCCCGCCTCCAGACATAAATTCCATGACCCAAAATGGTTTCCCTTCCTTTACCCCTCTTGCAAATGCATAAGGAAATGAATCTACGGCAGCATCCCGAAGTCCCGGATAGTAATCAAATCCATAAACATCCAGATTCTTCGTTCCCTTATAATAGTCAATGCTGTTTGTAGCCAGACCGGTTCCATTTGTCGTAACCGGAGCATCACTGTACTGATGCAGAATATCTGCCTGAAGATTCTGATACTCAATCTGGGAATCACTGGCAAAGCGCTCAAATTCCAGACGCAGAGTGGGATTTTCAAAGTAAACCGGTAAAGCCTGCTCGGCGCTTACTTCAATGGTGTTAACCGGCGGCTGAATCTGTTCAAAATTCTCATAATCCTGTCCCCAGAAAATATTCCCGCTTCTCCTGTTGTAGGCTTCAATGGTTTTATATTTATTCTTCATATACTCCGAAAACTTACGTTTACACACCGGGCAGTGACAGCGTCCGGAAGCTTCCTGCGCCGGTTCATTGTCGATCTGGAATCCGGAGACATACGGATTTTGCCCAAAGCGCCTGCCAATTTCCTCTGTTATTTTCACCGAATACTCCCGGTAGATGGGATTATTGTAACAATAGAATCTCCGTCCACCAAATGGCCGGACTTCCCCTCTGTTATCCACATAGAGAACTTCCGGATGTGCATAAACCAGCCATGCCGGCGGGCATGCAGTCGGTGTGCAGATGATACTGCGGATTCCCGCTTCACCTAATTCCATGACTGCTTCTTCCAGCCAGTCAAACTGATACTCTCCAGGCTTTGGCTCCATTTTACACCATGCAAATTCTCCCATGCGAACCGTGTTGATTCCGGATTCTTTTAATAATTTCAGGTCATGCTGTAATTCTTCTTTTGTCTTGTGTTCCGGATAATATGCCACACCATACTGCATTTTACATTCCTCCTGCTCTTCTCTCCATATATAGCGCCAGCTGGCTTATGCCCTCTAATCAGCAGTGCAAAACTCCATTTACGCTTTACCCCCGGAAATGCCACAAGCTTGCTTGCGGCATTTCCGAATCTGTAGTTTAAAAGCGCCTTTCTTTTACACTTTACCAGTAAAATAAATTTCCTGTACATCCGCAGCTTTCACTTCTTCTTTTAAAGTAAGTACCACAATGGTGTCCACTTCCGTTCCCGGGATACTGCTGACATCAATCTGTATCCCTTCTTTATCCTGTTTAAAAGGGAGGGCTGCTCCATGAAGAAGTGCCGCTTGTTCTACCTGATACTCCTGTAACGGAATCTGTTCCTTTGCAAATGCTTTCCTATCCAGCACATGCACATAGATTTTATTTCCTTTGCTTGTTGTTCCATAGACGTTATCCACAGGTTCAACAGGACCGCCTCTGGTACCATAAACAGCTTCTGCGTTTTCCTTTAGCCAGGCTCCGATTTCCCGCATCCTGGTCTGTACTTCCTCGGAGAGCTTCCCGTTTTTATCAGGTCCTACATTCAGCAGCAGATTCCCGTCTCTGCAGATCACATCTACCAGCATTTTTATCAGCCAGTCAAAATCAGATACCGGGTCATCAGCCATCCATCCCCAGGAACAGCCGCTGCAGACACACATATTTTTTTCCCACGGCACCGGCAGGATTTTACCGGTGATTTCGTGGGAACCCTCATCACAGTAAAAATCTCCTTCGTATCCGGAACGGGGATTTAACAAGGTCTTTGGATTATATTTACGTACTACTTTGTTCAAATTCACCGGTTCCCAGAACCATGCGCTGGAGGTGTCACTGCCTTTGTGGGCAAGCCATCCGCCATCATACCACATGATATCCACAGGACCGTACTTGCTGCAAAGTTCCTCCACCTGTCCGTAGCACTGGTCTTTCATCAGTTTTGCATTTTCCGGCAGTCCTTCCGGGTCAAAGTACCCGGGGAATCTCCAGTCCATTGGTGAATAATACAGCCCTACACGAAGTCCTGCTTCTCTTGCAGCATCCGTATATTCTTTTACAAAGTCTCGTTTCGATCCAGTATTGCTGCTGGTAAATCCCCCGTAGCTTGCCGGGCTGTCCCAAAGTGCAAAACCATCATGGTGCCTGGTAACCATGACCATATACTTTGCACCGAAATCTTTTGCCAGGTCTGTCCACTCTGTCATGGAGAAATTCTCAGGATTAAACTCCTGTGCCAGTCCCTCATATTCTTCTTGGGGAATCTGTTCATTAAATCTTGCCCATTCTCCTCTTCCCAGAATAGAATAGAGACCCCAGTGGACAAACATTCCTATTTTTGCATCCCGCCACCATTGTAAATCTTCCGGCGGCAATTTCAGTTCCGGGCACTTCATACCCCCTAAGCTTTTTAAATTGATACTGCTTTTCAGCATAGAGCGCAGTTCTGCGCCCGTCATTTCTCTTGGTGTTTTTGCAGCCATTTTTCTTCCTCCTATTCTTCGTACAGCCAGTCCAGAGTATCCAGTCCTTCGCCTCCCAGGTTGGCATTCCTGGGCTTCAATACCGTATCTGCCGCCACAACTCCGGCGATCATAAACGCTCCGGTTCCAAAATAAATCTCATGAACACCTTTTTCATAACGGTAAGCATGGATATTAACCGGCGGGCAAGCCTCTGCCTTAATAGCATTTCCATAGACTACCGTTAATCCGCCTCTGTCATCTGCATGGGTGTTGGTTTCAAGGTCCGGCAGCTGCAGCCACTCCACGCCCTTCGCATTCATGTATCCTATCAGTACATAAGAATCCTGGGGCAGCTCCAGTTTTACGGTTACCCCTTCTTCGATTGCCGCTCCCAGTCCCATACGCACTGCCTGCAGCTTCTCCAGTTCCGGAGCCAGATTCAATACTTTGCAGGAACAGTCAGAAAATACACTGCTGCCCTTTTCCAGGGCGAAGATCTCACAGCTCTGATCGCCAAGCAGCGTAAATGGTGCTGGCACCAATGCATCCGTTTTCACTTCTTCTGCATGGTCAGAAGGGAGGATCCCCTGCTTTAATTCCGCCAGATGCTTCTTAAAATTATGATATTCTTTTTCATATTCTGTGAGGCATGCTGTCCAATGTCCAAAGGTTTCCCCATTCGGGAAAGGAATCTTTCTCTGCGGTGTCTGCATACTGTTGGCATAAAGATACGTACTTTCCGTAAGTTTTGCAAGATTCCGGAATTCATGCAGCGATTCTTCCATAAATACCGCCGCATTTTCCAAAAGAGCCACATCTCCTTTGCATTTATCATCCATGGTATATTTATATTTCAAAATTTCCATGGCTCCCTCTAACTTTTTACAGTAGGAGATACTCATTTCGTAAACAGCTGCCGCATCGGTATACAGACGTTTTAGTTCTTCATTTCCGTCTCCCTCCGCCTTCATTACTTCTTCCATGAGGCGCAGTGCCTTTGTGGCATGGGCACTGACTTCTGAGATCATATCATAAGGCGTCTCACCGATATGAGTCTGTCCTGCCAGTTCTTTTTGGATATAATCATCCGGCTGTTCGCCTTTTCGGGCTACGGAATTCCAAAGTTCCTTATTGGGACGGTAGCGGTTGACGTTGGTAAACTGGCTCATGGTCATTCCAAGACTCATGGTCTGTCTGTTTCCTTCTGTAATCCCGACTCTTCCAAGGATTTTCGGTGCACACTGACCTGCATTTTCCTGGGAAATCAAGAGTTTCTTTGCCGATTCATGGGAAATCCGGTATTGCCTGGCAAATACATTTACCCAGTGCTCCATTTCTGTATTTTCTTCCCGGTTTGGATTCCATGCATAACGGAACCATGCCGCAAACCAGATATAATCACGGTCCATCTGTAATAATCTTGGTGATACTTTATCCGGCGTATATGGCCAGTCCCAGTAAAATAACGGATAAAGATGCAGCCCATTACAGCCAAACCGGTGCTGTCCTGCCTGGACACACTTCTGAATATATAACGGAGCATTGAATTGGAACGGTTCCAGGTCTGCCAGAATATGTATATTCATAATATGAGTGGTACCCAGTCCGCTTAATGACTGATGAATATCCTGCCATTTTCCCTTTGGATAATAAGTTGTCAGGCTCTCCCCGTTATACTTCCACATGGTATAAAGGTTCGAGTACTTTTTCTTTGCCTCTTCCATGGCACCTATTGGGTCACAGTCATGGCCACGCAGTATAACCGGAGGTTCTTCCAGAAGTCCTGCTTCTGCCGCCCCTTCTTTTACAGCCGGTATGATGGTGTCGATAAACCAGTCTGTCTTGTTCTGGGTTCCACGCAGTGCTTCTCCCAGGCATACCATAAGACCGATATGAGGAAAAGATTTAATGAACTCCTTAATGGTTTTGCCGGTATAATCTGCTACCAGCGGGGTAATCTTACTTTGCAGCAGCTCCAGGCCATGCTTTCTTGCAAATGGAAGAGGGATATGGATATTGTAAAATTTTAATACTACCCAGATGCCTCTGCGGTCACATTCCCTGGTCAGCCATCCGAATACTTCACGATTTTGCTGAAATTCTTCTTCCGTTACCTCCAGTGCTTCGGGATAGTCCGGCACTTTCACCAGGGAGGAGAAGGGGTGCCCGCTCCAGATGTAGAGTACATTGCAACGCATGGATAAGAGCATATCCAGGAACTTCGTCCACATGTCTTTATCATAAAACCACGGGAACCGCTCCGGTGTAATAGGATATTCATAAGTAAGCCTGGGCGGCTCAATCTTTGTCTTTTGCAGTCCGACTGCGGGTCCTCTGAGTTTAAATACCGGTGCGTCTCCAAACGTAATTTCTGCGGGGAACTCTCCGTCTCTTTCCACCCTCTCCTTCAGCTCCATACAGCCGTATAATGCTCCGGTGTCTGTTCCTCCGCAGATAACTGTAAGCCCGGCAGAACAGGTTTCTATATAAAATCCTTCGCCTTCCGGCTCCCGTGTATGAAAAATCAATAATTCATTTTCCATCATCCACTGTAAGAATGTATCTTCCCTTAATACGGATACATAAATCTTTTTCCCTTCTGTCTTTCGGAACTCTTCCGGTGACTGGGGAAGCGGTGCATAAACCACCTCATATCCGGCGCCTGTCAGCACCTGATCAAGCTGCAGTATTCCAAAGCTGATTCTTTCATTATTCAAGTCATTTTGCAGTATTGTAATTTTTTCCATTTGTTCCTCCCTTTCTGTCATAAAACTTTTTGCAGCTCATATTTTACCTCTCACACCATCCTGCGCTTACCAGATTAATTCTGTTCTTTCCCCTGCTCTGCAGGCGGCTTCTCTCGTCTCTGTCTTCCAGCTCAGCTGATACGTCTTAGGGCTTTGTGCAGTCAGATGCAACCTCACAGGCTTCCCATTTTCCCAGTCCATATCAAGTCTTACATTGCCTTTGAGGATATAGCCTTTCAGGCTGCCGTCTTTCCATTCCGCAGGCAGCGCCGGAAGCAGTACGGCTTTTCCGCTCTGGCTCTGGACGATGCCCTCCAGAATTGCTTCCGTAATACCAAAATTACCGTCGATCTGAAACGGCGGATGCACATCCAGAAAGTTATCCTGAATACACTTTTTCAGAAGCTGGCACACATGCTCTTTAAGGGCAGCCCCATCCCTGAGCCGGGCTGCAAAGCATCCCAGCCATGCCCGGCTCCATCCGGTGTGTCCGCCTCCATGAGACAGCCTGTTCTGCAGCGTCTTGTTCGCCGCTACAAAGTATTTCTCCGTTTCAGGAGTAATTTCATCTCCCGGATGCAGTGCATATAAATGGGAGATATGCCTGTGTCCCGGCTCCATTTCCTCATAGTCTTCCATCCACTCCAGCAGCCTGCCATCTGCTCCAATCATCAATGGCGGCAGCTTTTCCAGCATCTCTTTCAAGGTTTTTTCCTCTTTTTCATCCCGCATTCCAAGAACATTCATACCGTCCAGGCAAGCTTTGAACAGTTGTCGTAAAATAGCGCTGTCCATTGCCGTTCCCATAGATAATGCACCGGTTTCCCCTGCTGACGAACGATAGGTATTTTCAGGTGAAACAACCGGGCCTGTGACCAGAAAACCATTGGGAAGTTCATACAGATAATCTTCAAAAAAGCGAATGGACTCCCGCATGATTGGAAGAGCTTCTCTTAAAAACTCCAGGTCTTGTGTATACTGATAATGTTCATACAGATGCAGGCACATCCATGCCCCTCCCATTACCCAGTATGGAGAGGCATCAAATATCCCCTCAGGCGCCGTACATCCCCATACATTTGTATTATGATGTGCACAGAATCCCCGGGCGCCGTATAATTTCCGCGCTGTTTCTTTTCCATTCTCCACCAGCAGCTTCACCAGATTCATTACCGGCAGCTGACACTGGGACAAACCAGCCTTTTCGGCAAACCAGTAATTCATCTGGGTATTAATATTGATGGTGTACTGGCACTGCCAGGGCGGTTCATAAGAACCATTCCATAACCCCTGCAGATTAGAAGGAAGCAGGCAGTTATGGGAAGAAGCAATCATCAGGTACCTGGCAAAGTGCACCAGAAGTTCCGTCAGATAATTTTCACAGGAACCGTCTCCCTGACGGAAGGAATTTAGAAGCTCCGCCGTCGTCATTTTCTCATCTGTGCTTCCATTCAGATCCAGATTAAAATTGCCATTTAAAGACTGGTAATCTTCTAGGTGCCGTCTTCTAATTTCTTCATATCCTGCTGCCTGTGCCGCATCAAGTCTTTCCGTGATTACACGAGACAGGTCCGCATAAGCTTCTTTCCCGTCTTTCCTGACTCCGTTCAGACACTCCTGATAATCCGTGCCTGCCGCAAGATACACCACGGCTTCCTCTGCATCCTCCAGATATACCGCATCTCCCATGCTTCTGGCATGCTCCGATGCAATGCGCACCCCGCTCAGGTAATGCATCCCGTCTGCACCATTCTCTCCCCAGTTTCCGGCTGTCGCCTTTCCAGGCGTGTGCACAAGTACACCGGTAAACTCTTCAAAGGGCTTCCGGCTTATATTTGCACTCAGGGTGATTTTGTGCTTCCCCTTTGCCCGTATCCTTATGGCAAGCACCTGATAGGCTTCACTGATAAAATGTTCCCGCTCATACTGAGTATCATCCAATTCATATACCAGTTCTGCGATAGCCTCACCCAGGGAAAGCCTGGCTTCGTAATGAGTTTCTTTCTCCGCATGGTTTAAGAAACATAGCCTGAGATCCCCAACAGGCTGGTAGGGATTATTGTATTTTGGCGTGGATGTCAGTGCCATTTTAGCCAGAAATGCTGCTTTTTCTACTCTGCCTTCCAGTAAGAGCTGCCTGATTTCACCTAAATGCCGGAAAGCATCCGGATTTTCCCGTTCTCTTGCAGGTCCGTAGCACAGAGTTTCTTCATTTATAAATATGGTTTCCTCTTTCAGCCGTCCAAGTACCATCGCTCCTAATCGGCCATTTCCAAGAGGCAAACCGTCATCCCACTTTCTGGCAGGCTTTTTCATATATATTTCATATCTCTTCATATTTTTTCTCCTGCATACCGCAGACAGGTCTGCGGTATTGCACCAATAGATAGTTTTTCGCCTCTCATACTCCATGCCGCTTCCGGTAGGCAATCATCTGCTTCCAGTCATCACGGCTGAGATAATGAGTACCGGATCGCAAATGGTATCCGATTCTTCCCTCGTGGTAACAGTCTCCTGCTTTCGGAAAACGATCCGGCGCGACCAGTCCCTCTTTCCCATACAGCTTCCATGCCTGTGAACTTTCAACACAGGATAAAAATTCGGATACGGGGTCCGCCCAGTCATCCCGGTCCGCACTGGCAATATAGAGATGGCGGGGTGCTATCAGGGATAATAGAAAATGCTGGTCAAATGGCATCCGGCTCACATCCTCCCTGTACTGAAAAAAGTTCCCGTTAAACCAAAGCCTGGAGCCTTTCCCATAAAGGTTATTAATCTGCTCCCCTGTTTTTCCACGAAACAGTGCGGCACCGCCTGCTCCGGATTCATTTGCAGCCGTCAGGGAGAACCGTTCATCAAAAGCTCCGGCAATCAATGCTGTTTTTCCCAAACGGGAATGCCCAAGAACTGCAACCCTGCTTTCATCTATTTCTTCCCTTTCCAGAATGTCATCCAGAATTCTGCTGCTGCCCCAAGCCCACATTGCCGTTTTTCCCCAGCTGTCAAATTGGTTTCTGGTACAAAACCTGCCTAACCCACTCTGATGTCCATCATAATAGTCAGCAGTAATATCCTGATAATAGACACTCGCCACACCAAAGCCTGCATCCAGGATCTCTTCTCCAATCCCATCTGCAATTTCCGGGGTAAACGCCAGATAAATAAAGACAGGTGGACGCTCTGCATTTTTGGGAAGCATGAGACGGTAGGGAAAGGATACGTAAGAGTAATCGGATGCGATCCCAAGATGAATCGTCTTTACCACTGCTTTGCCTCCATAGGCATCCTCATCTTCTAAGACCTGCCTGCCTTTGGTCCGGTATGCAATTCTGGGAAAACAGCCGCAGAATTCACTGCACAGCAGATCTTTTATTTCCTCCCGCCTGCGTTCCCAGCCGTTTATATTCTCAACACTTCCTTGATCTTTGCTGTGGAACAGCTCCGGTAGATTTCTGCTCTTTAATTCCTGCTCCAGCATTCCCATCTTAACTTTCACCTTTCAAAATCAAATCCCGGAACAGTTCATCCAATCCCGGATTGCAGCCGACCCTGCCCTCTCTGGACAGACTGACCAACAGAAGCTCCCCTGCCCCCAGAGGGCAGCTCTTTACAAACGGAAGATGTGGCTTTGCTCCGGTGCTTTTGTCCAGCCCCTGCTTGTCGTATGTATATACCAGTGCCTCCCCTGGCAGTTTCGTCTGGATGGTATGGGTGGCGGTAGCGTCTATATATCCCTTTTCTTCGTTATACAGCATGGAAATTGGATATTCCTTAAAACCATCTTTTGCAGCTGCAAAAAACAATTCCCCGCACCCCTTAGCAGTGACCTCTTCTCCCCCAACCCGGAACGATATGTTTTCCTCCGGAAGCAGCAGGATCGATCGTCCCCCCGCCTTTGTATTGGCTTCTGCCGCTTTCAGGCTGTCAGAACTTAGATCACTGATCACGCATACTTCTGTCTGTCCCAAGGAATTCCCTTCTTCGTTTTTGATTTCCGTTAATCCCAGTTTATTACAAAGTACTTTTGCTTCGCCACCGATTGCTCTGACCTTTTCCGTATACCTCCGCCGTTTATATACCTGTATGGATATCGTTTCCGTATTTAAAACCTTTCCTTCTTCATTTAATATCGCCGCTCTTATCTGCACTTTGGAACTTCTGCCGTCAAATTCCGGCATTGCCTCAAATGTTAAGGGAATTTTGCCTGCACATATGGCATTTGCCGCCAGTGCCGTGTCATCCATCTCATATGCTGTAAAGGGTTCCGGGTCCTGTCCTGCAAACGCTTCCGCCCGGATGGTCAGGACACTGTCTTTTCCAGTATCATTTAGCAGCCAGGCTGCCACCTCCACCTGCTCATCCAGATAGGCTGTGCTCCGTCCGGTATAGAGGTTCACCCGAAGCGGCCGGAGGGATTCCTGATAAGAAAAATAAGCTCTTTTGGGCTGACGCCTGAAGTCTACCAGAGTCTTCATCCATCCCGATGGCCATGCATCAATTAACAGATGAATCGCCGTATGGTTAATAATATCGCCCCTTCTTCGGTAAGCATCCGTCAGAAGCTTTGTGGCTATCGCCTGATGTATCTGGCTTTCCCGGATCCAGTCCGCCATGTTATTCTGTTCCTCATACCAGTCTCCCTGTACGGAATGGGTCTGCGCACGCACAATTTTATCAGGATACCAGGTACCGTCAGGCTGAGTTTTCAACCATTCTTCTGGATAGAAATTTCGCATAACTGCTTCATGGTCCAGTCCTTCGGCACCATATTCACCGCATCCCATCATCCAGCCTTCTTTCACCGGAGGCAGATACCCTTTTAACAGGCGTCCGATTGGTTCTCCATGGTTGGTATACCACATGGTGTAACAGTGGAAATCCGGCATTCCCTCTGCAGTGGGTCCGTCATAATCCCCTTCCACATTTTTAATCACACGGTCAGGATTTTCCACATAGACTGCCTTTCTGGCTGCCTGAAAGAACGCTTCCAGCTCATCCCTCAGCAGATGACGGTGCCCCTTGGCTTCATAGCGTCTGGAATATTTATCCTCAGGGTCTTCGGTCCGCCTTATGCACATAGGTTCATTTATAAAAGTAACTAACACCGTAGATACATGTCTTCTTACCAGATGCTCCATTTCCTGTACCTGTTTTACCGCTTCTGCAAACTGCGGCCTCCGAAGGAAACTAAAGAGAGGGAGGTCACACTGGTGCATCATTCCAAGCATATCAAAGTAATCATAGATCTCCTCCTGCACCGGACGCTGGGTGACACGGTAATAATTCATATTGCACATCTTGGCAATAAGAATATCATCTGCCAGCTGGTCAAAATCTCCCTTCATAACACACTGCTGAAGGTGTCCCATCTCATTGGCACCCCGAAGCACAATGGGCTGGTTGTTGAGATAAAATTTCCCTTTTGGAACAGAAGTCTCATCGCTGACGAACTTTTTCATTCCAAAATTCTGGCTCTTTCCGGAAATGGAGTCGCCTGCTCTGCTTAGATTTGCCTGGGCTCCATAGAGCCAGGGCGACTCCGGTTCCCAAAGCCTGTAATCCGATACCGGTATAAAGTAGCGGTATTCATTCTTCCCAGGTCCCACGTATGTAATCTTTGTATGGAGATCTCCGATCTTTTTTCCTTCATAGTTCCTTGGCAGAAGTTCCAGATCCAGATCATAAGCTTCCTTTACCTCATCGGTATAGTTTATGACCCCAAGCCTTAATTCCACCAGATCTTGATCAATATCCGGTCTTACAAAAATATCATCCAGATATACCTCCGGGCGGATTTCCATGGAAACCTTTCCAAATACTCCCGCTCCCGCCGGGCAGTGATGCCATCCCACCTCCGGGTCATCCCAGCCGGGACCTGTAGCGGCATAAATTTTATCCCCATCCAGAACTGGGCCTACGCCAAGTATGGGCACATCATTTTTGCACAGGATAACCAGCTCGTTATCCTCTTGTAAGTAATCTGTAACATCAAATGAAAAAGGTGCAAAAAACCCTTCGTGGCTGCCTACATAATTGCCATTCAAGTAGATTTCTGCTATATAATCCACACACTGAAAATACAGAACAGCCCGCTTCTGATTCTGAATGAGCTCTTCTGACCATATGTTTTTATAGGAACATCTGTAATAACCGCTCCACTTTCCATCCTCCAGCGCAGGTCCTCTGTAATCTGGTACCGTTACTTTTTCCCATACCTTACTGATATCATTGCGGTCTGTGAACACCTCTCCTTTTTCCCGGTAACGGAATTCAAATTCCTGTAATTGCATATCCAGGATTCCGGTTTGGATGTGAGGCAGATAATTTCTCAGGTAAGGGCGGTATTGGTTTCTCATATCTTCTAAATCCCGGGCAAAATCCTCACACTGCTCCTCAAATGTCTTTTCCCCCTCCCAGTAAATCTTATGCTGACGGCAGTCCTCTTTTGAAAACCAGATATCCGGTACTGGCAAAGGCTGTACTTCCTGATCAGTTGTTCCAATTGGGTGCTTCGTCATTGCAATCTCATGAAAAAAATCCTGATTAGCCATATTATCCTCCCATGCATACCACAGTCCTGACTGCGATACTGCTTACAGCTTAACAGGGCACATCCACGTACTTTTATCTGTCAGTTTCCAGTTTTAAGATATCGTGAATGTCCCCTGCCGCTTTTATTGTTTTACCAATTACTATTATTTCGCTGCTTCTGCCGCTGCGTCTTTAAATTCCTGTTGGATTGTTTTGTAATCTGCAGAATCTACGATTCCCTGTACAAAAGTTTTCCACTCGGTCTCCCCAATCTGTCCCATAATATACTGGGTACACAGGGTATTTACATCATCTGTTAATACTTTCCAGTTATTATTGTAAGTTGTTGACTGAAGGTTGCTGATTGCATTTTTTGTTTCGGTTTCTTTTAAGTCACTGTAAACGAATTCTTTGATTTCTTCTACTCTTGCAATATTTTCATCGGATGCTCTCTTGGTACCGTCTTTCATAAACTTATCCGTAATCTGGTCAGCATCTTTTTTCAGGAAGATCTGATTCCATGCGCCTACATAGCCATCCTGTCTTTTCTTCTTAAATACTTCATCGTCTGTATTTTTGGTTCCGTCTTCTTTTAAGGTATAGTGGACATCCTTTACACCATCCATCATTACCGAATCATATCCGGGATATGTTTCTTCCGTTGCATTGAAAACATCCATGATCTTCTTGATTTTTTCTTCTGAGCACTTTGAACTGATCGCGATACAGGAATCGATATCCGTATAATTGGGGCTTACAGTATAAGCTTTGTCTCCCTTCACCGGCATCAGACACCAAGCTTTTAATTCCGGTCCTGTACTTTCATCAAATATTTTATTACTGGTGAGGTCGGCTGACTGGTTCCAGTTATACCAGGCTGTCAGGTAAGCCACAGAATTGCCTGCTTTCCATTTTGAAGTATCTGCATTTGCCAGAGCAAATTCTGGATCAATAGCGCCAGCATCATATAAATCTTTCATCCAGTTCAGGAAATTGATATACTCATCTTTAAACTGCATGTACTCAAATTCTCCGCTTTCATTTACAGCCCAGTCAGACTGTCCTGTGAAGGCAACTGCAAATGCTTTAATTCTGTCGTTCATAAAATCATCATCAAAATACTCCAGCGCATAGATCTTCTTGCCTTCCCCCTCGGATGCTGCTTTAGACAGATCGATCAGCCAGGTTTTTAATTCTTCCATGGTTTTTGGTTCTTCCGTGAAATTATATTTTTCCATCAGGTCTTTTCTGACTTCTATACCTGAATTCTGTCCGCTTTCCGCCTTGCTTCTTGGAAGAATATAGATTCCACCGTTATATCTTGCCTGATCCCACATATTCTCATCCCAGCTCTTCATAACTGCATTGGTCTCGGCAATTCCGTTTCCGTTATCAAATAAATAAGGCGTCATATCTACAAATGATCCTGCATCCACTGCCTGTGTAAATACCGGGTAATAATAGGAACCATTCCCCTGCTTGCTCACCTGGATCACATCCGGCATACTGTTTGCCGCAATCAGCGTATTTACCTTCTGGTCAAAATCCTGGTAATTTACCCATTCAATCTCCAGATTCACATCAAACATATCTTCCCAGTACTGTTCCATCTCACTGTTAGCCAGCGGACCATATCCCCAATCGATCCCCATGACCGTGATTGTCATACGATCACCGTTTTCTCCTGTTCCTGCGGTTTCTCCGCCTGCTGTTTCGCCGCTTGCAGTATCTCCGGTCCCTGCTTCTGCCTGTGTTCCTTCTGTCTTTGGTGCTTCTGTGGTTTTACCATCGGAACCGCCGCATCCTGCAAGAGCAGATGCCGCCAGAACTGCTGCCAGACCAAGCGCTACCTGATTTTTAAAATTCTTCCTCATATCTTATTCCTCCTATATGATCTTTTTATATAAAAACGCCCTGCGTTTTTAGCCTTTGACTGCACCTACCATCATTCCTGACTCGAAATATTTCTGCAGGAACGGATAAATAATCAGTACGGGTAACACGACTACTACTACCGCCGCCATTCTCATAACTTCCTGAGGCACAGCGTTCTGAACGGTTGACTGCACATCCAGGACATCTGAGATGTTGGATGAAAGTACAACTTTCTGTACATATACCTGTAAGGATGCCTTCGCTGTAGATGTCATGTACATAATAGAGTTAAAGTATGTATTCCAATAGCTGACAAAGGAAAACAGTGTCATCGTTGCAAGCATTGCTTTAGACAGCGGAACTACGATGGTTCCAAAGATACGAAGCTGCCCGCAGCCGTCAATCTTAGCCGCCTCCTCCAGTTCAATAGGCAATGACTGGAAGAAAGATCTCATAACCATGATGCTCCAGGCACCGCATGCAGCCGGCAGGATACATGCAAAATAATTATCAATCAATCCCAGGGAATTAATATTCATAAAGTTAGGTACCATACCTGCTGTAAACAGCATTGTTATCATAACGTATTTATTAAAGAAACTTCGTCCCGGTATGGGTTTTGATAGCATATATGCCAGTCCGGCATTTAAAAAGACGCTGAGCGGTACCCCCACTGCTGTTATAAATATGGTTGATTTCAAGGAATTCAGGAAGCCCGTTCCGGATAAAATCAATTTATATGCTGCCAGAGACCATTTTTTCGGCCATAGCATAAACTCACCTGCTACATACGCTGTGGAATCGGTAAAGGATAATACTACAACATACAGGAACGGCAGAATCATGGTGCCTGCAATAATAATAAGAATTAACCACAAAATGCTCTGATAAATATTTTCTTTGGCTTTCATACCCATTTTATTCGCTCTCCTTTCCATCCTCATCTCTACATAACCCCGTCATAACCTTTACGGTTGGTAATCCAGTTAGTAAAAATAACAAGTGCCGTATTAATTACAGATTTAAACAGTCCAATTGCGGTTGTATAAGAGTACTGCGTACTTCCGCTGGCAATACTGTTGTTGTATATGTAGATCTCGAATACCTCCAGTTTTGATTTTACCATGGCATTATTCATCAGAAATACCTGTTCAAAATCTACGGAGATGATGGTTCCCATTCTAAGGATTAACATAACGGCTACGGTAGGCATAATACATGGCAACGTGATCTTCATCATACACTGGAACTTATTTGCACCATCCATTTTTGCTGCCTCATACAGAGACTGGTCAATTCCGGAAATAGCTGCCAGGTATACGATAGAGCCCCAGCCGATGCTTTTCCAGAGAGACTGAATCACGATAACCAGATAAATCCATTTTGTGCTGAACAAATAAGCAGTTGATTCATATCCCAGCAAATTTGCAATCTTGTTCACAAGTCCCTGTTCGGTAGAAAGCAGGAAAAATGTTAAGCTGGCTACAATTGCCCAGGAAAGGAAATGCGGAAGGTATACAGAAGTCTGTATCAGTTTTTTGAATTTCGCATTTCGAACCTCATTCATGATCAATGCCAGGAAAATCGGCGCAGGAAAAGTCAAAAGACTTAAACCACTGATGATCAGTGTATTTTTTAACATGTTATAAAATTTAGGGTCCTGGAACAATGCTTCGAAATGTTTTAATCCCACCCATTCACTTTTAAGTAATCCTAAATGTGGATTGTAATTCTGAAATGCCATCAACAGACCTCTCATAGGCAGATAGGAAAACAGGAATAAAACAATTAATCCCGGTAATCCAAGTGCATAGATCCATCGATATTCATAGATGTGCTTTCTCAATGTCTTTTTGGAAGTGCTTACATTTTTTTGACTGGAAGCCCTCATACTATATCCCTCCCGATTATCTTTTTCAAGACGGTTTATTTTCCGCCTGTTCTTTGTCGTTAAGGAAAGTATAAGGGATTTTTAGAAATATTTATATAGTAGAGATTCAATATTTTTGTACAAATTTCATTTTTATTTATATTTTTTTCATATTTTTTATATTTTTGATAGGAAATTATGAAAGCGCTTACTTTTCTTCTTGTGTTCTCCCATATATTTTTTCTTTGCAGCCGGTATAACGATCGCCGCTGCCAGAATTGCCACAAAGGCAACAGATATATTGCTGACCATCATTACAATACCTACGCTCTCACTTCCCAGGTTCGTAAAATTCTGTAAGAACCATAGAACCGGCACCCGGAATACAAAGATCCTGCTCATGCTGATCAACAATGATATTTTGGTTTTTCCCAAACCATAGAGCAATGACATGACCGCCGAATTGATTCCCAGAGGTACAAATCCCATTGCCTCAAACCGGAATATTTTCATAATCAGCCGCTGAAACTCCAGGTCATTTTCCGAAAACATACTGCTGATCTGCTGGAGAAATACCATTGAGATGGCATATGCTGCTGCTCCTGCTATTAAATTATAGACCAATACACTCCAAAATGCCTGCAGCGCCCGGTCGAATCTGCCGGCTCCTGCATTCTGGCTGATTACGGAAGCGGCTCCTTCCTGTAAACCATTTTGGGGTGCTGAGGCAAAGCCTCCCAGGTTATTGGAAACCCCCAATGCCCCTACGGTAAGTACTCCATACAGCGTACTCATAGAATTTACCATTAACTTTCCCATGGAAAATAAGGCTCTTTCTACAATCAGCGGAATGGACTGTACAATCATTGGTCCCGACAATCTCTTTTTAAAAGATACAAAACGAAGGGAAAACCCAAATGCATTCTTTTCACGCTTCATTTTGACCAGCCCGATCACCATCAGGGTTGACTGAGAGATAATCGTTGCCAGTGACATCGTAACTATACTTCCTTTTAGAACATAAACAAACAGCGCGGTTAAAAATGTCTTGGTGAAAATAACAATAATATTCATTTTCATGATGAGCTTAGTCTCGCCTCTGGCACGCTCGATGGCAATAAACACATTGTTAAAAAATATAATAACCATTGCCAGCAGCTGAAGCTGAAAATAAGTATTGCCTTCTGCAATCAGCTCAGCCGGCGTCTTTGCAAATGCCAGAATCTGCTTCGTAAACGGTATAAGCAGAAGAATGACAGCAGATAATACTCCGCACATGGCATACAGCGTACTGACCCGCTTTTTTACCAGGTCATACTTTCCTTCCCCATAAGCCTCACTGACCTTAAGACTGGCGCCTACTGCCAATCCTCCGCCCACCGCCGAGATAATGGAATTAATCTGAGCCAGATAAGCCACTGCCGATACTGTATTGGAACTGATATGGGAAGCCATCATCGTATCCAGCACTCCGAATACCTGCCCCAGGCACTGATATACACATAGCGGCAATGCAACCTGCCATACTACCTTCCACATATTCCCATTCAGCGTAAAATCCCGAAACTTCTGATCTTTTGCTGACAGCTGTGCATTATTCTCTTCCATGATGTCTGCTCCTTTAATACCTTTTAACTGCTTGTAGATCTGTATTTTACAGCAAAATCTTTTAGATATCTACTGTTTTTTCGTGAATATACGCTTGTATTACAGATTTTTTGTGTTATTATAGTTCTAAAAGGTTGCATTTCGATTTACAATTTTGAAGAATTAAGATTGCATTTCGCAAAAGTGATTTTACAAATGGACCATTAAAATAAGTTAAGTATTTTCAGGAAAGGCTGTGTTAAAATGAATCCAGACCATAAAGAACCCGTATATGAACCTCCGCTGTTTTTTATAAACCAGCTTCGTCGAAACAGTAATTTCCGTATGCCCGAATCCCATTCTCACGACTGCTATGAACTTTATTACCTACTGTCGGGCATACAGAAATTTTTTATACAGCATACCGTCCATGCTATGCGCCCGCATGATCTGGCACTGATCTCACCCGGACTTCTGCACCGTACTACATATTCTCAGGTTTCTACACACGAAAGAATTGTTATTATGTTTGACCCCTGTTACATTTCTGCAATTACCGATGTCTGTCCGGATCTGATGAAAGATCATTTTCTGGGCACACCCTGTCTGCATATACCAGAAAATTCTCATGAAGAAATCCTGCAGACGATGAATCACCTTTTTGCGGAATTCGAGCAAAAGGATGAATTTTCCTCCATATTGATATCCCAATCCCTGTGCCGGCTGATTGTACAGCTTAAACGGCTTAAGATGGAAGAACATCTGCCCGCCTCCGCCCAATTGACACCCCAGGACGAAGCCATCGGCAAAGCCGCCTTCTTCATCAGCCAGTCATACTGGCAGTCCATCACCCTTGAGGACGCTGCCAGAGAAGCCAATTTAAACCCTACCTACTTCTCCCGTAAATTCAAAGCAGTCACTGGCTTTGGCTTCAAAGAATACCTCACACAGATCCGCATTCAAAAAGCTGCTTATGAGCTTCTCCACACCAGTGATTCCATAACAGATATTGCTACTCGGTGTGGATTTGAAAACAGTAATTATTTTGGGGATTTGTTTTATAAAGTAAACGGGGCTTCACCAAGGGCTTATCGGAAAGCCAGAAAGTCCAGGTGATGATTCCCGTTTGCCAATATTATTGGCTTAACAAAAAAACAGAGTGTAAAGTTCATTTTGAACTTCTTTACTCTGTTTTATATGACTCTTCTATTTTCGTCCGTCCCCATCCTGCCTGCATAAAATGTTTATTTGACAATTTTACTCAAAGATGATATTATTTAAATACAAAAAGGAATAACCGCCCGAGCTAGGTAGTTATCCTCATTATAATGAGTTGTCCCTAATGGACATTGCCTACCTTGTTGGTTAGAACAGGGTAGGCTTTTTTTATTTCTTCTTGTCTACATAGGCTAGGAGAGAAATAAGAAAACTTCCAAATATAAACAACAATGTTAATACCTGGTATGTATTCATAATATCACCCCCCTTCTTTTAGAGTTGGAGGGCAACCACCCTGTAACGGTTATTCCAGATATCTATTATAACATTATCTTAATCAAATGTCTAATGTCTATTATCATTTGCAAATTTATTATTTGATATTTCTATAAACAACACTTCCTTCAAGTCTTGACTTTATCAAAACAATCCGCTACTATTAAAACTAGAAACAGCTGGCCTTTGCGGCCGCTGCAAACTTATGATAAGAAATGAGGCCCTGCTATGTATCGGGTATTAATTGTTGATGATGAGCCTTTTGTTATAGAAGGCATGAAAACGGCCATTGACTGGACCGGTTTCAACTTTGAAATATGCTGCAGCACCACGAATCCTCTCCATGCACTGGAATACCTGGAGAATAATCCTGTTGATCTGTTGATTACAGATATCTCCATGCCGCAGATGGATGGGCTTGAATTGATTCAGAGAGTGCGTAAAATAAATTCCCTGATTTCTATTTTAGTGCTTTCTGCCTACGATAACTTCGAATATGTCCGTACTGCTATGCGTCACGGAGCCGAAAACTATCTGTTGAAGCCGCTGAATCCCGATGAACTGGGGGAATCCATCAGCCGGATTGTCAGCCATCTGAAAGAACGCTCCACCCTTTCCAATACTTATGGCTCCATGATGCTGACCTTTCGAAGTATCTTTACGGAAAGCTGGGTGGAAGGGTCACTCAGTGAAGATGAATTTATTACACGTGCCCAGATGCTTGGTGTAAATCTCTATCTGAATAATTATACGGTAATAATCTTTACTGCTGATACCGGCACACCTCAGACAACTGAGAAAATGTCTCATTTATTTGACTATCTCCTATCCCTTTTTGTGGGAACCTATATCAGTCACTTTTATTTTGAGACGCCTTCCCGCCTGGTCTGTATTATCAGCAACCCAACTACTGAACTTCCCCTGATCAGCCTGTTGCCGGATCTGGAGAATGCCAGAGTGATTCTGAATTTTCCGTTTTTTGTCTCAGTGGGAAATACCGTTAACAATTACGTGGATGTGAGTATCAGCTACCGGAATGCAAAAAAATATCTGTTTCTTCAATACACGAAAATGAGCAGTTTTATCTTTCAGGATATGGATCTTCCAATCCTGACGCTAAACGTCATTGAGCAGGACTACACCGGTATTGCAGAACAGGATTATCTTACGCAGGTAACCGACCAGCTGGATAAAGTACTGCCTCCTTCCAAACATATTCCCTGCATTCTCTCTGTTTTAAGCTGGTGTACCTCACAGACCAGTACGGATACACAGCCCCATGCTTCTGTTATCGAATTATTGAGATGCTTAAATCCAGAAATAGAAAATAATGCTGATATGATTTCTTATCTGCATACCTTTATCCATACCGGATACGAGGTGCTATCCCAGAAGCAGCTGCTGCAGACTGCAACTTATCCCTGCGTGGATGCAGTCATTAACGCCGTACACGAATTTTCCGACAAGGATATTTCACTTAAAACCCTGGCAGCTAAGCTAAATATGCACCCTTCCTATCTGGGAAATATCTTTCATCAGCAGACGGGATTTTATTTTAATGACTACTTGAATGACGAACGTTTGAAATATGCGGCAGGACTTTTGGAAAATTCGGATATGAAACTGAAAGATATCGTGGATAAGGCAGGATTCTCCAGCCAGACTTATTTTAACCGCCTGTTTAAACGTAGATACGGTGCTCCGCCAAATGCATACCGGCGGGAGCTGCGTGCCAAGAAGCTATCCTGATGACGAATAACCCGTTATAAAAAGACTGCACTGAGATATTTGATTTTACAAAAGTCTCAGATGCAGTCTTTTCCTCTTTTCATGGTTTTATTTTAATTAAAATGTTCCTTTTACATCGCTCCAGTTTTTCTCCGCATAAGCAATCAGCTGATTCGCCTGCTCCAGAGGCATGTCGTTGAAGAACAGATACAGACCTTTGGAACCATATTTTTTAACAATTCTTTCGGTATTGCGGATCCAGTCATCAAATTCTCCGGAATATACCTTTACCCATAATGCTTTATTGGCTGCCCTGGCTTTATCATAAATTACATCCCACTCTTCCAGTGTTCCATCCGGTCCGTGGTCTCCGCTGGTCCATTGAAGTGCGTTGATACCGTCCACTTCCATCAATGCATCCATATGCTTAATTGCATCCGGCCCATCCAGATGATACAAGACATTATCCACTCCCTTAACTGCCTGTTTCAGAGAATCCAATACAAAGGTACGGAAGTATTCCGGGGAGAGCAAAGCAGAGTAATCACATTGCAGCTTCTGGGTTTTACCGCTTCCGAATATCTGGAATACGGTATAGGCACTGCCCCCTTCATATTGGGCATATTTATAAAAGGCATCGTAGTACTTCTGGTAGACATCGGTTACCTGCTGTACACGTCTTACTACCTCTTCATCATCGTCTATCATATCATAGATCAGTTCCTGGGCTCCGCGAAGAGATGCCAGAACATCTACATTTTCCATTAGATCCGGGATGGCAATCGGAAAATCATTCCCGATTAATTTCTTACATTCATCAAAAAGTGCAATATGTTTCTTAAACCATATATTTTCCGGATCAAATACCAAAGGTTTACAATCTTCCCAATCCTCTACACATGGCTCAAACCACACCGTTTTATCCTGGAATACAATTTCACTTCCCAGATACCCTGCTATGGAACCCGGTCCAAAATCTGCATTCAGGTTTGGGAAACTCTCTCCCAGAAATTCATGTGTTTCGCAATAATGACGGAAACGGTTCACAATTCCCTGGGCATTCATATATTTATCTTCCATATCCTTTGACTTTAAAGCAGCCGGCAATGCATATGGAACATACTCCGGTTTTACTCCTGTTACACGCATAATGGGCCTGCCTGTATTCTGGCATTTCCAGTAATCATCAAATCTCTGTCTGGTTGCTTCCCAATCTTTTTTGTACTGCATACCTGCTCCTCCTTCAAAACCCGGTTTCCATCCGTTCTGTCACTCCGGGTTTTCCTTATCTCCGCTATTTATAATCAAATCATAACATCCAAGGAGCCCAATTGCTTGCCCAATATCCAGTATTTTTTGCACTATATTTGGATTTTCCGGTAGCTGCCCGGAGAAACCCCCTGCACCTTTTTAAATATACGGTTAAAGTAAGAGACGCTGTTGAATCCGGTCTGCATTGCAATCTCCGTAATATTCATCTCTGTGGTGGTCAGCAGCATACATGCCTGGTTTATCCTGAGCTGGTCAATATATTCAAATATCCGCATATGCAGAAAATTTTTAAAGCAGGAGCAGAGGTAACTCTTGTTCATCATCGCTACTTTTGCCATTTCATCCAGCTCCAACTGCTCCATAAAGTGTTCATGGATATAATCCAGAACTGGCTGCAGCCGGATAAACGGCTTGTGGCGTTTCCCAAAATCCTCCTCGTGACAGCTGTCTATATAGAACCGGTAGAGCCTGGCGAGAAACAACTGAGTCCAGGACTTTACAAAAAGCTCCCATCCCGTATGCTTTCCCGCATATTCTTCACAGATATGTTCCAGATCTTCTTTAAGGACAATATATCCTTCCTGAGCAGGCATAATCCGGTTCGTAAAGTTTGGGCTTCGGTTAAAGAAAGGCTCCAGAAACTGATAGCCCTGATTCTTGTCCCAGAAAAAAGCAGGGTCAAATACAATCACCTTTAACTGCAGACTTCCGTCATGGACTGCCATATGGCGCTCCAGATTATTGATAATAAACATATCGCCTTCGCAAATCTCATATTCTTTTTCTTCAATCAGATAGAACCCCGTTCCCGAAATCACATAGTTTATTTCCAGAAAATCATGAGAATGAAAATACATCTGCTTTGAGTTGGAAATAAAAATACGATAAGGGAATTCCGGCTTGAAGACCATCTTATCTTTGATACTGTCCATGTTAAATTTCTCCCTTATTCTATCATCCTATACTTCGTAATATCCATAATAAATTCAACATGCGCTTTTATTCCGTTCCAGTTTATCAGCTTTCCTTTCATCAATAACTCTGTTTCTGAATATGGTACCTTAAACCTGCGCTCACAGAAGGATTCCCGTTTCATACCGGTGATCTTGCAAAATGGGCATGGCGCATCCATATGCATCAATTCCTTGTAGCATTTTTTCCCAATATAAGCATTTCCCTGGGTATTCGCCATCTGACGTGCAAGCTTATTCATATAGAGCAGTTCATAATTTTCCACATTGCAGATATAGATTGCATTTGTTCCTTCATCCAGCAGCCATTCCATATTCCTCAGCAATATGGAGGAAGGGGAAGACATCATTTCCCCAAAAAAACGGTATTGGTTTTTACCGTTGTTTTTGGCAAACAGAAGTGCTTTATCCGCCTTTGTATATAACTCCATATAATGAAATCCATCTTTGGGAACCCTGCTGATCCCCATAGAACAGGACATGTAAATTTTGCTGTCCTGGTAATCATATTCTGCACTGGACATGCGGCAGAATTTTTCAATCAGCATAGTCAGCTTCTCATCCGAATTCACATCGGTTATAAAAACCGCAAATTCATCTCCTCCCATACGTGCCACAAAACTTTTCTCCCCAAATATTTCCTTTAAGAGTTTTGTTATTGTGCAAAGAATTTCATCACCCTTAGTATGTCCCAGGAAGTCATTAATCTGCTTGAAATTATCAATATCCAGCATCATAAATGCTGACATCCCGTCTTCCTGTCCGATCAGATATTGTTCGATCTTCTGTTCAAAACTGATCCGGTTTAATGCCCCCGTTAAGCTGTCCCGCTCCGCCAGCTCACTTAACAGTCTTTGTGTATTTCTCTCTTCACTGATATCCATAAAGATCGCATAATAAATAGGAAATCCTTCCTCCTCACGGATCCTGAGCGCTGACAGATGCACCCAGACAAATCCACCGTTCTTATGTAGAATCCGATAAGTTGCATCAACTTTCCTGTTTTCTGATACAGCCGCTATTATTTCATTTCTTAACTCCTGGCGATCCTTCTCAAATACAATCTGGATTGCATCTGAAGCTACTATCTCCCAGTACTCTTCACGTGAGTGACCGCTCAATGCACAAACCCCGTCATTGAAATATAATATTTTCAGCGGATCTGCTAATTTATAAATTGCGATTCCTCCGGGCACATGATTGATTAAATAATTCAAATCAAACTCATAGGTCCCCATTTCCTCTTCCTGCATACAATTTCTCCTTATACGATATCTTTAGGCTGCAATTCTATTAATTGCTATTCTATCACACTAGTTGAATTTTCACCATCAAATCCGTATGAGAACTTATATTTTTCCAACCATTGACAGCATTTAAATAGAAAACTGGCACATCATTCATTTTTTAATGGACAACTTTTTTACACTGCTGAATTTACCATAAATTTTTTTCCCTGCTGAGTCCAGCTTATAGGCACGTACCTTTACATAGTAGGTTTTTCTTTTCTTAAGCCTTGTAACTGCTTTTTTTACTTTCGTTGTAATAACCTGCTTTTTTCCTTTGGTAATCGCGGGATTCGTTCCATACAAAATCTGATATCCTGTGGCTCCTTTGATTCCTTTGAAGGCGATATCCATGCGGCCTTTCCTTTTATTGTAAAGTTTTAATGATTTGACACGTCCAGCCGTGACTTTACTCCAGTGGGCATAGAGCATCTGATCTTGATTTAAATTTACCCTGGACTGGGATGTAATCTTCTTTCCACGGCTTTTTGCCGTATACCATCCATCGAATTTATATCCTGCTCTTGCGGGTACCGGAAGGGATCCATAGGCTGCCCCATTTTTTACACCCCTGCCGGAGAACTTCTTTTTTCCTCCGTTGCTGTTAAATTCTATCTGATAAATATTTTCAATCCATCTGGCATATAAGTTCTGGTTTCCAATGCGTTTTAAATAAGATTTATCGGTAATCTGTGATCCTCCGCTTCTGGAATCATACCATCCTGCAAATTGATACCCCTGTCTGACCGGTACCGGCAGGCTTCCGAATACACCGTCGTAAACAACCGATTTTTCCTTTACGGAGAGACTGCCTCCCTCTGTCTGAAAGTAAACTTTATAGCTGCAGGGCCTCCAGGCAGCATATAAGATATGATTTGCAGCAGTGTCCACAATCGTTGCATCCGCTACGGCACTTCCTCCGCTTTTCATTGTATGCCACCCCGTAAATTCATAACCTGCTCTTTTAGCCACAGGAAGTCTTTCATATGCAAATCCCAGCCGCACCATGATCTGCCCCTGGGAAACCGTACCGCCATTCCCGTCAAACTGTACCACCAGTGCATTTATATTATTTCCTTTTTTTACCTGATTGCTGTCTTCTCCCCTGGTTGAAATGATACGGTCAATATTTTGAACATGCTCCGTATAGTGAACTGTTAATCCACTTCCATCCAGTCCGGTTTTGTCAAAACACTGTGCATAATATTCCGGATTGGCCCTTATAATTATTTCACCCTGCAGCCGGTAGCAGAATTGGAATGTATTTGAAATATCACGGACCCCTTCCGGTATGTCCGGCGCTTCTGTAAGCTCTGTACATCCTGAAAACAGCGAAGATATATCATCTGCACTCTGAGGAATCGCTGTTGCTTTTTCCAGGCTGGTGCACCCACTAAAGGTTCCCCATAAATCCGTGACTCCTTCCGGAATCACAGGCGCCGCCTTCAGACTCGTACACTCATCAAATGCACTGCGCATAACCATAACCTCTTCCGGTATCTCCGGTGCCTGTGCCAGACTGGAGCATCCTTTGAATGTAAATGCCAGTGTATACAGATTCTTTGGCAGAACAGGAGCCTGCGTCAGACTCGTGCAGTTACGGAAGGCTCTGAACAGGGATATAATCTCATCATTTAGTTCCGGAACCTCAACAAGATTTATGCATCCGGAAAAGGTTCCGGATAGTATTCTTATACTGTCCGGCAAATCTTCCGCTTTAACCATACTGATACAATTTTCAAAGGTATCAGACAATCGTTGTACCCCCCGGGGAATTTCCGGCATCTCAGTAAGGCTGGTGCACTCCTGAAACGTCCGGTCCATAAGTTCTAAACTATTTGTAGATAATTTCACTTTCCGCAAGCTGCTGCATGCATAAAAAGTCCGTGTAACCGACTCCAGAACATCACTTTCTATAGAGATCTGCTGCAGTTTACCGCACTGCCGGAATGCCTCATCTGCTATCCTTAAATTATGGCTGTAGATATCCGGCACTTCTTTTAACTCATAACAATCTGCAAAAGCCCCTTCCATATCCGTTACATTCGGGGGAATCTGAGGCGCATACTCCAGATTATTGCATCCCAGAAACATATAGCTGATGTTCAACGCCGAATCCGGCAGCTTTGGTGCTGATGTTAAACTTATGCAGTCCTGGAATGCACAGAATAAATCCAGAACGCCCTCGGGTATCTCCGGTGCCTCCACAAGACTGTCGCATCCTCTAAAAGCTTTTTGCATCTCTTCAATGCCTGTTGGCAAACCGTCTACCCATGTAAGACTCTTGCAATCTTTGAATGCCTCGTTTATCGTACTGACCCCATTTGGCAATCCTGTAACTGATTCCAGATTCCCACATTCATAAAATGCCCGGTCCATACTGTTATTGCGGAAACGAACCCCCTCCTGAAAGGATACCGTTCTGATACAATCATTTTGAAAAAAGGGGCCCGTACTCAGATATTCATAACTGCTGATCATGACGGTATCCATCAATTCTACCCAATAAACATATCCGTCTTTAACAACGGTTCCAGGTACTTGAACATCAGCTTCAGCCCCATGATATTCCATAAGCGTTACTGTTAATGTGCTTTCATCCCACTGGCAAAGCCAGGAAGACATATCCGTGTCCGGGACAGCCACATCCTCTTCCTCCGTCAGGATACGGTCAGTTTCATCCCCGTAAATGCCCGTTACATCCTGTTCATTTTCTGACAGCTCCTCTGCCTCTGCGTGAAAATGAAAAGCCACAGTGAATAATACTGTCAGCATCATGACTCTTATTGCCTTTTTGCATTCCTTTTTCATTAGTCTCCCTCCTGACGGTTTTCCACTAGAACATGTACACTCTCTAGAGTAAAACCCTTTTCTTTATCATACATTATATGACATTATTTTAGATTTTTCCAGAACATATCTTCAAAAAGCTTTCTGGGAGATTTGTATAACACGTTGGAGTATATTTTTTCAAATAAAGGATTATGGAGATCAGCAAAAAATGGCAGAGCACAAAAAAAGGACAAACCCTCTATAAGAGTCTATCCTTTATACTTCGATAATGCCGGCGACCGGAATCGAACCGGTACGGGAGATTAGTCCCGCAGGATTTTAAGTCCTGTGCGTCTGCCAGTTCCGCCACGCCGGCATAAAAATAGATTGCTCAGGCAATCTATTTTCAATGGATGGAGGTGGATTCGAACCACCGAAGCAATTTGCAGCAGATTTACAGTCTGTCCCCTTTGGCCACTCGGGAATCCATCCATATACATTGATCTTATATAAGATCAATGACCTAATTTTGTTCTGACAAGATATATTTATATCACAACTAAGAACAAAATGCAAGGCTTTTTTTCGAATTATTCAAAATAATTCCAAATGCTGACACAACGAGCACCATTATGATCCATTCAGACACTTTTGCAGGGTGTCAAAAAGGACTTCCGTTTCTATGGGCTTGGATAAATGTCCATTCATCCCACTCGCCATGGACTTTTTTGTATCCTCGCTGAATGCATTGGCTGTCATGGCAATAATTGGAATGGTTCTGGCATCTTCACGCCCGGAGGTACGAATCCATTTCGTAGCTTCCAGCCCATCCATAACCGGCATACGGATATCCATAAGCACTGCATCATAATAATAAGAGGGATGCGCCATAAACATATCCACCGCCTGCTGCCCGTCTTCCACCGCTTCCGTCATGAACCCCTTCATTTCCAGTATGGTTCTGGCTATTTCCTGATTTAGTTCATTATCTTCAGCAAGGAGAATCCGTTTGCCATTGAAATCATAATCCCGTTTTACGGCTGCTTCATCGGGTGTCTCAATCTCTTCTCCATATGGGAAAGTCAGTGTAAAGTAAAACTCGGATCCTGTTCCAGGCTTACTCTCTACTTCCAGATTTCCCCCCATCATCTGAACCAGCCTGCTGGATATTGCAAGTCCCAAACCGGTTCCCCCGTATTTGGATGAAGTTTTCTTTCCTTCCTGTTCAAATGCAGTAAAGATTCTGCCAAGGGCTTCTCTGTTAATTCCAATTCCGTTGTCTTTCACCGAAAAACGCAGGGTAACCTGGTTTTCGTCTTCTCGAAGCAGTTCTATATGTACCAGCACCTGCCCCCCATTACCGGTAAATTTCAGCGCATTTCCTACTATATTTATCATAACCTGGTTCAGACGCAATTCATCTGCAACGATTCTGCAATTACTGGTATAGCGATTTTCCATTCTGAAATCAATGTTTTTACGTATTGCCTGAGGCCGCATCAGGGATTCCAAATCCTCCATTTGCCTTTTCAGATTCACACTTTCTTCATTCATTTCAATTTTACCGCTTTCAATCCTAGACATATCCAGCACGTCATTCACAAGATTCAGAAGGTATGTATTGGCTGATTCAATTTTATTCAGGCAGTCCATTGCTTTTTCTTTATTATCCAGAACTGTTTTTGCAATTGCAGTCATTCCCGTTATGGCATTCATAGGCGTCCGTATCTCATGGGACATTCTGGATAAAAAGTCCGTCTTTGCCTGGCTCACGGCATCTGCCCGGGCTTTCATGATGAAAGAAAAAATGATCTTAGCCAGTTCCTTTACCAGCTTTCTCTGTTCCTTCGTCCATGTATAATCCTCTTTCCGGCTCTCAAAACTTAACGTACCGGTTACTTTTCCATGATTCCAAATAGCGGAAACCAGACAGGAGGGGATATTGGAAACCCTGGGGTTCATCTTGTCGCACAGCCCTTCTTCATCAAATAGCCGGTCTATCTTACTGACATCTTCTCTGAGTATATAAAAATCCCGATCCATTTCCAGATCCGACTGGTTTCCTGCCCACTGGTAAGTGTAACGGTAACTTAAGTACTCGTAATCCATTTCCAAAATCGTTACTCTGTCAAAGTGATAGGATTTGCCGACTCTGGATAGCAACAGAAAAATGGCATCATCCAGACTTTTTGCCTTCCCCAGAAGCTCCAGGGCAAAGGAAGTCAGATCCTCCTCCCTATACTTTACCGGCCTGCCGATCTCATTGATAAAATGTGCTTCTTTATAGAGTTCCGTCAGTACCGTCCCCAATTCATTTGAGGTATCCAGGTAACAGCATGCATGTCCTCTGTCATTCTCTTTTGCATATTTCAAGGTACTTTCCGCACACCGGTAAAGCCCGCTGTATTCATCTACGACCTCGGTTACGCACATCCCGATCGTAACGGAAACCTGCACTTTGCTTTGCCCGGAAACCACCAGACCCTGTACCATAGCCGCGATCTTAGGCCCCAGTATCGTTGCCCGCCCTTTCGTACAACCTTTCACAAAAATCATGAATTCATCGCCGCCCAAACGGATTAATATATCATCTTCCTTCGTTTCCGCCTTCAGGATCACTGCCACTTCCTGTAAAATGGCATCTGCAAACACACTGCCCTCTTCATCATTTACCTTTTGGAAGTCATCCATATCGAGGAGCATTAGCCCACAGATCTGATCCGGACTTTTCTGTTCCATGTACTCACGCACAAGGCGGATACCTGCATCCTTGGTATATAAGCCAGTCAGTCCATCCCTGTATTTTGCCTCTTCCAGCGCAAATTCCTTTTCTTTCTCAGACTGGATGTTACGCATTTTACCAATCATCTTAACCAGGTTGCCGTCATCATCATAGATCGTGGTTCCGGATATCCGCGACCACACGGTACGGAAACTGCCCACATGGGGTGCCATTTGAATCTCTATTTCTTTCCCTGCCCTGCCAAGCATAAAGTCCCTGAAATATGCCGCGTCCTTCTCCCCAACCAGAGAATATAACTCTTTTTTCAGAAAATCAGGCACAATTTCTTCTGTATCATTTTTGCGGTTTTTCTCAGACAGGGTACCATAGGCACGGTATTGGTCCTCACGGATATCGTATTCAAAAATAACTGCCGGAGAACTCTCGATGGCAATTCGAAACCGGGTGTGTTCTTCTTCTAATTCCAGTTCCAGTTTTTTCTTTTGCGTAATATCCACCATAACGCGCTGTATGACATTTCTCCCGGAACTTGACATCATCAGCTCAGTTGTTCCATATACCCACAGAATCTCAGACGAGGGCCCCTGAATCCTGTATTCAAATTGAAAGCGGTCGCCCGGATTCTTTAATTCATTTATCTTATTAATGATGGTTTCCCGATCTTCTTCATAGATTCTGTTATAAAATTCTTCGGCACCCAGCTGATAGCATTCTTCTTCCGATTCATATCCCAGAATGCGGAGGGATTCATGATTCATCGTCATAGCAGAGAATTCCCCGTCTTCCAGCTGATAACGGAGAATTCCGCACATCATGGAGTCGTACATACTGTCCAGCAGATTTTTCTAGGCAGCCATTTTCTGATTTGCCTCTTCCATCTCCGTCACATCCAGATAAATGCTGTTGATAATGATTTCTCCGTCTTCATTTCGAACCTTTTTACCGCTGTCAATGATCCATTTCAAGGAGCCGTCCCTGCAGGCTATCCGGTATTTAATGGCATAATCCATACCGCCATTTCCAAAAGCTTCCTCACACTCTTTCAATACTCTTGGCAGATCCTCGGGATACACTGCACCCACCGCACTGCCTTTGGTCGCTTCCATAAATTCTTCCCAGGTATAACCAAACATACTGCAAAGGTCATCGCTCACATAGGCATATGTAAACATATCATCATCCATACTGATTTTAAGCCCGCCCTGTATCGCATTCAGGACAACCTGAATCTGATGGTTTTTCTGCATATACTCCTCATAAGTCTGTTTTTGTGCCTGAACAGCTTTTTGAAATTCCATTTCCTTTTTATTCAGTTCTTCTTCCACTTCTTCCATTTTCTCTGCCAGGATAGAGTATGCCTTACGCCCTTCTGCATTTGGAAAAAGATCACCAGATTCCATTTTCTGATAGGGGTTTGAATTGTGGATATGAACACATTCAAAGGTATCCGTTTTCCTGCGGAATATAAATGAAATGCGCTGATGCTCTTCCATCAGCAGACCCGTCTCTTCATTGGCAGCCACCCTGAATAAACCGCTGCATAAATACATGCAGCTTCCAAGCTCCGTCACTTCAAATTCTTCATCCCATATATGGCATGGGGGGATCTCCCCTTTAAACCTCTGAAAATATTCAGCTGTTTCCTCCTGGGAGTTCCGATGCTGTTTCTCCCCTGCACCAATCCAGGTAATGTCCGGAGCAAATACAGCAGTTACGGCATCTTCATCATTTTCAACATAATGCTTTTCCAAAATCCAATGGGCAAATTGTGTTACCTCTGTTTTTATTTGATCCTTCATAATAATCCCTCTAAACATTATGCCATCCTTTTGGATAAACATATGTTGCCGCTTTATCTTATATTTTACTCCCATTATAGATAAGAAACCATCAAAATACAAGCATCAAAAATTCCCCTTTTCACCTACTCCTAAAAATGCTATACTGTATGAAAATAAAAGCCCTTTTTAAGTGGGTTTTAACCTGAGGTGACATATGGAATTTTTATTGAAACCACTAGCTTTTCTTCTCATAATTTTTGGCGGGTACCTCTTAAAACGTTTTGGGTTTTTTAAAGAAACGGATTATCCGCTGATTACAAAAATTGTGCTGAACATTACCCTCCCCGCTGCTGTTATCAACGGCTTCGGAGGCTTCCAACGGGATACATCCCTGTTTTTAATCATTGCACTGGGCTTTATGTGCAGTTTTCTGCCATTGCTCATCACTTTCCTCTTATCCAAAAGAATGTCTAAAGAACGCCGTGTATTTACGATGATCAACTCCTCCGGTTATAATATCGGCTGTTTTGCACTGCCGGTAGTCCAGAGTTTTTTCGGTCCTGCCGGAACTGTTGTAACCTGCCTGTTTGATACCGGGAACTCCATGATTATGACCGGGGGATCCTATGCCGTTACTTCTTCCCTGCTTCACACCAATCCGGGAGAAAAAACGAGCATTTCTTCTATAATAAAGAAACTTGCATCTTCCATTCCCTTTGATACCTATATGCTGATGCTTCTGCTGGCAATCTTCAATATCCGGATACCGGATGGGGTAATCACTTTTGTAAGTCCCTTTGCATCCGCTAACAGTTTCTTAGCCATGTTAATGCTTGGGCTGATGTTCAAACCGGTCCGCAATCCATTATACATAAAAGATACGATCCTTGTGGTGGCAGTAAGACTTTTATTTAGTACCTGCTTCTCCCTGTTTTTATACTGGTGCACCCCATTTTCTCTGGAAATCCGACAGATCCTGGCCGTTGTGGCATTTGCCCCCATCGGATCACTTGCTCCGGCATTTACGGAAAAATGTCATGGCGACGGGTCCCTCTCCAGCTTTGCAAATTCTATTTCTGTTATTGTGAGTCTGATTATTATGACCGGGATGGTGGTTGTGATGGGCATCACCGGGTAAAAGAATGAGCCGTGACTATTAAATGTCATGGCTCATTTGTATAAATATTCAATCTATGGTCGTAACCGCTTCTTTCATTTCCCGGACATATTGTGCAACAGCCGATACCGCGTTTTCTCCATGCTTTGCAACCAGTTTCACAATAGCGGAACCCACAATTGCGCCGTCTGACACTCTCGCCATTGCAGCTGCCTGTTCCGGCGTGGAGATACCAAATCCTACTGCACAAGGGACATCTGTCTCTTCTTTTACCATTTTTGTCATCTCGGCAATATTCGTCTTAATCTCGCTTCTGACTCCGGTAACCCCAAGAGAAGATACACAATACACAAAGCCTTTTGCTTCTTTTGCAATCATCCGAATCCGCTCATGAGAAGTGGGGGCTATGAGGGAAATAAGGTCTACATCATACTGTTCGCATACACCGGAAAGCTCCTCTTTCTCTTCATAAGGCAGATCCGGCACAATGATCCCATCCATACCGCATTCCACGCAACGTTTCATAAATTTCTCTTTCCCATAAGTATAAATAGGATTTACATAAGTAAGGAATACCATAGGAACGGTGACCTTCTGTCTGGCACGATAAATCATATCAAATAATTTGTCGGTGGTACAGCCAGCCTCCAGTGCCCGCTCATTTGCTTCCTGGATTACAATCCCTTCTGCAACGGGGTCTGAAAAAGGGATTCCGATTTCTATCAGATCTGCCCCTGCATCCTGCATGACATACAATAATTGTTCTGTTACATCTAATGTGGGATCCCCACCTGTAACAAAAGGAATAAATGCTTTTCCATTCTCAAATGCTTTTCTAATCTTACTCATAGATATTCACTCCTCTGTATCTTGCGATCGCCGCAACGTCTTTATCTCCGCGTCCTGAAACGTTAATTACAATAATTTTGTCTTTATCCATGGTCGGTGCCAGTTTTCTGGCATATGCTACTGCATGGGCACTTTCAATTGCCGGAATAATCCCTTCTTTTCTGGAAAGATATTCAAACGCTTCCACTGCCTCGGTATCCGTAATCGGTACATACTGTGCTCTGTTAATTTCAGCAAGATGAGCATGTTCCGGTCCTATTCCCGGATAATCCAGACCTGCTGAAATAGAATATACGGGGGCAATCTGACCATATTCATCCTGGCAGAAGAGGGATTTCATACCATGAAATACGCCTTCGCTTCCCCTGGCGATTGTAGCCGCATGTTTTTCCGTATCCACACCCAGTCCTGCTGCTTCACATCCGATCAACTGCACTTCGCTATCCTCTATAAACTCATAAAATGCACCCATGGCATTGCTTCCGCCGCCTACACAGGCAATTACCGCATCCGGAAGTCTTCCCTCTGCTAATTGGATCTGCTCTTTAATCTCCTTGCTGATAATTCTCTGGAAATCACGCACAATCGTAGGAAATGGATGTGGTCCCATAACGGAACCCAATACATAAAGCGTGTCATCGCAGCGACTCGTCCATTCTCTCATGGTTTCATTTACGGCGTCCTTAAGCGTCTGCGTCCCGCTGGTAACGGAATGCACCTTTGCGCCTAACAGCTCCATACGGAATACATTGAGTGCCTGACGGTCGGTATCTTCCTTACCCATAAATATCTCGCATTCCATATCCATCAACGCCGCCGCTGTTGCTGTTGCCACACCATGCTGCCCCGCGCCTGTCTCTGCGATAACACGGGTCTTTCCCATTTTCTTAGCCAGCAGCACCTGTCCCAGCACATTATTAATCTTATGGGAACCGGTATGGTTCAGATCCTCCCGCTTTAAATAAATCTTAGCCCCGCCCAGATCTTCTGTCATCTTCTCGGCATAATATAATAACGACGGTCTCCCGGCATAGTTCTTATACAAATCATCTAATTCTGCTATGAATTCTGGATCTTTACTGTATTTCGCATATGCAGCTTCCAATTCATGTACTGCATTCATCAGTGTTTCCGGAATATACTGTCCGCCATATTCCCCAAATCTTCCTTTGCTCATGATTCTACCTCTTTTCTGATTTTGCTCATTCGGCAATTATGCCGGTTGACGCGTAAAATAAATTCTTCGATCTTCTGTCTGTCCTTTACTCCAGCCGTTTCTACTGCGCTGCTGACATCCACAGCATAAGGTGCACACGCTTTGCATTCTTCAATGGATGCAGCGACATTATCCGATGTAAGCCCCCCAGCCAGAAAAAAGGGCTTTTTAAGCTGTGGAATCAGGGTGCGGTCAAATCCCTTTCCACTTCCTCCATACTGTCCTTTCGTATAAGTATCCAGCAGCAGATAATCACATGATAGCTCCTCTGCTTTCCTGATCTGCTCACTGTTCTGCACCCGGACTGCCTTAATCACAGGGCAGGAAATACGATTTTTCAACTCCTGGATATAAGCATGGGTTTCATCCCCATGCAGTTGTACCAGATCAATCGTCCCCGTTTCACATAACTGTATGATTTTCTGCTGTTCCTCATTTACAAATACGCCCACAGCTTTGATGGATGGCAGAAGCCGTTTTTTCAGTTCTCCTGCCTGCTCCGGAGTGACCTGTCTGCTGCTCTTTGCAAATACAAAACCAATGTAATCCGGAACCAGGTCATTGACCATATGGATATCTTCCTGCCTCTTTAATCCGCAAATCTTAATTTGGGTCATCTATTCACCGCCTTTGCCTTATCTTTCTCCTAACTTCTGCTGTATTTACCCTGTATTTCTTCTGCATTTCTCCTGCATTTTTCTTGTATTTTACCTGATATTCCCCTCAACTAACATTCACTTCTCAGTACGTATTAGGAACCTTCCTTAAGGAATCCAGCATCTGCTTTTTATTACTGCTACGCATTAAAGTCTCACCAATCAGTACACCATTTACTTTTGCTTCCCGCAGCACCTGGATGTCATCCGGCGTCTTAATTCCGCTCTCTGCAATAAAAATCACATCGGAAGGAGCCAAAGCCCGGAGTCTGGTGCTATTGTGAATATCCACTGTAAAATCTTTCAGGTTCCGGTTATTAACCCCGATTATCCTGGCACCGGCTTTTAATGCACTCTGCATCTCGCTTTCATCGTGAGTTTCCACCAGCGCAGAAAGCCCAAGTTTATCGCAGATCCTTATATATTCCTTAAGCGTCTCCGTATCCAGCAGTGCACAAATCAACAATACCATTGCTGCTCCAAGCACCTTTGCTTCATAAATCTGATAGGGATCTATGGTAAAATCCTTTCGCAGTACCGGTATGGATACCTCTTTTGCTATTTCTTCTAAATACTGATCACTACCCTGGAAATAAGTCGGTTCTGTGAGACAGGAAATCACAGATGCGCCTGCCTCCTCATATTCTCTTGCAATGGTCAGATAAGGGAATTCTTTTGCAATTAGCCCTTTTGATGGAGAAGCTTTCTTTACTTCACATATAAAGTGGATGCCTTCCCTTTTCAACTCCTGCTCAACCGGGAATCCAGTCACCCCATCCATATTAAGCGCTCTGACCATCATTTCTTCTATGGAAACTTTCTCTTTCGCTCTTGCAACCCGCAGCCTTGTATCTGCAGCGATTTCATCTAATATCATTCCCGCACCTCACACTTCCTTCGTCGTCTTAACAAATTCCTCCATCTTCGCAAATGCTTTACCGCTGTCGATGAGATCTGCCGCCATCTTAATTCCATCCGCCAGAGTAATATCATCGATTCCAAGATAAAGGCTCATTCCTGCATTCATTAAGATGACATCTCTTTTTGCACCCCGTTCTTTTCCGGACAGGATATCTGCTGTTATCCCGGCATTTTCTTTGGGATCTCCGCCAACCAGATCAGAAAGTTCACAACGGTTCAGTCCAAACTGCTCCGGTGCTATCCGGTAAGAGGTAATTTCTCCAAAACGGATTTCGTAAACTGCGGTCTCTCCGGTAAGGGTGATCTCATCCAATCCATCATTTCCGCACACTACTACCCCCCGGGTTACTCCCAGGTTGGAAAGTACCTGCGCCAGCGGTTCTGCCAAATTTCTGTCATAGACGCCAAGAAGCTGCATTGTCGCTGCTGCCGGATTAGAAAGGGGACCTAATATATTAAATACGGTTCTTGCACCTAATTCCTTACGAACCGGCGCCGCATACTTCATAGATGAATGATATACCTGGGCAAACATAAAACACATTCCTGTTTTCTTCAGGATCTTTTCATTCTGCTCCACGCTCAGGGACACATTTGCACCCATATTCTCCAACACATCTGCCGCACCGCATTTACTGGAGACACTGCGGTTTCCGTGCTTTGCAACCGGAACCCCACCTGCCGCAACAACAAACGAAGCTGTGGTAGAAATATTAAATGTACCGACTTCGTCACCACCGGTACCTACAATATCGATGACTTCTCTTTCTGGTTTCAATTTAATGCCCTTTTCCCGCATAACGGTAGCAAATGCCGTAATTTCCTCTATGGTCTCTCCCTGCATCCGCAATGCAGTCAGAAATCCCCCCATCTGTGCCTGGGTTGCCGTTCCATCCATCATTTCTTCCATAACTGCCTTGGATTCTTCATATGTCAGGTTATTACCGTTCATTACTTTATTGATTGCTTCTTTAATCATGATCTTACCTCCTGCTTTCTACTCTCTGCTTTCTATTTACTCATATCCGAATTTTACTAAAATCACCCTTTATATTTTTTGGCTTATTGTTTTCTGGATTATTGTGTCCGGGTTCATTAATCTATACAGACTATAACTTCAGGAAATTTTCCAATATCACTTTTCCCTGCGGTGTCAATATGGACTCCGGATGAAACTGGACTCCAAAGACTGCATTTTCCCTGTGCTGTACCGCCATAATTTCACCTTTATCATCTACCGCTGTGACCAGCAGGCAATCCGGTACAGTATCTTCCTGCGCAACCAGAGAATGATATCTTGCCACCTCTATTTTTTCAGGCAGCCCCTGAAACAGCGGGCATTTTTGATCAATCTGAATCGTACTTTTTTTCCCATGCATTAACTCTTTTGCATGGCCGATCTTCGCCCCGTACACCTCGCAGATTCCCTGATGTCCAAGGCATACACCCAGAATAGGCATTTTACCCTGTAACTTTTCCACTACTTCCTCACATACCCCTGCAGCTTTGGGATAGCCCGGTCCCGGTGATAGAATAATATGGGAGGGATTTAAATTCCGTATCTCCTCAATGCTCATTTCATCATTTCGGATTACTCGGATATCCGGGCAGATACTGCCTGCCATCTGAACTAAGTTATAAGAAAAACTATCATAATTATCAATCAATAATATCATTATTCCAGGACCTCCTTTGCATTCATAATGGCATTCATAACTGCTGCCGCTTTATTTGCCGACTCTTCGTATTCTTTTTCAGGAACGCTGTCAGCCACTATTCCGCCGCCTGCTTCCACATATACTTTACCGTCCTTCTTTACCGCCATACGAATGGCGATGCAGGTATCCAGGTTCCCGGTAAAGTCCAGATAACCCAGCGCTCCTCCGTAGATTCCTCTTTGTTCACTTTCCAGTTCATTAATAATCTGGCAGGCGCGGATCTTGGGTGCACCCGACAGGGTTCCCGCCGGAAGAACTGCTTCAATGGCATTTAACCCGTCATACTCTTCCCTGATGTTTCCTTCTACCTGCGAACAGATGTGCATGATCTTGGAATATTTATGAATCATCTGATATTCGGTTACTTCTACCGTGTCAAACTTTGATATCCTGCCCAGGTCATTTCTGCCCAGATCCACCAGCATATTGTGTTCGGAAAGCTCTTTTTCATCAGCCAGAAGCTCTTGCTCCAGTTTTTCATCCTCTTCCCGATCCATCCCTCTGGGTCTGGAGCCTGCAACCGGGAAAGTAGTCAGCCTGCCATTTTGCAGACGCACCAGCGTTTCCGGGGATGTACTCATGATTTCTTCCTCATCAATGTTCATATAAACCATGTATGGGGAAGGATTGGTCGTCCGGAGCACCCGGTACGGATTGATGAGATTTCCTTCATATGGGCTGGTAAACTGTCTGGCTATTACCGCCTGGAAGATATCCCCATCTACAATGTACTCCTTTGTCTTCTCAATAATCTCACAATAGGCTTCCTTGCTCACATTGCAGGTAAATTCAACTTTCTGCTGAATTTTCTGGTCTTCCAGAATCGGTGCATTCCGAATGATATTGGTGATGCTCTCAATCTCAGCCATGGCTTTCCCATAATTCTCCATGACCTTGTCAGTCTTCATATTTACAACAATACAGATCTTCTGCTTCAAGTGGTCATAAGCAATGACCTTATCAAATAACATCAAATCATAATCATTAAAATTACCTTTGTTAATATTCAATGTGGGTTCCGCATATCCAATCATGGAATAAGCAAAATAACCGACAAACCCGCCTGCAAACGGGGGCAGCCCTTCCAGGTTGGGAGCCTTGTATTCTTTCATAATGGAGCGTATCACCTCCAGGGGCTTTTTCGTCATAGTCTTTTCCATAACCCCATCCCGCTCAATTGTTACCTCATCATTCTTGCAGAAAACCCGCATCACAGGATTGAATCCTAAGAAGGAATAGCGCCCCCATTTCTCGCCGCCTTCTATACTTTCTAACAGATAGTAACGTTTGCTGATATTAGCAAGTTTCCGAAGTAAGGTGATTGGTGTAATTACATCCGCATATATTTCCTTACAAACCGGAATTACATCATAATCCCCTGCTAATTCTAAAATTTTGTCACAGCTTGGCTGCATCATGGTCACTTCCTCCTTTTTCGTATTCATTCTTGTGGTATTCATTCTTGTGGTATTCGTTCTTGTGGTTTCGATTCTCAGGCTCCTTTTAGCTATAAAAAAAGACCTTTGCCCCCTATATCCAAGGGACAAAAGCCTGCAGCTTCTGCGGTACCACCCAAGTTGCTGATCATTCAGCCACTCATTTCATGTACAATCATACATACCTTGTTGATAACGGATAAGGCTCCCGTCAGCGTCTACTCTCACTGCTTCCCCCTGTATTTCATACAGATCTCGGCTAATCTTGTGATTTTGAGCTGCCCTCGCAAGTCCATTCAATAAAATCTTTATTACCGCCTTCACACCACCGGCAGCTCTCTGGGAATAACGAATCTTATTTACTACTCTTGTTCATCGGTTTTGGTTCAATACTTTAATTTAGTACAGTATATGCTTTTCTTTTTTATTTGTCAACTAAAACTTTTATATTTTCATGTACGAATTTTATTTAATTTATTAATTTTTCTAAGATAAAATTTTAATTAGCCTCAAGCTTATCAATACAATAAGCAGCTAAATTTTTGCCAAGTATGCATACTAATATATAGCAAATACAAATTATTATCTATTATATGTTGTATTTTATATTCCACCATGTTAAGATATCTGTGTATAATCGACCAGAAGCAAGAGGATAGTCCGATGATCTCCTTCGGAAATAAATGAAGGAGGAAAAGTATTATGAATACACTAGAAGTGTTGACGCTGGTGCTGGTAATTTTTTCAGCACTGGGTTACATAGACAATCACCGGGACAAAAAATAGCTATCCTCTAGGCCAATAGAGGATAGCTGGTAACTATAAATTACTACAGATCCGAAGTGCAATCATCAGACGAACCAAAGTCCTTTGATTACTACTAAGTCAATTATACATGGGGTACTTGATTTTTTCAAGTACCCTTTTGCATTTTATTAGTTTTTTATTATGAAAACACATGAAGTGTTGACGTTGGTGCTGGTAATTTTTTCAGCTCTGGCATACATAGACAATCATCGGGATAAAAAATAGCTATCCTCTAGCCCAATAGAGGATAGCTGATAACTATAAATTACTACAGATCCGAAGTGCAATCATCAGACCAACCAAAGTCCTTCGATTACTTCCAAGTTAATTATATACTGAATAATTGATTTTTTCAAGTACCATTTTGCATTATAATAAATATTAGTAATTTATTTTATCAAGTATCCTTTTGCATTTAATATGGGGTAAAATTATTTTCCGGCTTTTTTAATCAGGATAAAAAATATATTTCCTATAAAATATCATTCATTTTTATATGCAACAGGATTGGATTTTTTATGTTTCGATACCCCAGCTGCATGCTAAAATAATTGCAACAAACCAAAAAGGAGGAAATGATATGAGAGGAAAGAAATTTTTAGTGGCTGGACTAGGTTTGACCATGCTGGCGTCTATGTGTTCGGGGTGCGGAAAAAGTGAGGGTAGCACAGCTCCGAGTGACAGTGAGCATACATCAGGTACAGAAACCGTAAAGACAGAAGCTGCCGGCACAGAAACCGCAGCAGCAGATTCCACCGGTGAAGAAGCTGCCAGCACTGGGGATCTGCCTTATGAAGGCGTCACAATCACATTTGCCAAGGACACGGATTCTTCATCCGAGGGTGTGGAGGCTGTAATTGCCCTTGCAAAAGAAAAACTGGGTTTGAATGTAGAGTTAGAATTGATTCCCGGCGGTGCCGAAGGAGATAATCTGATTCGAACCAGGCTGGCATCCGGTGATATGCCGGATCTGCAGTCCTATAACTCCGGTTCGCTGTTCTACGCACTTAACCCGGAAGAATATTTTATGGATCTGACAGGTGAATCTTTTATCGATACACTGGATGAAAATTTTGTAAAATCAACCTCTGTAAACGGTAAACCCTATGGAATCCCCTTATTCGCATCTCAGGCGGGAGCTATCGTATACTACAAGCCTATTTATGAAGAATTGAACCTGGATATTCCGAAGACCTGGGATGAATTTCTAGAAAACTGTAAAAAAATCAAAGAAGCAGGGAAAGTAGCCATGATTGGAACCTGCGCAGATTCCTGGACCGCACAGCTGATCTTTTTTGGTGATAACTATAATGCATTGAAAAAGGTACCGGACTTTCCGGAGAAATTCGATGCCGGAGAAATGAAATTCGCAACTACTCCGGCAATGGTGGAAAGCTTTGACAAATACGCAGACCTGATCGGCTATTATAACGAGGATTATCTTGCGGCTACCTATAACGACGGATGCGACATGATCGCTACTGGACAGGGTGCACATTGGCCGGCATTGACCCAGGTACTGGGAAATATCGCGAACCTGTATCCAGATGCCATTGATGATATCGGCGTATTTGGAATTCCCGGAGACGATCCGGATGATGTAGGGCTTACTCTCTGGATGCCAAATGGTATCTATGCAAATAAAAATACGGAAAATCCCGATGCGGTAAAAGCATTTATGGAGCTTTATGTTTCAAAAGATGGACTGGATGCGTATTGTGGAAAAGAACTGCCAAATGGCCCTGTGGTAGTAAAAGACTATGTAATGCCGGATAATACATACCCTGCAGTTAAGGATGACATGATGGCTTATCTCAATGCCGGAAAGACAAGCCCTGTTCTGGATAATCTAGTAAAAGTAAAGGGACTGGAATGTCCGACTATCTGTGTGGAATGTACTACTGGAGAACTGACTGGGGTAGAAGCTGCTGCTGCATATGATGAAGATTGCAAAAAACAGGCGATCCAGATGGGATTAGACTGGTAAGACCCTGCCTGATCTACTAACCTGCCAAATATGTACCGCACACCGGGGGCTTGCAGACTGATATACACAATAGCAAACACGCTCTAGAGCAGCCCCCGGAGAAAGCGAGAAGCTTATGAAAGATAAAAAAATATATACATACTGGTTTACTGTGCCCGCTCTCTTCATTTTCAGTATCTTTTTTCTGATACCCATGGTAACGTCCGTATTTTTCAGTATGACAGTCTGGAACCTGAAAGATTTTAAGTTTGTGGGATTTCAGAATTTCATACAGTTTTTTACGGAAAGGTCCCTTCGGATCGGGATTAAAAACACATTGATCTACGCATTTTTAACCAGTGGAATTAAAACCATTCTGGCTTATGGAATCGCTATCTTGCTGTCAGGAAAATTGAGAACAAAAAACTTTTTAAGAGCAGTAGTCTTTTTTCCAAATCTGATCAGTACGATAGCGGTAGGAATCACATTCGCAGCAATGATGCACCCCACAAAAGGTCTTTTTAATACCGTCCTGCAGGCACTACACCTGCCAGCCATCAATTGGCTTGGAAACGCAGATACGGCAATCTTCAGTATTGTACTTACCGATATCTGGAAAGGAACCGGCGTCGGGGTAATCATATTCCTGGCTGGCATTCTGGCAGTGGACAAGGCTTACTATGAAGCTGCTGAAATTGACGGTGCGGGCGTCTTTCAGAAAATACGATTTGTTACCACTCCACTGGTAAGACCTTCCCTCAACACCGTAATCATTCTATCCCTGATTGGCGGAATGAGATCCTTTGACCTGGTATGGTCTATGACGAAAGGTGGTCCCGGTTGTGCCACAGATGTGGTTGCATCTATTGTTTACAAACAATATGCCGCCGGATACTATGGCCTGTCAACTGCCGGAAATGTTATCCTGTTCCTGCTGATCGTCATATTTGTTTTTCCTCTAAGGGCTTATTTGCTGAAGAAGGAGGAATTCTAGATGAAAAAATTTAAGTTAAAAAGCCTGGCTGGTGAGGCCATCGCCGTAATATCAGCTACACTTATTTTTATTGTCCCATACTTTTTAATCTTTTTTAATTCCGTTAAGGACAGGAAAGAAGCCAACCTGTTGAAGTTAGACCTTCCGGCAGTATGGCATTTTGAAAATTATATCGAGGTAATAAAGGCAAATAATTATATACTGCTCACTGCTTTTAAAAACAGTATTCTCATTGCTCTGCTCTCCGTGACCGCAGTTATATTAACGGCATCTGCTGCCGCCTATGTTCTGCAGAGAAGATCCGGTAAAATTTCAGGTACAATCAGCATTATTTTTCTGACTGGACTGATGATTCCGCCTGCCATTATGCCTACGATCTGGCTGTTAAAAAGTCTGCATATCTATAAAACCTTTTTTAGTATGGTCATGATAGAAAGTGCACTGCAGCTTCCCTTTTCCATTATGCTTTATCGGAGCTACATGTCTTCTATACCAAGAGAACTGGAGGAGGCTGCTTTAATGGATGGCTGTAATCCCCTGAAAATATATACTTCCATTATATTTCCAATGCTAAAGCCTGTATCCGCTACCGCCTTTATACTGAATTTTATCACAGTATATAATGATTTTGTAAATCCCCTGTATTTTTTTCCAGGTACGGAAAATGCAACTGTCCAGCTGACTATTTATAATTTTATGGGCCAGTTTTCCAATTCCTATAATCTGCTTTTTGCAGATGTAGTTGTCATTACGATTCCCATGCTCATATTATTTATTTTCTTTAATAAAAAAATAATTGCTGGCATGGCAGCCGGTTCTGTTAAGGGATAGCCTATCAGAGAGGAGAATTCTATGCAGCCAAGAGAAAGAGTTCTACTGGCAATGCGCAGGGAAGGTATTCCTGACCGTATGCCATTTGAGATCAGCTGGGGTGCTTTCACTCCCGCTGTTATGGAGAAATACCGCAAAATAACGGGGACAGACCTCCCCCCGGAAGAATATTTTGATTTTGATGTGAGAGCGGTAGGACCTGCTCCCAGCCGCAAAATCAGGAATGTCAGCATATATTTTGACGAAGTGCTGCCAGACGATGTAGTATTTGACGAGTTTGGTGCCGGAGGAATCCGGGGAAGCCAGGATCATTTCCTGGAATTTCGCTTTCATCCTCTGGCTAAAGCACGCACTGTAGAAGACATAAGGGCATATCCATGGCCAGACCTGGATGCTGATTACCGATACGCCGAACTGAAAGACCAGGTAACAGCCTATCATATCAGAGGGTATGCAGTTGCAGGTGATATGTATTCCACCATATTTGAGACTGCGTGGATGTTGCGGGGACTGGAACAACTTTTAGTTGACTTATACGAACAGCCCGAGCTAATACACGAACTCTGCGAACAGATTACCCATCTGCGCATAAAACAGGCACAAAAATATGCCTGGGCAGGAGTTGATATTATCCGTCTGGGAGATGATGTTGCAACACAATTGGCACCTATGATAAGCCCCTGCCTGTACAAAGAGTTTTTTCAATCCCGAATGAAAAGAATTGTGGATGCCGGGAAGAAAATGAATCCTAAAGTGCTTTACTTTTTGCACAGCTGTGGAAAAATAGAGACCATGATCCCTTATTTCCTTGCTGAAGGTATTGATATCCTGAATCCGGTACAGCCAGAATGCAATGACCTGGAAAAAATAGCGTATTTATATGGGGATAAATTATCTTTTTGGGGCGGCATCGGCACCCAGACTACCATGCCCTTTGGCTCACCGGATGATGTGGGGGATAAAGTGCGTGAGGTTCAACGTATCCTGGGAAAAAACGGCGGACTGTTGATTGCTCCGTCCCATATATTAGAGCCGGAAGTTCCGTGGGAAAATATCATAGCTTTTATTGAAAATGCCAAAAAATCTTACTATTAATTTTATTTACAGAATGTTATGATTAATTTAGATATTTTATACACAAACCAGCTTTCTACGGGAATATATGCCAGATAAAGAGGAACATGCGGGAAAAAGTTCTGGCGTCAGGGGGAAACCATGCGATTTCGAACAAAATTGGTACTGCTTTATGCCGCCTTTTTCTTTTTGGTGGTCTCCGGGCTTGGAATATACTTTTATCAATACAGCACCAGACAGTATACTCAGGATAAAACCAATAATCTGGAACTGATGGCAGAACAGGTTCAGAACCAGTTTAATGCTTTGACTGAAAAAATGGAATACCGAATCCGGTTTATGCTGTCTGATCCGGAGGTTCTAAGATCTATCGTAATCTTAGGAGACCCCGAGGGTATGCGGGGTGAATATCTGGATATCGCCCGAAATACCATTCAAAACAGTATGATCATTGACAGCACAATGAACAGCTTTTACAGGGTTCTTTATTTTAACGAAAATGGAGAAATCATCGCCATGAAATCCAGAATCAATGAGGCTATTGACAAAAATGTGGATTTCCATTCTATGCCCTGGCTGCAAACAGTGGATAAGATGCAGGGGAAGCCGGTACTGGTAAATACCCATAAGGACATCTGGGGATATAAAAATAAAATTGAAGTGTTTTCCATCATAAAAAAGGTGCTTGGAAAAAATACAGGCTACATAGAGATACAGTTTGACTCAGATAAGCTTAAGGAACTATTGAAAATCGCAAATCCAAATGGTGAAGTGATTGTTCTCAGCAATGAAACGGAGCTGCTGTTTTCCACGTCAGGCACAGTTGACCCGGCAGCTTTATTCTCAGAGGACTATTTATGTGGGGAGGCACGCCAGGAGGCATATGGCATACGGGTGATTGTACGGGAAAATAAAAAATCTGTCATGGAAGAAAGCTCCTATATCTTAAAAATGTGCGTACTTATTATGGTAACCGTTTATTTGCTGCTGCTGTCCTTTATCTGTATCATATCCAATTACCTTACAAAGCCCCTGAATAAATTAAAAAAGATAATTGAAACTACAGAGATAGAAAATATGGGACAATCCGCCAGCCTGGAGGTATCAGACGATGAAATAACCGCTTTGAGCGAATCCTATCAAAATTCTATGGTTCGCCTAAAAAAAGCGATGATTCAGGAGCGGCGCCTGGCAGTATTACAGATGGAAGCCCAATTTAATTTTTTGCAGGCACAGGTAAATCCCCACTTTATCTATAATGTTCTAAATGTAATCTCAGGAAAGGGGATTGAGAGCGGGGATGAGAGTATCTGTATTATCTGTGGAAAACTGGCTGCCATGCTGAGGTACTCCGCGGATACAGACTGTAAATACGCTACGATATCCAGTGAAATTCAATATGTGGAGCAATATCTTTTCCTTTTAAAATGCCGCTATGATTACAAACTTAATTTTACTATAGACGTAGAAGCAGATGTCCGGGAACAGAGAATTCCCAAAATTGTGCTTCAACAGATTGTAGAAAACTGCATGAACCATGGTTTCCAGAATAAAACAGAAAATATGCTGATTCAGATCTGCGGTGTTCGAAAGGGTGGAATAATTCAAATCAGCGTCCGCGATAACGGACAGGGTTTCACAGAAGACTGCCTGTCGGAGTTGAAAGAAAAATTTAGCCGCACCAAGGAACAATTGATTCACTCACGTGAAAATATTACGATGAAAATAGGCGGCATGGGATTGGTTAATACATATGCCAGGCTTCTGCTCAAATATCAAGCCGATCTGGAATTTTATTTTGGCAACAGTCCCGATGGTGCAGAGGTATGGTTCGAGATCCCTTTTCTGTATGGGGAGGTGGAAGAAGATGTATAGAGTGCTGATTGTGGAGGATGAACCGCCGGCAATTAAACCGATAAAAACATTAATCAATAAATATTGTAAGGATTTTAACCTGATTGGAATCGCTGAAAACGGTCTGGAGGGAGTAACCATGGCCAGAGAACTGGCACCGGATCTTATTATCACAGACGTACATATGCCGCTTATGGACGGAATAGAATTTGTATCCAAAATAAAGAGAAAACTTCCTGAAAGCCTGATCCTGATTATCAGCGGTTACAGTGAATTCGAGTATGTACAAAGAGCAATATCTTATGGGGTAAATGATTATCTTCTAAAACCCATCGTACCATCAGAATTTGTTTACACCATGAATAAAATTGAAAAACTACTTGAAAAACAATTTTATGAAAACAGAAACCGGCTGCTGAAAAAAATGGCAATGGAAAAATCCGTGGATCCTGTCGAAGTAAAACATTATTTCCCCTATGATAAATATTTTCTCTCCATTATTCGTGTCAAAGGCATGCCGGGCAGGTTTGAACGAACCGGAGAATTGGAAATTTATTCAGAAAAAGACGAAACGATTGCCGTATATGGCAGAGATTTTAATGAAGGTTTATATTTAATTCCATTTGAAGTGATCGGAAACAGTGACATCACCATGTTTAACCGGAAAATAATGAAACAGTACAAAAAAATAGATGTATATTTTACCTTTGTGTATATGTCCAGTCCGGTGCGGATCCCGGATATCCCGGAAACAATGAAAAAACTATATAAGCTGCTGGATAAAAAAATTATAATCGGAAAGACACAGGTCTTAAGCGCGTCAGAAGACAACGGTAAATGCGGGGAAGTCAGCCAAAAAGAAGCCTATAAGATACTGGAAAAAATGGAATATATATTTCATAATATGGAGTATGGTAAAATAAAAAATGAAATCAAAACACTATTCAGACAATGGTCTGCTGAAGAAAGAGCCCAGGTCTATATCTCCTATATGTTAAAACAAATCTTATACCTGTCCCAGAAATACAATTTGGAAAATATAGCAGGAAGGCTGCTTGAGACAGAAGATATTCTGGAAGAAATATTAGCCGATGCCAATCAGCTGGAAGATGTGCAAAATGGATTCATTGATCTGCTTTGGCAAAGTCAGCAGGTACAGACCATAGAAAAAGTGGACGCCCCTGAATTCCTGGAATCCTTGAGGAATTACGTGGACTGCCATATAGGGGAGGAAGTTTCACTCACCAGCGTATGCAGCACATTCGGTGTTTCCCAGCCTTATTTCAGCAAGATATTTAGAAAATACATGGATGAGTCCTTTAATCAATATATAACAGAACGGCGGATGGAAAAAGCAAAAGTGATTATGTCCGGTAATCGTGAATTGCTGATCAAGGATGTCGCTTCAATGGTGGGATACAACAATCAATTTTATTTCAGCAGGATCTTTCATTCTTACACAGGGATGAGTCCTACTGAATATTTTAACCGGGATACAGAATGAAGTGAAACAATAAATATATGCCAGATGCTGGCATTTTACAAGGCGATTGAGAGAGACCATAATCCGGATATGCCAGGCGGACTGAATCCTTATATTTCACTGGTATAACTATCATAGTGAACCCGCATAGCGTGTGATTAATTTGTGCACGCTTTGCCAGTTTAACAGATTCACGACCTATAACGTAAAAAGCGAGGGCATAAAAACAGCCCTCGCTTTTTATAATACTAAAATTTAAATAGTTTTCCTGACAGGCTCCCGCCGCACAAATCCTTTCGGGCAGCCGCCCTCTCTCAAATTCAACTTCTAACTATTGCGACACCACTCTTCTGCCCCTTCCCCTTCATTAGGTTTTTATACTTATTTACCTTACTCTTCGGTACCTTAATCTTCGCCTTAGCTTGAATTCCCTTCAGTGCATTCTTGCCAACCGTATTAAGCTTACTGCTCTTAATCGTTACTGTCTTCAACTTCCTGCATCCGTAAAAAGCACTCTTCCCAATTGTCTTAACATTCTTGCCAATTGCAGCTTTTGTCACATTCCTGCAATTCTTAAATGCCGAATTCCCAATCGCAGTAACCTTAAATTTTGTTCCATTCATTTTCACTGTATCCTTAACAGAAATCGATTTTATCTTCTTCTTCGCCTTACTTGTAACCCCAGTGACCGTTACCGTCTTCCCACGCAGACTTGTTATCTTATAACGATAGCTTCCTATTGTATAAGTCTTACCCTTCACCAGTTTATTCTTATTAAGCGTGGCATAGCTGCTTTCCGCACTCCCCAGCTTATTATAATTCGTTACTCGCTTCTTCTGCTCTGCTGTCAAAGCATTGTAAGCCTTTCTCGCAGCATCAATCTTAGCTTTGGAATCAGCCGTTAAACTCACTTTGCCAATGGCATCGATCTGGCTGATGACATTCTGAATGGCTTTCCTGTCCGCTTCCGCCCGGTTCCTCTCTTCCTGATCTTTTATAGCTTTCGCATAATCAGCCTCTGCCTTTATAAGAACATTATAATTATCACCCACCTTCTGCTTCTGTGGCTCAGTCAATTTATCATAAGCATCTCTGGCTGCTTTGATCGCGGCTTTGCTTTCGGTTCCAACCACACCAATTGCCGAAATCTTATCAATTACTGCCTGAACAGCCTTATCATCTTCACTGGGCTGTTCAATGCTGTTTTTCAGGGTAATAACTCCCCATTTTGCATTGCTGGAATAACCATTGCCTTCCGGATCACACCAGGTCGCTGTGCTGGTTCTTTTCCCGCCGCCATCACAATCATCATTTACCTGTGCATCAAACCCAATTTGCATTCCCGGGGAAGCTAAAATTGTTTTAAACGGAACTTTAATTTCTACAATATATCCCGATCCATCTGCCTTAATTGTGGCGGCACTGGTAAACTCATCGGTGTTTCCTTTCTGACCCACACTTTTTTCATTCATGTAATTGACCCGATACTGACGGTCATCTTCCTCATGGGACAATGTCTTTCCATTATTTTCGTCAAGGAACATTTCGATGGAATCCTGTTCGTGCAGCTCTGCAGCCTTTTTACTTAATACCGGATCTTTTACATCAAACAGTACATAAAGATTGTTATCCTCATCCCATAAAACCCTTGTCTCCGCTGTCGCTCCTGAAGTTACGGTCGTACCCAGACCGCCCATATACTGATTCACGTTCAGAACTGATGTTGCCGCCCATATCTCATCAATAACTCCATCAATAACCGGCGTTCCCTTTACTGCTTCGGCTGTCTTTGGTTTAAATACCATGGATTCATAGATTGCTTCAATATCTATTTCATTGTTTATCAGAGGATTGGCACTGGTAAATGATGTTTCATAGGCACCTATATCATATCCTGCCCCCTGGGGACGTGACGCACCGGTAATATCATTTTGCGATGCAAGCGTTTTCGTTCCCTGATCAATTGCTGGGGAATCTGCTGATACTTTTAAGAAACCAGGATCGTTTGGATCCAATGATAGAAACTCAGGATCTGCCACCACATCGCCAGGTCCCATAATGACTGGTTCACCACCTCCATAGTAGATATTATTGGCATAAATAACATAGTTACTAGCGCCATTATTGGTCATCATATAGTCTTTTGCTTCTTCTCCCGGACGCAGCTCTCTGGAATAAACAATGTTATTGAACAGATTAACATAATCACAGGTATTGGCAAAAAGCTGCGGATAGGTCAAATGCGGACTTTGGTTATTGTTATAAGCCGTGTTATTTATTATATCAACAAAGCGGCTGTTAAAGGCATGAATTCCCGACCCTCCGTTGTTATAACTGACATTATCTGAAACCAGTGTTTTGCCCTCATATGGGTTGACACCTGGCAAATCAGTGTTCTTATTTAAGTCAATAATAATGCCATTTCCATCGGAATATCTTCTCAGCGCTTCCCATTTTACTTTTGTTTCATTATCATGGACGATATTTCCTCTAATAATATTCTTATAGTTTTGAGTATCGGAGCTATAGTCCATGGAATTTAACAAACTAATACCGCTTCCGGCATACATCATGTACCATGCATTGTTGTATACATGATTATTTTCTATCGTAATCAAATCTGTTTCCATCGTTGCAATGCCGCCCGCCGGGCAATCGTGAATTTCACAATTTCTAATAATGACATTATGAGGAATAGACATCCCCGCTTTACGAAGTTCTCTTCCGGTAATGGCGATTCCATTGGTGTTTACCCTGGTAATTATGGGATTGGAATAGTCTACCGTTCCACCGCTATCCGTGGTCGTTTCCCAATAATCGTACCCTGCTTCACCGTCAGCAAGGGTAAGATTCTGATTATTTCCCGCTACTTCAATCCCATCAATGATGATATAGCTGGCTTCAATATTGATAATATTCCAACCCTGTTCGGAAGTAAGCACCGGATGGTGACCTTCGTATGCCGTATAGGTAATATATATCGGTTCATTAGTCTCTTGATTAAAGGCACCGGATTTTTTAATATTCAGCACATCTTTCCCCAAATCTGCTTTATGTTCACCATCCATAAGATAAACGGTGTCACCAGGAGCCGTCAGATCGGCGACTTTCTGCACGGTCTTAAAAGCATTATCGGGAGCCTTTCCGGTATTGCTGTCCAGTCCGCTGACCGGATCAACATAATAGTTAATGGGATCTCCGATAACACCCGAAGAATCTCCCATCAAAGCTCCGGGATTGGGATTTACCACCGGTACAGTTCCATCTGTATCAGAAACTGATAATTTAACATTGTCAGTTAATATACTGGATTCTCCATGCACTCCTGCTTTTTGATAAAGCATCATCGCTGCCAGTCCAGTTGTATAAGAAGTATCAAGCAAAGGTTCACTATTTACCAACTGAGTTGTTGTGTCTCCTACCGTATGGTACAAGTCATAACTCTTGGTATCAATATGTAGCACCATCTTCAGCTTAAAAGGCTCGTCCACCTGCCAGGTTGTTCTCGCAGCCATTTTATCCGTACCATCACTGGAAGAACGGGCATAGATATTGCCATCTTTAGATATACAGAAAACATCCGGTCTGATACCGCCCCAATTCCCCGGTATCAACTTTAGATAATAGTCCGCATTCATATCCTGCATGATAAAATCACTTTCTAATGTGTAACTCTTATAAACGGTTGGCGCATCCCAGCTTGGAGTAATCGGATAGCCCAGGTTCCCTTCAGTGTCTTCAGGTGCTGTTACTTCCAACCAGCGGCTGCCATTTTTTTCAACAATTTTCATGATTGATTTTGATTGGCCATCCAAAATATTGTCTGTAATAACCGTTCCTGCCAAAACGTTTTGGTTTTCACTGCTCAACGCAGTATCACCCAGTTCAAACGTAACTGTTCGAATCAAGGTTTCATCTGTACTTTCTGCCTCTGCACCTTTTGCTAAAATGCCGGGAGTAAATATTGCTGACATTACCAAAACAAGTGACATTAATAAAGATACTGACCTTTTTTTCATTCCTTTTAACATTACTACCTCCCAATTTTTGTTAAATTTATATGATTGATTAGTTACTAAACAAAAGTATAACTGCACACCCCTTTTTAATATACTCAAAATCGGATACATTGTATTTATTCTTAATATTTAAAATAAAAAGTCTACATGGCTTTGCAGAAAAGCACTAACTGGAGTATCCGGCCAAAGACTATATCTCCTGATACTTGCAATTCGCAAGCGCTGTTTTTGCGTATTCTTGCACATTTTCAAGTGGTGTTCCAAACTCCAGAAAGTCAACGTTCTGCATAATGAAGGACGGGAATCTCTTTCCTTTTTCCAGAGCATCTAATGTTGCTTTTCGAACATCCTCCACACCTCCATTTTTTATTACGTTCACCTGATCCACACCACTTGTAACAGAAAATTCTCCGTTTACACTTTCCCTCACCTTATCCAGATCACAATCTCCAAGCGGCCTCGGTGACCACGGCTCAATATTCATCGCACCCATTTTCAAATAAGAGGGAAGCAGTCCCATCGCTTGCCCACAGTTGTGATAAATAACCGGAACACCATTTCTCTGACAATACACAATATATTCCTTTTCATAAGGTAACACATACTCTTCAAAACAACGATTTCCAATAAATCCGCCTGCTGCATTTCCTCTGACACAGACAGCATCTACCCCTGCATCAAGGACAGCACTGGTATAACGGAACACTCTTTGTTTCGCAAACGCCATTAATTCCTCATAATATTCTTCATCTTCAAGGAATAACGAGTACAACTCTGTCTGATCGATCAAACCTGCAATGTTACTAAATAAACCACCATTTGTCCATGCCGAAATAATTCCATCATCACCCAGATATTCTTTAACAGAATCCACACTCACCTTCATTTTCTGTTTCATCTCTGCTGAATATTCCGGCTCATATTTCATTGCAATTCTTAAGTCTTTTGGCGTTTTAATCGGCGGCTCGGTGGATCCGTAATAAAAGACGCCGGGAGTGGTCTCATTCATACAGAAGTTTTGCGTTAAATCTCCTTCCGGGGTTCTGATACGATGATGATACCTTGTCATATTCCCTGCTTTTTCTTCTGTAATCGTTACCTTCCAGTGCTCTGTCTCATTCTGAAAGTTCATTAAATCCCAATGTGCAAATACCGGTTCGTGAGAATTAAAGAATAACATTCTGACATGAACATCTAACCCCAGTTTTCTCTGATAGTCAATAATTCTCTTCTGTGCGGCATCAAAATCCCATGGATCTGCTTCCGGATCCAACTGGGTCACAAAATGCCCCTGCGACTGAATAAATAATGTTACAGGGACTCTGTCTGGTCTTTCTCCCTTTAACGCGCTTAATAATCGTTGTCTGCTAGTCATATTTTACCTCCGTGAGTATGTTCCATAAATCATCAGCCAGCCTATCTCCATACAGCACCCGGATCATCTTCTTTTCGCCGGAATACGCATCGGATACAATGTCATAGCAATCATGAAGTTCTGTATTCTTATAAATCATACCTTCTCCTTTTCCGAATAAAAATATTTTTGCATTATTCGTGCTTGCCCAAATAATTCTTTTATTCTTTATATCCATTTTAAAAAATATTAAAATAAAAACTAGTGTAATATCGATAGATTTACACTAGTTCACTAATTTAAACTCTATTCTTTTCCATAATGCCGCCCGACGTAAATAAGCCGGGCGGCATTATATATCACACAGGATTAATGACCATGTGATTAAGCTGACGATAACGGATCGGACTGATTCCATAAACGTTCTTAAACAGCTTGTTAAAATGTGAAACATTATTAAATCCACATTCTGTCAAAATATCTATTACTGTATACGTAGTCGTTTTCAGCAGCAGGGCAGCTGCATCCAGTCGAATCCCATTTAAATACCCAGACGGTGTAATGCCAAAATACTTTTTCATGCAGCGGGTTAAGTGTTCCTGACTTTTCCCGGAAAGTGCGACAAACCGGGGCAGTCCTTCCAGATAGTTTTCTGTATGCCGCATTGCTTCACAGGTGTCAACCAGCCACTGTGGTGCCCATGTCCTGTCACAGGAGGGATTTCCCAGATAAGAAAAACTATCAAGCAGGATTCCCATCAAAACCTCTTCCCGTGAAACCTGAAAAAGCTCTGCCGCATCGCCTGACAAACAGGTGAGCTTACCAAGCAGCGCCTGACTGAGTCTTACAGGCAGCAATACCATACGCTCCGTTTGAAAAATCCCTTTATCCGTGCTGCTGTAATTTGCATACACCGAAAGCGCCCGGTCAAAGGTATCCCTTGAAAATGCCAGATTGACAAAATGTGTCTGCTGACACTCTCCCTTGCGGTACTGGTGAACATCCTCAGGTCTGACAAGGCATAACGTCCCTGCACTCATCATCACTTCCCTGCCATTTATCGTATGAACAAGGTTTCCGGCGGTAACCAGGAACAATTCATAGAATTCATGAGTATGTAAAAAAGTGATGGTATTTTCTTTTAAAATAGTTTCTGCTAAATGATATATCCTTCTATTAAGAATATCTGCTTCTTTCAGTTGTATCATACAACCCTCTCCATGATATAGTTTTTTAAAATTATCCAGTTTCCTTCTATACTTCCCCCGCACTAGAGCGTGTTTTAAAATTGCTTTCTGGCAGCTGTGCGTCACACTTTGTGGGAGATTTGTCCCGGATGAAGGGCGCGTAGCGGGCTACGTAACCTGAATTCGGGGCAAATATGCCGCTAAGTGGGGCGTGCAGATGGCAGGAATGAATTTTCAAACAGGCTCTAGCTGATTTCATTTCGAAATATCAATATACCATCAGTATGATCAACCAACAAGTAGAAATAAATCAAAATACTATAGTATAATAGCTTTAAACAGGAGGTATCTGATATGACTAATAAATTAACTCTGGAATACATGCTTTTATTTACCCAAACCTATGAGGAATACAGCAAAAAATCAATCTGTGAACGTGAGGCCCGCTGCCAGCAAGTTCAGCTTAAGTACTGTATGCTGCCGCCACGCCCGCAGGATCTGTTCGCCGGGCGCAAAGCCACACCACCCATCGGATTTCTGCCTCAGGCTCCAGATAGTTCAGTGGGATATTACTGCAATACCGAACAAGTACTGGAACTGAATAACGATCCCGCCTTTGGCATTGAGCAGCGGCACCAGCTGGATGAACTGCTCACCTTCTGGTCCGGTAAAACGACCAAAGAAAAAATCATTGCCAGTTACACGAAGGAACAGCTTGCCGATCTCACTCTGGGTGACATGAGTACAGAAAGTGGGGCAGCCTTTCCACTTTACCGCATGGGCGGGGCACAAATGAATCCGGCAAAACTGCTAAAACTGGGACTGAACGGCTTAATTGAAGAAGCATACAGCCGACGCGCAGTAAATCCCAACTTCTATGACAACATAAGCTTTGTTCTCCGCTGCCTGCAGGAACTGCTGCACCAATATGCCGGTGAGGTCCGTGCCGCATCCAACAGCAGTTCAGAAATGGAGGTAATGGCAGATAATCTGGAATGGCTGGCCACCAACCCGCCAGTGAGTTTTTGGCAGGCCATGCAGCTTAGCTATTTGTTTTATCTGGTGTCGGGTACCTTTAACTATGGCCGGATGGATGAATATCTGGGCAGCTACTATGCAAAAGATGTTGATGCCGGTGTCATTACCGAGGAATTTGCACTGAAGCTGACTAAAAATCTATGGTCGCTGATGATCGAACGGGATACACAGTGGGATGCCCGCATCATCTTAGGCGGTGCTGACCGTGAAAACGCTCCGGATGCCGACCGGTTTGCCCTGATTGCTCTCGAAGCATCCCGCCAGCTAAAAGACGTGATCCCCCAGCTAACACTGCGCTGCCATCAAGGGATGAATCCCCTTGTCTATCAAAAGGCCCTTGATGTAATCGGCGAAGGCACTACTTTTCCAATACTATATAATGATGATGTCAATATTCCGGCTGCCGCAGCTGCCTTTGATGTGGATCTGGGAACCGCCGCCGGATACGTGCCCTTTGGCTGTGGTGAATACGTGCTTTATAATCAGAGTTTCGGTACCCCCAGCGGTGCGATCAACATTCTGCAGGCATTAAATGAATCTGTTTACGGTCAGGACAGTCTACTGGCTAAGTGTGAGGACTTTGAAACTTTTTACACTGCCTTTATAAACCGGTTAAAGGAGTATATTCTGTTGCTGGCACAGCAGGAAAAGCTGGAATATGAAATATGTGCCGCCGATGCTCCCTATCTCATCTTCAGCACTCTTTTCGATGATTGCCTGAAACGTGGAAAACCCATCTTTGACGGTGGTATACGTTATCTGGGTGGTACGCTGGAGTGTTATGGCAACACCAATACAGCTGACAGTCTGACGGCTCTTAAGACGCTTGTATACGAACAAAAAGTCATTTCCCGTAAAGAACTAATCAAGGCACTGGGTAATAACTTTGTCGGATATGAAGATTTACGGCTGCGGCTGCTTCAGGCTCCTAAATACGGAAACGACGATGAGGCTGCGGACTCTGTTGCGGTGCGTTTTCATGAGGATGTGACGGCAGCAATTCGAAATTGTGCAAAGCAGGTGGGGCTGCACTCATACCTTGCAGTTATTATCAATAATTCTATGAACACCACGTTCGGTCTCACGACCGGTGCCTCAGCAGATGGCAGGCTGGCTTTCACCTATATGGCAAACGCCAATAACCCTACCGGCGGTATGGATAAAAACGGAATCACCGCACTGCTGAGTTCACTGGTGAAGCTTCGCCCGGAGAAACACGCCGGATCTGTACAGAACATGAAATTTTCCAAAGATATGTTTGGAGGCCTAAGAGCCAAGACTGAGTCTTTACTGGCTGCTTATTTTGCTGGTGGCGGAACCCAGACCATGATCACGGTGCAGAATCGCGAAGACCTGGAGAATGCCCTTGCTAATCCTGAACATTACCAGAATCTGATCGTCCGGGTAGGCGGGTTCAGTGCCCGTTTTGTAGATCTCTCCAGAGCAATCCAACAGGAACTGATCAGTCGAACCCTTTACTAAGCGGAGGTGGACAATGCTAGCTGATAAAAAATCGTTAACCGGTAACATCCTCTCCATTGAACGCAGCGCTCTGCATGACGGTCCGGGTATCCGTACCGCCGTGTTCCTAAAGGGCTGCCCCCTGTCCTGCCGGTGGTGCCATAATCCAGAATCCTGGAAAGCGGCATCACAACTGGCTTTTTTCCGGGAAAAATGCATCGGCTGCGGAAACTGTGTACATAACTGCAGGCATCAGGCACACCGGTTAGTCGGCGGCCGGCACTTGTTTGACCGAACACTTTGTCAGACCTGCGGTATTTGTGCTGACCGTTGTCCTGCCGACGCCCTTAAGCTTTACGGCCAAGAACTTACCGTCTCCCAGGTAATGGAGACTGTCGTAAAGGATACCGCCTACTATACAGCCAGCGGCGGTGGGTTGACTATAACGGGCGGTGAACCATTTGCCCAGCCGGGATTTACTCTGGCGCTTCTAAAGCAGGCGAAAAAAGCTGCTCTTCATACCTGCGTGGAGACATCTGGTTATGTCAATCCGGATGTCATAGAACAAGCTGCTGCGCTGGTCGATTGTTTCCTGTTTGACTATAAGTTAACCTCTTCCTCACTACATCTAAAATTTACCGGAGTTGACAACCGATTGATTATGGATAATCTGAATCGCCTGTATACCCTTGGTAAAACGATCATACTGCGCTGTCCGATCATCCCGGGTATCAATGATACAGAGGAACACTTTATGGGAATTGCTGGTCTGGAATCACAATATCCCCAACTGGCAGGTGTGCAAATTATGCCCTATCATAACATGGGTAAAGATAAGGGGCACTCTATTGGGGCATCCGGTTTATTTGAAACTGCCACCACAACACCAGAAATGAAACAACAGTGGAAAAAACAAATGAAACTCTGCGGCTGCAGCAAAACTGCTATCGAATCCTTTCATTAAAAAACAGAAAGCACTTCATAAGTTAAGCATGAAGCGCTTTCTGCTTTTATAGCTAACCAAATCCTTGATCTCCCGGGAACTATCGGCATATTATGTATTTTTCCGGTACTGGTTAGGAGTACACTGCAAGTTTTTTCTAAACAGCACATAAAAATACGAACTATTGGTAAAACCGGTAGCTTCTGATATTTCATTGATTGTCATCTCAGTATTCAGCAAAAGCCTGCATGCCTCATCCAGCCGATATCCGGTCAGATATTCCGTAAAAGGAACTCCTACTACCCGTTTAAATAAACGTCCCAGATAAGCTGCGGATATGCCTGCTTCTTCTGCCGCATCGTTAATAGAAAAATTCATATCTCCATAATCCTTTGCAATGCGCTCTTTAACCTGCTCAATCAACGTCTCATATTTTGTTCTGGACAGATTCTCCATATTCTCGGTCATCTCTTCAAATAGATGATAAAACAATTGGCTTACCGCCTGAATTGTTTTTAATGATTGAATCTTTGCAGTAAAATCCTCATAACCGATCAAGATATTCGACCGTTCCGCCATTGTGTTCTGAGAATAATATTTAATGGCATAGGAAAGCTGCAAAAAAGAAATCTTAATTTCATCAACAGAATATTTTTTTATTTCTTGAAAAAACACCTCATAAGCATCAAGTGTTTCCGCAAGCCTTCCCTTAAACAGATTTGTAATAATGTTTTTCTCCGCCGCCTTTGGATATTCATAGGGAATCGGTTCTTCTTTCAGGATATCTTCTGCACAGAGGATTGTTCCAAACCCCAGCAGATATCGATTAGCCTGGACATTCAGAACTTCTGAAAGCATAAACGGCAGCTCAGATACTGATTCTCCATATTGGCTCACGGATATACTGATAGTGGTCTGCAGTCTTTCCTCCAACGTCTTGTTAAGATCATTAATGACTTCTCCAATTAATTTCAGATGTTTATTCTCCTGAATTTCTGCACTTCGGATAACTACCGCATACATCCCCTCCTGGATTTCCACACAAAACATTTCTTCAAAATACTTACCGAAACTTTTTTCTGTCATTTCCAGGATGGACTCCAAAATCCCTGAAGTCTGATACCCGTATTTTCGCTTAAAGCTGTCCAGATAATCAATTGAAACCAGTGAAAGGCAGATACCCCCCTCTATCCCAAACTGAATATCCAGTTCTTTGAATTGTTTTTTTATTTCCTCCTCCAGACTTCCAGCATTGCCATAAACCAGTTTTTTCAGGTACAAACGGCGATCCATTACCAGTTTTTTCTGTCGTTCTATTTCCAGCATTTCCACTGTGGACAGCCGGGATTTTATCGGCAGATATAACCTGACCGATAGAAAAATGACCCCAACTACACTAATCAGAAAAAGCAGAATACTGCATCCATATATAAATAGTTTCAAATGATTAATAGGCTGCATGATATTACCAAAATCATTCATTGACATAAAAATCCAGTCGGCATATCCCTGATTCTCAGAAAAAACATACGTTACCAGTTGCTGATCCTCTGTAACAAAATATCCGCTTTGACCTTCTGCTAATATCTGCTCCAATATCTTTTCATCTGAAAAAGAAGTCCCCAATTCCTTTTTATCGGAGGAATATGTAATTTGCCCGGATTTGTTAATAATCCTGATGTCCTCTGCGGCAAAATCCTGGTTTTGGATATATCCCAATCCCTCTTTAATCCACCCTGCGTCAAAATTAAGTGCAACAATATTATTAATCTTTCCGGAGTTGTAACGTTCATACAAAATATAGGTATATACATTGACACTATAATCTTTGTTAATGATAGTTGGAGAAGATATCGTTCGAAAGATTGGACTGTTTTTTTCATACTTGTCCATATCACCAAGAATCTCAGCAAAACCCTGATCCGTAAAATATTCCTTTTTATTGACCCTGGACGCTGCAACAGAACTGGAATTATAAACAATATCCTCCTCCTGGTTATAAATATAAATGGAAAATATATTGGGAATTGTCATCCGCAAATAATCAAGCCGGTTAAGACTCTGCATAATCTGATTCGAATCATAATACCCCGAAGAAAACAACTTCTCAAATTCCTTGTCCTGTTGTATCTGTTGAAGCAGCCGGTGTGCATACTCTTCACGAAACTGAAGAATGTTTGAAACCTGGGTTAAATTTTTACTTGCATTGTTAAACTTCTCTTCTTGCAGTATTTGTTCAAAATAGGTTCCGAACACAGCGGTCAGAACACTGATCATGATTGCCGTAGCCAGTACAAATAGCAGTACGGTTTTATATAACAGGGCATCTTTTTTAAATATTTTCCTTAACAATCTCACATCAGAGTCCCCCTCTTTGCTTTTATCCGCTAAGTAAAGTATACCACACACCCTCCACTCGTGCATCCGTTTTTCCTATTCTGAACAATGCTCATTAGCCTTATTTTTTCTCTGCCCAATAAGCGTCTAACTGTTTGTTTACTTCATCTTTCACTTTATCAATTCCAGCGTCCTTTAATTTCTGCTGCAGCTCAGGTATTCCGGCAGCCGGATCTACAACACCTTTTTCCAGCGGTTTCTTATACTCATCGCAGGTACTGTTCAATGCTGCCAGTTCGGCTGATATTGAATCCTGATTCATAACAAAGCCCGCCAGTGCCGGAATAACTGTTTTTGCCTTAAGCTTTTCCTTAACTTCCTTCAGATATGGCCAGTCCTCTCTGGTTCCTTTCATGAATTTGTAATCATTGATTCCCATTCCAATGTTCCTTCCGGCTAAGCTTGTGGGATCCTTGTCTGACGGTGTACTTGTTGTCATATCGCCGTTATCAATATAGGTGACTCCATCAATTCCATATAGAATCGAATTGTAAACCGCTTCATCCTGATGACACAGTTCCAGGAACATCATTGCTCTTTCAGGATTCTTACTGTTTGCGCTAATAGCCATTCCATTGCCTGTAGGCGACATGCCTTCTACTTTGGTATCTCCCTCAATCTCAAACAGTCCCAACTCCCAATCAGGGTTGTCCACACTGTTTCTTATATACATTTCATTAGCGCCATGATAATTGTCCATGCATACAGCCGTTTTGCCGGCATAAAACTGATCACGAATCGCCGTTGTTTCAGCCATTACACTTTGAGACCAATACCCTTTCTCATACCATTCACGCATTTTTTCAGTGAACGCCTGATACTCTTTTGTTTGGGTAACATCAAATACTTCTTTTCCTTCTGTCATCTTATATGTCAGTACCCCGCCAGGTCCGTCAACAGGTCTGCCCCAGTCATTCTCATACAGGAACATCCACCAAAGCATATTCTGTGAACCTTCCTGAAGGATCGGAAACATCTCAGGCTCATTGGTCTTAATGGCGTCCAGATAAGTCTCAAAAGTTGCCAGATCAACAATTTCAGGGCAGTCATATTTCTTTCTCAAATCCTCTCTGTAAACATAAAAATGTGACTGACACTCATCTGTTATCCCCGGAACCATATAGATATTCCCCTCAACTTCACAATACGGCCAAATATCTTTTTCCAAAAGTTCCTGATAAGTTTTGGGAGCATATACGGGCAATAGTTCATCCATTTTATAAAATGGTCCCTTGGTACTCTCCGTCGTATAACCAGTCCAGTCGGCTACATAGGTCAGATCATAATTATCACCGCCCGTCCATACAAGTGGCAGCTTCTGCTGATATTCTCCCCATGAGACCATGACCGGCTCAATCGTGGCATTGATACGCTCTTTTAGAATTTTGTTCATGTTTTCCAGCATATCATCGGCATAGATACCGCCTTCATCGCCAATACAGTAAACTTTTAAATTAACCGGCTCACTGATATCCCAATCCGCCGGTATCTGATAACCCTCTCCTGTCGCTGCCGCATCTGTACCTTGTGAATTTGAATCTTGTGACTGTGTTTCCGAAGAATTAGTTGATGGAGAAGTTCCCCCTGCAGCACTCTGGCAACCGGACAGAAATAGAACTCCAGCCAGTGCAGCCGCCATTAATCTTTGTTTTCTCATTTTAAAATCCTCCCATTCTTTTTTGTTTGATCTATATAATATTTTAAGTGAAACCAACATTTATGTAAACGGACTTGTGTCTAAATCACCCTTTAACCGCTCCAATCGTAACTCCTTTTACAAAATAACGCTGAACAAAAGGATAAACCAGCAAAATAGGTCCTGTTGTTACCAATGCCATTGCCATTTTAAAGGTTTCTGTCGGCATTGCAGGCATCGCAATCCCGGCCAGTGCTGCTGCCTGTTGAATTCCCTTCATACTGGCAAGCATTGAGTACAGCAGATATTGTAGAGGATACATTGCCGGCTTATCCATGTAGAGCATAGCATCCGACCAGTTATTCCAGTACCCCAGAGCTATAAAGAGTCCGATCGTAGCAAGTCCCGCCTTTGACAGCGGCAGGTAAATCTTGCTGAAAATCTGAAAATCGTTTGCGCCATCTAATTTCGCAGATTCCATCAGTGAGTCGGGAATATCTCTCATAAAATTGCGCATCATAAATATATTCCATGCAGACAAAAGTCCCGGTAAAATAAGTGCCAGAATATTATTTTTCAATCCTAAATATTTTGATATCAGCAAATATGAGGGAAGCATTCCACCGCTGAATATTGTCGGAAAGTAGAACAGCATGGCAATCTGATTTCGATATTTAAAGTCTTTTCGCATCAATACGTAAGCCGTCATAGCAGTGATCAGCAAGCTGGTAGTTGTACCTGCTACCGTAACGGTAATCGATACCTTATATGCGTCAATGATCTTTGATGGTATTTGAAACACCAGCTGGTAAGACGCCAGTGAAAAATTTCTCGGCCAAAGTGAATATCCATAATTAATGATATCACTCTCACTTGAAAAAGAACCTGCTACGATCAGCCAAAAGGGTGCCAGACATATGATCGCAACGCCCACCACAGCAATGTATGATAATATCTTAATAAATGATGTTTTTTCTTCCATTTTAACTCCTATCTATGTGTTTTCATTCACCAGCTCCCTAAAACAAGGCATAATCAGGCTCAATCTTTTTCACTATCTTATTGACCACCATAATCAATACAAAACCGAATATCGACTGATACAAGCCCGCCGCCGTTGCCATTCCCGGATCAAAGGTCTGCGTAATAGAACGGAACACATAAGTATCAATGATATCTGTTGCTTTATATATAGCTCCATTCGTTCCGACGACCTGATAGAACAATTCAAACTGGCCTTTCATGATCCGGCCTACTGCTAAAAGTGTCAGAATAACAGCAGTCGGTCTAAGTAAGGGCAGTGTGATTTTCTTGATTTGCTGCCATTTTGTGGCTCCATCCACTCTGGCTGCCTCATATAACGAACCGTCAATACCGGTGATTGCTGCCAGATACACCACCACACCATAGCCAATTCCCTTCCATTCATAGAAGAATACTAAAATGTATTTCCAAACTCCGGCATCTGTGTAAGCATTAAATGGTTCGCGTCCCATTGCCTGCAGGATATTATTTAAAATTCCATACTCATAATTAAAGATTCCATATATGAGTGTCTGCAACAATACATAGGAGATGAAATACGGCAGAAACATTAATGACTGGTTTAACTTTTTAAACCATTTATGGGTTATCTCATTCAGACAGATCGCAAGTCCCACTTGAAAAACAACATCAACGACTATGAATGCAATATTAAATAGTACTGTATTTTTGGTTATTCTCCATAGTACTCCCCCCGTTAAAAGGAATTTAAAATTCTGCAGTCCAACCCACGGGCTATTAAAAATCCCCAAATTATAATTGAATTTTTTAAATGCCAGTATGATTCCTCCCATTGGTGCGTAGCAGAATACTGCAAAATATACGAGTGCGGGTACAAGCATTAGAAACAGCAGCCAGTTTCTTTTTACTTCTTTCGTAAATCCTTTGATTTTTTTCACTTCTTTCTCCTTTCCATTTATGAAATTTATTGCTCAAAATATAACATATTCTTTTAGCTCCTACTAGTTAAAATGCGATACCCCTGGGGATTATGTACAATCTACAGAAAAATAACGACATTTGTTATCCATTTCAAACAAATGTCGTTATTTTAAAGTCACGATTTTTAACTTTCAGCTTACTTTCAAAGCACCTCTGCTCTCACGCGGGTCACAATCTTTGTCCTCCCTTTAGAAATTTGATAACAGATAGCAGGAATCTTTGATATGGGATACATTAAATTAGTATTTGGCGCAGCATCAATAATCGTTCCAACGCCGTCCCCTTCCATCAGCATCACTTCGCAGACCGCATCAGCATTTTTTGCCATAGCATTGTCCGCTCTTTCTACGGTTTCCTCTAAAGGCATATCTGCTTCTACTGCAAAGCCGCAGTCATAAGCCAGGCACTCGTGCGTACTTTCTATTTGATGTATCCTGATATGCCCCTCCTTCGTCGGTGTGATAATCGTCTTTACCATAATTCCCGGGAACGGACTCCAGACTGATACCACGTTTTCGTCAGTAACTTGATACTCTTTACAGTTTCTGCGAACATACACAATATCATCGATCAGAAACGCCAGCATACTATCCGGCGCCGCATCGCGCAGGGTGTATGCCGACTTCGACACATGAAAGGGAAATCGTGTATCATAGGCAAACTTCCCATATTTTTCTGTTGCATGTCCCAAATCATTTGGACTGTGTTTGCCCGGTACAAATGCCGTTGTATGATGTGGGTAACGATGAATCAGCATTTCTGCATACGACAGGGTAATCTGCGTTTCCAGGTTTGGCATAACCTCTGCTTTTGCTTCCCAAAAGGGATGCTCATCCGGAAGCATAAGCACTGCAAATGTCTTCAGTGCCCAGTAAGGAGAACCCGGCGCATTATAAATTTCACTCATGATCAGATTCTGATAACCATAACCGATCGTCAGGATATCATCTCTGTCAAAAATTGGTTTTTCCATCCAGTAATGCAGATGTCTTACGATCAGCCCCTTCATCTGTCCAACCGAAAACGGATAGACACCCGCCATCAGGCAGGCACTAAAAAAGCTTACCTGGGCAAACCGATACGTCATGGAACGTCCATAAGGTATGGCTGCTCCTTCCTCATCAAACCAGTATATAAACTGTCTGCCAAATACCGCTGCACGCTCCTTAAATAAATGACTACGTACCGGGTCTTCTCTTTCCATCACCCTGGCATATAAAAGACTGTAAAAATGCATGGCAAAAGATATATAATAGTCTTTTTGTTCAGAAGCTCCATCCTGATACCAGCCCTCGCCCAGATAGTAATCTTCTGCCAGCTCCAAATAATATTCCATTTTTTCCTGACTGTATGGTTTATTACATTTTTTCAATGCCATATTGACCAGAATTGCAAAAAATACCCAATTGCATTGGGGGAGCTGATAATGATTGATCCCATCTAACCACTTCGCCAGATTATCCTGTTCTTGTTCGTTTAATGGTATCCACAGCTTCTCCGGAGCCATGATCAATCCATAAGCGATTGCTGCCATCTCTACAAATCGTTGGTCGCCATCCCAAAAGCCGCCCCAGTACTCATCACTTTCCGGATTCGTGCCGGCTGCCAGCCCTTTTCGGTAGATTTCTTCAAACACCGGATCGTTTCCGCCGCCGGACCAGAAAGGTACCAGCCCCCAAAGCTGCCTTGAGAATGCTTCCATTTTAATCGTATGCCGACCGTAAGCCGCCTTGGTGCTGCCAAGGACAAGACCTGCTTTTTCCTTTGTATACAACGTAATAAGCGGTCGTTCTATCTTTAATAACAAGTCTCTGAAATCTTTTTTACTGTGTAAATCCATCTTCTTCCCTTCCTCTGGTATATTTTTACCAGATAAATCGTCCAATTCCTTTTAGTTTATAAATAGCTTCCATAAAAAAGTAATCCGCATAAGACATGTAAATATGCTTTTCCCCCCAATGATACGCGGTGGAACAATTCTCTACAATTCCATCGCATTCTCTGGTCCAGTTAGTTCTGCAGTCCTTAATTGCCTTTAATATCTTAATTGCCGCTTCCTGATATATCTTTCCTTTCTCTTTGGGAAGAGCCTTTACCAGTTCCAGCAGACCAGAAGCGATAATGCAGGCACCGCATGAATCTTCCCACTGCGGTTTCGGCGGCTGCACAAAGTCAATTGGAATAATACCGTTCTCCGGTAACTTAGAAATACAGTAATCTGCTATTTTTCTGGCGGTTTCTAAATATTCTTTTTCCCCGGTATGAATATAACTGACCATAAACCCGTAAATCCCCCAGCCCTGTCCTCTCGTCCATGCGGAATCCTCGGCATACCCCTGCCCGGCAATACTCCCTTTCCTGGCGCCTGTTTCCGGATCAAATATCACGATGTGGCTGACGGAGCCATCGGTACGGACAAACTGACTCTTGACCATTGCGGCATGCCTTACTGCGATATTCTTAAACCGTGGATCTTTGCTTTCTTCTGATGCCCAGTATAGTAAAGAAAGATTCATCATACAATCAATAATCGCCTTACCTTTGTTGTCTTCTGTATTGTCATTCCAGGCCCTGATAAAATTGCCAGCAGGATTGAATCTGCCCGCAAGAAGACTGGCGGCATGCATTCCAATTTTCCTTGAATTTGGATTTTTAGTCAGTCGATAATCCATCACTGCAGTCGGCATGAACATGAAACCGACATCATGATGCAGTCCTTCATAAAGGTTAAAACACTTTTCCATTTTTGCTTCTGATAATTTTGCATAATCTGCATACCTCTCGTCTTTGGTATCCTGATAGAGCAGCCACATCATGCCGCCCCAAAATCCATTCGTCCACCAGCATAAACCTTCATCCGGTCCCCACGCATCGTTTTTTATGGAACGGTCGTCGTAATTACCATTTGCATCAGTTGTGTAAGGAATCTTATTTTTGTTTTTCTCACTGACCCATGCCATCTTTTCCCGAATCTTAAAAATAGTTTCTTCGATCCACTGATCTGTTTCTACTAACCTGCCTTTCATCTGTTCTTCCTCCTCTGCTTTTTATTTCTCTTCTTAAAATCAAAACAAGCATAGCAAAAAACCCCAGAAAAGTATATAAAACTGGGGGTATAAATTGAATACATTTCCTGGTTATTTAAAATTTTTACTCCTTTAGAGGGCTGTCTCTGTTTTTAAATATCTGTATCCCGCATCTTAGACGGAGATGTGCCAAAATACTTTTTGAATTTCTTAGAAAAGGAAAACTGATCCGAAAACCCAATCAATCCCGCAATTTCACTGAGACTTTTACCGGTCTCGCAGACAAGGCGGTGGGCATACTCCATCCGATAATTATTGATATAAATAAAAGGTGTGACACCAGTGTATTTCTTAAAATAGCAATTAAAATAAACTGCATTATAGCCGGCTATCTGAGCAAGTCTCGCCGATGTCAATTCCCGATTTAGATTTTGGTGAATATAATTTAAAACACAGCTAACAGAATCCGGAAGTATTTCTTCGTTTCCTGATATCGCTGCTAAATGATTGTTTGTATATTGATTCAGCATTTCAATTAAGATCAATTTCAGAAGCAGAACCACATAGGATGCCAGTTCTTGCTTTTTTTCGATATTTTCCTGAATATATTGCTGATACAGCATAATCAGCTTTGACTCTGAACTCTGCGAATAATGATAATCAGCAAAATCAGCCCCAAGTAGTCTTCCATTCTTATCTTCAACTATAAAATGGAAAAAAAACTGTTGTGAATCTTCTTTCGCGCTCAAAGACAGTTCACTCCCCGGCGGCACCACAAATACATCGTCCTGTCTGGCTGTATACTGCTGTTTATTAATCGTAATGCTGTAGTGCCCCTTTACCGTATATAATACATCAAAATCATGAATTGCTTTTTGAATGGAAAAGTTCTTTGGATGTTCGATAAAACCATAAGTTACTATTTTTGTTTTTCCATTTTGAATCAACTCATACATATAATCCTTATCCATAATGACCTCCTGATATATAAAATGGACATGCTTATCTACTGGTATGACATTCCAATTTACCCAGTGCTGCTCATATAATCTCTGTATAAATATAACTACAGGAGGATTAAAATGATTGCTCAACGAATCAAAGGTTATGAACAAGGACATGTCATGTTAGAAAACTTCTCACTTACACAGCCGCAGAAAGACGAAGTAGTGATTCAAACAGTTTATAGTACCATTTCGCCCGGTACAGAGCTGGCATGGCTGAATCACATGGAAAATACACCCGGTGAATATCCGTACTACCCCGGCTATAGCTGTACCGGCCGTATCATCGCAAAAGGAAGCGAGGTTACCGGCCTTGAAATCGGCACTTGCATTGCGGCCAGGGCACTGCATTGTTCACATTTTATCACAAATGCTTCCGAATGTATTCCCATTCAGCAAAACTTTTTAAAATCAGCTTCTGCATACCGGCTTGCCTCTATCTCTTTACAGGGAGTGCGCAAAGCGGATCTCCAATTAGGTGACAATGCGGCTGTATTAGGGTTGGGTGCAATTGGTAATTTAGCCGCCCAACTATTGCATATTGCCGGTGCTGCTAATGTTACCGGATTTGACTTTATAAAATGGCGCCGCTCCCTGGCAGCCCGGTGCAATATTTTAACAGTCGTAGAAAATGCTGAAGATCCTGTATTTTATAATCAGTTTGAGGTGGTCATTGAGGCCACAGGTTCTCCCGCAGCAATCCATACGGCATTAAAAATCGTCAAACCTCTGGGTACAGTTGTGCTGCTTGGATCCACCAGGGGATTAACTCAGGAAATCAACTTCTACCAGGATGTCCACCGAAAAGGAATTACCATCGTCGGTGCCCATGAGATGTTCCGTTCAGTCAGTGATCAGGACCGTTTTGGTCATTTTAGAAGCAATGGTCAGGATGAAACAGTCATAATCAATTTTCTACAGAGCGGGCGCCTGTTAATGGAACCCCTGATCAGTGAACTGGTCGCCCCCCGGAACGCCCAGGCAACCTATGACCGGCTGCTTCATAAAGAAGAAAATCTAATGCTGGCAGCCTTTGATTGGAATATGGAGGAATGATATGAAAACAGTTAATTTCGGCGTTATCGGATGCGGATGGATGGGCGGGCTTCATTCCGAAATCATCCATTCCCTGAGAAATACCACCTTACATGCTGTATCCGGCACCAATGAACAAGCCGGTTTGAAATTATCTTCAAAATACAAATGCCAGTACTATAAGAATTACATTGATTTACTAAAAGATCCCCTGATCGATGCTGTAGCGATCTGTCTTCCCACCGGTTTACATGGGACGGTAACAATGGAAGCTGCTCATTTTGGCAAACACATCATCTGTGAAAAACCGATTGAGATCAATACCCTAAATGCTTCTGAAATGATTCAGAGCTGTCACAGGGCTCAGGTGAAATTAAGCATCATCATGCAGCACCGCTTTGATGAACCAATCCTGGCAGTTGAAAAAGCAATGTCTGAAGGGGTTCTCGGCAAAATAATCTTGGGAGTATCCAGAACGCTGTGGTACCGGGATGAACATTATTTTGCCAATGCCTGGCGGGGAACATGGGCCTATGATGGGGGCGGTGCTTTAATGAATCAATCCATCCATTATATTGATTTACTGCTCTATTTACTCGGGGATGTTAAAAGTGTCAGTGCCAAATGCCGCCGTCTTTTGCATCAGCAGATTGAAGCCGAAGATGTGGGGATTGCAAATTTAGAGTTCCTGAGCGGCAGTCTCGGAACAATAGAAGGAACCACTGCAGCTTATCCCGGTGAGGGATCACAGCTATGTCTTTTTGCCGAGAAAGGAACCGTTATCATTAAAGACGATCAGCTCTTTTCTTATCATCTAAAAGGTGATGTTAAATACCCAGATTTTGAACGGCTCCTGGGGAAACAGCCGCAGGTCCATCCCAATTTCGGAGTCGATGAAGGCGCACACCGGCGGCAGTATGAAGATTTTGTTTCTTCTATAATAAATGACCATGTACCCTTAGTGACTGGTGAGGAAGCCCTGAAAAGTCTTTCCGTGATAAAAGCAATCTATGAGGCTTCAGACAAAAAAGCAGAAGTATACTTTACTGATCATGCTTGATTTTGAAACTTATTTTCAGTTTTCATATTGGCTCTGAGTGATCCGGGAGGTCTTGATCTCTCCGGATCATTCCCTGGTTATGGGCAAATCAGTTTATGATAAGCAACAGTATAAATTCCATGAAAATCCCAAAAAGCACCAATTTAAACTTACTTTTTTGAGAGACCTGTCATAGTATCTATTCTATAAATATATTGAAATTCAGGAGGACAGAAAAAATATGTTTGTTATTACCAATGATTTTTTAGCTGTAGAATACAACACAGAAACAAGAATAATATCAGTATCCGACAGGCGTTGCAGCAAACGCTGGGAACAATATCCTTTTCACCTTCCCCCGATTACTGAAAAGATCGAACGATCCGAAAATGCCCTTTCATTTTTTTTTCGGGGTGACTTCCCTTTCCGACTAAAGATTGAGCTTGTGGATGCAGAGTTGATATACAGTATATCTGCAGAAGCTGACTGCCACATGGATTGTTTGCATTTTCCGCCGGCCTTTAAAACACCGGATCCACAGCATTACATGGTTATGACCGATAGTGAAGGCCTGCTTTTACCGGCTGATGACCAGGAATATCCCCTGATCAGGCAACCAATCTACAACTGCGCCGGGGGACCCGGGATGGCATGGCTGGGTGTGACAGATGGCAGTTTTAGCACTGGCTATATGGCTATTTACGAGACACCCTTTGATGCTGAGATAGACGTACTGAAAAAGGATGGGCTGATTACCTTTGAGACTGTCTGGCTCTCTTCCAAGAAACAGTTTTCATATGACCGGCGGATCCGTTATGTATTTTTTTCTGAGGGTGGTTATGTGGCGCAGTGCAAGTGTTACCGCACTTATGCCTGGGCGAAAAATGATGTGATAACCCTGCAGGATCGAGCAGCCCATCTGCCAGCCATAAAGAAAATGATGGGTGCTGTTCAGATTTTTGTCTGGGATAACGCAAGAACTGATGCGTTTATTAATGAGCTTAAAGAAACCGGTATTGAAAAAGCCCTGGTATTTTGGGATCCCAACCATCAGCCCTACCCGTCTGCCGGGTTTGATGAGGCACTTTTGGCTGCTGGTTACGGTTCTGGAATGTATGAATTGTTTACTGATATCCTGGAAGAAACGCCGGAAAATCTAGGCCGTTTAATGAAGGTTCCCCTTGCCAAAAATGTTTATCCTGGTCTTTTTAAGGAATTGACCGCAAAACGTGAAGATGGTTCCACCTATTCTAACCAATTTGGAACTTATATCTGCCCGGCCGCCATCCGGACCGAGATGCTGAAGCGAATTGAAATGGAACGGCAGTTTTACCAGAATGAAACTTACTTTTTAGATGTCTATCAGGCCAATGGACTTTATGAATGCTATGATGATACACATCCACTGACAAGAACCGGATATGCCAACGCAATCGTGGATCACTACAGAACATTGGAAGATCAATTTGATGTTTATCTAGGCGGTGAATTCGGCGCTGATTTTGCCTCAGGACATAGTTGTTATGTACAGGGAATGATGACGCTGCAAAGAACTTTCTTTAACACGGAAATCGATGATGCAGGGAGTATTTATTACATGGGCGACTGGAAAGACCATGAACGTCCTGCCGCTATGCTGGGAAGCCGTACAGCGGCACCGGCTTATTTGAAATATTCCGTAAACGAGAAAATCCGGGTGCCGCTTTATGAGTTAGTATACCATGATGCGGTGGTCACCACCTGGCGGTGGGAGGACGGAAATCATCACTGTCCGGAAATTTGGTGGAAAAAGGACATGTTTAATATTTTATATGGCACAGCCCCTTTGTGGAGCCTTGACTATGATCGGTGGAATGCCTTTAAAGAGACTTTTACCAATAGTTATCAAAAGATAAGCAGCCATCTCGGTCAGGTGTGCTATGATGAAATGCTTGATCATCAATTTCTCAGTGCTGACAGAAAAGTACAAAAAACGTGTTTCTCTTCTGGAAAAACAATTATTGCCAATTTCAGTGATGAAGAATATCACTACTATGGCAATATAATAAAACCAAAAGATTGTATTATCATTTAACAGTAGAAATTTTGCGACAGTATATTATTTATTATAGCGTGTTTGAAAATTGCTTTCTGCCAGCTGTGCGTCACACTTTGTGGGAGATTAGTTTCAAATTATGGGCGCATAGCGGGCTATGCAACCTGAATTTGGAGCTAATGTACCTCGAAGTGGGGCGTGCACCTGGCAGGAATAAATTTTCAAACAGGCTCTGGAACGGAGGATTATATGGATTTTATTTTAGGCTGTAATTATTGGGCTTCTCATGCCGGAACAGAGATGTGGATCAACTGGAACCCAGGAGAGGTAGAGGATGATTTAAAGGTATTATCGCAAAATGGTATTCATTATCTCAGAGTGTTTCCCAACTGGCGTGATTTTCAGCCGGTCATGCCTCTTTATACCGAAAAAGGCGCTCTTTATGAATATCGGATGGGAAATGGAAAGATCTCTGACAATCCTGAATATTTAGATGAAGAAATGATGAATCATTTCAGAGAATTTTGTGAGCTGGCTGCCAAATACGAATTGAAATTAATCGTTGGTCTTCTGACCGGCTGGATGAGTGGGCGTTTATTTATTCCTTCTGCATTATATGGTAAAGATATTTTTACCAATCCGCTGGCGCTTTTGCTTGGACAGAAATTTATCCGCGGATTTATCTCCCGGATGAAAGACCATCCGGCTATCTATGCCTGGGATCTGGGAAATGAGTGTAATTGTATGGGCGATACCGCATCCGCTGATATCGCTGAAAACTGGACGATGATCATCTCCAATGCCATTCGTTCTGCCGACCCTGGTCGGAAGATCATTTCCGGAATGCATTCACTCAAACTGAATGAGGGATTTACAATCAAGGGACAAGCCGAAAATACCGATATCCTGACCACACATCCATATCCACTCTGGGTTCTGCACTGCTCACTGGACAAGATGCGTTCAATTCGTCCGCTGCTTCATGCTACTGCTGAAACTACTCTCTATAGTAGTGTGGGACATAAACCTTGCCTGGTTGAAGAGCTGGGTACAATGGGACCGATGATCTGTGATGAACAGGCTGCTGCAGACTTCATGCGTGTCAATTTATTCTCAAACTGGGCCGCCGGAGCTCCCGGCGTTATGTGGTGGTGTGCTCACGATCAGACCCATCTGACCACTGCGCCTTACAGCTGGAATATGTGTGAACGTGAACTTGGTCTGCTGACACCGCAAAAAGAAGGTTCTCCGGCTCTGCTGGAAATGAAAAAGTTCGGTGAGTGGCTGACAGAAAGCGGAATCAGTCTCGCTGAATCCAAAAAAGATGCGGTGTGCCTTCTGACAAAAGACCAGGATCATTGGGGTGTTGGTTATATGAGCTATATTCTGGCTAAGCAGGCTGGTTTGAATATTGTTTTTCATGATGCAAATGAAAAGATACCGGATTCCGATACCTATCTCCTGCCCTCCATTACCGGAACCCATGTTATGCCAATGGAACGTTATCAGGAGCTGCGCCAGAAAGTATCCGCCGGAAGCACACTTTATATTTCCAATCAGGATGCCTTTCTGACTGAATTTGAAGAGCTGACCGGAATGCATATCACCGACAGTGCTTTCCCTGAAAACGGCGACTACCTTATTCTGGATGGAGTGAGACTGCCGTTTCAGCAAAAAAAACACCTTGAGCTCATGCCATCCGGTGCCGATATTCTCGCAACGGACACCCAGAACCGACCTGTTCTATCTGTGAACCGCTACCAAAAGGGTGCCGTATATTATCTTAACTTTCCGTTGGAACAGATGTTGTTAAGTAAAAGCAATGCTTTTGACCGCTCCTATGAGCTGATTTATCAGAAGATTTTTAGGGCACAGACGGAAAACAGTCTGGTTAAGACAGATTGCCCATATATTGGTATCACCGAGCATCTCGGTAAACAGACTTATGCCGTCTTGGTCAATTACTCCGCCGGCAGCCAGCAAGCCAGTCTTAAATTGGCTGAGGGCTGGCGGATCCGCAAAGTACACTATGGAGATGCCGAGGTGCTTCCCGGCTGCGATGCTGCGGTGCTGGAACTGGAATACTGCTAAGAATTAAGTTATACATTAACACTGCAATTACTGACCGGGATCACTCTGTCCGGCGGTCTTCCGCCGGATGAGCAAAAAAGAGAAGCTGTTCAACTTCTCTCAGACTGCTCTAAAGTGTCGATTTTTACTTCAGCACTTTTTATTCATTTTTCTAATGCATTTTTACCCACATACAATTTATTTTGATCACCATGGATGGTGTTAACAAGAAAAAACATACCTGTCTTCCTTTTATTCGTAAACAACACCAGTACAATTCCTATAATACATATCCCCAAAACAAAGTATATATTCTGTTGGTAGGAAATAGCTTCCGCCAGATAAGCAATCTTCGCCAGGAATACAAAAAATGATGATACAAAAAATATTCTTGCACAAAACGAAAAATACTCATTTCGATCAACCTGTTTTACAAGTCTGAATGCACGTTTATGCGTTGAAAAAATGGACTCTGTGCAATAAGAAATTCCAATTATCATTAAAACAAACCCTAATATCACCTGCATATTTCCCTCCCACTTTATTATGACATTTACTTCGTAACTTTATTATGTCTATATTTTACATGGGATTTGTTAATTTTAGTCCTGTTTTATATAAAGTTTATGTAAAATTTCACCGGCTTATTTCTTGTAATCTTTAATTATCGTTCATGGCTGGCTGCCTTCTTCATTCATGTCTGCCTCATTTTACTTGCTTATTTAATTTATACAAAAAAAGCAGCTACCATTAGCTGCTTACATGCATATACCTTCAAAACCACACACAGAAATTCATCAAATTATCATCCGTTCTTGCACTGTCAACTGTGTTGACATTA